>CAVECB010000007.1:20756-65656 GCA_963614215.1 Ruthenibacterium lactatiformans
GGCGCCGCAGGCTAATCTGTGGGCAGCGACCTGAGGAAATCGATGCAGCGCAAGTTCAGGGAAAGGTGCTCGCGGCACCACCTCTGGGTGAAATCGAGCAGACGGGCGGACGGCATGCCGGAAACGGCGGTCGCACCGCCCGCTTTGCTATCTCTGGCCGCAGCTGTTTTTCCGGCATCTCCGGCGCCGCCTCGTGCATCGCCACTCGGCACGGCGGCACCTGCCGGCTTCAAGATGCAGCCCATATCGGCAAACGAGGTGTGCAAAAGAAAGTCCACCGCCTGCCACACACGCGAGTCGATGGCATCGCCGCCGCCCACGAGCGCCGCGCATTCCCCGCAGATGGCCCCGCCCGCCGCGATGCCGTAGCGCGTCGGAGAGGGCAGGGGGCGCCCGCAACTCGCGCACGCGTGCAACGAGGGAGCAAAGCCCAGCATCGCGCACGCCTTCAACATGTGGGCGCAGGAAAGCACGGGCGCGGCATCCGGGTCGGCGTCCCCGATGGCGGCAAGGGCCACCCGCGTGAGGGGGAAGATGCGCGCGTCTCCGCCCGCCCCGTCGCGGCCGGCCTTCTCCAAAAGCTCGGCCATACAGTCGCAGGCCGCCGTGCGCACGAGGTCTTCGCGGCACGCCGCGTTCGTTTCCAGGCAGCGCACCTCGCCTAGGGTCTCCAGGCTGCGCCCGGGGTGCAGTTGCGCCTCCACGACGCTAAAAGGCTCGAGCCTTGCCCCATAGCGGCTGCCCGGGCGGCGCACGCCTTTTGCCACCGCGCGCACCTGGCGGCTCTCGTCGTCGGAGAGCATGGTGAGTATCGCGTCGGTTTCCTTGAGTTTTGTGCGTTTTAGGACTATGCAGGTTCGCTTATAGACCCTCGCCATAGCCGAACCTCTTCACCTGGTTGGCGTCGCGCCGCCAGTTCTTCCTCACCTTCACCGAAAGGTCTAGGTGAACCTTTGCCCCGAAGAAACGTTCGAGGTCGGCACGAGCCTCGCTGCCCACCCGCTTGATGGCGCGCCCGCCGCGCCCGATGATGATGCCTTTTTGGCTGTCGCGCTCGACATAGACGACGGCCCAGATGCGTCGAAAACCCGTGCGCTTGTCCGTCTCGATCTGCTCGACTTCCACGCCGCAGGCATGGGGTACCTCGTCGCGCATCGAGCGCAGGATTTTCTCGCGGATGAACTCGGCGACGACCACCTCGACGGGCTGGTCCAGGCCGGTGCCCTTCGGAAACCAGCGCGGGCCGTGCGGCAGGAGCCGGGCGACCTCTTCGATAAAGGCGTCCACGTTTTTGCCCTCGAGCGCCGACAGGCACACGATGGCATCCCATTCAGCGAGGTCTTTCGCGGCCAACACCTGCGCCTCAGCCACGTCGCGCGAGACGGTGTCGGTCTTCGAAACGACGAGGATCTTGTGTGCGCGGGCGGCCGCTACCGATTTCGCCACCCACCTATCGCCGCCGCCCACAGGCTTGGACGCGTCCACGAGCATGGCGACGACGTCCACGCCCTCGATGGCCTTCAGGGCCGAATCGTCGAGTGCGGCGCCGAGCGCGTCTTCGGGCTTGTGCAGGCCGGGCGTGTCCACGACGACCATCTGCATGTCGTCGGTGTCGTAGACGGCGCGGAAGCGGTGGCGCGTCGTCTGAGGCGTGTCGGAGGTGATGGCGAGTTTTTCGCCCATGATGGCGTTGAGCAGCGTGGATTTGCCCGCGTTGGGGCGGCCCACAAGCGTGACGAAGCCGCTGCGAAAAGTGGCGGGGTCGATGTCGTCGGGCGCGGTGCCGTCGGAAATGCCCGCCGCCTTCAACATCTCGTCCAAATCGGTCGTCTTGTCGCCCATGCGCTCCTCCCCTGCCGTCTTTCGGCGCTTTCTCGCGCTGTCTGCAGCGCAGGCGGCGCGTTTGTCTTCCATGCGCCTAGCGGATGAAGTTCGTGAGAACCTTGTCTGCGGCCTGCGGTTGTTCGACGCCTGCCGCGCGGCCTGCCTCGATGCTCTTCAACAGCCAGGCCATGTTGCGGCCAAGCACGCGCATGACCTGCATGCCCTCTTCGTCTTGGCGCACCTCGTCGGGCGTGTTGCCGTGCACCATGGTCCAATAGCGCGAGGTCACGTGCGGCATCTCGTTAAACTCGATGTATTTGTCGAGCACGTCGAGCGTGGCCGTCGTACCGCCGCGCCTAGCCGAGGCGACGGTGGCCGCCGGCTTGAAGCGCAGGTCGTCTGCAGCAACGCCGAAGAAGCGGTCCATGAAGGCGACCATCTCGCCGGAAGGCGAGGCATAGTAGACCGGGGCGCCGAAGACAAAGCCGTCGGCCTCCTTGGCCTTGGCGGCCACCCCCTTCACCAGCTCGTCGATCTGCCCGTTCACCGCGCGCTCGCCGATAAAAACGATTTCGGTGTCGATGCCATGCGCCTCGAGCTCTTTTGCCACCTCGGAAAGTGCCGTGTACGTGCACATCTTCTCGCGGCGGCTGCCGTTCACCATCAAGACCTTCATGTTCGTCCTGTCCTTTAAACGTTTCTTTGATATAGGCGTGACTTTGAAAAGATGGTGGGTCGTCAGGGATTCCGCGCCTGCTCGCGCCTTGCGGCGCTGCGCATCGCGCAGACCTCGCGCCCTACCGGGCGCTCGGCCGAAAACAGCCCGCTGGGCTGTTTTCCTCTCCCGGGTTCGAATCCGGGACGACGCTGCCTCCTGAAGTCCCCTTTCAGTTTAAACGTAGCGTTTAATGGTGGTGGGTCGTCAGGGATTCGAACCCTGGACCTTGGGATTAAAAGTCCCCTGCTCTGCCAGCTGAGCTAACGACCCGTGACACAAGACGCTATTCTAGCGCAAAAGCGACCGTTATGCCCGGGCAACGACCGCTTCTCCCGCAGACTCGCCCGCATCCGCCCCGTCGCGGCCGTCCGGCAAGGCCATCTCGCCGCGCAGCCGGATGATAGGCGCGCCATGCCCCTCGATATAGTCGCCCGTGATGGCAACGGCACCGATGTTTTGGTCCTTGGGCACCTCATACATGATGTTCAACATGAACTTCTCGATGATGGCGCGCAGGCCGCGTGCGCCGGTGTCTTCAGCCAAAGCCTTGCGAGCAATCACACGCAACGCATCGTCGGTGAACTCCAGCTCGACCCCGTCGTAGCCGAGCAGCGCCTGGTACTGCTTCACCAGCGCGTCGTGCGGCTTGGTCAAGATGTCGTAGAGCATGTCCTCGTCGAGGGCTTCCATGGGACACGACACAGGCAGGCGGCCGATGAACTCGGGGATGAGACCGTAATCTTTCAGGTCCTCGGTGCGCACTTGCTCGAAGATGTCGCGCTCCTCGTCGAAATTGGCCTTCAGGTCCGCCCCAAAGCCGATGCCGGCACTCTTGTTCAGACGCTTGGTAATGATTTTCTCCAAGCCGGGAAACGCGCCGCCGCAGATGAAGAGGATGTTGGTCGTGTCTACCATCGCGCTGCGCGAAAACGGCGTCTTCATCCCGCCGGACAGCGGCACCTCAATCTGCGTGCCCTCCAGCAGCTTCAACAGACCCTGCTGCACGGCTTCGCCACCGATGTCGTGGCTGCCACCGCCAACACCGTCGCCCGAATTGCTCTTCTTGGCAATCTTGTCGATCTCGTCGATGTAGACGATGCCTAGTTCGGCCTTTTCCACGTCGCCGTCGGCGGCCTGGATGAGCTTGGTGATGATGCTCTCGATGTCGTCGCCCACGTAGCCGGCCTGCGTGAGCGTCGTCGCGTCGGCGATGGCCAAGGGCACGTCGAGCAGCTTGGCAAGCGTGCGGATGAGATGCGTCTTGCCTGTGCCGGTAGGGCCAAGCATGAGGATGTTGCTCTTGTCTATCTCGATGCCGTCTTTCTCGCTGGCCTGCGCGCGTTTGTAGTGGTTGTAAGCCGAGACGGCGACGATTTTCTTCGCCAGCTCCTGGCCCACGACATACTCGTCGATTTGCGCCTTCAGCTCGTGCGGCAGGGGCACGGGTGCCATGAGCGGCTCGTTTGGGTCGCGCTCCTTGCGCTTTTGCGGAGCGCCCCCGCCCATGGCAAACGGGCCGCCACCGCCCGAGCCGGTGAAAAAGCCAGGCAGGCTAAATCCCATCCAGCCGCGCGGGGCATCGTCATCTTTGCCCTCGTCGCCATCGCCTTTTGCGTTCTCGCCGCCGTCTTTTGCATCCGCAGTCTCGACAGAGGCATCGCCTTTCTTGTCGAGCGTCGTCGAGACGGTGTTAGCGCCCCTTTCGGAAGGCGTGCCGTCTTGCGGCATGGAAAAGCCCAGCTGTTCGAGCATCTCGCCCATCTTGCCCACCTCGTTTTCGAGGCAGCTCGGGCATATATCGAGGTTGGGCGGCATGTGCACGAGCGCGCCGACCTCCTGCTCGGTCTTGCCGCAGACATTGCAGCGGCGCGTGGAGCCGCTCTTTTCGTTTTCAGCCATCGACCTGCGCCTTTCCGTGCGTTTTTGAGTCCGGTTCGCGCGTATGCGCTCCCGCGCAGCACCATGTTGCGCGAAAGACGCTTTTTCACACGCGCCATGTTGCGTGCGCACATATTGCCCCAAGCGCGACCGCATCGCAGCGTATGGGAAAGAAACCGTTACCCGCGCAAATGGCGGGCATGCGCGGGGAGCGGAACGCGGAGAGCGAAAAACGGGCGGCGGGAGGCGGACAAAAGCCGCCAGAGTCCCCTATTCGTCCTCGTCGTAGCTCGACGACGAGGACGTACTCGACTTCGACGAAGAGCTTGTGGAGGAGCTGGAGCTGCTCGACGAAGAGGAGCTGCCCGAGCTAGCGGAACTGCCCGACGAAGACGAGGACAGCGACTGCGTGCGCTTGTCATCAGAGGTGGGCGTGCCCGTGCCCGTCGGATCGCCGTAGAGGTCCGTATAGGACGTGTAGGCAAACAGTGGGCCATCCGTGTAGCGGCTGCCGCAGTCCGAGTCGTTCATCTCGATGTTGTAGCTGCCCAGCCCGTCGAGAATGTCCTTGCCGCTGGTGAAGTTCGCCTTCATCACCTCGTAAACGTCCTTGAAGACGATGCCGAACCACTCGCCTTTGATGGTGGCGCCCGCGATGCCGAGCTGCGCGGCGTCTATCTCGTCGGTGTCCATGCCCTTCATGTTTTGGGCAAGCGAGATGATTTTCGTGGCGTCCATGTTCGTCTCGATGCACTTGGCCAAGCCCTCGATCAGTGACGGCATGCGCGAGACGTCCTGCTCGAGCACCTTCTTCGCGATGGCCTTGATCAGGTTGCGCTGGTTTAGGGTGCGCTGAAAATCGCCCATGGCATAGGCGCCTGTGTCGGGCGGGTACCCATGGCGGCAGCGCGCCAAAACAAGCGCCTCCTCGCCGTTAATCTCGACCGCATCTCCTGCCGGCACCCAAACCCCGTCGTAGTAGGTCCCCTCGGGCACTGAGACGGTCACGCCGCCGAGTGCCTCCACGAGGTCTTTGAAGCCGTCGAAGTAGATGAAGGCGTAGTAGTTGATCTTGATGCCAAGGATGTTGTTCACGCACTCGACGACGCGGTTGTAGCCGCCATACTCGATGGCGGCGTTTATCTTGCAGTAGCCGTGGCCGTCGATGTAGACGCGCGTGTCGCGAGGGATGGAGAGAATGCCCACCTGCTTGTTCGTCTCGTCCACGCGCGCAATCATGATGCTGTCGGTGCGGTTGTCCTCGTCGGTGTCGTCGCGCGAGTCGCCGCCCAGCAGCAAAACGTAGTACGGCTCGACCGTGCTGACGACCTCTTCGGTGTTGGTGATCTGGTTGTCGCCGCGCAATGTAGTGAGAACGCCGTTGTACCACAGGGCCGCGGCGGTACCCACGCCGGCGAGCAACACCACGAGCGCGATGGTAACGCCTAGAAGGATGCGCTTTTTCTTGGAAGCGCGGCGGCGAGAAAGCGCCTGCTCCGCGTAAGGGGACGCGGCCATGCCCTCCGCGTGCGCATGAGCGCTGTAGCGCGCGGCGTCGCGGCTGTAGTCGCCGGCGCTTGCAAAAGAGGACGCGCCCGCATACGAGCCCGCGTCCGAATGGGAACGCGCGTTTGCATAGGAGCCTGCGCTCGAGTAGGTGCCCGGGTAGGCGCGCGAGCCAAAAGTCGAACCCGCATCCCGCTGCATGTGCGACGAGCGGGCATAGCGGCCATGCGCCCCGGAAGTTGCATCGTCGCCGCCGCGGGAATATCCCCTCGCGGCCGCCGTGTCGCGATACCCTTCACCTGCAGACGCCCGTCCCGCATACGACGAGTATCCGCGCCCGGAAGCGGCATCCCGGCTGCCTGCGCCGTATCCGCCGTCGTGGCGGACGTTTTGGTCGGTATACCTGGATTCCGCACCGCTTTGCATGTCGGAGCGCTCGGAGGAAAAGCGTTGGCGCCTGTCCGCATGCGATGAGGCCCTGCGTCTGTTGCGTGCCATAACGTCCCGTCGTGTCGTGTCGTGCCATATCTTCAGGCGAAAATGCCCACCGCCCTCGCAAATCATGCACCTTCAAGCGTGGCGTCGTGCGCGTCTACCCCGCACGACATGGGCATTCGAAAAATACGAGTGTCCACCCTATCAGTAAGTTGCGAAGAAACTGTGAAAGCGCGCAGGTCGGCCGCACCTCAGTCGCAGGCAAGCTTTTCGGCAGCGGCGATCCGCTCCAGCGTACGCACCGGCCCCAGCAGCTCGACCGACTCGAACAGCGGCGGGCTAACCATGTTGCCCGTGACGGCCACACGCAAAGGCTGAAACACAAAACGCGCCTTCACATCCATTGCCTCTGGCAGTTCGCGCAGCGCAGCCTCGATGTGCGCGGTGTCCCAGGCGCCGGTATCTGCCAGGCTGCGCAAAACGTCCGCGCCGCGGGAAAGCGCCGTCTTTGCCTGCGCGCCCTCCTTCTGCAGCACCTTCTTCACGCTCTTCTCGTCGAATTCCAGCTCGTCGCACAAGAGATAGGCCAGCATGGCAGGTGCCTCGGTCATGAGCTTCACCCGCTCGGCCACCAGCGGGTAGGCCGCCTCGAGCGTCGGGCGCATCTTTTCGGCCTGCCCCATGTCGGCCGCCACGCCCGCGTCCACCAGATACGGCGCCACGGCCTGCGCAAACGCCTCGGCGCCCATGGACTGCACGTAGCGGTTGTTCATCCATTGCAGCTTGTCGTAATCCAACGAGCTGGGGTTTTTACCCACGTGCTCCAGCGTGAACAGCCGCGCCATCTCGTCGCGGGAAAAGACCGTCGTCTCGCCGTCGGGCGCCCATCCGAGCAGCGCCAGGTAGTTGAACAGCGCATCGGGCAGATACCCCATGTCGCGGTACTCCTCGACGGATGCCGCGCCGTGGCGCTTCGAGAGCTTTTTGCCGTCCGGACCGCAGATCATCGGGATGTGCGCGAAGGTGGGCACGGGGTAGCCCAGCGCCTCGTAGACCAGCACCTGGCGCGGCGTGTTGGACAGGTGGTCGTCGCCGCGGATGATGTGGGTCATGCGCATGTTCACGTCGTCGCAAACCACCGCGAAATTGTAGGTGGGGCTGCCGTCGGCGCGGGCCAAGATCATGTCGTCTTGCAAGGCGGCATCAAAGGAACTGTCGCCATGGACAACATCGTGCACCACGATTGTGCCGCGGTCTTCAGGCACCTTCAAGCGCCAGGTGTGCGCCTCGCCTGTCGCCACGCGCGAGGCCGCCTCGTCGGCAGACAGCGCACGGCACGGGTCGGGGGCGGGATCGGCGCCTTTCTGCACAGCCTCGCGGCGCGCCGCAAGCTCTTCTGACGTGCAAAAGCACGGATACGCCCTACCCGCCTCCTTCAACTGATCGAGTGCCGCCGCATACGTGGCCGCGCGCGCGGTCTGCAGGTACGGGCCTGCCTCGCCGCCCACCTCCGGACCCTCGTCCCAGTCCAGCCCCAGCCAGCGCATCGAGCGCAAGATGAGGTCGATGTTTTCCTGCGTCGAGCGCTTCGGGTCGGTGTCTTCAATGCGCAAGATAAACTTTCCACCCGTCGCGCGGGCAAACGCCCAGTTGTAGATGGCCGTGCGGGCGCCGCCTATGTGCAGCTTGCCCGTGGGAGAGGGCGCGAAGCGCACGCGCGTCTCGGTCGGTGTCGTGTCCATGCGTTTTCTCCTGCCGTTTCTTGGCGCCCGCGTCGGGCTTCATGGTAAAGAAAAGCGCCGCAGCCCGCAGGTGAGCGAGGCAGCGACGCTTTTGCGTTCATTGCCGGGAAAAGAGGCGCACCCGCGAGCGTGCGGGGCAAGCCGGCCCGGTCGTGCTAGTCGCCCAAGGCGATGCGGGCGAAGTCGACCACCTTCACCGTGTCGCCCAGCTCCTTGGCCACGCCGGCGACGTATGCGGCGACCGTCTTGTCGGAGTCCTTCACGAAATCCTGCTCCACGAGGCAGTTCTCCTTGTAGAACTTGTTCATGCGTCCCTCGGCAATCTTGACCTGGATGTTTTCCGGCTTGCCGGACTCGGCGGCCTGCGCCTTGTAGATGTCCATCTCGTGATCGCGCACGTCGGCGGGCACGCTGTCGGCATCCAGCGACACGGGGTTGGTGGCCGCGACCTGCATGGCCACGTCCTTGCCCATGGCCAAGAAGCGCTCGTCGGAGCCGGTTGCCTCGTTGCCGAACTCGAAGGCCACGAGCACGCCGATCTTGCCGTTCATGTGGATGTAGGGAACGACCGCGCCGGTGCCGGCAACCTCGAGGCGCTTGAAGTTGGAGATGACGATGTTCTCGCCGATGGTGTGGATGGCGTCGGTGAGGATGTCTTGGACCTTCTCGCCTTGGTACTCGCCGGCAAGCAGCGCCTCCACGTCGGCCGGGTCGTTGTGCGTGACCGCGCGGGTGAACTTCTCGGCGTACTCGCCGAACTTGTCGGTGAGGGCGACGAAATCCGTCTCGCAGTTCACCTGGCACACGGAGCCCTTCTTGGCGCCGTCCTTGCAAACCGCCGCGACAACGCGACCCTCGTTGGTGGCGCGTCCGGCCTTCTTGGCCGCCGCCGCCAGACCGCGCGTGCGCAGCACGTCTACAGCGCCGTCGAAATCGCCGTCGGCTTCCACGAGTGCCTTCTTGCACTCCATCATGCCCGCGTCGGTTGCCTCGCGGAGCTCTTTGACCATCTGAGCGGTGATAGCTGCCATGTCTATTCGTCCTTCTTCTCGTCGTTTGCCGCAGGCTCGGCCTCTACGGCTACCTTCTCTTCTGCGGCTGCGGGCGCGGGCGTCTCGGCGGGCGCCTCTTCCTTGGCCGTCTCTTCTTTCGCCTCGGGCTTGGCATCCGCAGGCTCGCCGGCCATCTCCTCGGCCGTCACGTTGGCCTGGCCGCCGGCCAGCACCGCGTCGGCCACCACGTCGCACAGCATGCGCACGGAGCGGATGGCGTCGTCGTTTGCCGGGATGCCGTAGTCGACCTCATCAGGGTCGCAGTTCGTGTCGATCAGCCCGACGATGGGGATGTTCAGGCGACGCGCCTCGCGCACGGCGTTAATCTCGTGGTTCGTGTCCACCACGAAGATTGCCGCCGGCAGGCCGTTCATGTCGCGGATGCCGCCGAGGGCCGCCTGGAGCTTGTCCAGCTCCTTGTTCAGACCAGCCTGCTCCTTTTTGTTGTAGGACTCAATCAGGCCGGATTCTTTCATGCTCTCAATCTCGGCCATGCGCTGCACGCGCGTCTTGATGGTCTGGAAGTTGGTGAGCATGCCGCCCATCCAACGGAAGTTGACGTAGGGCTGGCCGGCGCGCTCGGCCGCCTCCTTCAACGGGCCGCTCGCCTGCTTCTTCGTGCCCACGAACAGCACCTGGCCGCCGCGCGCAGCGACGTTGGACAGGAAGGTGTACGCATCGTCGATGGCGTAGAGGCTCTTCTTCAGGTCGATGATGTGGATGCCGTTGCGCGAACCCCAGATGTAGGGCTTCATCTTCGGGTTCCAGCGACGGGTCTGGTGCCCGAAGTGGACGCCCGCGTCGAGCAGGGTCTTGATGGAGACAGTCGTTGCCATGGTGTACCTCTCGCTTTCGTTGATCCTCTGCAGGAAATCATCGCCAGCTCCCGCAACCGCTGCGCGCGGCCACTGGCGGGGCGGCTCCTCCTGCATGTGTCGATGTCCGCTGCGCGCCTTATTGCGCACAGCAAATTCGTATTCTACTACGCAAAATCGACGTTCGCTACGAGAGTTTGAGATTTTTCAGCACGGCGAAGGGGTTGTCCGGGTCGGGGCCGTCGTCGTGCGCATGACCCGGGTCGTCGTTGAGGTTTGCCCCGCAGCGCGGGCACAGCCCCCTGCAGTCGTCTTTGCACAGCACGACAAACGGGGTGGTAAAGCACAGAGCCGCGAGCAGCGCATCGGATATGTCGATGCTGCCGTCGTCGGCCACGTAGGAAAACTCGTCTTGCTCAAGGCCTTCGGTGTCGGCGTCCGCGTCTGCCAGGTAGTAGCCCGAGACCTCGCCTTTCACCTCGAGGGAAGCGGACTCCAGGCAGCGGGCGCACTGCGTTTCAGCGTGCGCCGAAACCGTGCCCGTCAAGGTGAAGGCCTCGCCGGTGTTGGACAGCACGAGGTCGTAGGCGATGCCCTTTGGCGTGGAAAGCTCCATGTCGCCCACAGCATATCCCGCCTCGTCGAGGACGCCCGCCAGCACGCGCGAGGCGCCCGTGGCGGAAAGCTCGGGGCGTGTGGATACGATGAATTCCCTCATGGTGAACGTGTGCGTCTTTCGCGGGTGCGCTGCGGGCCGTCGGGTGCGCGGCGCTAGTCGCGGCCGCCGTTGTTCAGGCGCGTGCGCAGGCGCGTGACGTTTTTCAGCAGGTTGTCGAGGTTCGTCTCCAGGTTCGCAAAAATCTGGTCGGCGTAGTCCTCGGCGCCCACACGCATCTCGCGCTCGCGCGCCATGGCGTCGTCGACAATCTCTTGGGCCTTTTGGTTGGCGATGCGCACGACCTCCTGGTCGCTGGCGATCTGCTCGGCCTGGCGCTCCGCGTCCTCCAAGATGCGGTTCGCGTCGGCCTCGGCCGTCTCTATCATCCCCTGCCTGTCGCGCACGATAATGCGCGCCTGACGTAGCTCGTCGGGAAAGATGTCGCGAATCTCGTCGAGAATCTCGAAGATGGGGCCTATCTCGACTTGGCGCTTCTGGCTGTTGCCCAAGACAGGCTTCGAGTTCTCGATGCGATCGGCGAGCTCGTCAAGCAGCTCCTCGATTCCCCCGTCGTCCATGCCAAAGCTCCTTATTCACTCACGAAATCCTGTTGTCACATACATACAAATTCGGATGGTAACAAAAAACCCGTGCATATGTACAGAGCAACCACCACCTCGCCCCCGTCAGCGCCCGCGGCAAAGGCAGGGGCGAGTCCCTTGAGGCGCCGTGGAATGCGCGTCTTGCCACGGCGTTGCGCAAGCCGTTTTTTCGCCGTACGCGTCTGGGGTTTTCCGTCTCCGAAAAAGCACGGCCTAGCGTATGTGGGCAATGCAAGCGCGCAGGCGGGTGGCAGCCGAGCGCGGGTCGGGGTCGGCGACTATGCCCGAGACGACGGCAAAACCCGCGAGGGCAAGGCCGGCGTAGGCGGGGATCGTCTGCTCGTTTACCCCGCCTATGACCACGCAGGGGATGCGCACGGCGTCGAGTATGCGGCGCAGCTCATCCATGTCCGTCACGTGTGCGTCAGGCTTGGTCGGGGTGAAGCACATGGCGCCGATACCCAGGTAGTCGGCACCGTCTGCCTGCGCACGCACAGCCTCGGAAAGAGTTGAGGCAGACACCCCCACGACGGCGTCTTCGCCCACGATGGCACGCGCGGCTGCGACGGACAGGTCGCCTTGGCCCACGTGCACGCCCGCCGCGCCCACAGCAGCCGCCACCTCGGCCGCATCGTTTACCACAAGCCCTGCCCCGTGCGCGTCCGCGATGCGCTTCACCCGCCGCGCGAGGCTGGTGAACTCCTCGCGCCCAGCGTGCTTCTCGCGCAGCTGCACAAGGGTGGCGCCACCCGCGCAGGCCTCGTCCACGAGCGTCTCGATGTCGGAGACGGCCATGAGGTCGCGGTCGGTGACGAGGTAGAGCGTGTAGTCGAGCTGCGATTTTGCCATCGTGGACCCTCAGCGCTCCTCGATGCGTGCGTGGCGGCGATAGTCGTCTGCAGACAGCAGACTCAGCCGGTCGATGATGCCGATGTGCAGGCTGCCCGTGCCGACGAGCGCCCCCATGCCCTCGAGGTCGCGACGCGCCAGTTCGCCGGCCAGCCCCATGCTGCATATGGCCGCCGCACAGGCCACGAGCGCCGTGTGCGTGCCGACGCCTTCGCCCGCGTCCGCCACACCGGCCGCTGCGCCGATGCCCGCCGCGCCCAGAAACGCCGCAATCAGCCCGTCGCACATGCAGCCCGTGCCCGTGATCTTGCCCATGGCCGCATCGCCGTTCTCGATGAAAATAGTGTGCGTGCCGTCCGAGACCACGTCCACCGCGCCCGTGATGGCGCATATGCATCCGTGTGCGTGTGCCACCTGCGCCGCCACCTCTTCCGGCGATGCCGCGCCGTCCACCTCGCCGGCGTCCACCCCGCGCGTCGTCGCCGCAAGGCCGGCCACGAAGGCAATCTCGCTGAGGTTGCCGCGAATGCAGGCAGGACGCGCGTGGACCAAAAACTCGCGCGTCGTCTCGTTGCGCAAGGCACTCGCGCCGGCGCCCACCGGGTCGAAGACGAGCGGACGGCCCAACTCGGCTGCCGCATCGGCCGCCGCGTGCATGCTCTCGACGGTCCGCGCGTTCAAAGTGCCAATGTTGATGTTGACCGCCGAGGCGATTGCCACCATGTCGCGCAGCTCCTCGACGGCGTCTGCCATGAGCGCCGAGCCCCCGATGGCAAGCTCGGCGTTGGCCACGTCGTTGACCGTGACGTAGTTCGTGATGTTGTGCACGAGCGGCGTGCGTGCGCGCACCCGCGCTGCCGCCTCGACCACCTCGTCTACCAGGCTCATAGTCCCAGCTCCTCTCCTTTTTCGGCCAACACTTTGTTCACCGTGCGCACCGCGCACATCTTGCCGCACATCGTGCAGCTCTCCTCCTCGGCAGGCGGCGCGCTCTCGAAGCGCTCTCGTGCGCGTTGCCCGTCGAGGGCAAGCTCGAACTGCCGCTCCCAATCGAAGCTGCGTCGCGCGTCGGCCATAGCGTCGTCGCGCTCGCGCGCACCGGGCACGCCCTTGGCGATGTCGGCCGCATGTGCCGCGATCTTGGCCGCGACCAACCCCTCGCGCACGTCGTCTGCATCAGGCAGGCGCAGATGCTCGGCCGGCGTGACATAGCACAGGAAGTCCGCGCCGTTTGCCGCCGCGATGCTTGCGCCGATGGCGCTCGTGATGTGGTCGTAGCCGGGCGCGATGTCGGTGACGAGAGGACCCAGTACGTAGAAGGGCGCGCCGTGGCAGAGGCGCTTTTCCAGCTCCATGTTGGCCGCCACCTCGTTTAGGGCCATGTGCCCGGGTCCTTCGACCATCACCTGCACGCCCGCATCCCATGCACGGCGCGTCAAGTTGCCCAACTCCACCAGCTCGGCCACCTGCGCCGCATCCGTCGCGTCGTCGATGCACCCCGGGCGGCACGCGTCGCCCAGGCTGATGGTCACGTCGTGTTCGCGCAAAATCTCCAGCAGCTCGTCGTAGCGCTCGAAGAAGGGGTTCTCGTTGCCCGTCAGCTCCATCCATGCGAACAGCAGACTGCCGCCGCGGCTGACGATGTTCATCCGCCTACCCGCGCGGGTGAAGGCCTCGACTGTGCGACGGTTCAGCCCGGCGTGCACCGTGACGAAATCCACGCCGTCTTCGGCATGGGCGCGCACCACGCGCAAGAAATCGTCGGCGGTGCAGCTGGCCAGCTCTTTGTCCAGGTAGCCGATGGCGTCGTACATGGGCACCGTGCCCACCATGGCAGGCGATTTCGCCAGCAGGTCGCGGCGGAACTTCGAGGTTTTGCCGCAGTTCGAGAGGTCCATGATGGCGTCGGCGCCCAACGACAGCGCCATGTCCACCTTGGCCATCTCTATGTCGTAGTCGTGCAAATCGCCGCTCACGCCGAGGTTCACGTTCACCTTCGTGGACAGCCCGCCACCCACACCCTTGGCCTGCAAGGCGCCGTGCGCGTGGTTTGCGGGGATGGCGACGCGGCCTGCCGCCACTTCCTGCAAAAGCCAGTCCAGCTCGCGGCGCTCCTCGCGCGCCACCCGCTCCATCTGCGGCGTCGCCTCGCCCGCGCGCGCCGCCTCCAACTGCGTTTTTGCCATATGCGCTCCTTTCCCGTGCCGCATCGCGCCGAGGCGGGCGGAGGGGTACGCGGGTAAAAGAGAGTGTGCGCTTGCGCACGGCCGCAGCGGGCCTGCACGCGCAAAGATGCACCACGTGTGCGCGACCCGCATTACCGGGCCGGTCTCTTTTCGGTCGCGATTCTCTCGCCTCTCAGCCGCCTCGCGCGCTCCTCGCGCGGCATGCGGGCAGCTCCCGACGTGCTTGTGCTTGCGATGCCGATGGTAGCACAGCGCACCCAAAGCCGCGCTTCAACTCAAGAAAAGACGCATGCATCGGGGGAATTACCATGAGATATGATATGATTTCATATCATATCAACAGGAGAGCAGCATGAGCCAAATCGGTGTTCATCCCAGAATCAGCCAACGGCACCCTGAAGTAAACGATGCCGACGTGACAGCTGCAATGCGCTCGATGATTCGCTACAAACAGCGCGGGGCGGGCGAATGGGTGGCAATCGGCACGGATTTGCACAACAGACTGATTGAGCTGGTCTATATCTATGACCCTGCTGAGGACTATTTCTTCATGTATCACGGGATGACCCCGCCAAGCGGGAAGACGCTCAGGGAACTTGGACTGGAGAGGTGACGAGAGTGAACGTGGATGATTTCATGGCAAAACACGGCATGACCGACGCCGACCTCGACCGCATGGCCGCACCCTATGAGGATGCCAGCTTCGAGTCGGAGCCCGGCGGCGAGGTGTTCAGCGGTTCCCATCTCGACGCGGTCGGAAAACGGCGCGTGACGGTGGTCTACGACGCCGCTGACACTCAACGGGTCGCTGGAATCGCCCGCAGCAGAGGCGTGAAGCCATCTGCAGTCTACAGGGAGGCGCTCGATTACTATTTGGCCGCGCAGGCCTAGGGTTTTGAAGCGACGGCGGAGCCGACGCGCCAATCTCGCCATCGAGGCGCACGGCAATGCGCAGATGCCCTAGAATCGAATAGCAGGAAAGGAAGGAGCCGAGGCATAGCTAGCAGGCTACCTCGGCTCTAGCCCGAATGCTGCCCGACCATGGCGGGGCATCCTGCCTTAGATTTTACACGCGACGCACGCGAGGAGCAAGATGGAACAGCACGACCGACAATGGCAGGGGGCGGCGCAGACGCAGCAACCCCCGCACGCACAGCAGCCCGTCTACGCCCAGTCCGTGCCCGCGGCAGCCGCCTACATGCAACCCGCGTCCGAGCCGCCCCGCAGGAAAAAGGGCCGCATCTCCCTCGTCATCATGATTGTGTGCCTCGTCATCATGGCCGTGTGCGCGGGCATCATCGCGAAAATCCTGCTCGACTACCACGAGGTCGACGTGGCCTACGAGGAGCTGCGCACGCAAAGCGGGCGCGACATTGCCGCGTTACAGGCGCTCAACCCCGACGCGGTGGGCTGGGTCTACGTGGCCGACACCAACATCGACTACCCCGTCATGTTCACCCCCGACGACCCCGAGTACTACCTGCACCGCAATTTCGACCGCGAGCGCTCCTCGGCCGGCACACCCTTCGTGGGCGAAGGCTGCATCGTGCCGGGTGGCAACTCCACCATCATCTACGGCCACCACATGCGCAGCGGGTCGATGTTTGCCACCTTGCTCAACTTCGAGGACGAGGATTTCTTCAACACGCACGAGATCAGCTTCACCACCACGCAAGGCGAGGGCACCTACAAACCTATAGCGGCCTTCCACACCGACCTCTCGCACGGAGACGGCTACTACCGCTACTGGGAACACGTGGGCAATCTGAACGCGCAGGAATACGCCGATTTCGTGAACACGGTCGTGGGTCAGTCGATGTTCTCGCCGACAGTCGAGGCCACGTACGGCCACGAGCTGCTCACACTGTCCACCTGCTCGTACGGCACGTCTGAGGAGCGTTTTGCCGTGGTCGCGGTGCGCGTGGACAAATAGGGACGCGCAAATAGGGCGCCGACCCAGCGGTACTTCACTTCACCCGAGAAACACAGTGCGGGTCGCAAGGCGCTTTCGCAGGGCGTCGGAATGGGTGACGAACACGAGGCCTATACCGTGGCGCTCGCAATGCGCAAGCAGGAAGCTCCATACCTGCTGCTGGGTGAGCGCGTCGAGCATGGTCGAAATCTCGTCGGCGACGATGAAGCGGGGGCGCGCGGCTAGGGCGCGGGCGATACAGCAGCGCTGGAGCTGGCCTCCCGACAGCTCGTGCGGATAGCGCGCAAGCCACGCGTCCTCGATATGCAAAGCCGCATGCAGCTCCTCATCTGCCGCCCCCGCCTCGGTAATCGAGGCGCCCACGCGCATATTGGGGTCGAGCGCCTGCTCGGGGTGCTGCCAGACGAGCTGCACGGGATTGGGGACGTGCGCTCGGGCGACTGCGGGCGCCCCGTCCATGGTGATGTTGCCGCTCGTGGGACGCAGATAGCCCGCGAGCAGCTGGCAGACAGTGCTCTTGCCGCAACCCGAAGGGCCGGCCAGGGCCACGCGCTCGGAGCTGCCCACGCGAAGGGAAAACCTCTCGACCACGGGTGTGCCGGCGCGCCACGAGAAGGCCAAATTGTCGGCACACAGCACGCTCATGCCTGCACTTCCTCTCCTGCAGGTGAAACGCCCTTTCCCGCGTCACCGACGTCGCGAAAGCCATGCGCGGGCAGCGCGTGCCACAGGCGCCGCGAGAAAGGGTGCGAAAGCGTGTCCGGCGAGGAAAAACCTGCCACGTCGGTCTCTTCAACCACGCGCCCATCGGTGAAGACGGCGATGCGATCGGCCACGCGCAGGGCAAGCTCGATGTCGTGGGTAATCAGCAAGACGCCCCCGCCCCCGTCGGCAAAGGCGCGCAGGTCCTCTGTCGCCCGCACGGCCAGCTCCAGGTCCAACCCCGTGGTGGGTTCGTCTGCCACGAGCAGGCGCGGGTCGGACATGAGCGCGCAGATGAGCAGGACGCGCCGAGCCATGCCACCGGACAGCTCGAAGGGATAGAGACGCTCGACGGACGCATCGAGGCGGTAGCGGGTGAAAAGCTCGGTACGCCGAGCCGCATCGCCGCCGACCTGCCGTCCCACGCGCATAAGCGGGTCGAGCGAGGAGACGCCCTGCGGCACGAGGGCTACCTCGCGGCCACGCAAGCGCCGCAAAGACTCCGCCGTCTGTCGGGCGCCGTCGAAGAATATGGTTCCGCGCACCTCGGCGCTTGGCGCGTACATGCCCAGCAGTGCATCGGCCAAGAGTGTCTTGCCCGCACCCGAAGGCCCGGCCAGCGCAACCACCTCGCCGGCATGCACCGACACGTTCAGGCCGTCGATGGGGCGCGTGCGCCCGGCCGCAGACGCGAACTCGACGACGAGGTCTTCGACCTGCAGAAGGTGGTGGCCTGCCACATGGCGCGAACCGGGAGCGTGCGAATGATGGTGGTGAAAGCGCTCGCCGGCATGGTCGGCGCTGTGCGCGGATGCGGCAGGCGCGGCAGACGGCGCGGCAGCGCAGGAAGCCTTGTACGCGGCCCCTTCAACAGCCTTGTGCGCGTCCTCTTCACCCGCACAATCTCCGTCATGCACATGCGTGTCCGCCGTATCCTCCACCGTCTTCATCGCCTTCACCCCCGCTCCCGCTGCAGCCCGAGCACGCGCGACAGGTTTTTGCCCGCCCCGTTGAACAGCAGGGTCACGCCCACCAGCGCCGCGCCCGGAAAGACGGCAAGCCACCACATGCCCGCCGCGAGATAGCCCATGGACTCGCTCAAGATGATGCCGACGGCCGCGGTCTCCGGCGACAGCCCGAAGCCGAGGAAGGTGATGGCCGCCTCGTGCAAGATCGCATGGGGGAAAAGCAAGACGAGGCCGACGGTGAACTGGGGCATCACGGCCGGCAACATGTGGCGCACGGCGATCTGCGTGCGGGTGCGTCCGAGCTGGGCGGCGATCGCCACGGGGCGGCTCTCGCGCACCTGCAAGATCTCGGCGCGGATGACGCGGCACAGGTTCGGCCAGTGCGTGAGCGCCACTCCGACCACGACGCCTGCGACCCCTTTGCCCAGCGCAAACGATATGAGTATGAGCAAGATGATGTGGGGCAGCGCGCAGGCCAGGTCCACAAGCCAGGTGACCGCCGCGTCCACACGTCGCCCGCCAAGGGCCGCCGCGCACCCCAAGACGAGCGCCAAAAACGCCGAGGCGAGCGCAGCGAGAAAACCGATACCGATGCTGGTGGACAGACCGGCCACAGTGCGCACGAGCATGTCGCGCCCCAGCTGGTCGGTGCCGAAGGGGTGCGCGGGCGACGGCGGCAGATTCTTCATGGACAGGTCCGTCACCGTCGCAGCATCGCCGAGCAGCGCCCCAATGATGAAGAGGGCGGCAAGCGCCCCCAGACACGCGACGCAAGCGACAAGCGAAGCGCGGCGGCTGCGCATACGGACACGGCGGGACGGCACGTGAAAGACGGTCTGCGCGGAGGCGTTCATGCGCTCACCCCGTCCCCGAGCCGGATGCGCGGGTCGAGCACGCGGTAGAGCAGATCGGCGCAGGCGTTGCCGGCGAAAACCAGCAGCGCCGAGACCACGGCGATCCCGACGAGCAGCGAGGCGTCGCCACCCGTGGCCGCCGTGACCGCCGCCTGCCCCAAGCCCGGATAGGAAAACACCTGCTCGACCAGGACCGAGCCGCCGAAAAGCTCTGCCACCGAGGCGCACTGCAACGTGATTGCGGGCAGGGCGACGTTGCGCAGCCCGTGGCGGCGCGCGGCAGCCAGGCGCCCCATCCCCCGCGCACGGGCGAAGCGCATGTAGTCGCTGTCCATGCAGCCGGCCATCTTCTCGCGCGTGTGCAAGGCGATGTTGGGCATGCCGACTATGCTCAAAGTAAGGGCGGGCAGCACGAGATGGTGCGCCACGTCGGCCACAGAGACGGAGGCCGAACCCGCTCCCACGGAAGTGGAAAATCCGATGGGAAACCACCCGAGCCACACGGCGAAGACGTAAAGCACGAGCAGCCCCAGCCAAAACGAGGGCGTCGAGGCCAAGACGAGGCACAAACCCCGCACCACGCGGTCGAAGGCCGAGCCCGCGCGCGCGCCGGCAAGCGCCCCCAAGGCAAAGCCGAGCACGCCGCTTGCCACCCAGGCCACGCACATGAGCAGCAAGGTAGTGCCCGCCCGCTGCGCCAGCACCTCGGCCACGGGCGCGTTGAAGCGAAGCGAGGTCCCGAGGTCGCCGCGCAGGGCCGAGGCCAGCCATGAGAGATAGCGCTCCCACACGGGCGCGTCTGCCCCCCACCACGCGGCGAGCTGCGCCTTTTTCTCGGCGGACATTCCCGCGTACGCGCTCGCGCCGGCGTTTGCCTGCACGGGGTCTATGGGCGAGACGCCCACGAGCACGAAGGCCAGCGCGGACACGGCGAGCAAAAGCAGCGCGACCCGCACGATGTAGAAGGCGACGCGACGCACCCTCCTACCAGCTCCACATGTCCACGTTGTTCACCAGCGACCAGCCGTGCCCGTGCGGATGCGGCTTCTGCTCGGCCACGTCGAGGCCGTCGCGCTTGAAGTAGAGGTGCTCGACGTTGGCAAGCCACACCCACGACGCGCCCCCCTGCGGCGCCGGACCGGTGCTGCCGTCCCATTGCGCAAGCTTCCACTCCTCGAAGGAATCGGCCACCTCGGGCTTGGCGAGCGCCGCGTCTAGGTGCGCGTCCACAGCAGCGTCCGTATAGCACGCGTAGTTGCCCTCGCTTTTCCCGTAGGTCAAATCGTAGAGCTGCACGGGGCTGTTCGCGCCCCAGCCCCACACGATGGGGTCGCTGTACTGGTGCGCGTAGAGACCAGCCGCGTCCGTACTCCACGACGAGCCGGACACCTGGACCTCGACGCCGAACTCGCGCATCTGATTGGCAAACTCGTTGGCCATGGCCTGGCGCGACGAGTCGCTTGCGGGATACATCAGGGTGAATGCCGCGCGCTGCTCGCCGAGCGCCCACACGCCGTCGCCGCCCTTCGCCCAACCCGCGTCCGCAAGCAGGCGCGCCGCCGCGTCCACGTCGGTGTCCACCTTCATCCCCTCGCTTGCCCAGGCAAGGCCGTCGCACACGCTCCAGGCAACCGTCCCGTAGCCGTTTAGGGTGTTTTGCACGAGGCGCTCGCGGTCAAGCGCGAGGTTGATGGCGCGGCGTAGCTCCAGATGGCAGGTCGCGTCGTTGCCCGCCGCGTACTCCACGCCGCCGCTTTTACGCGTGGCGCCGGACGCGACACAGGGCAGCGAGATGCCGCGGCTGTCCACCGTCGAGCAGCGCAGCAGCTCGAATCCGGACGGGCAACTGGCCGCGAAATCCGGCGCCGTGTAGGCGATGTCCACGCTGCCCGACTGCGCGGCGGCAAGCGATGCCTCCTCGCCCATGAACAAGACGGTCACGCGCTGCATCTTGGGCGCGGCGCCGTAGTAGTCGGGGTTGGCCACGAGCACGGCCTGCTGCCCCTTGTCCCAGCGCTCCAGCTTGTAGCGCCCCGACCCGATAGGGTTTTGCCCGTAGGTGGCGGCATCGTAGGCATGCTCGGGCACGATGCCGACGACGGCCAGCGTGTAGAGCAGCGCGTTGAAGGGCTTGTTCAAGCGCAGCTCGAGGCGGGTGTCGCTCGTCGCGGCGGCCTCGTCGAGATAGGACAGGTCGAGCTGGGCGCCCGCAAAGTTCTTGATGCCGTTTAAGGTGAAGGCAGCGTCATGTGCCGTCAGACGCTGCCCGTCGGTGAAAAATGCGTCCTCGCGCAGGTCGAATGTCCACAACAGCCCATCATCGCTGCACGCGTAATTTGTCGCGAGGTCTTTCACGAAGTTCAGCTGCGTGTCGGTGGCCACGAGCGTGGATTGGATGAGAGGCTCGTGCACGTGCTCGCCGCAGCCCCAGGCGTAGAAGGGATCGAAGCCGGCCGACGGCTCGCTTTCGGCGCTCATCGAGACAACGACGTCCGTGCGCCCCGCATTGTCGCCACTGCCCGTACCCGAGCCTGCGTCCGAGCCGCCCGTGCACGCGGACAGACCCGTGCCCGCCGCCGCCGACATGGCGCCTAGCGCCGCTGCCTTCATGAATTCCCTGCGTGAAAAGCTCATGTGCCCTCTTTCTCCTGCTCTCGTGGGGGCATCGCCCGTATGGCTCGGCGCACGCGGTGCCAAGATCTGCGCCGGCGCAAGCCCCAAAACGCGCATCAGGCCGCACCGCTTTGTCCTACTGCGTCGTCTGCGTCGCCTGCGCCGATTCTGTCGCGGACGCGTCTTGTGCCTTCGTCGCGTCGCCTGTCTGCGCCTTCAAATCGTCGAGCCCGTGGTACTCGGGGTCGTTCGCGTTGTTCATCTGGATGTGCGTGTGGTTGCCGTTGTCGCCTTCAGCAGTGTAGGCCTTCAGCTGCATGCTCTCGCCGATGTAGGCGTAGACGTCGCGTATGCGCGCGATGGGCGTCTCGCCTGCCACGACGGCATCGCCTGCCTTCACCTGCGCGTCGGTCAGGTGGATGAGCACGCAATCTAGGTCGCTGCGCCCGCTTGGGCGTATGTGCACCTGGATGTCGGGGTATTCGCCGTAGAGCTGGTACTCCTTCACCAGCACCACCTCGCCCGAGACCGGCGCGTACACCGTCGCGCCCACAGGCCCTCCGCAATCGATGGCGCTCATCTGCGGCCCTGCGCTATTCGAGCGGTAGGTACGGATGAACTCGCCCGTCATCCAGTTGTCGCCGGTCGGCTGCTCTGAGGCTTTACGTTTCGTGCCGTGCGCGGCCATCACATCCACGTTGGTCGCCTCGGTCAGCTGCGTGGTCATGGGCAGCGCGTAGGTGTAGCTCGCGTTGTGCATGAGCACCTCGGTTAAATCCTCCATGGCGACGGCGGAGTGCATCTTCACCCCGTCGGCCTCGGCCATGATGGGGGTGGGCAGGGCGTGCTTTTCGCCGGATGCGGAGATGCCCGAGACGATGTCGGTGCCGTCCGCGCCCGAACCACCCGCCGAGCCGCCAGAGCCGGGGCGCAGCGCGAGGCAGACGGCGACGATGACGACCGCGACGACTATGCCGGCAAACGCAAGCGCCTTCTTCTTGCCGGCTTCGCGGCGGCGGCGCTGTTCGCTGTAGCGCAGGCGCGAGGTATACGAGCCCGCTCTTTCGCGGCCGCCCGATGCCGTATTGCGTGTGCCGCGCGCATCCATACAGATGCTTTAAGCCGCCTTCTTTTTGTTTGCGCGCACCAGCGCGTAGATGCCGGCGGCGGCCGCGGCGCCCACGAGCGGGGCCACGATGAAGACCCACACCTGCGAAAGCGCCGTCATATCGCCTGTGAAAGCCATCACGAGCGCCGGGCCGAAGCTGCGGGCGGGGTTCACGGACGTGCCCGTCAGGGGGATGCCCATGATGTGCACGAAGGTGAGGGTGAGGCCGATGATGATGCCGGCAAACGGCGCGGTCTTCTTGTAGTCGGTCGAGCCGAGCACGGATAGCACGAACACGCAAGTAAGGATGACCTCGACGATTACGGCGCCGATCATGGTCACGCCCACCGACGAGGCGGCGTCGTAGCCGTTGCAGCCCAGCCCGGTGTTGGACACGTCGGACAGCATCACGCACTGGTCGATGATGGCCATCAGCACGAGCGCGGCCAGAATGCCGCCGATGAACTGCGAAATCCAGTATCCGATGAGGTCTTTTACCGAGAGGCGCTTGTCGAGGAAGAGGCCGAAGCTCACGGCGGGATTGATGTGGCAGCCCGAGGTGTTGCCGATGACGAAGGCCATCGCGATGATGGACAGGCCGAAGGCAAGCGCGATGCCGAGCGTGCCCAGCGCCGTGCCCGCGATCGCCGCAGACCCGCAGCCGAACAAAGTCAGCACAAAGGTGCCGAAGCACTCCGCCACGTACTTTTTCCAAGAAGCGACTTCCATGAGCTCTCCTTTTCCTTAAAGCCCCTCTTTCCCGTGCGGAAAAAGGCGTCCTTTTGGTCGAGGCGATTTTAGCGTTT
This sequence comes from Ruthenibacterium lactatiformans, assembly GCA_963614215.1. Taxonomy (GTDB): domain Bacteria; phylum Actinomycetota; class Coriobacteriia; order Coriobacteriales; family QAMH01; genus CAVAWX01. The sequence goes on from CAVECB010000007.1 coordinate 44,006, forward strand.
TGCCCCCGCGCATGCACGCTGCGCGGCGCATGTATTCGCGCGGGCGGCGCCACGGCAAGGCCATCCTATTCGGGGTCGTCGGCAAACTCCCGCGCGAACAGCTCGTCAAGCGTCGCATCTCCCGGCCCTAGCGGCTCGAACTCGAAGGCGACGCCGCGTATGCGCACCTCATCGCCTGCCTGCGCCCCGGCTTCCTCCAACGCGCGCTCCACGCCGGCCCGCTCCAGGCGCCGTTGCAAAAAGGCGACGGCCTCCTCGTTGTCCCACTCCGTCTGTATGACCATGCGCTCGACGTTCGTGCCGGACACGCGCCAGGCGTGCGCCTCCTCGCGCGCGATGGAGATGCTGCGCTCGCGCTGCTGGCGCGCGTGCTCCCACACCTTCTCGAAGCCGCCGTGCAAGGCGCCGGCACCGTCTGCCCCCCGCGCGACGCCGCCCGCGCCTCCGTCCGCGTTCGCGCCCGCCTCAACATCTGCCGCGCGCACCTGAAACACCCGCTCGGCCGTCGCGCGGATGAAGGCGTCGAGACCTTGGCGCGTGGCGGCGGAAACCTCGAAAAACGGGATGGGGTTCGGATTGTCTATCCCCTCGTCTTCCAGACGCTCGGACAGCTCGCGCGAATCGGCCTTCACCCGCTCGCGCAGCGCCGCCACAGCCTCTTGCGTCCCCGGCATGTCCACCTTGTTGGCCACGACGATGCGCGGGCGGGCGGCCAGCTCGGATGCATATTCGGCCAGCTCGGCCTCTATGATCTCGTAGTCGTGCACGGGGTCGCGCCCCTCCAGACCACCGCTCACGTCCACCACGTGCACGATCAGCGCGCAGCGCTCCACGTGGCGCAAGAACTCGTGGCCCAGCCCCTTGCCCTGCGCGGCGCCCTCAATCAGCCCCGGCACGTCGGCCACCACGAAGCTGCGATCGTCGCCGGCGCGCACCACGCCCAGGTTCGGCACGAGCGTGGTGAAGGGGTAGTCCGCAATCTTTGGCCGTGCCGCGCTCATGCACGCAATCAGGCTCGACTTGCCCACCGAGGGCATGCCGACCAGCGCCGCGTCGGCCATCAGCTTCATCTCCAGTTCGATCCACACAGGCTCGGTGGGCTCGCCCAGCTCGGAAAAGGCAGGCGCGCGCCGCGTGGGCGTGACGAAGTGGATGTTGCCGCGCCCCCCATGTCCGCCACCTGCCACCACGACGCGCTCGCCGTGTGCGGTCAAGTCGGCAATCTCTTCGATGGGTTGCATGTCGTCGTCAAGCAGGCGCACTGTCGTGCCGCACGGCACCCTCAACACGAGGTCGTCGCCGTCGCGTCCGTGCATGCGCTTGCCCTGGCCGTGCGTGCCGCGCTGCGCTTTGAAGTGATGTTTGTAGCGGTAGTCCACCAGCGAGGAGACGGTCGCGTCGGCCGCCACCACCACATCGCCACCGCGCCCACCGTCGCCGCCGTCCGGCCCACCTTTGGGCACATGAGCCTCGCGGCGAAACGAGGTGCAGCCCGCGCCGCCGTCGCCACTTTTCACGCAGATGCGCACCTGGTCGGTGAATTCAGCCATCGCAGCTCAAACCCCCCTGAAGTCGCGCAGCGCGTCCAGATAGCCCAGCTCGGTGCTCAAGCTTTGCGACGCGAGCGAGAACAGGTAGTCAATCCACTCGACCAACCCCCTGCCGTAAACCTGTGCCACGTCGCCGTCTGCCGCCACGGACAGCACAGCGTCTTCCACATCGCCCGCCTCGAAGGGGTAGGCGCCGTCTGCGCCCACACCCAGCGCGTCTTCGAGCATGTCGAGGTTGAACTGCCCGTAAAACAGCCCCTTCAGCAACGCAACATAGCCCATGGCGGGCTCTAGGGGCAGCGCATCGGCGGGACGAACCTCCACATAGCGCTTCAGGCGCGCGTCCGGCCAAAACATGCTCAGCAAATGCTCGACGTCTGCCTCGTCCATCTGCACGTCCGCATACGCCTCGGCCGCCGGCGTATCGCCCGTGTCGCGCACTTTTCCGCCGTGTGTGGTGAAAATGGGCGGCGCGGCCAGCATCCAATCGGCGTAGCGCCCGAAGCCAAAATCCTCGTCGAACAGTCCGCCAATGACGCCGCAGCGCACGGGGTCGACCTCACGCCACAAGGCGAGGTGGCTGATGTGGGAAGTGTTGGGGCGTCCTTCGAAGACGGGGGCGTTGTCGGCAATGCTCGCGAGCACGGGTGCCAGCAGCGTGGCCAGGCGCAGTTTGCGCACGGCGTCTGCCTCGTCGGCGAAATCGATAGACACCTGCAGGCTGCACGAGCCGCGCATCATGCGCTCGGCGTGCATGCCGGGCAGGCGCGAGAAGTACGCGTCCATCAGGCGGTAGCGCTCCTTAGGAATCAGCTCCAGCTCGCCGGCTGTCTGCCCGGGTACGGGCGTGTAGCCAAAGGTTGCGACGCTATAGCCCGCCGGCCGCACGACCTGCTCCAGGCGGAAGAGGAAGTTGCGGTACTCCTGCTCAATCTCGGCGACATTGGCAAGCGGCGCGATGCTGACCTCTATCTGGGCGGCGGGCTCGATGGTGATGGCCGCCGCCGGGCGCGCGCAGCCCATGATCTGGCCGTCTGGGGTGCGCGTGACCTGCGGGTAGAACTCGGAGAGCGCCTCGAGCACATCTTTCACCCCGAGGCGTCCGTGCTTTTCGGTGAAGGGGACGCGCTCGCCGTCCTCGTCGAGTAAGAAGTGCTCTTGCTCCATGCCAACGGCGCCCATAGCCGCGCCCTTGCAGCCGCCGCGCAGGTAGTCGATGATGGCCTGCCGGTTTTCCCGCCGAAAATCCTGCTGGTCGCCCATGATGCCCCTTTTCCGTGTGTCGTCGTGCGCCGGTGCGTGGCGCGCAGCGCAGGCTCCGTGCTTCAGCTGCCCGGGTGCGCGGTGCATGCGGCTTTTCGCGCACCGCATCCGCGTCCCGCATGTTTGCATCCGCATTCTAGTGGACGTGACGATACACCGCCGCCCGCGCACAGGCATACGACGCATGCCCGGCGGTCAACAAGGCGTAAAAGAGAGAGGCCCGCCGGATGGAGAAGGCGCCAATGTACGCGCCCCTTCACCCGACGGGCTATGGGAGGAAAAGAGTCGGCTTTTGCGCGCCGCGTGTGAAAACGGCGCGCGCGGCCGCGGGTTTACTGAATCGAGATCTGGTGCTTCTTGGGCACGAGCTCTTCTTTCTTGGGCATGTCCAGGGTCAAAACGCCGTCCTCGTAGGAGGCCGCGATCTTTTCCGGGTCAATCGCGCTGATGTCGAACTGACGCGAGTAGCTGCCGTAGCTGCGCTCGCGGCGGATGTAGCCGCTCGCCTCGTCGCCGTCTGCCGCCTCGCTTTTACGCTCGGCCGAAATCGTCAGGACGTCGCCGTCCACATCAAGCTTGATGTCGTCTTTCTTAAATCCCGGCAGGTCGGCCTGGAGCGTGTACTTGTTGCCCTCGGCGTCTTCTTTGATGTCGGTGCGAAACAGCCCGACGCCTTTCGTCTCGTAGCTGGCAAACGGGGTGCCGAACAGGTGCTTCTCGAACTCGTCGATTGCGCGGAAGGGATTTGCGTAGGTCATGATATCGCGTGCCATCTCAACCATCTCCTTTTTCTACTAGGTCGCCGCCGAGACGGCGGCCCGCTTTCTTTGAACACCACGTAGTATAGGCAGGGTTGAGTGGCATGTGGGTATCGCATTTGCGTCCGTTTGGTGACGATTATTACAGCGCGGTGACGGCAGGTAATCTATCAACGGCCGACTAAGATTTACCAGCGCGATTCAACACGGCCTCGCAGCACACGCCGAGCATCGGCTTCACCTACAGCGCACCTGCACCCGCCGCGCCCGCGCCCCGCCGCGTATCAAACACGTTCATCTGCCGCTTTCGCCCAGCAACTCCTCGCCTGCGGCCGTGCGCCCCTCGCTGCGCGGCGCAATCTCGTCGAGCGCGTAGGCCAGATCGAGCGGCAGGCGGTCTTGAAAGGCCAGCTGCTCGCCGGTGATGGGATGCTCGAAGGCCAAACGCCACGAATGCAAAAACTGACGGGTCAAACCCAGCTCGGCGCGTTCTGCCGCGTCGCGGTTGCGCGCCTTGGCACATGCCGCGCGCCCGTAAAGCGGATCGCCCACCACGGGGTGTTTGATGTAGCCCATATGCACGCGAATCTGGTGCGTGCGCCCGGTGAAAAGATGGCATTCGACCAGCGTATAGCCATCGTCGGCGCGCCCGGGCTCGAAGCGCTCCAGCACGGTGAAGGTGGTGATTGCGCCCTTGGAGCCGGCCCCGTCCGAGACCGTCATGCGCGTGCGGTCGGTGACGTGACGGGCAAGCGGCGCGTCCACCTTCGCGGTGTCCGGTGCGATGCGCCCGTGGACGAGCGCGAGATAGCGGCGGTCGATGACGCGGCGCCGTATGCCGTCTTGGAGCCGTGCGGCGGCCATGTCGGTCTTGCCCGCAAGCATCAGCCCGCTTGTGTCGCGGTCGAGTCTGTGCACGATGCCGGGGCGGTCCTCGCCTTGCACGTGCCCCAGGTGGTCCACGCCGCAATGCGCGACCAGCGCGTTTGCCAGGGTGTCGCCGTAGTGCCCGCGCGCGGGGTGGACCACAAGGCCCGCCTGCTTGGACAGCACAATCAGGTACTCGTCTTCAAAACGTATGTCCAGCTTGATGTGGTAGGCCGGTTCCAGCAGATGCGGCGTGCCTGAACGCGGCGGCACCTCTATGGCCAACTCGTCGCCGGCCACGACGATGCGTTTTTTCGCCGTGGCCTGCCCGTTCACCACGATGTGCCCGGATTCTATGAGGCGCACGGCGGCCGAGCGCGAGGCGATGCCCTCGATGCCCAGCTCCGCCACGAGCGCGTCCAGGCGCATCCCCTGCTCGTCGGCGCTCACCACATGCTTGTGGCGCTCGTTCATGAGTCGCCGCGCCCCTCGTCTGTAAGCTCGCGCCCGCTGAAGAAAAATCCCCACACTAAAAGCAGCACGACGCCCACCGTGATGCAGATGTCGGCGATGTTGAACACGGGAAAATCGACAAACGAGAACTCGATGAAGTCGATGACGTAGCCCAGCGCGACGCGGTCGATGAAATTGCCGATGCCGCCGCCCACGAGCAAGGCCAGCGCCACGACCGACAGCGGCGAGCGGCATTTGCCCGCGCAAATCCACGCAAGCGCCGCCGCCACGATGACGACGGTGACGATGACGAAGACCCAGGTGGCGTCCGCACCAATGCCGAAAGCCGCGCCCGTGTTGTGGACGAGAGTGAAGTCGAGCGGGCCGGCGTCGATCGCCAAGGCGCCGCCGTCTTCGGGCGTCAAGGCGGCGACCGCCCCCATCTTGGCCAAGGCATCAAGCGCGACCACGACGGCGGCAATCGCCGTAAACAGTATGAGCGCGCCTTTACGCGTCAAGGGCCTCGACCACCTCGTGGCAACGCGCGCACAGCCCGTCGGCACCCAGCTCGCGGTAGTTCCAGCAACGCGGACATTTCTCGCCCGCCGCCGGCGACACTTCCGCTTGCACCTCGTCTCCCGCCGCCGCGTCCGTGACGATCTCGACATCCGAGACGATGAAGACCTCGGCCAGCACGTCGGCACCCCGCGCCTCGAGCACGGCGGCCTTTTCCGGCGCGCACACGACCCGCGCCGCGACCTCCTGGCTCTTCGAGACGCCCTCGGCGCGCTTTTCCTCGACGGCCGCCATCACCGCGTCGCGCGCGGCCATAACCACCTCGTAGTCTTTCAGTAGCGCCTCTGCGCGTCCGGCCGGCAGCAGCGCCGCCATCGCCTCGGCATCCGGCCACGAGGCCAGGTGCACCGATGCGGGGAAATCTTTATCGCGCAGGCCTTCGGGGTATTTCTCCCACACCTCGTCGCAGGTGAAGACGAGCACGGGCGCGAGCTGGCGCACCATGGCCTCCAGCATATGCGCAAGCACCGTCTGGGCGCTGCGCCTAGTCGCGCTGTCGGCGGCGTCCGCGTACAGCCGGTCTTTCACCGCCTCGAAATAGACCGCCGAGGTCGACGAGATGAAGTCGTACCACATGCGATAGACCGCGTGGAAGCGATACTCCTCGTAGGCGCGCGTCACGTCGGCCACGAGGCGCTGCAGTCGCGCGAGCGCCCATGCGTCGAACTCCAGCAGCGCATCCGGTGCCACGAAGTCGTCCGTGGAAAAGTCGTCGAGGCTGCCCAGCAGATAGCGGAAGGTGTTGCGCATGCGCCGGTAGGCCTCGGAGCTGCGCTTTAATATCTCGTCGCTCACCGACACGTCGTGGCTGTAGTCCACCGAGGCCACCCACAGGCGCAAGACATCGGCGCCCAGCTCCTTGCACACCGCGTTGGGGTCGATCACGTTGCCGAGCGACTTCGACATCTTGCGGCCGTTTTCGTCCACGGTGAAACCGCAGCTCATCACGGCTTTGTACGGAGCTTCTCCGTACGCGCCCACGCTCGTGAGCAGCGAGCTTTGGAACCAGCCGCGATGCTGGTCCGAGCCCTCCAGATAGAGGTCGGCCGGCCGGCGCAGGTAGGGTCTGGCCTCGCACACGCTCGTATGCGACACGCCGCTTTCCCACCACACGTCCAGCACGTCGGAGCCTTTTTCCAAATGCTGTCCGCCGCATTTCGGGCACACGGTGCCGGCGGGCAAGATGTCGGCCGCGTCGGTCGTGTACCAGGCATCGGCGCCCTTTTCGGCAAACAGCGCGATGACCGCGTCGAAGCTCTCCTCGCTTGCCACGACCTCGCCGCAATCGGCGCAGGTGAACACGGGGATGGGCACGCCCCAGTAGCGCTGACGGCTGATGCACCAGTCGGGGCGGTCGGCCACCATAGACCCGATGCGGTTGCTCGCCCACTCGGGCACGAAGCGCACCTTGTGCTCGATGGCGTCCATGGCCGCCTCACGCAACCCCGTGCCGTCCATCGACACAAACCACTGTGTGGTCGCGCGAAAGATGACCGGCTGCTTGCAGCGCCAGCAATGCGGATAGCTGTGGCTGATGTCCTCGTGCAGCAGCAGCGCGCCGCGCTCTTCCAGCCACTCGATTATGCGCGGGTTGGCCTCGTTTACCTCGAGTCCGGAAAAAGGCCCGCCGCTGCCCAGCCCGTCGCCCTCGTAGAAGCGTCCGGCGTCGTCGACGGGCATGACCACGTCGATGCCGAACTCGCGCCCGGCCAGATAGTCGTCCGCGCCGTGTCCGGGCGCCGCGTGCACGATGCCCGTGCCGTCATCAAGCGTGACGTAATCCGCGTAGATGAAACGACCCGTGCTCCCGGCATCGCCGAAGACGGGCTGCTTGTAGACGTTGCCCGCAAGCTCCTTGCCCGTGCGCCGCCAGGTAGTGCCGAACCCGTCTTTCACCAGCGTGTACTCCCAGCCGAACTTCTCGCAGCAGCGCTCGGCCAACGCCTCGGAGAAAACGATCGCGCGCCCCTCGTGCTCGACGGCCACATAGCCGGCCTCGGGTTTCAAAATGACCGCCTGATTGGCCGGCAAGGTCCACGGCGTGGTGGTCCAGATGGCCACGTCGGTTCTGCCCACGAAGGCCTCTAGCCCATCTAGCGCGCCCTCCAGCTCGAAGCGCACGTAGATGGCAGGGCTGACCTCGTCGGAGTACTCCAGCTCGGCCTCGGCCAGCGCCGTGTGGCAGTGCGTGCACCAGTGGATGGGCTTGCGGCCGCGATAGATCGCGCCGGAAAGGTACATCTTCTTGAAGACCTCGATGTTGCCCGCCTCGTATTCCGGGGTAAAGGTGAGGTAGGGGTCGTCCCACTCGCCCGTCACGCCCAGGCGCTTGAAGCCCACACGCTGCCCGTCCAACTGCTTTTCGGCGTACTCGCGACAGATGCGGCGAAAGACGGCCGTGTCTATTTTGGCCATCTTCTGCGGGCCCAGCTCGTTTTCCACCTTGTTCTCGATGGGCAGGCCGTGGCAGTCCCAACCGGGCACGTAGGGCGCGAAATACCCGCGCATGCCACGGTACTTCACGATGATGTCCTTCAAGATCTTGTTCAGCGCGTGCCCGATGTGAATAGGACCATTGGCATACGGCGGGCCGTCATGCAAGACGAAGGGCTCGGCGCCTTCGTTGCGCTGCAGCATCTTGTGGTACAAGTCGAGCTCCTCCCAGCGCTTCAGGCGCTCGGGCTCGTGCTGCGCCAGCCCCGCCTTCATCTTGAAGGAGGTGCGCGGCAGGTTCATCGTGTGTTTGTAGTTCGGCTTTTCCTCAGACATCTTCTCTCGCTTCGCAAGGCTCGTGTTCCAAAGCGCATCGCGGCTACAGGCATGCGCGCCTCGGCAAAAGACGCGCGCGCCAGGCTGCTTCCCCGAAAAGGCCGCGGTGCTACTGCATCCCCTTTTCCAGGTGCTTGGAAATGTGCTTGGTCAGCGTCTCGGAGAGGTTGGACAGCTCGGTCGTGGGCATGATGACGCGGGACACGAGGTGTGCGGGCAGCTCGTCGCCGTTTTTGTTCACGCGGTCCACGTAGAGGAAGTCGATGCGGCTTTCCGCGCCGGTCGTCGAGACAATGGAGGCGTTGGCGTAGACGCCGCAGGCGGTGTCGGCGGATGCTTCGATGCGGAAATGCGTTTCTTCTGCCATGGTGAAAGTCCTTTCATGCGCGCCCCGCGCCTCGTCGCGCACGGAGCATGTCGTGCACAGGATTCTAGCGCAAAACGCAAAGCTCGCCGATGCGGCCACCAGCGGCGAACAAAGGCTTGCTTTTCTCATATATAAGACATACTCTCACATTCATCGGCTGCGCATACGTTCGGGGGAGAAGACGGAGAAGGGCGCAGAGTCGCATTGGGAAAGGGCCGTTATGGCTCACGACGAAAAGGGGTCACCAGCATGAACCAGCACAAGAAAAACCTCCTGTCCCGGCGTTCGTTTATGAAAGGGCTTGCTGTCTCGGCTGCGGCCGTGGGCACATTCGGCATCGCCGGGTGCGCAAGCAACGACGGCTCGTCGTCGACGTCAAGCTCGACAAGCAACTCGACGAGCGCGAAATACGACAACACCCTAAACGAGTCGGTCGAGGACCTGAACGCCGTCTTGCTGGGCAAGGATTCCAAGATCGCGGCCATCATCGTCGCGCTTGCCAACGGCTACTACACCGACGAGAAGCTCAACCTTGTCACGCAGACCGTCTCGGGCGGCTTTCCCGAGGCCATGCCGGCGCTTTCCAACGGCAGCGCCGACGTCTTGCCCTTCGGCTCGATTCCCACGTGCACCTACGTGGGCCAAGGCGACGACCTCATCATCTTCGGCGGCACGGTGGCCAACGGCTCCGAGTGTGTCACCTTGATCGAGAACAAGGACAAGTACAAGAAAGCGGAGGACTTCAAGGGCAAAAAGATCGGCTGCTTCCGCATGGAGACCGGCCACATGATGCTGAAGAGCTGGCTGCGCGAAAACGGTATCGTCGATGGCACCGACGTCGAGTTCGTCTTGCTGGAATCGTCTGCCGCAGAGGTCGCAGCCGTGGAAAACGGCGAAGTGGACATGTGCTTCGTGAACAGCGGCTACGGCTACGTGGCCTGCCAGGGCGGCAAATGCGCCATCGCGTTTCGCCCCAACGAGCTAATTGGCAAAGAGTTCCCGTGCTGCCGCCAGAGCACGAACCGCACGGCCTTCGAGCAGAAGCGCTCGGCCCTCATCAAGTTCGAAATCGCCAACCTGCGTGCGCTTTACCAGATTGAAAACGACCACGAGGCCACCATCTCGGCCATCGTCGAATATTCCGGGCAAGACCGCGAGTACATCGAGAACATCACCTACGGCAAGGGCGACTACGTGGCGGCGATGAAGTTCGAGATGGATCCCTACACCGACGACGTGAAAACCTTCTACGGCAACATGGTCGACAACGGCGACATAGAAAACAGCGACAAGGACGTCATCACCTCGCACATGGACTCGAGCATCTACCAGGCGGCGCTCGAGGCGCTGATCGCGCGCGGCGAGAACAAGAGCTACTACGAGAAGCTGCTCTCCACCTGCAAGAGCCGCAACACCTTGGGCGTGTAGGACAGAGGAGGTACATGGGGTAAAAGCGCAAGCGGCCACAAAAGCGAAAGGGCGCAAACGGCATGCCATCCATATCGTTTAAAGACGTGGGCTTCGTCTATGAAAACGGCGACGAAGCCTACCGCGCCCTCGAACACGTCGACCTCGAGATTGGCGACGGCGAGTTCGTGTGCCTTGTAGGACACTCCGGATGCGGCAAGTCCACCATGCTCAGTCTGCTGGCAGGGCTTGCCGCGCCCACGGAGGGCACAGTCGAGATAGACGAACGTCCCGTGCAAGGCCCCGGACCGGACCGCTCGATTGTTTTTCAAAACTACTCGCTGTTTCCCTGGCAGACGGCCTTGAAAAACGTCGAGTTCGCCCTGCGCAAGACGCACAAAGACATCCCGAAGGCCGAGGCACGGGAAAAGGCGCTGGCCCTGCTCGCTCAGGTGAAGATGAAAGAGGCGGCCAAGCGCTACCCTTTTCAGCTCTCCGGCGGGATGCGCCAACGCGTGGCCATTGCGCGCGCCTTGGCGGTGGACGCCCCCGTCATGCTGCTCGACGAGCCCTTCGGCGCACTCGACCCGCTCATCCGCGAGCAGCTCCAAACCCTGCTGCTCGAACTGTGGGATGCGGATGCGGCGACCGGCGCGCGGCGGCGCACCGTCGTGTTTGTCACGCACGACATCGACGAAGCGGTGCGTCTAGCCAGCCGCATCGTCTTCATGGAGCCGGGACGCATCACGGCCACTTTCACCCTAGACCCCGACCGCGACCGCGACCCCGCAAACCTTGCCGCAGACCCCGCGACCGCGCAGGTCAAGCGCGAGGTGCTGGCGTTGTTCGAGGCCAGCACGCAACGCGGCGGCACCGGCAACGGGGCAAACGCGCGCGAGGAGAGGCTATGAGGCGCGAGAAGAAAAACCCGAACGCCGCAGGTGCCGAAGCGAAAAGCACGGCAAAGACGGGGGCGCCGGCACGGGACAAGGATGTCGCACCTAGACGCAAACACGCCCCCCGCGTCTCGTTCATCGTGGCAAACGTCCTGTTCGTCGCCTTGCTCGTCTGCATCGCCGTCCCCGGCAAGTCGCACCCCGCGACGAGCGTCCCCTTCTACGTGGCAGTAGTGCTCGTCGAGTTGTTTTTCGTGTGGCGCTATCTTGCCGGCGGAAAAAAGCGCTCCACCTGCAACATCGCCATCATCGTATGGGCGCTGTTCATCGTCTGGGAGGTCGTCTCGACGGACCTGCGCCTGACGCACCCGGTCCTCATCCCTATCCCCGAAAACGTATTCGCCGTGTTCGTGAACAGGGGCGACGAGCTTGCCCTGAACGTCTACTCGTCGATGGTGCTGCTCGTCGAGGGCTTTCTCACCTCGCTGGTCGCGGGCAACATACTAGGATTGTTCGTGGGCTGGTCGCCGCGCCTGCGCGAGACGGTCTATCCCATCGCACACGTGCTCGCGCCGGTGCCCGCCATCGTGTTCGCGCCCTACCTGGTCATGCTGCTGCCGTCGTTTAAAGCGGCGGCCGTGGCCGTCATATTCCTGGGGATATTCTGGCCGACCCTGCTCAACACCATCCTGCGCGTGGAAGCGATGAACAAAAACATCGTCGACTCGGCCAAGATGCTCGGCTTGTCCACGCATACGATGATCTTTTCCGTGCTCATCCCCTATACCTACCCCGCCGTCGTACGCGGCCTGAAGACGCAGCTGCCCACCGCGATGCTCATGCTCGTCATGGCCGAGATGTACGGCGCGACGAGCGGACTTGGCTACTTCGTCATCAACTACACGAACTACGCGAACTATACCAACGTCGTCGCGGGCATCATTATGGTGGGCATCGTGGTGACCGTGCTCGATTTCCTGGTCGGCCTGCTTGTGCGCAAGACGGTCACGTGGAGCGAGTAAGGGAAAGTGAAACGGGGAAGCGGCTGTTGCGTTGAACGGTAGGGTGCACATGACGACGGCAACGTCCCCCGCGTGAAACCGCCCCCGCGCAAAACGGGTGGCATGAAAACAGCGTCTGCCACATACGGGCGCGCGCAAAGGAAGGGAGTTTCACCATGTCCTACGGTCTCGCGGTCTGCCTCGTGTGCGGCCAGCCCCTCGAGTATTTCGAGACGGGCAAAGAGGTTGTCTGCCATATCTGCGGCAAGGAAGAGGTCGGCCACTCCGTCTGCACGGACGGCCACTACGTGTGCGACGCGTGCCACAGAAGTGCCGGCGTCGACTTCATCTTGGAGCGCTGCGCAGCCTCCAACTCGAAAAACCCCATCGCCATCGCGCAAGAGCTCATGGCCGACAAGTCGATCTTTCCCAACGGCCCGGAGCACCACACGCTCGTAGGCGCGTCGCTCATGTGCGCCTACCGCAACGCGGGCGGCGACATCGACCTGGACAAAAGCCTCGCCGAGCTGCGCCAACGCTCGTTGCAGGTGCCGGGCGGCACCTGCGGTTTTTGGGGTACCTGCGGCGCCGCCACGAGCGCCGGACAATGGTGGTCGATAGTGGCGGGCTCGACGCCCATGACGCGCGAACCTTGGGCCCAAACGCAGCGCCTGACCTCGCGCATCTTGGGGCGGCTTGCCGACATGGGCGGCCCGCGCTGCTGCAAGCGCACGGGATTCACCGCCATCCTCGAGGGCGCGGCGTACGCCAAGGAGCTGCACGGCATCGAGATGGAGCTGCCGGAAAAGACGGTGTGCTCCTTTTTCACCCGCAACGCCGAGTGCCTGAAGGAGCACTGTCCCTATTTCCCCACGCGCTCCTGAGGCGCTCCATATCCCCAAGGTAACGCGAACACCCGGCGTCAAGGCCTTCTCTATGGCCGTCTCTTTGGGGCTCTGCACGCAGATATAGCCGAACGGCGAAATTTCACAAAAGGCTGCTACAATACAGCCGTACGGCTAAAAATAGGGAGGCGACCCATGCTCGTGACCAGCACCGAAGAACTTGGTCGGGAAATCCGACGTCGCCGAAAAGAACTCGGCTACACCCAGGTCTTCCTCAGCGACGCCTCGGGTCTGAGCGCATCTTTTCTCTCGGATGTCGAAAACGGCAAGGAGACCTGCGAAATCGGAAAATGCATGCGCCTCGTCCAGTTGCTCGGCCTCGACATCCGCATCGTCTCCCGCACCGCAAGATGATGGAGCTGCCTGTTCACATAGAACTCGAGGGCAAAGAGGTCCTCGTCGGCCACATCGCCGGCAACGAGTCCGCCGACGCATGCTTTCGCTACGACGAGATCTACCTGTCCTCGCCTAGCGCCAAGGCGATTTCGCTGAACCTGCCGTTGTCGAGCACGTCTTTCACCCCCGAGGCGACGCGCGCCTTCTTCGACGGCTTGCTGCCCGAAGGGTTCATGCGCAAGACGATATCGGAATCGATGCACGTCCCCGAAAACGACTACCTGAGCGTCCTGGCGCAACTTGGAGCCGAATGCCTGGGCGCGGTCAAAATCGGTGCACGCGAAACAGAAAACGGCACGTCGTTTTACAAACCCCTCGACACACAGCAGATGCTTGCCCTTGCCCGAGAGGGTGCGACGAAATCTGCCGACATCGTCTCGGAATCCCATTTGTCCCTTGCGGGCGCCTCGGGAAAAGTGGGGCTCTACCACGACGAGCGGAGGGACAAATGGTTCCAGCCCGTCGGTGACGCGCCGAGCACGCATATCGTCAAGCAGAGCCATGTACGCTTTGAAAGCATCGTTGCCAACGAGCAGCTCTGCCTTTCAGCTGCGCGAAAACTCGGCATCGAAACGCCCGACAGCTTCATCGTCGATGTCGGCAAAGACGAGAACACGCGCCTGCTCGCGACCAAAAGATACGACCGCACGTTCTCACGGCATTGCAAGATTCTCGACGACATGCCTGCACCCTTGCGCCTTCATCAGGAGGATTTCGCCCAAGCCCTCGGCATCCCCCCAGACGCGAAATACGAGTCGAGCGGCGAAAACTACATGGACAAAATGTTCGACCTGCTGCTGAAACACTCGGCGTTTCCCGTCGAAGACCGGTTCAAGCTTTGGGATATCTGCGTCTTCAATTACCTAGTCGGAAACACCGACAACCACATCAAGAACGTCTCGCTCCTCTATGACGAAAGCCTCGGCAGCCTTGCGCTCGCCCCCGCGTACGACATCATAAGCACGGTGATATACGAGAGAAGCTCGACAGACATGGCCTTCAACATCGCCGGGAAGACGAGCGTCTCAGAAATCGGACGGGATTCCTTTTCCGAGCAGGCGAAGCGCATAGGGCTTGGCGCACGCCCCGCAATGAGCCGCTTCGACGAGATGCGCGCCGGAATCAAGGACGCGCTCCTCAAGGCGTGCGAAGAGCTGGAAAAACAAGGGTTTTCCGAGACGTCGCGCATCGCTGCTGAAATCGTCGAAAAAAGAGGGTTGAAGTAGCTGCCGGCCTGGCATTTCCGCGACAATCTCTTTGAGCGATTGCCGCACGTGTTGCAATTTCACTCAATAGACACGCGGGGGCAGGCACCCTGCAATACGAGGGTTCAGGGTCGCTCGCTGCCGCCTTGCCACAGCGACACGTTGGCAAGCGCGTACAGCGCGACATTGGTCATCCAGTCCTGCGCGCGGTACCCCGAAAGGCTGAAGCGGACGGCCAGCACGTCGGGGTTTTTCTCCTTGAAGGCACGCAGACTCTTCGAGCGCAGGTTCTCCTCCGCCTTCACCTCGACAGCCGCCACGCGTCCCGCACTCTGCACGAGAAAGTCGATCTCGCCGATGGAGTTTTCCGCCGACCAGTAAAACGGCTGCATGCCGCAATCTGAAACGAGTTGCTGGCAGACATATTGCTCGGCAAGCGCCCCCTTGAACTCCGTGAAGACCGCGTTGCCCTCCAAGACCGTGGCGGGTTCGAGTCCGGACATGGCCGCCAGCAAGCCGACGTCGAGCAAAAACACCTTGAAGGACTTGTTGTCGTTGTAGGAGGAAAGCGGCAGCCCCGCACGCGTGACGCGCGGCACTTTCACGACGAGCCCCGCCTGCGCCAGCCAGACGAGCGCCTCCTCGTAGTCCTTGGCCCGCGCGCCCTTGCGTATGTGACCAAAGACAAATTTCTTGTTCTCCCGTGCCAGATGCGACGGTATGGACTCCCACGCCTCCATCATGCGGGGCAGCACCCTGTAGGGCGCGTGCTTAGCGAAGTCGCGCCGATAATCTTCCAAGATGCCGTTTTGAATTCTGCGCACCTCTGCAAGGTCGGCGTCCTGCAAGAAGGCGTCGACCGCCGCGGGCATGCCGCCGACCACGTAGTATTGGCGCAAGAGCGCCTCGGCCTTCGGCGCAAACGAGGCCATGCGCTCAGTGTCTTCTGAGTCCAGTAGCTTGCGGAGCGCCGCGTTTTTAGTGGCGTCAAGGAATTCGCGAAAGCTCAGGGGATGAAGGCTCAACGTGTCGACCTTGCCCACCGGCCAGCCCGTTCCCTCGTGCGCGGACAAACCGAGCAGGGAGCCTGCCGCCGCCACCGCGACTTTGGGCGCGTTTTCGCAGAAATACTTGAGGGATGTGATGGCCTTGGGGCAGGCTTGTACCTCGTCGATGACCACAAGGGTGTCGCCGGCGGCGATGTCGACGCCCGTATGCAGCGAGAGATCGTCGATAATGCGCGGGATGTCGAAGCCCCGCTCGAAGAAAGAACAGGCCACCTCGTCGTTGTCCAGGCTCACATAGGCAAGCTTCTCGAAATGTCGCCGCCCGAACTCTTTGAGAAGCCAGGTCTTGCCTACCTGCCGGGCGCCGTCGAGGACAAGCGGCTTGCGCCTGGGGCTGCCCTTCCACTCGACGAGCTTTTCCATGAGGAACCTATCCATCACGCCTCCTCCCGCTGTGGCAATTACGTCCTTATTTTAGTGAAATACGACAAAAACAAGGACGTAAAAATGTGAAATCCATCACAAATCAGGGGATAAGAAGATTCACCGAGCACATCAGGACAGAGGGCGCTTTGAGTGATTGCTGCACATGTTGCAATTTCACTCAATAGACACGCGGGGCAAAAGCGCAGGCGCGAGGCACGAGAGGGCTGCGGCACCGCATGGCGAAGGCGGCACTGTGTTGCGCGACGCGGCAAAAGTGACTTTTACAGCTTGCGGCGCAAGGGCAGCGCGGCGCAACGCGGCGCAGCAAAGACGGCTTTTACGCCATGCAGCCTAGGGCGCCACTTCGCATCAGCCACTTCGCGTCGGCTACTTCGCGTCGTATTGCGGGATGGGAGTCTCGTCGGTCTCGTCGAGGTTGCCATCGTAGACGTAGTGCTGCGTGTCGCGCGCGATCACGTTGGACAGCACGATGACGGCGATACAGTTGGGCACAGCCATGAGCGCGTTGAAGATGTCGGAGATGTTCCACACGAGGTCGCCGCCGCCGATGCAGCCCCAGAAAACGAAAAGCAAGAAAACGACCTGGTAGGGGCGTATGCCGCGCTTGCCAAAGAGGTAGGCCACCGCGCGGTTGCCGTAATGCGACCAGCCGAGGATCGTCGAGTAGGCAAAAAGCACCATGCCGACGGCCAGCACAATCGGCCCCAACACGGGGATGGAATCGAAGGCCGCCGTCGTCAGCTGCGCGGCCGCCGTGATGTCGCCCGCGAGTATGCCCGCTTGGATGCTCGGGTTGGCCAGCATCGTCGAGACGAGCATGATGCCCGTGATGGCGCAGATGACGACCGTGTCCCAGAAAGTGCCGGTCATGGAGACGAGCGCCTGGCGGGCGGGATTTTTCGTCGTGGCAGACGCGGCCACGAGCGGCGCCGACCCCAGGCCGGACTCGTTGGAAAACAGCCCGCGCTTGAAACCGAACTGCAAGGCCAGCGCCACGGACTGCCCCACCGCGCCGCCGAAAGCCGCCTGCCCCGTGAAGGCGCAGGTGCAGATCAGCCCGATGGCCTCGCCCACAAACTGCCAGTTCATGCAGATGATGACGATGCAGCCCGCCGCGTACAAAAGCGCCATGACGGGCACGAGCTTTTCGGTCACGCGGGTGATGGAGCGTATGCCGCCGATGATGACGACGCCCACGAGGATGACGAGAATGACGCCGAACATGCACTTCACCCCAAACATCGCCGTCTCGTCAGCATCGATGTAGGCCGTGACCACGCCGGTGAGCGAATTGGACTGCACCGAGCCGCCAATGCCAAAGCTGGCGATGAAGGTGAAGAGAGCGAAAAGGACGGCCAAAACCTTGCCGGCCGTGCGGTTTTTCAGGCCGCGCTCGAGAGCATACATCGCGCCGCCGAGCATCTCGCCGCGGTGGTCTTTCACCCTATACTTCACGCTGATCAGCGTCTCGGCGTACTTCGTGGCGATGCCGACAATGCCGGTGATCCACATCCAAAAGACGGCACCGGGGCCGCCCATGAACAGGCCGGTGGCCACGCCGACGATATTGCCCGTGCCGATGGTGGCGGCCAGCGCCGAGGTGAGCGCGCCGAACTGGCTGACGTCGCCTTCGGCCTTCTCCTGCTCCTCGGGGTCTGGCGTGACCGACATTTTGATGCCGGTGAAGAGCTTGCGCTGGATGAACTTCGTGCGCACGGTCATGAACAGGTGAGTGAAGAGGAGCAAGGCAATCATGGCCCAACCCCATACGAAACTGTCGATCTGGTCGACGATGCTTGCGAACACGTCCATGCGCCTGCGCGCTCCTTTCCTTTTCAGCGATGAGCGCATTCTAGGAGGGGCGCGCGGCGCGCTTCGTTTCGGGCAGGTGAACTCTTGCCGGGCGGCGCGAAGCGGTGAAAGACACGATGCGTGCAAGTAGACACTATGCGTGCAAGTGGGCGCAGGCAGGCATGGGGGCACTAGGCAGGCGTGGAGCGCCGGGAAACGCAGCATGCGCAGGCGCGGCGCGAGGTGATGAAGAGACCTGCGCGGTAAACGCAGCGAACTACCAGCTGAGCAACTCGTAGCCGCTTTCGGTGACGAGCACCTGTACCTCCCACTGCGCCGTCAAAGACCCGTCTGCAGTGCGCACCGTCCAGCCGTTGGGGTCGTTCGTGTCGATGTCCGGGCCGCCCGCGTTGAACATGGGCTCGATGGTGAAGCACATGCCGGGCACGAGGACAGGTCCTGTGCCCGCCTCTGCCACGAAGCTGACGAAGGGGTCCTCGTGAAACTCATTGCCGCAGCCATGCCCGCCGTATTGCGACACAACAGAAAAGCCCGCCTCCAGCGCGACTTGGTGCACCGCATCGGATACATCGCCCAGATGGCCCCACGGGCGCAGGGCCGCAAGCCCTGCCTCGACGCCGCGCTTCGTCACGTCCACCAGACGCCGCGCCTCCGGCGAAACCTCGCCGATGCAAAACATGCGCGAGGAGTCGGAGAAGTAGCCGTCCTTTATCGTGGACATGTCCACGTTCACGATGTCGCCTTCGCGCAAGACCACGTCCGCATCGGGGATACCGTGGCAGACCACCTCGTTGATGGAGGTGCACACGCTCTTGGGAAAGCCCTCGTAGCCCAAATCGGCCGGCACCGCACCGCGATCCGCGCACCACTTCGAGACCCACTCGTCAATCTCTGCCGTGGTGGTGCCCGGCCCTATGTGGGCGGCCACGTAGTCGAGCGCGCCCATGTTCACCTCGGCAGAAGCCTTGATGCCCGCGACGTCGTCAACTGTTTTCAGCAGCTGGCGCGGCATCATCTCCTCGCCGGCGTCGTAGAGTTCTTGCATGCGCCTGTCGGCGTCCAGGTGGCATTTCTTGTATTTGCGCCCGCTGCCGCACCAGCACTCGTCGTTGCGGCCGGGACTGTGCATCTCGTCGTACACGCGTCTCTCCTTTTTCGCACGAAGGTCTGTGCGGATTCTACGCGCACGGACGCACGCGTCTAGCCCTGCCCGTGGGAAAGTTCGAGGACGCGGCGGTACACGTCGTTGCGCGACGCGCCCGTCTCGGCGGCAAGCTCGCGGGCAAGCGCCGACTTGCTCTTGCCCATGGCCAGCCCGTGAACGATGCGCTCGTCGAGCAAGGCCGCGTCGAGCGCGCCACATTCGCCCGACGAGGAAGGCGGGGCGACCACCAGCACCAGCTCGCCCTTCAAATCGGGGCGCGCCGCCAGTTGCGCGGCCAGCTCGCGGGCGCTCGCGCGCACCACCTCTTCGTGCAGCTTCGTCAGTTCGCGGCACATAGCCACTAGGCGCTGCTCGCCTAGGACCTGCGCCATGGAGGCAAGCGTGGCAGCCGCACGATGCGGCGATTCGTAAAAGACAAGCGCGGCGTCGAGCTCGGACACGGAGAAAAGCGCCTTGCGGCGGGCACCCTCCTTGCGCGGCAGGAAGCCACCGAAGTAGAAGGCCGTGCCGCCGAAGCCGGCCGCCACAAGCGCTGTCGGCACCGCACAGGCGCCCGGCAGCACCTCGACGGCCACGTCGGCCGCCCGCGCCGCATCCACAAGGCGCATCCCAGGGTCGCTCACGCCGGGCATGCCGGCATCGCTACAAAACGCGATACGCTCGCCTGCGACCATGCGCTCTACGAGGGCGGGCGCGCGCCGGGCCATGACGTTTTCGTCGCAGCGCTCCAGCCTCGTCTCGATGCCAAAATGCGCGAGCAAGCGCCCGGTAACGCGCGTGTCCTCGGCACACACGGTGTCCGCGGCCGCCAAGGCCTCCAGCGCGCGGGGGGTCATGTCGCCTAGGTTGCCTATGGGCGTTGCCACCACCGAGAGCATTCCCGCCATGCCGCGCGCCTCCTTGCCCGCAATCGAAAATTCTCGTACTTCTAGCTCGCAGCCGCCAAAACCGGCCGGCTCGCCTCACGCGTCAGCTCCACTTTCAGCCGCAAGCCTACAGCTCCAAGCCGCCTGCCGCCTGCACGCCTTCGACGGCCGGAATCGTCGCAAAACCCGCCTCCAGCTCTTCGTCGCTGGGCACATGGTCGGTCATGGTGCCGTTGTTGAACGCATCATAGGCCATCATATCGAAGTATCCTGTGCCCGTCAGGCCGAAGAGTATCGTCTTTGCCTCGCCCGTCTCGGCGCAGCGCTTGGCCTCCTCCATGGCCACGTAAATGGCATGCGAGCTTTCCGGCGCCGGCAATATCGTTTCCTCGCGCGCAAACTCGACGGCCGCCGCAAACACGTCGGTCTGCTTCACCGCCCGCGCTTCCAAAAGCCCGTCGTGCTTCAACTTGGACACGATGGGGCTCATGCCATGGTAGCGCAGGCCGCCGGCGTGGTCGGGGCTGGGCAGAAAGCCGTTGCCCAGCGTGTACATCTTGCACAGCGGGCAGGTCTGACCCGTGTCGGCGAAATCGTAGGCGTAGCGCCCGCGCGTGAGGCTCGGGCAGCTCGCGGGCTCGACGGCGATGAAGCGCGTATCGGGCCGCTCCCCGCGTATCTTGTCGCGCATGAACGGCGCAATCAGCCCGCCCAGATTCGACCCGCCGCCCGCGCAGCCGATCACGACGTCGGGGTACTCGCCCAACTCCTCGAGGGCGGTATAGCTCTCCAGCCCGATCACCGACTGGTGCAAGACAACCTGGTTGAGCACCGAGCCCAGCTGGTAGCGCCCGCGGTTTTGCGGCACATGCAGCGCGCGCTCGACGGCCTCGGATATGGCCGTGCCCAAAGAGCCGGTCGAGGTGGGGTTGTCGGCAAGCATCTTGCGTCCAATTTCGGTGGTGTCCGACGGCGAGGGTGTGACCGTCGCGCCGAAGGTCTCCATGATGTTGCGGCGGAAGGGCTTTTGCTCGTAGGAGCATTTCACCATGAAGACGTCGAGGTCCACGCCGAAGTGCTCGGCGGCCTCGGACAACGCCGTGCCCCACTGGCCCGCGCCCGTCTCTGTCGTGATCTTCTCCAGGTTTTGCGCCTGCGCGTAGTAGGCCTGCGCGAGCGCCGAGTTCAGCTTGTGCGAGCCGGAGGTGTTGTTGCCCTCGAATTTGTAGTAAATCTTCGCCGGCGTGCCCAGCGCACGCTCCAGATTGTAGGCGCGGCACAGCGGCGAGGGGCGGTAGACACGATACATCTCCATCACAGGCTCGGGGATGTCGAAGTAGGGCGTCGCATCGTCGAGCTCTTGAGCCACCAGCTCGTCGCAAAAGACGGGCGCGATGTCGGCGGGCTCGGCGATTTTGCCGTTGGGCAGGCGCATGGGCTCGGGTACCTCGGTCATGTCGGCCCGCAGGTTATACCACGCCGTCGGGATTTGCTCCTCGCGCAGGTAGAGGCGATGCGGGATGGTGGCAGGCGTGGCCTCGGCGCCCGCGTCTGCGCTCGTGGCGGCGTTGTTCGTGTCCGTGCTCGTGTTCATGGTGCTTCCTTTCTGTCGCGTGGGCGCGCACCGCTTCTTCGTCGCGGCGCGCCTTCAAACGAAGCTTCGCGTGTCCGTGCATCGGATTTGCGCGAGAAAGGTTTTTCGTGGTGAAGATAAAAGACGTTCCCGCGCAAGAAAAAGGCCCTCGGGGGTTTTCCCGAGAGCCTTCAAAACCTTTGCGGAAACGAAAAGCTAGCGGTACAACCCCGATCAGGCCTCGTTCCACCACCAAGCGACGACGCGCGACGCGCCTGCAGCAAAGCCGATATGCGTCTGCGTGATCATGCTCGATGGCTCCTTTCGACCGTTTCGCGGTTGTTCCGTCGCGGCGCATCCTACACCAA
>CAVECB010000008.1:0-56395 GCA_963614215.1 Ruthenibacterium lactatiformans
GCCTTCCCGCGGGTGAACCCCATGTGCCGTGCCCTCCATCTTGCTCGTTAACGCCCAACATTCTACCCCAGCCAAAAGAGGTTGTGTGCAAGTATTCGCATCTTTCCTATAGAAGGAATGGTGAAACGACACAGCAAAACGGAGGGGTGAAGGGGCAAAAGGACGCGGAAGTATGCCCCGTGCTCACAGCTTCACACACCCTATCACCCGTCAATGTAGATAAGTATCACGTTCACCAAACTAAGCGTTCAGCACGCAATTACCGACATTCGGCGACACCCGAAGTCTGTTTTTGCGCGCCAAATACGCAATAGTGGACTTTCGGCGACAGTGTCACCCCCGTTTACCGTCGCCCAATCCCCCCTTTTGCGCGAAAATGCCCTGAAAACGTGAACGAAAGCCCCGAAACGTCGCCCAATCTCGCTTTTTGCGCAGCCCGAGCGAGGAGGCGAGCAGGTGGGTGAAAGGGTAAAGGGGCGCAGGGGGATGCCCCGTCTGCATCCGTTTCGAGCTTGGGCTTCAGCGAAGAAAAGGATGAAGGGTAAAGGGGCGCGGGGGCATGTCCCGTGCTCAAACAGTCCTCGCGCTGGCGGACAGCCCACTGAGCTGTCCGTGCGCTGCGAAAACTGCGCGCGAGACACGCCCCCGCACCCTTATAGCCTCGCCCCCGCACCTTCTGTCCTTTGCAAAAAGGATGCCTATGAGGTCCAGTTGGGCTGCGTGACGCCCGACGCGCTGCAGAAGCTCGTATGGTTTGTCACCGCCGCAACATTCCAGCCCGACAAATCGCCCGTCGCCGTCGATTTTATGGTAAGGAACATGGCTCTCATGCACGTGACCTTCGAGGTGTTCCAGTTCGCAAGAGGCAAAATATCCGCAAGGGAGGTGCAAGAGTCGAACGTACCGTACATGCTCGTCACCTTAGAGGTGTCCCAATTTGAAAGCGGCGAAATATCTACAAGAAGTTCGCAATGTTCAAACATTTCGGTCATACCCGTAACCGCAGAAGTGTTCCAATTCTCGAGTCCTGAGACATTTACAAGGGAAGCACACCGTTTGAACATCTGATTCATGCCCCTCACAGCGGAGACATCCCAATTTGCAAGAGGCGAAAGATCCGCGAGGGAGGTGCAGTAGGAGAACATATAGCTCACGTCCGTCACGGCAGAGGTGTCCCAGCTCGTGAGCGGCGAGAGGTCCGAGAGAGAAGTGCAACCGTTAAACATGTATCTCATGTTCGTTACTGCCGACCTGTCAAGCTTGTCCAAGGAGAAATCAGTCAGGTTCTTACACTGTGAAAACCAGGCTGCAAGGCTCTTCGGGGCAATCCCCTCGTCCACGACCGTGGCGGATGTTATGGAATCGACGTAATCTTTGAGCCAAGGAGCCTTGTTAGACCAAACATCGTAGGACGCGGTCTCGAAGCCCGTATAGACGGCGGTGACGGTCTTGTTCTCGAAGGTGTCGCCTGCGGCGGGCATCTCAGTGTCAGGGCGGTGGTAGAAGTTCAGGCTGCCATCATCGGCGCTGTAGACGGCAAACGAGATGTAGGTCACGGGCTCGACCACCTGGTAGCTCACGAAGTTTTGCTTCACGCTGCTCGCCTGGAAATAGGCCAGGACAGGTCCTGCGGAAAAACGAGCACAGCCGCAACGACCGCGCAGGCGGCAGCAAGCATGCGCGAGTGGCGCGACATCCGGGCTTTCCTCACCGAAGGGCGCACGTTGCCGCACTCCCCCGAAGCGTTTTCATTCGCGCGCGCGTCATGCGAGACAGAAGCGACGGCGGCCGTGTTTTTCAGGCAATCCTCGCCAGTCGATTCGCGGCATTCAGAAGCGGCAGTGAAGCCCCCCCCCCAGGCATTTTCTTCGCGAACGGCATCCTCGCCACCTCATCTCCGCTTTCACCTTGGGGCTCGTCGCGGCGCCCCCGCCTTATTCCGGGCGTTTTTCTCGATGCCCGATTTCATCTGCGGGCGTGCACAACGCGCTCCTCGTGCGCATGTGCCACGCCGCAAAATATTAATGTTGCAGATACTAGCAGCTTGCCACACGCAAGCACAAGTCCGCTATCTGAGCGGTCACGATGCCACCCGCTATACGGCGCTCCACTCAATAGGCACTCTCCGCGCCCTAAGATGCCCCTTCCCTGCCCCGTGGCCAACGCGCTCGCGGCCTTCTCGAGCGGCGCCCGATGCTAAGATGAACGACGCCGGATGGGCGCCGAACAGTGCCAAACGAAACCGAACACGCGAAAGGAGCCGCGAGAGCCATGACCCCCTACGAGTACATGCAGCTCGACCGCGCCTACTTCGAGGATTTCGTCTCCCGTTCCACCTACCACTCCAACGCAATCGAGGGCAACACGCTCTCGCTGGCCGAGACCTACGCCATACAGTGGCTCGACAACTCCATGACGGTGCAGGCCACCGCCCGCGAGCTCTACGAGGCGATCAACCACAAGTACGCCCTCGAAGCGGCCATGCAGACACCCGGCGAGGAGCTTGCCGAATCCTTGGTGAAGCGCGTCGCCGGCCTCATCAACAAAAACATACACGAGACAAACGACTATCGAAACGTGCAGGTCGTCATATGGGGCGCGGAGCACATCCCGCCGGCGCCGGAGCAGGTGCGCGCGCAGATGATGGAGCACGTGCACCTCTATAACCTCGACGTGCGGGCAGGCAAAGATCCCTTCGAGCGCGAGGCGGAGTTCCACGTCAAGTTCGAGGCGACGCATCCGTTCGAGGACGGCAACGGCAGGACGGGCAGGATCTTGATGCAGCGCGGCCTGATGGCCTCGGGGCTCGCGCCGGCCGTCATCAAAAAAGAGGAGCGTGCGCGCTATCTGGAGATGCTGGCGAACAGAAACGTCGCCGGGCTTGCCGGGCTTTTGCGCGAGGCCTGCGCCGCTGAGGACGCACGCATCAAAGCCTTCAAGGAAGCGCGCCAAACCGAATAAGCCTCAGGGCTGCCGTCGCGCCCCTTCGAGCGCCCCGGCTACCACTTCGTCAGGCGCGGAGGTGCTCAAGCGAGACGCGGGTAGCGACGACTGTCGGGTTTCCGAGGATCGTGAAAGAGCGGGGACTGCAGACGGCGGCCTTTAGGCATATCCCATCTGGTCGACTTGGGCCTCGTCCATGCCGAAATAGTGCCCCACCTCGTGCACGACGGTGCGGCGCACCTCCTCGGCCAGCTCGGCGGCATTTTCGCACATGCGCTCGTGCGGGCCTTTGAATATGGTGATGCTGTCGGGCAAATCGCCGCTGTAGTAGTCGCCGCGCTCGTAGAGGTTCACCCCGGAGTACAGCCCCAGCATGTCCCCCGTGCCGCCGTCGGCAATATCGTCGGCGCGCTGTTCGGCGCTTGGCTCGTCTTCCACGAGAAAGACCACGTTGTCCAGCTCGTCGAGAAATTCTGCGGGAATTGAGTCGATGGCATCTGAAACCATCTCGTCGAATTGCCCGTCATCCACCTTCACCATGCGCTCTCCCTCCCCTTTATCCAAGGCGCGACGCCACGACCACGATGAGAAAACCAGCGACGCAGCCTACGGCAGACACCCAGGCCGGGTGGCTGCGCACGAGGCGGCCGGCCAACTCCATGACGAGTATGTAGCAAATCATGCCCGCAGCGGCCGCGACGAAAAAGACCATGACCTCCTCGGGCACCGCATGCGAAAGTGCCGCCATGAGCAGGCCACCTGCGAAGGTGGAGAAGGTGACGGCGGCGACCACGGCGCGGCGCGTGGTCGGGCGGCTTGCCTTCAGCGTGGAGAAGAGCAACATGCCCACGGGGATGTTGTGCAAGGCGATGGCAAAGGCGTAAAGCGCGCCGTCGGCCGGTGCGGAAAGCGCGACGCTGTAGACGGCCATGCCCTCGATGACGTTGTGCAAGACGATGGCGACGGCCGAGATGATGCCAATGTGCACGGCGTTGCCCGCGGAAGGCGCATGCGCGTGCGTGGCGTCGGCGTTTTCAATAGCGGGGCCGTCGGCATTTTCAACGGCAGTGCCGGCATGCCCAGTACCGGCATGATCGGCGTCGTCATGCGCTCCGTGCGCGGCATGCGTGCCGCCCGCATCGTGATCAGGGATGGCGCCGTCCAAGGCCACAAGGCCGACAAACCCCACGACGGCGCCCACGACGACCTGTATATAGGCGCCCTCCTCGCAACCTTCGAAAAGCTCCGGGCCCAAATCGAAGAGAAGCAGCGCGAGCATGGAGCCGGCGGCAAGCGCGATGGAGAAGTGCTCGATGCGAGCCGCGCCGCGCGAGAGGCGCACCACAAGGCCGCCGAGCACGATGGTCGCGCCGGCGAGAAGCGATATGAGAAGTGCTACGGCCACAGCTCTCCTTCGTCGAAAACGGGCGTCTAACCCCATGATAGGGCAAACATCCGCATATGCCGCGCAGCAGCTCGGCAACGCTTTACCCCGAAGTATCGCCGGGTATTTGGCACGCCACGCCGCGCGAAAAGCGCTTTTTCAGCACACGGAGCCTGCGCACAAGAAGGCTACAATAGGACGCCTACGTGAACCGGCGTGGACGAGCTGTGCACGCACGCTAAAAAAGGAGCGCCCCATGGCCAAGATCGAGATGAAGACCCCGCTCGTCGAGATGGACGGCGACGAGATGACGCGCATCATCTGGCAGATGATCAAAGACGAGCTGCTTGCGCCCTACGTCGAGCTGAACACCGAAT
Source organism: Ruthenibacterium lactatiformans (assembly GCA_963614215.1). Taxonomy (GTDB): domain Bacteria; phylum Actinomycetota; class Coriobacteriia; order Coriobacteriales; family QAMH01; genus CAVAWX01. The sequence continues at coordinate 4,705 of CAVECB010000008.1, forward strand.
ACTACGACCTGGGGCTGGCGCACCGCGACGAGACGCGTGACGCCGTCACGGTCGAGGCGGCCGAGGCCACGAAGAAATACGGCGTGGCGGTGAAGTGCGCGACCATCACCCCCAACGCCGCGCGCATGGAAGAATACGACCTGCACGAGATGTGGAAAAGCCCCAACGGCACCATACGCGCCATGCTCGACGGCACGGTCTTTCGCGCTCCCATCCTCGTGCGCGGCATCGAGCCGTACGTGCGTACCTGGAAAAAGCCCATCACCATCGCGCGTCACGCCTACGGCGACCTCTACCGCGACGTCGAGATGCGCGTGCCGGGCGCGGGCAAGGTAGAGCTGGTCTTCACCCCACAAGGCGGCGGCGAGGGACAGCGCCTGTGCGTGCACGAGTTTTCGGGCCCTGGCATCGCCGAGGGCATGCACAACCTGGACGATTCCATTGAAGGCTTTGCGCGCAGCTGCTTTTCCTACGCACTCGAGACCGGCCAAGATCTGTGGTTTGCCGCCAAAGACACCATCTCGAAGACCTACGACCACCGCTTCAAGGACGTCTTTGCCGAAATCTACGCCGCCGAATACGAGCAGCGCTTTTCCGAGGCGCACATCGAGTACTTCTACACCTTGATCGACGACGCCGTCGCCCGCGTCATGCGCAGCGAGGGCGGCTTCATCTGGGCATGTAAAAACTACGATGGCGACGTGATGAGCGACATGGTCTCGACGGCCTTCGGCAGCCTGGCCATGATGACGAGCGTGCTGGTCAGCCCGCACGGCTGGTGGGAATACGAGGCCGCGCACGGCACGGTGCAACGCCACTACTACAAGCACCTGAAAGGACAGCCTACCTCCACGAACCCCATCGCAACCATCTTCGCGTGGACGGGCGCATTGAAAAAGCGCGGCGAGTTGGACGCCACGCCGGAACTTGCGGCGTTTGCGGACAAGCTGGAGGCGGCCACAATCGCCACGGTGGAAGGCGGGCAGATGACGGGTGACCTTGCGGCCATCACGACCCTGCCCAACCCGAAAAAGCTCGGCACCGAGGAGTTCATCGCGGCCATCGCCTCCGAGCTGGCCGCCCGCTGCGCATAAAAAGGACGGGGCGCACGCTAGAAAAAGCGCCCCGAAAAAACGCCCCCGAGCGCTGCACGCGGAGGCGAGAGCACGTCGAAGGGGTCGGCGACGCCCGCGCACCCCTTCATCATAGAAAACGACGACGAGGAGCATGAAGTGGACGAGGTTTTCGCCGCCGAGCAGGCGCACCTGAGCGCGACGCACGCACGGCTATCCGAGATACGCGACGAGCTGGAGGAAAAGCGCGCGGCAAACGAGGCCGCCGCAGCCGCCGACGTGCACAGCATGAACGAGGAGCTGACGCTCGATTTCGCCGACGACGTGATGGACCAAGAGTCGCTCACCGAGATGAAGGGCGTGAGCGACGTGATCGACCTCTACAACCAGCGCCAGGCAACGCTCGTGGAGGACCTGCGCCGCGCCTACCTGCTCTTGCAGCGCCCCTACTTCGCCAAGGTGACGCTGTACTTTCCCCGACTGGGCAAGGAAGACGACGTCTACATTGGGCGCGCAGGGATGGGCGACCCGGACACGATGGAGCAGATTGTCGTCGACTGGCGCAGCCCCGTGGCCGAGACCTACTACAACCAGAGCACGGGCGCGACCTCGTACATGGCAAACGGGCGCGAGATCTCCTGCGATTTGCGCGTGCGCCGCCAGTTCGACATCGAGGGCGACCAGCTGAAGGCCTGCTTCGACACGACCGTGGCCATCCAAGACCCGCTGCTGCTGAAAGCGCTGTCGTCGCGGCACTCCGACAAGCTGCGCGACATCACCCAGACCATACAGCGCGAGCAAAACGAGATTGTGCGCCACAAGGACGTGCCCGCCATGCTGGTAAACGGCATCGCCGGCTCGGGCAAGACCTCGGTCATGCTCCAGCGCATCGCCTGGCTGCTCTACCAGGACCGCAAGACCCTCGACGCGAGGTTAATTCGCCTCTTCACCCCTTCCCCGCTGTTTGCAAGCTATATCGCCGACGTGCTGCCGGGCATGGGCGAGCGAAACCCGCGCATACTCACCTGGGACTCGTTTGCCGCCTCGCTCGATTTGGGCGGCCGCGCGGCGGGAGGACCGGACAGCGCACAGCAGATGCGGCACCTTGAAGAGCTGGTAAAAAGCGCGCAGCTGGAGGCAGGCGACCTCAGGCCGTTGCGCGTCGGCGGGCGCACCCTCGTGTCCGTAAACCAGATAAAGAGCGTGCTGGGCAAGTTCAAGCGCGTCTCCCCCAGCCCGCGCCTGGCCGCGCTGGCAGGCGACGAGCTGCACGCGCGCCTCGATTCCAGGGTGAAAAAACTCGCACACGAAGACAGCTTGCGCCGCGAGGTGGAGGCACTCGACATCCCTTCGATGATGGACGTATTCGGGCGCACGGTCGACCTCGACGAGGAAGACGACGAGACGGCCGCGCGGCTGCTGAAGCGCTACGCCGAGGTCGTCTACGGGCAGCCGGCCCACGAGCTGGTGGACGCCGGCGCGTGGATTGCCTTCGACAAGCTGGGCATGCGCCTGCTGGGCGCTGGCTCGCTGGACGCGCCCACATGGATGTACCTGCGCTTGCTCGTGGCCGACGTGGCCGAGCGCGAGGTGCGCTACGTGATGGTCGACGAGGTGCAAGACTACAGCGAGGCGCAGCTCATGGTGCTCGCGGCGCAGTTCCCGCGCGCGCATTTCCTTTTGCTGGGCGACGAAAACCAGGCCATACGCGAGGGCTGCGCGAGCTTCTCGCAGGTAAAAGACGTGTTTGCCGCCTCGCATGGGGAGGTCTGCGAGATGCGCCTGGCCACGAGCTATCGTTGCACCCCGCAGGTCACAGCCCTCTTCACAACGCTGCTCGCCGACGGCCAGCACGTGCACGCCGATTCGGTGCAGCGCGAAGGCAGCGCACCGGATATCGCCGTGGCTCCAGACGAGGACGCCTATCTGGCGGCGCTGCGCAAGCGCGTGGATGCAGCGCGCGGCAAAGAAGGGCTGTGCGCGGTGATTGCGCCCGGCAAGAAGAGGGCGCGCACGCTGGCTGCGGCGCTGGAAGACGTGGCCTGCGTGGCCGACGAAAGCGACCCGTTGCCGGCATCCGGAGTCTTCGTCATCGACCTTGCGCATGCCAAGGGTCTGGAATTCGACCGCGTGGTCGTGGTCGACGCCGACGCGCGCATCTACCCCGCCGACGACCTTGCGCGCCGCAGGCTCTACACGGCCATATCGCGCGCCACAAGCGAGGTGTCCGTGCTCGCGTGCGGCACGCTCTCGCCGCTTCTGCAGCAAAAATAGAAGCGCGAGCAGACGGCGCGGGCGCGGAAAGAGACGCGGGCGGGCGGCAAGGCACGCAGAGCAGGGATGTTCATCGAAAACGAGCAATCCCGCAACAGAGCGCGCAGAGGCATTTACCATGCACGCCAACATGCGTTTTAGGTTGCATGGGCGTGGAGCCGCTATGCCCTATTGCCGATAGCCGTCGAGGAAATCCGCGATCTTCGAGACGGCCTCGTGCAAGATGTCGATGCGCGGCAGATAGACGATGCGGAAGTGGTCGGGAGCAGGCCAGTTGAAGCCCGTGCCCTGCACGACCAGCACCTTTTTCTCTTTGAGCAAATCGAGCGCGAACTGCACGTCGTCGGTGATGTTGAACTTTTTCACGTCGAGCTTGGGGAAGATGTAGAAGGCCGCCTTGGGTTTCACCACGGATATGCCGTCGATGTCTTTGAGCGAGTTGTAGATAAAATCGCGCTGCTCGAGCACGCGCCCGCCCGGCACCACATAGTCCTTCACGCTCTGGTGGCCCCACAGCGCCGTCTGGATGATGGACTGCGCCGGCACATTCGAGCACAGGCGCATGTTCGAGAGCATGTCGAGGCCCTCAATGTAGCCGCGGCCCGCGTCCAGGTTGCCCGACAGCACCATCCATCCCACGCGATATCCTGCGATCATGTGCGATTTGGACAGGCCGGAGAAGGTGACGCAGAACAGGTCGGGTGCCAGCGAGGCGATGGAGGTGAATTCGGCGCCGTCCATGACCAGGCGGTCGTAGATTTCGTCGGAGAATATGATGAGCTCTTTCTCGCGGGCCAGCTCGACGATTTCCTCCAACAGCTCCTTGGGATAGAGCGCGCCCGTGGGGTTGTTTGGGTTGATGATGACGATGGCCTTCGTGCGCTCGGAGACCTTCGCGCGCATGTCGTCCATGTCGGGCAGCCAGCCGGCTTCCTCGTCGCAGATATAGTGGACGGGATGTCCGCCGGCAAGCGTCGCGCATGCCGTCCACAGCGGATAGTCCGGCGCCGGGATCAAAATCTCGTCGCCGTCGTCGAGCAGAGCCTGCAGGCACAAGTTGATCAGCTCGGAGACGCCGTTGCCCGTGTAGATGTGCTCGATGTCGACGTTGGGCAGATGGCGCGTCTGCGCGTACTGCATGATGGCCTTGCGCGCCGAGTAGAGGCCCTTGGACGGCGAGTAGCCCTCGCACTCGGTCAGCTGGCGCGACATGTCGTAGACGACCTCGTCGGGCGTGCGAAAACCGAAGGGCGCGGGGTTGCCGATGTTGAGCTTTAAGACATGCGTGCCCATCTGCTCCATGCGAGCGGCTTCCTCGACCACAGGGCCGCGCACGTCATAGCCCACGCCGTGCAGCTTGGATGATTTGCTGAACTCGCGCATGCGCATCCGCCTTTCGTCGCATCAGCCGACGGACTTTTGCCCCGCTAGACGGTTTCTTTCAGGGGGATGTAGGGCTTGATGTCGGCATCTGCCCCTCCGACGCACGACGCATCGACGAGCTCCTCCTCGGCCAGCCACTCCGGCGCCTCGCGCGCGATCAGATGCCCGACCGCGCGGTACGTCCAGAGGTTTGCGACGACGCCCGCGAGCTTGTAGATGAAGTAGAGGATGAAGAACGCGTAGGCGCTGGCGGTGAAGACGCTGTCGAAATCGTTGAGGAAGGTCTCGAGGACAGCCGAGAGGTCGGCGCCCGAGAAAAACCCAGAGACGAAGTTCGAGGCGAGGTCGGAAAACACGCTGACCAGCGAGCTGGCGACCAAGACGAGAAGCGCCCCGCCGACGACGACGTTGAAGACGCCAACAATCAGGTTCACCACGAAAACCGGCGAGAACGTGGAGCCGAGGGTCTTGACCGGCTTTTTCCACAGAAGTTTGAACGCCCGCCCGATGCCGGTGAAGCCAATCTTGAGCTTGGAGCTTAGAGCCACCTGGAAGTTGATGAGCGGCGCCACGAAGACGTAGACCAGCGCAAGCAGGCACACGAGGATAGGTCCTGCGACCGGAATCAGGAAAAGGAGGCACGCGAGCGCGACTAGGACGATTCCCCAGCACAGGTTGACGAACCAAATTTTGGCGCCGGAGATGAACGTGTCGTCGCTCACTATCGTCGAGGGCAGCCTGCGGTTGACGCCTAGGCATATCTCCCTGCCCCAGCGCGCCGCAAAACCGCAGATGCACCAGTTGAGGACGGGGACCAGCGAGCACAACGTGAGCAACAGCGAGCGCACAAACCAATGCTTCGACCTCGTCACATCCGCCCAGCCGGACTGGTACGGCGTCGTGACGTATTGCCTCTCGCTGATCTCGTCGCTTGTCAAGCTTATCTTAGACGACATGTTTCCTCCATTGCTGCATCGGTTGCGCGTTTTTTACGCTTTGTACGTCGTGATTCCGTCTTTGATGGTCTGCGAAACGGCGACGTTGTGAATCTCGTGGGGGTCTATCTCGAAGAGGTCTTGGCTAAACACCGTCAGATCGGCGTACTTGCCGACCTCGATCGAGCCGAACACGTCTTCTTTGCGCATCTGGTAGGCGTTGTCGATGGTGTAGCCCAGCAGCACCTCCTCGACGCTCAAGGATTCTTCCCCGTCATGAACAAAGCCGTCCTTTTCGCCAACCGGCTGGCGGGTGACGAGGCACTCGGCGTTTTGCATCGGCGGAAAACTCGTCGGGTCGGTCGGGAAATCGGAGCCCAGGCCAACGCGCGCGCCGCCGTCCAAGATGCTCTTCATAGGATACGGCTTTGCCTCCGTGAGCTTTTTGGTCAAGGCGTCCATCTCTTCGCTGAGCGACGACACCCACAGCCCGGTCGTGTTGGAAAAGACGTCGTATTTGCCGAAAAGCTCGATGTCTTCGGGATAGACGTTCGAGGAATGCGAGCAGACGATGCGCAGGTCGTCAAAGCCCTTCTCGCGCACGATGCCGGCGGCTTGCAGCACATTGCGTATCGCGTCCGAGCCAATCGCGTGGATGTTGACGTCGAGGCCGGCGTTTGCGCACGCCTCGTATTTTTGCGCGAGCTCGTCTACGGTCATGATCGGGGCAATCACGTTGCCATTGGGGTAGGGGTTGGGGATTGCAGCAGACGTGGTCTCGGTCGTGCCGTCGTTGAAGAGTTTGTGGAAGCTGCAGAAGAAGCGGTCGTTGTCGAACTTTTTCGAGAACTCGACCGCATCGTCAAACGCTATGTCATACAGTCCTGCCACGCCGGCAAATCCGCAGAAGTTCAGGCGCACGGGGCATGCATCCGTGTCGACCTTGGCGCAAAGCTCGTCGCTCATGATGAATTTCGTGAAGCTCAAGGTACCGCAGTCCACGAGGGAGGTGATGCCGTGCTCGGCGCAGAGCCCCCAAAAGTCCTCCATGGCCTTGGCCATAGCCTTCGCGTCGAAGTACTCGGCCCCGCCCATCACCTTGTCCATGGAGGCGATTTCCTTGCAGTAGCCGGTAAGCTCGCCGTCCTCGTCGCGGACGTAGACGACGCCGCCGGCCGGATCGATATCCGGCGTGTCGCGCGTGATGCCCGCAGCTTCGAGCGCCTTGGAATTGCACCACACGGTGTGCATGCTCGCAGAGAGATATGCCATGGGCTTGTCGGAGCAGATGGCATCAAGGTCTGCCTTGTTCGGGCCTGCCTCGCCAAACGCCTCGTCGAACCAGCCCATGCCGGTGTATGCCTCAAGCTCGGGGTGCGCGGCGACGTCTTTGGAGATAGCCTCGACCATCTGCTCGGGCGTCATCGCGTCCAGGCGCAGCAGCCCCTCGAACATGGTCGCCGCAAAAACGTGCAGGTGCCCGTCGATGAGGCCCGGCGTCACGAGCTTGCCGCCCAAATCCTCTGCGGCCACGCCCTCGCCGGCAAAGTCGAGCGCACCTTCCGTGCTGCCCACATAGGCGATTTTATTGCCCTCGACGACGACGGCCTCGGCCCAAGGCTCGTTTTTGTTCGCAGTGAAAAACTTGCCGTTCGTCAAAACCCGTGTTGCCATTGCTCGACCTTCCTGTCGATGGTTGGTAGCCGCCAGCCGTGCCGGCCGCGTCTTATGCAGTGTACACTTCCCGGCCCTCGAAATAGACGGCCTCGACCTCTCCTTCGTGGATTGCGTCTTTTGCGCACGTCGAGATGTCTTTGTTGATGAAGATGAAATCGGCGTACTTACCGGTCTCGATCGAGCCGCGCTCGTCTTGTATCTGAAGCTGCCTGGCACCGTTGATCGTCATAATGTCCATGGCCTGCTCGACCGAGACACGCTCGGATTCGTCGAGTTGGACAACCTCGAAATCCCCGCGGGTGTCGTTTACCGCGACCTCGATGATGCCGGGGACCGTCGTCGGCGCGCCGGAGGCGGCGGGGACGTCTGTCGAGGAAGTGACGAGCACGCCGGCGTCGAGAAGTGACCTGATGGGATAGCCCGCCTTGAAGGTGGCCGTGTCGAGCAGCTCTGCGATTATGTCTTCTTGGCCTTTCGAGAAAAGCGAGCGCCAATTTATGTTTTGGGCGGCGTAGATGTGGTGCTGCCCCATCTTCTCCTTCGATTCGGGCGTTATGTTCCTGCCGTGGACGATGCCGTTGCAGATGCTGCCCGTGCTCGTGCTTTCCGCGTCGATGTACGCGTCGACCACCTGCCGAGCCGCCGCGTCTCCCTGACAGTGGACATGCATGGAGATGCCGGCCTCGTTTGCGGCCTTCACGATAGCGTTCATCGTCTCATCGTCCCACACCTGCGTGCCGTGGCTGCCGTCCTTGTAGCCATCGATCAGCCAGCCGCTCTTGCTCTCGACCGCCTCACCGTCGGCGAAGAGTTTGAGCGTGTTGAACTTGAAGCGACCCGTGGGGTATTTCTCGAAGCACTCCTTTGCCTTCTCGAACTCCTCTTTCCAGTCGTCGTAGGAGTCGATTTTATACGCCCCGCCGACGACGACCGAAAGCCCGACGTTTTTGTCGTGCGCGCTCAGCGCGTCCATGAACTGCGTGCCGAGGTAGTTCGTCCAGCCGTCCTGGTAGTAGGTGTAGCCAAAGGAGTGAAGCGCCTGCTCCATTGTCCCAACGACGCCCGCGTAATCGCCCTCGTGGACAATCTGCTCAGTTGCGATGGCGTATTTCAGCAGGTAGTTCATCGCCATATCGGAAGCCAGGCCCAAAAGCCGGCCGTCGGCATCCCGAGACAGGACGCCGCCGACAATTTGTGTGTCGTCTGCAAGACCTGCAACTTGCGCCGCCTTGCTGTTGAAAAACGCGTTGTGCCCGGAATCGTCGCCGATGAGCAGGGGCTTGTCGCTGCAGATGGCGTCAAGCCCGCTTCTCATGTCGATGCTCTCCTTGACGTCGAGCATGCCCTCGTGGTTCCAACCGAAGGTGTAGTACGCGTTTTTGTCCGGATTCGCCTCGACATACGCCTTGACGTTTGCGAGGATCTCTTCTTGCGTCGCGCCCCCGAGCGCAAGACCGAGGTAGCTGAGCGCGCCGTAGCCGATGTAGTGGCCGTGGCCTTCGGTCGCGCCTGCCATGACGATGCCGCGCCCGCGGTAGTCGAGCACTTCCGTCGTGCCGTCTTTTATGTAGTCTGCCGCGCCGTCCTCGTCGCCCACATAGACGTACCTGCCGTCTTTGACGGCAAACGCCTGGGCGTAGTCCTGGTTCGCGTTCGACGTGTACACCTTTGCGTACACGACCATATCTGCAGCAATCGCCATTGTCTCACCTCATCTGGTTTATCGGGCAGGCGCAGGCCTTCCCCACTTTATTTCGCTGCTCACAAGGCCCGCAGGTCCTACACCTCGAAATCGAAAGTGAGGGCGTCGTCTTCGTAGAAGACCACCTTGATCGACTTCTTGTTGCAGTTCGCCGTGGTCTGCCACACGGAAAGCCACTCCGAGCCCTCGTCTTTGAGCTGCTGGAGGGTTTTCGCCCTTTGCTTCGCGCCGGATGCCTCCATACCTGCAAGGATTTCGTCCTTGTATTTCCCACTCGCGCATATCTGAAGTGTGAGGACGCCGCCGAGCTCCTCGCTTTCTTCCCCGCAGCACTCGCTGCACGGGTCGAAGGGGCAGTTGTACGGGTCGAGTATCTGGGAGTACCTGACCTTTTTCATGAGCGCCGTCATGTCGTCGGCAGTATTTACCTGCGCGATCTCGGACGCCAAAAGCTCGTACCTGCCAAGGCCGGTCCCCAAGACGGCTTTGTCCTTGTACTCGTCGTTGAGGTAGAAGTTCGCCTGGCAGTTTTGGCCCTCGTTCCAGATGAGCTTGTTGTCGACAAGCTCGAGGACACCAAAATGCCCGCTTGCGTCGGCCAGGAAAAAGCCGCCGCACCAGTTCACCTCGCCGTTGCTGAACGCGCAGACGTTCAAGGAATTGGCAAGCTCCAGCGCCTCGTCCACGTTCGCGCAGCGCTCGCCCAGATACCTGACCAGGGCGGGCAGCGAGAGGGTGACCTCTGCGCCGGGATTCGTGCCCGTCGATATCGCTATGCCCGTCTCCTCGGGCTGCTTCGGGCGCATGTTGGCCTCGACGTAGAGGCCTTTGTCGTTCATGACATCTGCGGTAAAGAACAGCAGCGTCAAAAGTTCTTCTTGGGTGATGCCGTTTTCCTTCACGTCGTCGAAGCTGCGCCCATCAAAGGAGTTGTACACAAGGCCCACGGTCTTGTTGAAGCCCTCGACGTCGGTCCTGATGATGTAGGCGGGATTGCTGCCGTAGTACAGGTCGTAGGAGCGCCCGACAACCATGTCGCCGTTCTCGAGGACCTTACCCGCCGCCGAGCAACCAAACTTCGCGAACTTCTCCACGTTTTTCTTGAGCCCGGCCTCGTAGTCTATCTCGGTGACGACCGGAAGCTCGATGACATAGTCCGCGAGCACTTTCCCCATCAGCCTTGAAGTCTCTGCCATGTTCAAACACTCCTTTATCTCTCGGATTAAGCCACGTAATCAGGGTACTAGATTCCCGTTCCCGCGCCGGCGACAGGCGCGGGATTTTTCCCGAAACGAAAGAAATTCCAAAAGTTACCGGCGGCAAACTTGCCGTGCACGCAGGAAAAAGGCGGCGTCTTTTTCGTCACCGGACACGCAGGACAGAGACGGCATCTTTCCTATCAGCGTGCGCGCAGGACCGAGATGGCGTCTTTCCTACTGATTGCAATCGCCGGGACCAGGTACCCGACAAGCATCGAGACCACCCCAAGCGCCAAGAGAAAAGCCACGTGCCATGGCTCGAATATCATGATGGCAAAGCCCGCATCTGCCATAGCCGACGAGTTCACCGGCATGCTCAACAGCGCGGTCGCAGCCAGCCCGACAGCTGCGGACAAAAGGCCGATGAGCGCGCCTTCCAGCACAAGCGTCGAAAACACAGTGCGGCGAGTCGCACCCAGCACCCGCATGACGCTCGTCTCGCGCCAACGGTCGCGCGAGCTGAAGAAGGTGATGGCGCCGACGGTTAAGGTCGTGACGATGCCCGTCAAAAGCAAGAGCACAACAGACACGAGGCTCACGAGCTTGATGATGTCCATTGAGATGTTGGTGATGGTGTCCACCAGGTCGTAATAATCGATGTGTCTTGAGGAATCCCCTGCGGCGGCGACCGAGTCGTTGTAGCCGCCAATCAGCTTGTTCAAGGCGACCCTGTCCTCGTATGTCGGCGTGTAGAAGCGAATGGTCGAGGGCGTGCTGAAATCCGAGTACCCGAGAGCCTTCATGTTGAGGTCGTAGGTGTTCAGCGTCGTTGTGGCCATCTTCACCATCGAGTCCAGGAACTTTTTCGTACGCGCGTCCATGCGGCCAGACGTTTCGTCTGCCGCGCCCTCGTCCGCGCTATCGTCTGCCGTCTCGCCATCTGCTGCCTCGTCACCTGCCGTCTCGTTCAACGCAAGGATGCTGTTCAGCTCGTCGTATGCGCCCGACAAATCGAATTCCTTGAAGAAGTCGTTGAGCGCGGTATCGAGTCCCAGCGAGGCAAAGGCATCTTCGCTGTTCAGCTTGGCAAACGTCTCTTCCAACTCTTTTAGCGGCTCGTATGTGCCCGCCTTGATCTGCGCCTCGATGTAGGCGATGTAGGCGCCGTACTCCTCTTCCACGCGCTCCAGCAGGTAGGGCACGACCTCTTGCTCGACAAAGGCGTCGAACTGCTTTTTGGTCTCCTCGCCCAATTCGACGGTGATAAACGCCTCATCTATCTTCTTGTTCAGCTTTTCGCTGACGTCATTTCTTGCCATATAGTCCACAAGACCCTCGCGTGTCGGGGTCTGGCCTTTCAAAAGCGCGTCTGCCAGGTAGTCGCCGCACACATCGAGCAGCGCCTCGTCAATCGCATCTTCGTCGACGTCGACGACTATCGTGTTGTCCTCCGACGTCGTTCCCAAGAGCTGTTCCCAGTCAATTTCGATGCTGCCTTCATCGCCCTCACCGCCTTCACCGTCGTCCTCGCCGGTATCGGTGCCGGCCGCATCGTCTGCATCGGTGAAGTCGAGTTCGAAGCCTTCGTCGAGAGCGAGGCTGCCGAGCTCTTTTTCTATGTCGGCAAAGGTTTGCTCCAAAGCCGCGCTCAGCTGCCCTTCTATCGAGGAAAGCGCGGCGTTGATGCTCGAAGAGACGCTGCGCGCCAAATCGTCGAAGCTGCGCCCTTTGCTGTCGAAGCGGATGCCGGTAAAGACGTCGACGTCCGGGTTGGCCTTCTGTGCTTTGACGATGTCGGAAGCCCCCGCCCTTTCGGCGATGCGGTTTTCCAGAGACGGGAGATACCACAGCCCGGCGGACAAGGTCTCGGAAGCCGCGTTTTCCGACGGCGCGACGACGCCGACGATTTTCAGGTTCTCCGAGTTCGCGATTATGTTTTTCATGAAGTCTTCGTCTGAGGAGTTGTTCTGCCAAGAGCCGCCGCCCTCGTTTTGCGTGTAGCACTCGGCAACCGAGACAAGCTTGAGGTCGAGGTCCATATACTCTTGCAGCGAGAAGGTAAACGACTCGACGGTCTTGTCTTCGGAGAGTTTGCCCGTCTTAAACATGGCGATGGTGTCGTTTAGACGCTGCAGGCGGGCCTCGACCGAGTTTGACGTCAGATCCAGCCCCGGGACCGAGCGATCGCTTGGCAAGACGAGAACGAGCTCGTTGTAGCTTTCCGGCCATCTGCCCTGCAAGACGTCGTAGTTCGAGGTGTAGTTGTCCGTCTTGGCGTCTAGGCGCGCCATCGTCGTAAAGCCAGCAGGCGACGTGAAGCTGGCAGTGTAGGAGCTGGAAAGCTCCGCGACGGATGACGTTTTTAAAGAGACGGTCCCCGCGTTCGTGTCGGCCACAAACACCTGCGGCGTCACGCCATAGTCGTAGTCGATCATCTCGGTGCAGGCGGAAAACTTGTCTTTGTTGTCCTCGATGTGCGATTTGAAGGATTTCAAGTCGTTGTTTTTCGCGGATCGGATGGTCTTTGTGATCAGCTCGGAAGCCGACAGCTGCGTAGAGCCGTCGCCCGTGAGCGCATCTTCGAGTTCTTTTGAGTTGAAGGCAAGCGTGCCGACCTGCAACGGCTGCTGCGAGAGGGTGTCGCGGTTGTCGGTGTCGATGTATGTCGTAATCCCCTTCGAGACCGTCAAGACGAAAGCAAGGGCAACAATCCCGAGCATCGCGGACAGGCCCAAAACGAAGCTTCTGCCGCTTCTGTTGCGCAGGCTGGCGCGGACGAAACCGAGCTTTGCCGCAAGCGACACAGACACCGCGCGGGGCTTTTGCGCCGAGGCGGTGCTGGTGCCGGCGTGATCGCCGGGGGCAGGGGCGGCAGTGCTGCGGGAAGTCGCCGCTTCGCCGCCCGTGTGGTCGACGACGCCGTTTTCTATGGTGATGACCTCGGCCCCGAGCGCTTCAGCAAAGGCGGCATCGCGCGTCGCGACGACGACCAACGCACCTACAGACGCATCCTCAAGATCGCGGACAAGGCTTTCCCGCTCTTTTTTTGCAAGGCCCACCTCCGGCTCGTCCAAAAGCACGACCTTTGCATCTTTGCACATCGCACGCGCAAAGGAAAAGCGCCGCAGCTGATGTTTCGAGAGCTGTTCGGGAAGGCATTTCTCAAACTCGCCCAGCCCTGCGCGTTCAAGGGCGGCATCTGCCCTCTCGGCGGCCTCACGCTTGGAAAAGCCCGCCAAGACAAGCGAGGCACGCATGTTTTCGCCAAGCGAGGCATGGGCGATAAGCTCGTCTTCTTGAAAGGCGAACCCAACATTGCGTGCAAGAAAAGCGCAGCGCTGCGCATCGCCTGGCTTCGAGACGTCGTGGCCGTCGATTTCAACCGTGCCCTTGTCGGGGGCAACTAGGCAGGCGAGCATATGCAGCAGGGTCGATTTCCCGCTGCCGGATTCACCGACAACGGCAAAAAGGCCAGTGGCAGGCAAATCGAGGTCCACACGCTTCAGCGCGGCGCGGCCGACTCCCCTTTTCTTGTAAAACTTCTCGGCACCACGAAGTTTGTACATTCCAAAATCCCACCCTCATACAGCTTTTATCCTGGAAAATTATACATTAAGCGTCGATTTGCACGCGCGCGTCGCGTTGCCGGACGGTCTATGTTAGTCTGCTTGATTGTTGACACAAGCGGCATGTTTCAAGGAGGAAGTGATATGAAAAAGAAAATTCTAGCTTGTTTGACCTGCTCAGTTCTCGTCGTAGGCCTGCTGGCTTTGGCGGGCTGCGGATCGAGCAGCACCTCGAACAGCAGCTCGAACAGCGGTTCGAGCAGCAGTGCAAGCAGCGCCGACCAAGAGGCAATCTCCAAAGACCTGACCTCGCAGCTCGACTCCTTCAAAAGCAGCGACAGCAAAATGCTTGCCGAGACGCTGAAGGCCAACGATGCGTCGCTTCAGACCCTGGGCATCGATAGCGACGAGTTCGCGAAGGCGTTGCTGGACGGCTTCACCTACGAAATAGGCACCATCTCGGTCAACGACAAGGCAGGGACCGCCATCGCAGAGGTGAACACGACGTCGAAGACCGCCACCACCGTGCTTGCGGCGTTGGTCAACAACATCCCGAGCGCCATCGGCAGCCTGACCGCAGACGACATTTCCTCGGAGGACAAGGTCAACAAGTTCATCGGCAAGCAGCTGGTGGAGGCGGCCAAGTCGGCCGCGACGGCGACCTCGACCTTCAGCCTGACCTACACCAAATCCGGCGACACTTGGAAGATGGACGATGCCGAGACGCAGCTCTACAAGGCCCTCGGCTTCGACACGATCAACCTCGACAGCATCTACAGCCAGCTGGGCGTGGGCAGTGCCAGCGAGCTCGAGTCCTACATCAACCAGTACCTCCCCAAATAGGATTTCAGCGCAAGCGGCTCCAAAAAGAGCCGTAAGACAATCGGGGACGCAAAAAGGCCCGCCTGCAATAAAGAGCAGGCGGGCCTTTTTAATGCCGGGCGTTTCGGGTGCGCCGTTTCAGCGTCGCCGCCTAGGCCACATGCGACGCGAACGGTTTTGCGCTCCTAGCCGCTTTACGCCTTGAAGGTCGTGATGCCGTCGCGGACGGTCTCGAGAACCTTCGTCTTGTGAATTTCGCTTGCAGGGATCTCGAAGAGGTTTTGGTCGATGACGACGAAGTCCGCGAGCTTTCCCTCCTCGATCGAGCCGATCTTGTCTTCCATCCTCACCTCGTAGGCGTTGTTGATCGTAAACGACTCGATGCTTTCCTCCAGGGTCGGAGCCTCGCAAATCTCTTCGGGCTCCGGGCCATCGTAGCCGACGGGCGCGCGGCGCATCCCGACCTCGATGGAGGTGAACGGGTCTGGCTTGCCGTCCGCAACAGGAAAGTCGGAGCCCTGGCCGTACTTGCAACCGGCGTCGATCAGGTCGCGAACGGGGTATTGATAGCCCTGGATGTTCGCGCCGAGGTGCTCTTTGTACTCCGCGTTCGTGGTCGTGTGCCAAGAGCCCGTCGAGTTGATGAACACGCCCAGCTTGCCCGCACGCTCGACCTCTCCCGGCTGGAAGCACTGGCAATGGGCAAGCGCGACGCGCGTGTCGTCGTAGCCCGCCTCGCGGATTGCCTGCGCCATGTCGAGCGCCACGGTCGTCGTCGCGTCGCCGATTGCGTGCATGTAGAGGTCGTAGCCAGCCTTCGCCACCAGAAGGCCCATCTCCGCGGCCTCTTCGGAATTGAAGTTGGGCAGAGCCTTCACCCCGTTGTCGTAGGGCGTGACCATCGCAGCAGAACGCGACTCGATGACGCCATCGCCCAAGATCTTGAAGTACTTAAGCGCCAGACGGTCCGTGCTCTGCAGGTTTTCCGCCAAATCGGCCGCGCCGTCGAGCGCCTCTTCGACGTCGTGGATGTTGGTCGCGATGTAGAAGCCGCCGAACAGTCTTTGGGTGAACTCGTCGCTGTTGATGAAATCGGCGAACTCCTGCGTGAGGGCGTCCACGACAAACGCGAAAACCCCGCAGTCGGCAAAGGCGGTGTAGCCCATGGAGGCAAACTCCTTGCCAAGCGCGCCGATGTTTTCAATCATGCTGTCGGCCGAGAAGTAGTTGGCGCCTTTCGCGATTTGGATGTAGCAGCTCTCGATGCAGCGCCCCGTCGGGTTGCCCTCTTCATCGCGGACGAAATAGTTGCTGCCCGGCGTGATGTCGGGAGTGTTCTTGTCGACGCCGGCCGCCTCGAAGGCCTTGTGGTTGCACCATGCGCCGTGGCACGACGATGCCACGAGCAAGACCGGCTTGTCGGCGCAAATCGCGTCCAAATCGTCGGCAAGCGCCGGCTGGGAGGCAAAGATGGTGTCGGGGAAACCCTGGCCGAAGTAGGCCTCGTTGTCCGGATGCGCCTCGACAAACTCCGCAAGCGCCTTCAAGACGTCTTCTTTCGTCTCGCACTCGCTGAGGAGGACGCCGCACGCAAACGCAGACGTCATCAGGGGATGGATGTGGCCGTCGATGAAGCCGGGGAGCATCATGTTGCCCTGCAGGTCGGTGACCTCGGCGCCCTCGGCGTGCTTCAGCGCCTCGTCCGTCGAGCCGACGTACGCGATTTTGTTGCCCTCGACGACAACGGCCTCTGCCCACGGTTGCTCTTTGTTGACGGTGTAAATCTTGCCGTTGGTGAAAACCCTTTTCTGCGGCATGAATCTTCCTTTCTCCATAAGAGACACAACGGCGCTAGTCTAGCATGCTGCGGGTTTTCTCTTGCGCTCGTCTCCCAAACAGCTCGGTTTCAATCGAGCAGCCTCAATCCGCCCGGTTTCGATTGCCGGTTTCAAGCGGACGATCTCGATCGGAGCGCTTCAATCGCCCCGCTTTTCATGGAGTCGAAAGCTGTGAAAGTCTATTGCGAGAGCTTAAAGTAGTTCGCGAAGTCGAAGTTGTCCGGCAGCGGCAACGAGAACATGTAGGCGGTGGCGGCGACGAAGACAACGACACCGACCGAAAAGACAATCCGCCTCGGGATGCGCTGCCTGTAGAAGCCGACCATGCCGAAGAGGAACAGGCACAGCGAATAGAGAACGGTGACCAGGCCGTAGGAGTCGTTTGCCAGGTTGCAGCGGTTTCCCTCTTCGCGCGCCTGTGCCGCCTCTTGCGATAACTTTTCGGAGTCGGCAAAAAAGCCCGACTGCGGGTACTCATCGAAGGGGGTGGCCGTGCCGCCTTTCTCGAGGGCGGTGTAGACGGCGCCTTTGAAGTTCTCGTAGTCGGGGCAGTTGGTCTCGATATAGGAGTGCATCTGCTCGCGCTTGGCGGCGGCGCCCGCGACATCGCCCGTACTTTCAAGCGTTTTTGCGTCCGCGTTCATATCGTAGACATGCGCCCACAGGTTGAAAGCTGCGACGTAGAGCTGGGAGTTCAGGTTGTAGCTCGAATTTGCCTCGGTGTTCAAGCGCTCTGCCTTGGCGTAGTTCGAGTCCTGGTCGCTTGCGTGCAAATCGCCAATCCACGTCGCCCACGCCATGGTGAGGGCACACACCGCTAGCATGATTGCGACGATCGTGTTGAAATTGGCCAGCGTACCGATCAGCTTTTTGCGAAACGGCTTCTTGCCGTCCTCCTTCATGCCGTCTGCCTCTTTGCCGCCCAGCTCTTTGCCGTTCGTCTTTTTTTCGGTGACGCTGTCTTCCATCACATTATGGTGCATGTCGCCATCGCTTGCTCCTTTCCAGAGCTTTTTCACCTGTAATTATAACAAGTTATAATCAAGCGCCACTCAAGCATACTGCTAGTTTCGATGGCGGAGACGCGTGATAGCCTGCGGTAATGGATCCAGCTCAATTCGGGACACAATGCGTCACGAATTGGAAAGGCGAGGTAAAACCCGCGCGCGAAAGTGAGGCGCGTGCGTGGAGCTAGCGGCGCGAGAACAAATCGAGTGTATGGGGGCTAGCGGCGCGAGAGCAGGCGCGTGCGTGGAGCTAGCGGCGCGAGAGCGGGGCGCGCTTCTCGGATTCGGCATGACCCAGCTCGTCGTCAAGGCCGCGCAAAAGCTCCTTGGCCTTGCGCGAGAGCTTGGAGGGCACGACCACCGTGACGTGCACGAAAAGGTCGCCGCGCTTGTCTGGTTTGCGCAGGCGCGGCATGCCATGCCCCTTCACCCGCAACATCTGATCGGGCTGGCAGCCGGCCGGCACGGGCACCTCGACCACCTCGTCGTCGAGGATACCCTCGACCGTGATGGTCGCGCCGAGCGCCGCCTGCGCGATGGAGACGTTGGCGCGTGTGTGCAGGTGGTCGCCGTCGCGCTCGAAGTACTTATGCTGCTCGACGCGGACTGTGGCGATAAGGTCGCCAGATGCCGCGCCGTTCATGCCGGCCTCGCCGCGCCCTGCCGCGCGGACCTGCTGGCCGTCCTTGATGCCGGCAGGTATCTCAATGGTCAGGCGCTCGCGGTCGGGCACGCGCCCCTGGCCACCGCACTCCGGGCAGGGGTTTTCCACCGTCGAGCCCGTGCCGCCGCACTCCGGGCAGGTGCTGGCCGTCTGCATGTCGCCCAAGAAGGTGTGCTGGACGCTGACCACGCGCCCGCTACCGCCGCAGGTCTTGCAGCTGCTCATGGAGCCGCCGTCCGCACTGCCGCTGCCGCCGCATTCCTCGCAAGGCGCGAGCCGGTCGTAGACGACCTCCTTTTTCACCCCGACGGCCGCCTCTTCCAGCGTGAGGCGCAGGCCTATGCCCATGTCGCGCCCCTCGCGGCGAGCCTGCGGGCCACGCGAGCCGCCCATACCGCCAAAGAAGCTGGAGAAGATGTCGCCCATGCCGCCGAATATGTCGCTCATGTCGACGTTTTGATAGCCGCCGCCAAAGCCGCCCGCCGCCTCGGCCGTGCCGTAGCGGTCGTAGAGGGCCTTCTTCTGCGGGTCGCTCAAGACGTCGTAGGCCTCGTTGAGCTCTTTGAAGCGCTCCTCGGCATCGGGCGCCTTGCTCACGTCCGGATGCAGCTCGCGCGCTTTACGGCGAAACGCCTTCTTGATTTCGCGGTCGTCGGCGTCGCGGGACACGCCCAATATGTCGTAGAACTCGTAGGCCACCGTCTGAAAACCGCCGTTCCCCTCGTGCCTTTTCGTGCGGGCCTAACTCGCGCCGTGGTCTGCGCGCGCGCCGGCCAATAAAAACGCGTGCCTGCGCACGCGTCCTCATGTTCGATGCAGGTATTGTGCGCCGCCGCGCGTCTGGCGTGAAGCCGTGGGCGGCGAATCGTTTACCACCCGTCACCATACGGGCGGTAGCCCGGCGCTCAAACAGACGCGCAGACGTGTCGACGGTGAAGAGGGGCGCATGAAGGCGATGGAAGCGGGCGGGAGCGGCGGTGGCGCGGACGACGGGCAGATGGGGTAGAGGAGCCGCGTGAATGGTGAAAGGGTCTAGTGTGCGGCGAGGTCCCAGACGGCTCCGAAGACCTCGTTGCCGCACAGCCAGCCGCGCCGCGTAGACGTCAGGTGCCGCCCGCCCTCGTCGTCTACGCGCTCTTCGAGCAGGCCGAGTGAGACAAGACGGGTGAAGACGGCGTCCAGCTCCGGTACAGATGCAAGTGCCCGGGCGCGCAAGGCCTCGCCCAGACCGACACTGCGCCTGAAAGAAAGCATCACGTCTTCGAGCAGTGCCTGGCGCGCGTCGAGGCGCTCCAGCTCCACCCGCGGGCGGCCGCCTCTCGCGGCAAACGCCACGCTGTCGGGGGCAGCAGCCACGCGGATGCGGGCAGCTTCACCTTCATCAGAGACCATGCAGGCCTCTCCCCCTTCACCCGCCATGTGTGCAAGGGCATCCTCCCCTTCACCAGTCGCTCGCGCACAGGCAGTTTCACCCGCCGCCGCGAAAATCCCCGCGTTCACGCAGGCCGAAAAATCCGTCGCAGAAAGCATGGACGATGCCCCCGCACCCAGTCCCAGGTACTCGACGCCTGTCCAGTACGCCGTGTTGTGGCGCGACTCGAAGCCGGGCCGCGCGTAGGAGGCGACCTCGTAGCGGGTAAAGCCGGCCGCGCCCAGCAGCTCCTCGGCGCGAAGCATCATGGCCGCCTGTTCGTCTTCGTCGGCGATGGCCACCTCGCCGGCCGCGACGCGCTCGGCTAGCGGCGTGCCGTCCTCTATGGAAAGCGGATAGACGCTCAGATGCGCTGGCGCCAAGCCGAGCGCCGCGCGCAGGCTCTCCTCCCAACTGGCCTGCGTCTGGCCGGGCAGGCCGCACATGAGGTCGAGGCTGAAGTTGTCCGTCCGCTCGCGCACGGCAGCCACGGCTTTGCGCGTGTCGGCCACGCTGTGGGCTCGCCCGATGGCAGACAGCTCGGCATCGATGAAGCTTTGCGCGCCGACAGAAAAACGCGTCACGCCCGCCGCGAACAGGTCGCGCACCATCGACGCGGTCAAAGACTCGGGGTTGCACTCGACGGTGAACTCCTCGATCGCGTCCATATGCAGGGAAAACGAGAGCATGGATACGAGCGAAGAGAGGCGCGCCGGCCCTAGGTGTGTGGGCGTGCCGCCGCCGATGTAGACGGTCTTCACGCACCCGAGCAAGCCGGCCCGCGCCGCGCGGCGCAGCTGTAGGCACAGCGCCTCGACGTAAGACTCCATGGCCGCGCCATCGTCGCAGGCGCGCGTCGCGAAATCGCAATACGCGCAGCGCTTCACGCAAAACGGCACGTGCACGTACAAGGCTCCAATCCCCATTTTCGCCCTTTCCCCTCGTCGAATATCGTAAAGCTCACAACACATGCATGCGCGCATGCTGCGCCCGACCTTCTCTTTAAGCCCACTTTTGCAAAGACGATTTGCACAGATTGCAGATAATACGCTCCAGACGCGCAGTGTCGATGTCGCCGAACTCACCGCGCAGCCAGGCAAACGCCGTGTCGATCACCCCAGACGAGAGGTAGACGACGGCGATGCGCGCCTCGGCCTCGTCTTCGTGGCAGGCGACGACATGCCCGACGAGGGCCTCGGTGATACGCCGCTTCATGTCGGCGAGAAATATCGGGGCGCTCTCCCCCGCCGCGAGCAGGCGGTAGAGCTCTGCCTCGTCTTGCAAGTAGGCAACCGCCTTTGAGATGACGGGCTCGGGGTGCCTGGGGAAATTCACCTGCATGGCCTCGTCTAGCACGCTGAAGAGCTTCTCCACGATGCCGTCGAGAACCTCGCGCATAAGCTCGTCTACGCTCTCGTAGTGCGCGTAGAAGGTCCCCCGGTTCAAGTCGGCGCGGCGCGTGATGGCGCTGACTGTGATCTTCTCGTAGGGCATCTCCAAGATGAGCTCGGAGAGCGCCTGCGCGAGCATGCGCTGCGAGCGCAGAGCGTTTCGGTTCTTCGCCTCGCCTGCCATCCCTTTCACCATTCCTTTCTGTCGCCCCTCGCAAAACTCCAACATATACGTGCAAAAGTGTCCAAGTTCGGCCATATGTCGCGCACATTGCCTATTGAAACGGCTCTTCACCAGCAATTTAATGTGCTTCGTGAAAAATATCAACACCTGTTCAAAAACGGACGAGAGACCATGAGAAAGGACGAGATGAAACATGAGGCGCCTCTTTTCCGCAATCATCGCCCACGAGAAGGCGGTGGTGGCGCTCTTCGTCGCCGCATCCCTGTTCGCGGCCCTGTGCGCAGGCCAGGTGAAGGTGAACGGTGATTTCTCCGACTACCTCCCGCCCTCCACGCCGTCCACCGTCGCGCTTGAGACCATGGAGCAAGCCTTCGACAGCGACGTGGCCAACCTGCGCGTCTATGTGCAGGGCATCAGCCTCGTGCAGGCGCGCGAGCTGGCGCAAGGCTTTTTCGCGCGCGACGACGTGGCCGACGTGCAGTGGCTCGGCGACGAGCTGGACACGGGCGTGCCCTTAGAAACGCAAGACCAGGACACGCGCAGCGCCTGGGCAGACGACGAGGGCTACCTCTTCCAGCTGACCATCGCCGCAACAAACGAGGAAAGCCAGATAGAAAGCATTCGCGCCGAGGCTCTGGCAGTAGACGGCGCGACCGCCTGCGCCATAGACGGCTCGGCCGCGACGAACGCCAGCGTCGTGGACAGCGTGCAGCGCGATCTCTCCGTGATTGTGCCGCTTGCGGTGCTCGTGGTCTTTCTCGTCATGACGCTTGCCACGACGAATTTCCTGCACCCCCTCATCGCACTTTTGGCCATCGGCGCGGCCATCGTCATGAACATGGGGTCCAACATCGTCCAAGGCGAGATCTCGAGCGTCACACAGATGGTGGGCGCGGTCTTGCAGCTGGCCGTATCCATGGACTACTCCATAGTGCTTCTGGCCAACTACACCAAGGCCCGTGCGCGCACCGAGGACGCCGGCGAAGCCATCGTGGAGGCCATGTGCCGCTCGTTTTCGGTTGTGGCTTCGTCTGCGGCGGTCACCTTCTTCGGCTTTTTATCGCTTGCGTGCATGCAGTTCCTCATCGGCGTAGACATGGGGGTCGTACTCGCCAAGGGCATCGTCTTCAGCTTCCTGTCCATCACCGTGCTCATGCCCTGCCTGCTGCACATGCTCGAACGCCCCGTGCGCAGGCTCTCGCACCGCCCCTTCCTGCCGCCCTTCGGCAAGTTCGCCCGAATATGCCGCGCGGCGAGCATCCCGGCGCTGGTTCTGGTCGCGGCCCTCGCCGTTCCCGCCTACGTCGCGCAGGACATGACGCAGTTCAACTACGGCAGCGCGAACAACATCTCCCCCGACTCGCAGGTCGCGCGTGACCAGCAGACGATTGACGAACGTTTCGGCGAGGAGCAGACCTGGGTCGTCTTGGTGCCAGAAGGCCAATGGGGCCATGAAAACGCCTTGACCGCGGCCCTGGAGGCCCTGCCTACGACCGCCGGCGTGACAAGTTACGGGACTGTCGCCTCGAGCGCCGTGCCCACCGAGCTTGCAGGCGAAGACGACCTGGCGCTGCTCGTGCACGGCGGCTACAGCCGCATTGTGTTGAAAAGCCGGGTCGCGGCAGAAGGCGATGCCACCTTCGCGCTGGTGGAGCAGGTGCGCACGCTGTGCGCCCAGGAATACGGCGGGAACTACCACCTACTGGGCGATTCGGTCGCGTGCTACGACATCAAGCAGGTGGCAAGCCAGGACATGCTCACCGTGCGCACGGCCTCGCTTGTGGCCATCGCGCTCGTTTTACTCATGATGTTTCGCAGCCTGGGGATCCCGCTCATCTTGCTCTTCTGTATCGAGACCTCCATATGGGTGAACCTGAGCATCCCCTACCTCATGGACGCCTCGACGAGCTACATCGGCTTTCTGGTGATCGACGCAGTGCAGCTGGGCGCGGCGGTGGATTACTCCATCATATTCGCCCACGAATACCTCGGGTTGAAGAAGGCCGCGCCCAAGCAGGCGCCGGGGATGCGTGCGCGAGATGCCGTGGCTGGAGCCGCCGTGCCCATCCTGACCTCGTCCACCATCTTGATGCTCGCGACGCTGGGCATCTACTTCTTCTCGTCGAGCCCGATGGTGCAAGACCTGGGGCTGCTTATATGCCGCGGCGCCGCGATTGCCGACCTCATCATCTTCTTGGCCATGCCGACGCTGTTTTGCTGGCGCGACATGCTACTGGCGCGCGTCAAGCTGCCGGGGCGGGCGGGCGCGAAGAAGGAGCGGGTAAAGGCGCAGATGCCGGAACGGCAGCTGGAAGCACAACAGCCAGAGCTACGACAGCCAAAGGCACAGCAGCCGGAAACGCGGCAGCTGGAGGCGTGCAGCCAAGAGGAAAGCCCATCCGAAGCGAAAGGAGAGAATCGATGAACAAGGTGAAGGCGTTCACGGAAAACGGGGCGGCGGCCGGCGCGGGCCGGCGGCGCATGGGGCGGGGCAAGAAGGCGCTCGCGGGGCTTTTGTGCGGTGCGCTCGCGACGACGATGCTGCCGTGCACCGGCATCGCGGGAGTGCAAGAGGCAGCCGCCGCGCAAGTAACCTCCACTCAGGTATCTGCGGCTGGCGCAGGCGCAGATACGGGCGCAGGTGGAGGCGCGGGCACGACGCAGCAGACGCAAGAGGCGCAGTCCCTGCCGCAGGAGACGCCGGCGAAAACCGAGGTCGTCTACGCGAAGACAGACGGCGCGGGCGACCCGACGGGGATATACGTGGTGAACGGCTTCACCGCGAAAAACGCCTGCGAGGCACGCGACGTGGGTATCTACGAGAAGCTGACGAACCTCTCCACCACCGAGGAGCTCTCCTGCGCAGACGGCGGCGTCGCCTTCACCCTCGCGGCGGACACGCCCTTCTACTACCAAGGCGACCTGCCCGCCTCGACGGCGCTGCCCTGGAAGGTCTCGCTTCGCTACATCCTCGACGGTGCGGAGCTTTCCGCCGACGAGCTGGCCGGCAAAAGCGGGAATCTGAAAATAGAGCTGACGGTAGAGCCGCGCGGCACGGACGGCGCAGGAGACGCGAGCCTTGCGGACTTTTCCGACAACTACCTCGTGCAGGCGCAGGCCACGTTTGCAAACGAGGCGTTTTCCATCGAGAGCGCAAACGACGCGACGCTTTCCCGCACGGGCAGCAGCGCCGGCGTGTCGTGCATGGTCGTGCCCGGCCAGAACAAGACCTTTTACATAGAGGGCACGGCGAACAGCTTCGAATTCGACGGCTTCCAAATCGCTGCCCTGCCGCTCGGGATGGCCATCGACGTGGCCGAAGAGGACACAGGCGAGCTGGACAAGAAGACAGGCGAGCTCGACGATGCCGTCGGCAGCGCGGCAGACGGGGCACGCGCGCTTGCGAGCGGCAACGTGGACCTAAGCCGCGGCATCGCCACGCTCGAAAGCGGGCTTTCCGGGATTGCGGGTGAAAGCGGCACGCTCGCGAGCGGATGGGAGAGCGTGCGCGAGGGCATCTCGTCTGTCGAGGGTGGTGCGGCGCAGCTTGCAGAAGGAAGCGACGCGTTTTCGGAGAGCATAGACACGGCGGCAGAGGAAGCCGTCGCCGGGGCGTCTATGCTCGAGGAGGCGCAGGCGGCCTACCAGACGGCGGCGCAGGCCGCGCAGGCCGAGATTGCGCAGACAGGCACGGTGAGCGCGCAGACCTTTGCCGCCGTGAACGAGGCGGCTCAGGCGCTGGCGCAGGCAAGCGGGGGCGCTGGGGCGTATCAGGCGCTCGCGCAGGTGCAAGACGGCTATGCGGAGCTGGGGGCGGGCATCGACGCGCTCGCCGACGGTGCAGGCGAGCTGGCCGTAGGCGCAGATGCGTTTTCCGATGGGCTGGGCAACTACACGGACGCGGTCGAATCAGCGGCAAGCGGCAGCGGGGAGCTGTTCTCGGGCGCTGCCGAACTTGCCGAGGGGGCAGACACCCTGAGCGACGGGATGGAAGAGCTGCACGAGGAAACGGGCGCGCTGGACGAGAAGGTGCTCGATGCGCTGCAGGACAAGGTGGATGAGCTTTTGGGGGCCGGATTTGCCCCGCGCTCCTTTGTGGCACCGGAAAACACCAACGTCGAGGCCGTGCAGTTCGTCTACGTCACCCCCCAGGTCCACGTGGCGCAAGACGAAAGCGACAGTGGCGCCGGCGACAGTCAGACGTCCCTGCCCGAGCGCATCGCGGCAATCTTCACCCGCCTGTTCGGCGCAAACGGCGAGTAGGGTCTATCCCCTCGCCCATTTGTCCAGAAACGCGCCCGAGACCTGAAGCGAGCGCACCGGGTCGTCGTCGATCCAGTTGTTGTGGCTTTCCAAGACCAGCGCCTCGACGCCGAGCGCGCGGGCTTTCTCGCAGCACGCGACCAGGTCGAGGTTGCCCAGCCCGAGCTCGACGGACTTCTGCTTCACGATGGGGGTGAAGATCCTCGTGCCCTTCCTCGCGCCCCTGTCCGTCAGGTGCACGAGCTTCAGCCGGCTGCCCAACATGTCCATGACCTGCAGTGGGTCGACGCCGGCATCCGCGGCCCAAAACACGTCCAGTTCGAAGCCGAGGTGCGCGGGGTCGGTCAGCTTGACCAACTTGCCGTACATGTTGTCCGTGCGGTAGCGCAAGAACTCGGCGTTGTGGTTGTGGTACAGGAGCTGCAGCCCATATTCCGCCAGCGCCCGGCCCGCCGCGTCGAGCGAGGCGGCCAACCCGCAGACCGCGCCGGCGTCCGAGTAGTCGAACTTGTACATCCCCGTGACGACGATTTTGTCGCAGCCGAAGACGCGCGCCTCCTCGGCCACCATGTCCGTCTTCTTCTCGATGGTGCCCAGGTCCTCGTGGAGCGCAAGGACGGAGAGGTCCGACTGCGAGACCAGCGCGCGCCAGTCCAGCTTGCCGCATTTTCCCACGGGCATGCCGCCGAGGCTCGTCAGCACTTTCACAAGAGGCGAGCTCGGGCGCGTCATGAAGCCGTTGAGCTCGATCGCGTCGTAGCCCGCGGCGGCTATCTCGGCCAGTATCTCGGCCGCGCGGGCCTCAGACGCGCAGGCCTTGCCTATCATCAGTTGCTGGACTGCCGTTTTCATGCGCTGCACCTTGTGTGTCGTCTGCCGGCGGACAGGCATCCGATGGTAGCAGACTCCGCCGGCGCGCGAAGCTGCGGCCCACTTCGCAAAACGACGTGCGCATCTTCAACGTCGAGACCATCGAGGCCATGAACGAGGCAGAGGCTGTCGGCACGAACCCGGATACAAAATCCTACTCCTCGTTTTCCGAGTTGCTCGAAGACCTGGACTGACAATGGCTCAGTTTCAGATACGGCGCACATCCGCCTTCAAGAAAGATGTGAAACGCCTTATGAAGCAGGGACGCGACCTCTCGAAGCTTGCTGCCGTCGTCGATGCAATCGTTGATGGCAAGTAACTTGAAGAAAGACACCGCGATCACGAGCTTGTCGGCAACCGCCGGGGCTTTCGGGACTGCCATATCGAGCCCGATTGGGTGCTCATCTACAAGCTAGATAAAGACGTGCTCATCCTCACCTTGACTCGCACCAAAACCCATGCCGAGCTGGAACTATGAGTTCATTTCAGGAAATCCGCAACGCTCGAGACTTCAAATCACGATAGCCTGGTTTACTATCCTTTACTATCTTTTACTATTTCGGGTTTCTTTTACTAATCTTTACTAACTTTTACTAACCTCTACTA
This sequence comes from Ruthenibacterium lactatiformans, assembly GCA_963614215.1. Lineage (GTDB taxonomy): Bacteria > Actinomycetota > Coriobacteriia > Coriobacteriales > QAMH01 > CAVAWX01. The sequence goes on from CAVECB010000008.1 coordinate 31,570, forward strand.
TTTCGATTCCCCAAAATTGCGATTTTTTCGATTTTGGGGAATGGTGCCACTCGGCCAGTTGGCTGCATCCACTATTCGTACCCCCTCGTCCTGATTTTCCCATTCAAAGGACGGTGCCGGCGAACCTATTCACATCACATTCTTGACGCGGGCGTAAGCACAACATAGTATTTGTTATGACAGAAACAGAGGAGGCGCGAACATGCAGACGACGAGCACGGTCTTCAAGACAGGAAACAGCGCGGCGATCGCGCTGCCCGCCGCCTGGCGCAAACGTCACGGCGTGTGCGTGGGCGACAAGCTGCGCATGGATGCCCTCGACGACGGGCGCATCGTGCTGGAAAAGCACTGCGAGGCATCCCGCTCGCAGGCGATAGCAGCCTTCCTCTCGCAGGAAAGCGAGCTGCCGGACATCCCGTGGACGAGGGGCGATTCCAAAAAAGACGACCGCGCGCTGCTCGCAGAACGCTATGCGTAGGCTCTTCTTCGACACCTGTGTCCTCGTGGATCTCGCAGTCCCCGCGCGCCCCAGGCACGCCAGCGCTGCGAAGTTGCTCGCACGCATCGCCGAGCACCCCGAAATCAGAACCTTCGCCCTCGCCTCCTCCTTGAAAGATGTCTACTACATCCTCTGCCGGCACTACAGCGCCCCCGACTTGGCGAAAGAGCGGACGCGAATGCTGGCAGACACCTTCGAGATCGAGGAACTGACCCGCCCGCTTCTGGAAGATGCTTTCTCCTCGGACGAACCCGATTTCGAAGACGCCCTCGTCCGGGTGACGGCGCAACGAATTTCCTGCGATTTCATCGTGACAGAAGATTGGAAGGGCTTTGCCGCTTCGTCCGTGAAGAAAGCGACGATAGACGAAGCGCTCGCTGCGATGGGCTAGAGCATCTCTGCAGTCTCTACTGAGTTTTACCATGAAAAACGCCCGAGGTCGACGATGCCGGATTCCATGCGGCTCCGCATGGCCTCGATTGAGGCGTCCTTGATACCGGCAGACAATGCCAAGCGCCGCCAGCCCGCCACAGCATCACGCGCCCGCCCGGCCAACTCGCGCGCCTCGTCTCGCTTCACATCGTAAAGCCCCGCACACTCCATGACGGTCTCGACATCGTGAAGTGTCCCGGCATCTCCCACGCCCACGGCGAAACGCCCGCCCGCATCGAGCCGCGTGGGGTTTACATCGAAAAACGGCGAGAGGCGCCAACCCCGCCCGGCCGGATCGCGCAAAAAGCCGAAGTTGCGCATGTGGTTGTCGGTGTTCCCGATTCCCGCGGACAACAAGGCGTGCAGCCACAGGCGGCGTTTGTCCGCACGCGCGTCCGCGCCTTCCCGTGTAAGGAAATCCGCGAGGTCGAGATAGGAATATCCATCGGCACCGTCGCGCCCGCCGATCGCGGAAAGCCCGCTCAGGTAGGGAACGCGCCGCACGCCCTCGCGATCGAAGCGCCTCACGAGCAGCACCGAGCGCCCCGAGAGCCTGAGCAGCCTAGCAGACGGCACCGCAAGGCCACAAGCCGCAAAGATGTCGAGGGCGACCTTCTCCCAGGCACACACGTCGTCGAGCACCGATTCATCTTTACGGGGGAACTTGGCGATGAAAAGCGTGCCGTCCGCGTCGGCAACAGACGCTTTTGGGCGCGCGCCGCCCAAACTCGACCCCGCGGCAAACAAGTCGCGCACGTCGGCCGAAAGGTCGTCTGCCGCAAGGTCTGCCGCATCCAGCAAAGCAGGCAGCTCCACCTCCCGAGGCACTCCCGTGCCTGGAACGGACAGCACCGCGCCATCTTCGTCCCACAGGCGCACGGCACCCTGGCGCTGCGCGTCGTCCACCCCGCAGAGCAGGTCGAGCTCGAAAAGCGTGCGCGGCGTCCGCCCCTGCTCGCGGGCGAGACGCGCTTCCTCGCGACGCATGAGGTTTCGTCCCCAGCGGTCGGGCATGCAATCACCGAAGGCGCGCAACTCGGCCGTGCCAGCGGAATGGAAGGCGCCCGGCGTGAGCGGCATGTCCGGGCTCAAGGCGAAGGCCTTCGGATGTTCCAAATAGCCCGCGTCGTAGGAGAAGACGAGCGACTCACGGCCATTGCGGACGTTCTGGTCGAGGGTGCCGCACGCGAGGTCTGCGCCGTCCACCTGCACCGTCACGCGCACGCGTCGCCGTGCCATGGCTAGTACCTCACCCTCTGGGGGACGTCCTCTTCGGCAAGCACGCGCCCAAGCGGCGTGGCCAGGGGATCCGTCGCGTCCACGACGCCGTCGAGCAGCCCGAGCGTCATGGCCACGCGCAGGAAGGTCTCGAGCGTGCCCTCCCCCCGATTGAGCAGCTTAGAGATGGTCGGCGCCGATATGGCTGTGCGGTCGGCGAGGACGGCCACGGAGACACGCTGCTGGCGACGTGCGAGGTTGAGGTTCGCGGCGATGTCTCGTTGCGCCCGGGCGACCGGACGCGGCGTCGCTGTTTTCACGCTGCTGTCGCCGCCTTTCGTTAAAGAATTTTTCGATTACCACACTTTATCATAAGTTTTATTGATGAAACATACCAGACACACCATCGCTGCTTGACTGCCGCAGCGTTGCGCGGGCGGCGCAGGGTTTCACCAAGGCCTTTTCACCGCCTCTTTCGCCAGACACCTCTTTCGCCAGACACCTCTTTCGCCAAACCCCTTCGCTAGTCCCTCGCCCCTTCGTCGGCCTCCATGCCCTCGGCGGCCTCGCGCTGCTCGCGGTTGAAACGCTCGGCGCTCATCCTCTCGCCAAAAGTCGCCGCTTTCTTGCCGACCGGCTGGTTCACCACGACCTGCGGATACGGAATCCCGATGTCGTAGTGGTCGAAGAGTAACTTGATCTCGCGGTTCAAGCTCCTCTCCACCGCAGACCTGTCTTTTTCCAGGCACTGAACCATTATGCGGATGTTGACGCTGCTGTCGCCAAGCGACACGACGCCCTTGTAGACAGGCCCAGCGATAAGTTCGGGGATGTGTTTGCGGATGTTGGGCAGCTCCTCGGCCAAGATGGCCTCCACCCGCTCTATCGACTCGCTGTACTCGATGCCGACGTCCACCCAGGTATACGACGACTGCTTGGTCATGTTGACGATGTCGTTCACGTTGCTATTGCGAATGACCTTGATGTTTTGCGAGCCGTCCATCACCTTCGTGGTGCGCACCCCAATCTCCATCACGGTCCCGCTCCAAGACCCGACGGTGATGATGTCGCCGACGCGAAACTCGCCTTCAAAGATGATGAAAAGCCCGGACAGAATGTCGCTTACCAGCTCTTTTGCGCCCAGCGAGATGGCAATCGAGAGGATGCCGGCAGATGCGAGCAGGGTGGTGGTGTCGATGCCCACAAGAGCCAGGCAATAGTAGACGGTGCCGATGATCGTGACGTATTTGATGAAGCTACCCAGCAGCCTGCACACGGTCTCGCCACGCGATTCGAGCACGCCGGCGAGCAGGGACATGAGCTTTTGCACGATCAGGGCCGCCGTTATGGAAAAACAGGCGAACATGATGCAGGCGGTGAAGGCGAAGATGTTAGGTCCGTGCTCCCAGCCGCCATCGAGGATGTAGGTGAAAAGGGAACCCGAGTCGAAGATCTGGTCGCGGAAGAGCACCGCCACGAAGATGGCGAGCACCGCCACGGCGCCCATGGCCTTCACTACCAGGGCAACCTTTTGCTCCGGGTCCCTCTCGCCCCACTTGAACGGCCTGCCCAGCCAGCGGCTTGCCACCGACTCGGTCCGCAGTTTCCTCCCATCAGGCATGGAGGTGTCAAACTTGCGGGCGCCTGTGGCACCGCCAGCGGCGGCGTCAACAGCGGCGGCGTCTTTCGGGTCGGGCGCATCGCCAGCGGCACCCGCGCCGGCACCCGCGCCATCGCCGCCTCGCCCGCCTGCGGCTCCTTCGGCTTCGAGCGCGTCGTCAAAGCGCGAGTTCTTGCGCTCGAACACCAGTATGCAAAAGAGCAGAATTTGGCACAAAAGGGCTATCCCCGCCGTGGCCAGGGTCAACGGCCCGCGCGTGGACATGAGGTCGCCTTCCGTGCCGGCCATGTAGAGGTAGTAGTCGCCCTGCTCGACCGACGACGCATAATACGTCTGCCCGTCGATGGTCAAATAGTCGCAAAAGCCGTCCTTGAGCTGGCTTGCGGTCATGCCGCACTCAGTCGCGGCCTTGCCCACAAGATCGCTGTCGGGGAAGTAGGCAAAGGTCCCGTCCGATTTCTTCACGGCAAACGCGAAGCGCCCCGACTGCCCCTTCACCCCGTCCAAGACCTTGTCGACCTGCACGCTGTCCAAGAGGTTTTGCAGCCTGCTGGGTTTGATGCCAATTTGCACGAAGCCGTTGGCGTTGCCGTCGGCGTCGTGCAAGATCACGCCGATGTATTGCATCAGCTCCCCCTCGACGTCGTCTGCCTGCGCGGGCTGCACCACGTACTCCACGCCCTGCAGCAGCTTGCGGAAGGCATAGGATTGGTCGTTGGGGTCGCTGCTGATGGTGAAGTTGACGATCGAGTTGTTGGCTGCCGTGACCGAGCCCTGGGAGTCGTAGGTTCCCACGTAGCGAACCTGCAAGACGTCTGCCAGTTTCTTGAGGCCGTCTTTGGTCGCGAGCGCCGGATTGGCATCGAGGATGTAGGCTGCCACCTTGCATTTGCACAGGTAGCGGTCGTTGTATTGTTCCCTCAGCGCGTCGGCGCGCTTGTCGGCCGTCTCGATGGTGGTGGCCAGGCTCTGCACGCTGCTGTTGTTGGCCACCGATTGCGCCGACAGCGAGAAGAGTGTCTGCATGTAAAACGAGATTGCCACGATGGCCACGAAGCCCACGAGCGAGATGACGGCGCCCTTCTTCACGATGGTCTTGTTCACGCGCAGGCCGCCGACCTCGGCAAAATCCTTGCCCCTGTCCTTGCCGCTTTTGCGCTCGTCTTCGTGCAGCACACATATGCCGTAGAGAACCGAAATCGCCATCGCCACGAGGAACACGAACAAGATCACGCCGGTGGTGACCCCGCGCGCCGAGGCCAGGTCCGATTCGGGGACCGCCGCGATGTAGTACATGTCGCCGATTGCGCTGACGTGGCAGTACAGCGACTGCCCGCCCAGCTTGGCCCAGCACAGCGTGCCATCTTCGAGCATGGAGGCGTCGATCCCGCCGTCTATGGCGTCCGTGCCCACCAGCGCCTCGTTCGGGTGGTATTTGACCAGGTAATCCTGGGACGACACCGCGAACACGAAGCCGCTTTGCCCCACCGAGAGGTTCTTGAGCACCGCCGCGGTGGATCCGGAATCCTCCACGAGCTGGTCGAGTTCTTCGGGGTCTTGCTCGATCACCACCATCGTATTGTCGTCGATGCGCGCCGAATAGTAGCGGTCGTGCCATGAGCGCTCGGCGAGGTTCACCTCCACCGCCTCGGAGGGCTTGCCGTCGCTAAAGACCGTGCGCAGCCTGTTGAAGCGCGACGAAGCGAAATCGGCGTTTGTCTGCTCCGCCTGCGCCACTATGTGGTTGGCGCGATCCACCACCATGATGTTGTCGACTTCGAGCAGGCTTGCCAGCTCGCCCATCTTGGCGTTCGTGGCCTCGTAGCCGGCGTTGTTGGCCGCCATGAACGACACGCTTTCAGCCTTCGACTGGTAAATTGCGTCGTAGGAGCTGGTGTTTTGCTTGGTCTCGTCGTCGGCTTGCTGCAAAAGGCCGGGAAGCTGCTCGGAAAGCTGCTCCATCTCCTGCGTGTAGTTGTTCAGCATGAGCTTGTTTTGCATCCCCGAGATGCAAAGGGCCGTGCATATGGTCCCAACGGCGACTATCGCCACGAGAATAGCAACTTTGAACTTGAGTTTTCTCGACATCGGCATCTGCATGCACCCCTAATCCCATTTATCGACAAGCGAGGCAATAGTGCCGTCGTCGAGCATCGCCTGAATAGTCGTGGCCACGGGGCTGCTTAGGCCCGAATCCTTTTGCGTGGCGACTCCGTAGTGCTGGGTCGCGACCTTGTAGTCGAGGAGCTGGCGGTTGTCGCGCATGTACGACGAGGATATGCTTGCGTCCATGCACGCGGCATCGACAGTTCCGCCTTCCAGCGCATCGGAAAGCTGTGCATAGGAATCGAACTGCAGCAGGTGGAAGGTGTCGAAGCGCACGTCGGAGTTGTCGTCGTTTGCTAAGACGGGCTGCCCGTTGGTCAGGCCGTCTTCCGTGAGCTTGGCCACCAGCTGCGGGGCTGCGTTGGTGCCCTTCATCGTGCCGACCGTAAGGCCTTTGAGCTGGTCTATTGTGGTGATCATGGAGCTTTTTTCCACCATAAGCGCCGAGTAGTCGTCGTAATACGAGGGCGAGAAGTCGAAGTTTTCCTCGCGCGAGTCGCTGATGGAATAGCAAGCTATGATGCAGTCCACGTCGCCGTCGAGGAGCTTTTGCTTGCGGTCGTCGGGGGTCACGGTCTCAAACTGCACGTCGGCATATCCCAGCTTGGTCGCCAGCGCATCGGCGATGTCGATTTCCAAGCCGTAATATTTCTTGGTCTCCCCGTTGTAGTAGCCAAATCCCGTCACGTCCGCGCGCACGCCCACTTTAAGCGTGGAGTTTCCCGTGGGAGTGGAGCTGCTGTTGCAGCCGGTTGTGGTGAACGCGGCGGCGATTGCCAGCACCACCACCGCCGCAAGCACTATCGCCTTGCAGATTCTCGAAGGGCGGCGTTTACGCGCATGAGCGCTCCCGGCGGCGGCGCCCGGGCCAGCGAATGCGGACGCAGGTGCAGGTGCAGCCTTTTTCCCCATGTGGTCTATCGTCATCGTTTCCCCTCGTTGAAGTTCATATCATGCCATGCGCGCGGACGGGCAGTGCGCATGCGAAAAAACCTGTGCCGAACATGATACGACTACTGGCCGCAGACCTCGCCTGCAAAGTCGCGGCTATCCCTCGGTCGTGCCGCGCGGGCTCTCGGCCATCTCGTGCGGATGCTCGGCTGTGTCGTGCGGATGTCCGGCCGCCTGCACTTGCGCAGCATGCGCGCGTGCGCCCTCGAAGACCTGCTCGAAGTCGCGGCGGGTCGTGGCTGCAGACAGCGCGCGACGGATTGTGGCCGCTCCGGGCAGGCCGTGCACGTACCAGGAAAGTTGGGCGCGCAAGGGGGCAAGATGGTCTTCGCCGTAAAACTCGCAGAACAGGCGCAGGTGCTCCAAGGCGCATTCGACACGCTCGGCATCCGTCGGCTCTTTTCCTTCAAAGATCCACGGGTTGCCGCGCGCGCCCCTGGCGGCAAACACCACGTCGCAGCCTGTCTGCGCGCGCATCGCCTCGGCGTCTGCGGCAGAAAACACGTCGCCGCTGCCCGCGACGGGCACCGCGACCGCCTCTTTCACCTGCCGAATCAGGTTCCAGTCGGCCTTGCCCCTATAAAGCTGCCGGGCGCTGCGCCCGTGCACGGCAATCATGCGCGCGCCAGCCTGCTCGAGCATCTGCGCCAGCTCGGGCGCGCTGTTCTCGCCTGTCTCCCAGCCCGCGCGGACCTTGGCCGTGACGGGTACGTCCACAGCCTGCACAAGCGCGGCGACGACGCGTGCGGCAAGCCCCGGCTCCTTCATCAGCGCGGCGCCCTCCCCCTTGCCCGCCACCTTGCGCACGGGGCAGCCCATGTTCACGTCGATAGAACAAAGGCGCGCGCCCAGACGCTTCTCCACACGCGCAGCCGCATGCGCCATGAGCTGAGGGTCGCGGCCGAAGAGCTGCACGGCGATGTGTTCTTCTGCAGGTGCCGGGTCCACAAGCGCCCAGGTCTTCTCGCCGCCGTGGCGCAACCCTGCCGCACTCACCATCTCGGTGAAGGTAAGGCCCACGCCGTGTGAGACGCATATCGTGCGGAATGCCTTGTCGGTGACGCCTGCCATGGGGGCAAGCCACAGCGGCCTGTCAAACGCCGCGCGAAACGCCGCGTCTGGCGCAGACGCGGATCCATGCGCGGTTTCGCCCGCACCGACGTCTGCACAAAACGCCGCGCCCGCGCACGCCCCCCTATTCATCATCCACTTTGAGTATCGCCATGAAGGCCTCCTGCGGCACGTCCACGTTGCCGATGGCCTTCATCTTCTTCTTGCCGGCCTTCTGCTTTTCCAGCAGCTTGCGCTTGCGCGATATGTCGCCGCCGTAGCACTTCGCCAGCACGTCCTTGCGCTTGGCGCGCACCGTCTGACGTGCCAAGATGCGCGCACCTACGGCCGCTTGGATGGGCACCTCGAACAACTGCTGTGGGATGATGCCCTTCAGCTTCAGGCACAGTGCCTTGCCGCGCTCGTAGGCGCTGTCGCGGTGCACGATGCACGACAGCGCGTCCACCTTGTTGCCCGCGAGCAGGATATCGAGCTTCACCAAATCGCTTTCGCGATAGCCGATGATGTCGTAGTCAAGCGACGCGTAGCCCTTCGTGCGGCTCTTCAACGCGTCGAAGTAGTCCATTATCAGCTCGGACAGCGGCATCTCAAAGACCAGCTCAACGGTGGTCGTAGAGAGGTATTCCATGTTCTTGAAGGTGCCGCGCCGGTCCACGGACAGCTCCATGACCGCGCCCACGAAATCCGACGGCACGATGATCTGCGCCTTCAGGTAGGGCTCCTCGACGCGCTCGATGGAGGCGGCATCGGGCATGTCCTGCGGGCTGTGCACGACCACCATGTCGCCGTTCGTCAGATAGACCTCGTATTCCACCGAGGGCGCCGTGGCAATCAGGTCCAGCGAGAACTCGCGCTCTAGACGCTCCTGCACCACCTCCAGGTGCAGAAGGCCCAAAAAGCCCACGCGAAAACCGAAGCCCAGCGCATGACTCGTCTCCGGCTCCCAGACAAGCGCCGGGTCGTTTAACGCCAGCTTGTCCAGCGCGTCGCGCAGCGCCGGGTACTGGTCGGCGTCGATAGGAAAGACGCCCGTGTAGACCATGGGCTTGACCTCGCGATACCCCGGTAGCGGCTCGGCTGCCTGCTCGCGGGCAAGCGTGACGGTGTCGCCCACCTTCACGAGCTTGGGGTCTTTCAGGCCAGTGACGAGGTATCCCACCTCGCCGGCCGCCAGCTCGTCTACGGGCGTCTCAGCAGGGCGGCGCACGCCCACTTCCTCGGCCTCGCACTCGTGGCGCGTCTGCATAAAGCGCAGGCGCTCCTTTGCACGCAAAACGCCGTCCACGACGCGCACGAGGGCCACAACCCCGCGGTAGGCGTCGAAGTAGCTGTCGAAAACGAGGGCCTTCAGGGGCGCGGAGACATCGCCTTTAGGCGCGGGGATGCGCGCGACCACGGCCTCCAGCAGCTCGTGGACGCCCAACCCCGACTTTCCCGAGGTCAGCACCGCATCGTCTGCCGGGATGGCCAGGCCCTCCTCTATCTCGCCGCGCACACGCTCGGGGTCGGCCGCCGGCAGGTCCACCTTGTTGATGGCCGGCACGATTTCTAGGTTCGCGTTCATCGCCATGAGGGCGTTGGCCACGGTCTGCGCCTCGACGCCTTGGGTCGAGTCCACGACCAACACGGCGCCCTCGCAGGCGGCCAGGCTGCGTGAGACCTCGTAGGTGAAGTCCACGTGCCCCGGCGTGTCGATGAGGTTGAACAGGTAGGTCTGTCCGTCGTCGGCGGTGTAGTTCACCGAGACGGCCTGCGACTTGATGGTGATGCCGCGCTCGCGCTCGATGTCCATGCTGTCGAGCACCTGCTCGGTCATGTCGCGCGTGGCGATGGTGTGCGTCATCTCCAAGACGCGGTCGGCGATGGTCGACTTGCCGTGGTCGATGTGCGCGATGATGCTGAAATTGCGAATGAGTGTCTGATCCATGCGGGCTATTCTAGCTGAAAGCCGCCCTCGCGCGGCAAAATCTGGGTGGGCGAGTGCGGGCGCCGTGCTCGTAGACGTAGGCGGCAACGGGCGCGAGCGCCATCATCAGAGGAATCGCGTAGCGCGTCAGGCCGTTTACCGGCGAGGCAAGGCACACGCCGAAATAAACGAAAAGCGGCACGAGCATGAGGACGCGCGGGTTCTTGCGGGCAATGCCCCACGCGAACACGAGCGCGAGCAGCCAGAAATAAACGGGCGGATAGGTGAACAGCCCAAGAACCGGGATGTAGGGCACCGCGTAGGTCAGGCGCTCGAAGCCTTCGCGCAGTGGCGTCTCGTAGAGGGGCATCTTGAAGCTGAGCGCGTCGCAATACATCTGCGTCCTAGGGGCGCTTTGGTAGAGCATCATGCCGCTGGCCGTCTCGTCGGGGGCAAACAGCTGCTCGATGTACCACCAACCAGACGTCTGGTCGACGAAGGCTTCCGCGTAAATCTCCGGGTGGCGCAGGCCGCCGGAAAGCCAGGCGCCGAGGAAGGCAAGCAGCTCGTCGGTCGTGCACTTTTCGTTGAAATGGTAGAACTTGAGGCTGTCGGAGCAACGCGGGTCGTACGCCTCCACGTTCAGCCCGTCGGCAAGGAGCACACCGCCCACAGCCTCGGCAAACTCATCGTCCACGTCCTCTGGTGCAAAAATGCAGTAGCGGGCCGTCTGCTGCAAGGGCAGCGACAGCGCCTCGGCTATCGAGCCACGCTCCACGCCCAGCGCCGTCATGGCGAAGAGCATGTACCCCACGATGTAGATGGAGCCGACAGCGATGAGGCACATGAGCGGCGCGGCGAAAAGGGGGATGCGCGATGCGGGCGCGCACGGCGGCGCAGGCATAGGGTCTGTGGATGGTGAAGCGGTCGACGGTGCGGGAATGTTTGCCAGGGCGCCCGTTTCCGAGGAAGCTGCGACGGCGCGAATGCGTTTCCTTTCAGCGCGCGCTTCGAGCAGGGAGACGGCGGCTACGCAGACGGCCAGGGCAACGAAAAAGGCGAAGCCGTCGTTTCGAAACATCGAGGTGAGGCACCCCCACAGCACTACCCGCGCACAGGCCGCACCGGAGCTGCCCCACACGCCTGTCGGCAACAGGGCTGCGATTCCTTTGCGTCTGTCGGCTCGGACGCTTTCGGGCACGCCGCCGCGCGCATCGGCAACCAGCCGAGAGGCCAAATCTAGTGCGGCAAGCGCAAGCAAGGTGAAGGCGGCGTAGAACAAGGTGTCCTTCTTTATGCTGATGACGGCGTAGCCGAACAGCGGCACGAGGGCAAAAAACGCCGTGAGCACAGGCGCCGCAAAACGCCTGAGGCCCGCCGTCCCCTCAGAGAGCGCGCAGGTGCCCCCGCATCCGCGCCCGCCAAGCCCGGACACACGCCCGACCACCCGCGTGCACGCATAGGCCAGGGCCGCCCCCTGCAGGCAGGTGATGAGAAAGACCCCCAGCGCGTCGTTGCCGAAGGGCTTGCCGATGGAGAGCAGCCACCCAAAAATGAAGGTGGTTGCTATGGGGTGGTGCCCCGTCATGTCCTGGATGCCGAAAAACTGACGCACCTGATAGGCGCCGTCGTGGTAGATGGACCCGGGGAAATAGATGACGATGTAGGGCAGCCAGCACACGAACAAGACAAGCGCCACGTGCCAAGGCGTCGCAAGAAAACGCACGACCCGCGCAAGCGGCGCAGCCCCGCGTTCCGTCCTTTTCTTCACCGCATCGCGCAGGCGACGCAAGGCCGTGCCGTCAAGCACATCGAAGGCGGCAAGAGCGGCCATGCGCGAGAGCGCAAACATTCCGGCAAACATCAACAGCGAGAAAAAGACGTGCCCCGCGCTGCAGAAAACTGGCGAAAACGAGCCGTAGTCGTAGGTCTCGCCGATAGCCTCGCGCACGAGAAAGGCACGGCCGGCTACGGCAGCCAACGAGAAAAGCACAGCGAAGACGTCTGCGCACACACGGACGCGCCGTTTTCGGGCGCACGCGCCACGAGCGCAGCCGTACATGCGCCTATAGGCAAAGAAAAGCAGGACGGCGAGGACGGGCACCACAAGGCCGTTGCCGCCCATACTCGCATACGCCAAATCGAGAAACGACCCCGCGCCATCTTGCGTATAGCGCGCCACCAGCGCAAACGCCGACAGCAGCGCAAGCAGCGCATATCCCGCGAGGCGCCAGCCGCCCCGCCCGGCGCCGCCGCATTTTTCCGCACGGCACGCCGGCTCGCAGCCCTGTCGTTTCGCGCGACCCTCTTTCCCGCGTTGAAAACGGGGGGGGTCAGATATGGGGGAGCTGTTGTGCAATCCCGCGCCCGACATCGGCAAAGCGCCTGAAAGCGCCAAGAGGGCCTACTCGGAGTCCACGTCGACGGGGCGCGCCATCGCGCCGGCGATGACCAGCGAGATGCCCTCGATTAGAAGCGAGGCGCCGATGAACTGCACGACGAGCGGCGGATATGCCAGCGAAGCCGCGCCCAAGATGATCATGAGGATCGACGCCGCCCAGCCAGCCCAGCGCCCCGGCACGCCGTTGCCCGGGTTGTTCAGCAGCACGGCAATCTGGGAGATGCCGGCGACGATGATGAGTATGGCGACGAACCACGAGACGGCGCCGGCGAAGGCGAGCGGGTGCACGAAGCACGCGATGCCAAGGATTATGCCCAGGATGGAAAACGCGATGACCAAGGCGCCGCCCGGCACCCCGCGCATGTCGCGCATCCAGCACACGAGCGCCGTCAGACCCCATATGACGAAGGAGGCCGCGACGAAGTAGGAGAAGGCGACCATGGACAGGCCGGGGATGAAGAGCAGCACGAACCCGATGATTGCCGTGACCAGCCCCGCTCCGACCAAATCTTTACCCGCTCTGCTCATGTCCGATTCCTCCTGCGTTCGATGTTTACGTCCGTATCGCCCCATACCCTACCATGAAGACGGCGTGCGCGAATGCTAAAATCCGCATCCGTCACATCCCGCAGGCGCAACCGCCGCAAACGGCAGGCGCATGCGGGCGCACGTGCAACATTTTCCACGAAAGGACGAGGTGAGAAACGTGTCGACTCCATGCGCATACGCCTATCTAGGGCCTGCGGGCACCTTCAGCGACATGGCCTGCCGGGCGTTTATCGCCGAGGGGCTACTGCCGGATGCCGGCGAGCCGCTGCCGAAGGCGAGCATGGACGAGGTCTTCGAGGCGGTCGACCGCGGGCAGGCGGCCTTCGGCGTCGTGCCCATCGAAAACTCGCTCGAAGGCCCGGTCACCTCCACACTCGACGCCTTCGCCTTTTCCACGCGCGCCGAGATTTTGGGCGAGACCGTCCTCGACATCCACCAGGCCTTGCTGCTGGAAAAAGACGCGGGGCTTGGCGACGTCGCCACCATCGCCTCGCACCCGCAGGCCATCGGCCAGTGCCGGCGCTGGCTGGCCGCGCACCTGCCCGAGCGGGCCTTGCGCCTCGTGGACTCGACGGCTGCCGCAGCCGAGCTGGCCGCCCACGATAAAAGCGTCGCCGCCATCGCCTCGCCGCTGGCCGCCGAGCTGGCCGGCGCGAAGGTTTTTGCCGAGGCCATCGAGGACAACCTGTCCAGCCAGACGCGCTTCGTGCTCATAGGTGCCGGCCCTGCCCGCCGGGAAGGCCCAGGCAAGTCCACGCTGGCGCTGTTCATCAACTCCGACAGACCGGGCACACTGAACATGATCTTGTCCGAGCTGGCCTACGCCGGCATCAACATGACCATGGTGCAAAGCCGCCCCACCAAACGCGAGCTGGGCGACTACATGTTTTTTATCGACATCGACGGATATGCCGACGAACCCGACATCGCCTGCGCCTTAAACTGCCTGCGCATGAAGCTGCGCGAGGTGAAGGTAATCGGCTCGTATCCGCGCGCGGTCTGAGAGGGTGAAAAGGGGCGTTGCGGCACGCGGCGCAGATGACATGCGACACCATTCGATGTGTGGCGCGAAGGGTAAATGGTGAAGGGGTCTATTCGGCGCCCGCCCAGCTGCCGTCTACGAGGCGCACGATGAAGCCCTCGCTGTCAAGCTCTCCGAGGATGGACAGCACCTCATCGATGCCAAGCGCAGGCCGCCCCGCCTTCTCCTCGGCGGCGTTCAGACTCGCGGCCAAATCCTCTGTCGCGCCCTCGCCTTCCAGCACGCAGCGCAGCAAAAACGCCCGCTTTTGGCGGTGGCTGCCCTCGAAGCGCGACTGGCGACGATAGGCTTTCGCGCGGCGCGCAGGATTCACGCCGCTTGCCTTCAGGTGTGCCCCGTAGTCGAGCAAGGCGTAGTACCACGCGCGGCAGCTTTCATCGGCAGGACAGCAGGCGCTTGCCAGCGCGGCGATGTCGCGGTCTGCCACCTCGGCGGCGCCGTCGAAAAACTCGTGGATAAAGACAGCGCGCACGTTCGTCTCGACGTACGTATCCGGCTCGCCATACGCGAAAACGCGCACGCCGGCCGCCGTAGCAGGACCCACCCCCGGCAAGGACAGCAGCTCGTCTTTGCCGCGCGGCACCTGGCCGCCGAAGCGCTCGCAAATCTCGCGGGCGGCGCGGTGCAAGTTCAAGGCGCGGCGGTTGTAGCCCATGCCCTGCCAACGCTCCAGCACGAGCTGCACGGGAGCAGCGGCAAGCGCCTCGGGCGTGGGAAAATCGGCAAGCCACTTCTCCCAGCGTCCCAAAACGCGCGCAACCTGCGTCTGTTGGAGCATCACCTCGGAGAGGAACACGGCATACGCCTCGCGGGTGTCGCGCCAGGGCAGGTCGCGGTAGAGCTTCTCCCCCTCGCGCCACACAAGTTCGGTGAAAGCGGACAGCTCCGCAGGCGTCGCCAGCCCGGGCACCCCTTTCACCGCAAACTCCTCAGTCGTCCCAATCGGCGACGTCCCAGCCGCGGCGCTTGGCGATGCGCTTGAGCTTGGCGTCCGGATCCACGACGACGGCCTTTTCCGCCCACGACAACATGGGCTCGTCGCTGTAGTGGTCGCTGTAGGCGCGCGCAAGCCGCCACTTCCCCGCCCCGAACTTGTCGTCGCACAGCTGCACGAGCAGGCGCAGTTTCTCGCGCCCCTGCACGGGCACGCCCAACACGCGCCCGGTGTAGTGGCCATCCTTTTCCTCCATGATGGTCGAGACGTGCCCGTCGAAGCCGTAGTCGGCCACGATGGTCGTGGTAATGGGCTTAAACGACGCACTGGCCAACACGAGCTTCATCCCGGCGTCGCGGCAGCGTTCAATCTCGGCAAGAGCCTGCGGGCGCAGGTGCTTGCGCATGCGCCGCTCGAACACCTCCAATATCTCGGCGTCTACTTCCTCGACGCTTGGCTCGGTGAGCGCGGAAAACAGCAGCTCGCGCGGGGTGGATTCGGTCTGCGGCAGGCGCAGGCGATAGGCGATGCCCCAAAGACCCATCCGAAGTCCCGTGCGCAGCGGCAGCTCGCGGTGCCGCAGCAGGCTCGTCGTGAGCTTCAAAGGGCTCTCGCCGTCGAGTATGGTGCCGTCCAAATCGAAGGCGGCAACCTCCACGACCCTTTCGTCGGCCACGTCTTTTCCCCTTCCCTGCGCGCATGCATCGCCGCGCGTGTCTTTGTGTGCGCCAGACCTCGAGCGCCCGCCATCTTCGGTCGCCCGTGCAAAAGCGCCATTCTACTCGTTCAGCTCGTCGATGCACTCGGCGAACTGCGAGTTGTACAAATCGGCGTAGAAACCGCCCTTCTCGAGCAGCGCGTCGTGCGTGCCCTGCTCCACGATGTCGCCGCCGTCGATGACCAAGATGGTGTCGGCCGCGCGGATGGTGGACAGGCGGTGCGCGATCACGAAGCTCGTGCGCCCGGCGGCCAGGCGCGAGAACGCGTCTTGGACCTGGCGTTCGGTGCGCGAGTCGATGTTGCTCGTGGCCTCGTCGAAGATGAGAATCTCGGGGTCGGCCAAAAGTGCGCGCGCGATGGTGATCAGCTGGCGCTCGCCCACCGAGATGTTGGAGGCCTCCTCGTTCACCACCGTCTCGTAGCCCTCCGGTAACGTGCGGATGAAGCGGTCCACGTGCGCGGCGCGTGCGGCGGCCACGACCTCCTCGCGCGTGGCGCCGTCTTTGGAGTAGGCGATGTTGTCGGCGATGGTGCCGTTGAACAGCCAGGTCTCTTGCAAAATCATGCCGAAGTGGCTGCGCAGCTCGTGATATCCCATCTCGCGTATGTCGCGGCCGTTCAGGCGGATGGCGCCGCCGTCTATCTCGTAGAAACGCATGAGCAGGTTCACGAGTGTGGACTTGCCCGCGCCAGTGGGCCCGACGATGGCCACCTGGCTGCCGCGGGGCACCTCGACGGAGAAATCGCGGATGACGGGCTTGTCCGGGGCATATCCGAAGCGCACGTGCGAAAAAGTGACGGCGGGCGCATCCTCTGCGTGCGCCCCGGCCACCCCGGCCGCCCCGTCCTCAGCAGGCAGCGCGTCCGCTTCGGGCAGCGCGTCCACTTTCTCGCCCGCATCTTCCGTCCGCGCCACGTCTGCCATGCTCGCCTCGTCCATCTCCGGCGCATCCAGTAGCTCGAAGACGCGCTCGGCTCCAGCCAGCGTGGCCTGCAGGGTGTTCACGATACTTGCTATCTGGGCAATCGGCCGGGTGAACGAGCGCATGTACTGGGTGAAGGCCTGGATATCGCCCACCGCGACGGCGCCCGCCAGCACCTGCGCGGCGCCCATCACGCACAACACGACATAGGCGGCGTTGCCGATGAACTGGGTGATTGGCCGGATGATGCCCGAGACAAACTGCGCGCGCCACGCGTGCCCGAAGTACTCCCCGTTCACCCGCTCGAACTCGGCGATGGCTTGCCTTTTGTGGGTAAATGCCCGCACCTCCACGTGCCCGCCGTAGGTCTCCTCGATGTGGCCGTCGAGTTTTCCGAGCGAGGTCTGCTGGGCCAGGTAGAGCTTTTGGCTGCGCCGCGCGACGAAGACGGTGGCCAGCACCGACAGCGGCAGGCTTACGAAGGCCACGACCGACATGAGCGGCGAGATGGAAAGCATCATCACCACCACACCCACAAGCGTGACGACGCCGCCGACGAGCTGGGTCAGGCTGTCTTGGAGCGTGGACGAAACAAGGTCCACGTCGTTTACCACGCGGCTCAAGATATCGCCTTTGCTGCGAGCGTCGAAATACGACAGCGGGATGCGGTTGAGCTTCTCGTCGACCTGGCGGCGCAGGTCGTAGACGATGTTTTGGGTGACGCGCGCCATGACGAAGGTCTGGAGATAGGTGAACAGGCCTTGCGCGAGGTAGAGCGCTACGACGACGGCAAGGATGGTGCGCAGCGCATCGAAGTCCACACCGGCACCCTCCACGCCGGCCGCGATGGCCTGCGCGCCCTCGAAGACCGTGGTGGTGGCGCGCCCCAGCTGGGCGGGAGCAAACACGTCGAAGAGCGTCGCCGCGATGCACAAAAGCAGCACGAGGGCGATGCGGGGCAGCTCGGGAGACAACAGGTGTGCCAGGCGGCGCACCGTGCCCTTGGCGTCGCGCGCGCGCTCGTTTGGGTCTACCGGTCCTGCGCCGGGCCTGCCAGGATGCCCGCCGGCGGGACGGGGGGACTTACGCGCGGCGGAGTTTTTCGCGTCGTTTTCAGGCATCGACGTCGGCCTCCCCGTCTATCTGGGAAGCGACTATCTCGCGGTAGACCTCGCAGCTTTCCACCAGCTCGTCGTGGGTGCCCACCTGCACCACGCGCCCGGCGTCGAGCACCACCACCGCGTCGGCGTCCATGGCCGCGGCCACGCGCTGGGCCACAATCAAGACGGTCGCGCCCTTTGTGGCCGCGCCCAAATTGCGGCGCACCTGCGCGTCGGTCTTGAAGTCGAGCGCGGAAAAAGAGTCGTCGAAGACGAAGAGGCCAGACCTCTTGCACAGGGCGCGCGCGATGGCGATGCGCTGGCGCTGGCCGCCGGACAGGCCGGTGCCTGCCTGCGTGATGCGCGTGGCAAAGCCGTCTTCTTTGGCTGTGATGAAATCGAAGGCGGCAGCGTCGCGGGCGGCCTGCTCTATTTGCGCGGGCGTGGCATCCGGGTTGCCGTAGGCGATGTTTTCGGCGATGGTGCCGGAAAAGAGAACGGTCTTTTGCGGCGCATAGGAGACAAGCGCGCGCAGCTCCTCTAGGGGGATGTCGCGCACGTCGCGGCCATCGACCTTCACCGCACCCGCGTTCACGTCGTAAAAGCGCAGCAGCAAGTCGATCAAAGTGGACTTGCCCGAACCCGTCGCGCCCACGAGCGCATAGATCCGCCCTGGCTCTAGGGTGAAGCTGACGTCGGAGAGAGTGGGCGCCGCCGCGCCAGGGAAGCTGAAGTCCACGTGCTCGAAGGAGACGCGGTGGGGCTGCACGCTCCCATCCGTCGCATCTACCGCGTCTGCCGCATCCGCCACGTTTGCCGTTTTCACCGCACCCGCCGTGTCTTCATCCGCCGCGTCTGCCGCGTCTGCCCCGCCGGCCGCCCCCAGGTCTTTCACCGTAGGTTCGGCCGCCAACACTGCCTCGATGCGCTCGGCTGCGGCGGCGGCACGAGGCCAAATCATGAAGATGGCCGACAGCATCATCACGCTGATCAGCACCTGCATGGCGTATTGGATGAGCGCCATCATGTCGCCCACCGCGAAGCTACCTGTGTCCACGAGGCCGGCCGCGCACCACACGATGGCCACGGTCGCGGCGTTTAGCACCAGCGAAATGCCCGGCATGAGGGTGGCCACGCGGCGGGCCACCGACACGTTCGTCTCGGCCAAATCGCGGTTGGCCTTCGCGAAACGCGCCTCCTCGAAGCTCTCGCGGCGCAGGGCGCGGACGACGCGCACGCCCGTCAGCTGCTCGCGCGTCACACGATTCAAGGCGTCGATGCGCGCCTGCAGCGAGCGCAGAAGCGGCATGACCAGGCGCATCACCGCAAAGGCCAGCACCACAATCACGGGAATGGCGCAAAACACAATCACGGACAGCTCGGGGCTTTTCGCATAGGCCATGAAGGCGGCGCCCACAAGCATGATGGGGCTCATGAGCGCGATGGTCATCGCCATCTGCACGAAGCGCTCCAGCTGCTGGACGTCGTTGGTGGTGCGGGTGATGAGCGAGCTAGTGCCAAAACCGTCCACCTCCGGCGCGGACAGCTCGAAGACGCGGCGGTAGAGGGCGCTGCGCAGCTCGCGGCCCAATCCCATGCCGGCGCGCGCGGCGCACAGATCGTTGGCGAGGTCGGCCGCCACGGCGCCGAGCGCCCACAGCAGCATGAAGCCGCCCGTGCGCACGACGAAGTCCATGTCGCCGTTCGCGATGCCGGTGTCCACGATGTCGCTCATGAGGTTGGGGACCTCCAGCTCGCAGACGACGCGGGCAAGCATCAACAGAAAGGCCGCCAGCACGAGGGGGGCGAAACGCGCGAAGTGGTGTCGGAACACGTATCCCATAAGGCACTACGATAGGCCAATGCGGACGGCGCGAGCCCCGCGACGCGCCCACCGTAGCGCCGCCGTTACCAGATACGGGCACTGCGGCACGACAGCGACGACAAATCCTGCAAACACGTGGCGGGACAACGCGAAGCCGCCGAAACACGCGACGGCGCGACGAAAAACTTTCGATTCATCGAAAAACTTCCCCCGTTTTCATCAAAACTTTCGATTCATCGAAAGTTTTAAGGGCACGGCACGCCAACCGTATCCCCGCGACTCATCTCCAATTTGAGTACCCGCATGAAATGGCCTAATCGTGGTATTGTTTTGGGAGGCGATATCCTGCGCCGAGAGGAGACGCCCATGCCGGCTTGTGTTCCCATCAAAGATTTGAAGGACACCGCGGCCTTCACCAAGACGGTTGAAAGCGCCGCAGGGCCTGTGACCGTCACGCGCAACGGCTACGACGCCTTTGTCGTCATGCGCACGGACGACTACGAGGCATTGCAGGATGAACTGGCACGCACCCGTCTCTCCTTGCGCATCGCGCGCGCCGAAAAGGAGTACGCTGCCGGCCAATTCTCCGACGGCGAGAAATTCGTGAACGAAATGCGGCAGCAGCATGGCCTTTAGTTATCGGATGGCGGTGCTTCATCGGTAGACGTCGCGGCGATGGCCGATTTCAAGAGCGAGAACCACGAGACACTCGTCTTGAATCTCGCAAAGCACGCGGTAGTCCCCCACCCGGTAGCGCCATTCGCCCGACCTGTTAGCAACGAGACCTTTCCCGTGCGCGCGAGGGTCGGAGCATCCGTCGACATTTTTCAGCAACCAGGCGAGCACCATGCGTCTGACGCCAGGATTCATCTTCGAGAGCTGCTTGTCGGCCCGCTTTGAAAATTCAAGGCGCCACATATCAGAGGTATTTCCGTGCGACGTCGGCGGCAGACAGCGTGACCGGGTCTTTCTCGAACTCGGCTTTGGCCTCCTCCCAGGCACGCAAATCGAGTTCGTCTTCGATGCGCTCCAGCGCAGCGGTGCGCATGAACTCGGAAACAGAAGTGCCGAACGTGGCGGCATAGTCGGAAATAAGGGCTTTTTCCTGCCCGTCGAGCCTGATCGTCATCGTTGCGCTTGCCATGGGCGCCTCCTGGTCCGAACTTCCGTCAACCTTGTAAGACATCGTAGCACATTCTTTTTTCACCGTGAAAACACGTGCGCGGCCTTGTGCTCCATTCACGAGCAAAACGCGCGCAACACCTCGAGGCGCGGCGCGATATCTTCCAGCATATCGTCGGCGATATAGGGAGTGGATTCCAAAACGTCGCCGAATTCGCCTTCCTCTGCCTGGTCTATCGCATCGAAAAGGCCAAAGACGATGGGCCGGGCAAGCTCGGCGAGCGCTCCTGCCGAGATGCCAAGGTCGTCGGCCAGGCGCGCAAACGTCGACGGGAGCACATCGTCGATGGCCCGCGTCCCGCCAAAGTCCATCGCCATGTCCCTGCTGAAGCGCGCAAACATCGTCGTGCAGACGAAATCGTATGCCGGTGAAAGCGACACGGTATACGAGCCGGCGAGCGCATCGCCCGCCGGCCGCATGAGGACCGAGAAATTCTTCAGATGCGCATCGCAGTCGCCGATGGCATACGCAAAGCAGAGCATTTTCGCGAAATTGGCGATATCGCGCACAGGGCTTGCGCCGCGCCTCCTCAGAAAACCCGCTATCGCGCGGACAGTCCCTCCCTCGATTTCGGCGTACTTGGACGCCGCCTCGACGCCGAGGGCCTGCGCTAGGTCTTCTTGGTGCTGGCGCGCAACGGACAAAGTGCCCGCGCTATCGCCGCGAGAAACCCTGTCGAAGCGCTCCACGCTCAAAACAGGAGTTGCTGCGTCGATGAGGGCAACCTCTGCGGTGGGGATGCCGCACTCCTTCGCGGCCTTCATGCAAATGTACTCGTTTTCGGGAACGTCCCTGAGATGGCTTGCCTTCAGGATATGCGTCGTCGCGGCAAAGCCGACGGGCCGCAGCCACCCCTCGTCTGCCGCCGCCCCGGGTAGGTGGGCAAGCCCGGTTTTCGTCTGCGTCCCCGCAAGCGAAAGGCGCGACGCGGCATTTTGTGCGGCGACGTTTTTCCCGTTCGCAAACAGGCGGTTCAGTTGCTGCAAGCTCACATCTTCATACGAGCCTTCAACGCTGGCGCAAGGATCCTCGCTGACGACGACATCGCCGATGCAGTCTTTCCCGCAAGCCTCCAGCATCGAAAGATAGTCGCCCGCGGCCAGTTGCAGCTCGGCTGCCAGTGCCGTGCGCGCCGCCCCCTCAGGCAGCAGCCCCTCAAAATACGGACGCATCTCCTTTTCGGAAAAAGGGTCGCGGCGCAGGGGCAAAGACGCCGAGAGCGGGATGGCCTGCGGCGTTTCAAGATATTCGTCCAAATAGCGAAACGAGGGAACGTCCGACACGTCGATGACTCCGACCGGTTGAGGCTCGAAAGCCTCGAGGCGCATGATGTGCAGTTTTTTCATCACACCCTCCTTTTGGCGAAAAGGTCGATGCCCAGCATGGTCGCCACGGAGATGGCCTTGTCTATCTCGGCGCTCCCCTTGCCGTTTTCGAGTTTACTCAAGAAGGTGACGCCCACGTTGCATAGCCCCGCGAGCTGCGCCTGGGTGAAACCTTGGCGCTTGCGCTCGGCGCGAATCAGCGCCCCGAGGTCTTTTGCTGTTGCGACGTGCTGCATCCCAACCCTCCCGTACACGTATTCGCCTGCATCCCGCGTTCGCGGCGATGAATATATGCGTTCGCACAAATTCCGCTCTCTGCAAGGAATATTTATGCGTTCGCATAAAACTTGCGTTCATACCAGCGAATTTATGCGTTCGCAAAAATCACGCTCCGAAACAGTGTAATTTATCCGTTCGCATAAATCCAGAGGGAACATGGCGGCGGCGAGCCCGCGGGCTACTTCTCGGTGAAGTAGCCCGGGGTGGCCGCGGTGTCGATGCGGCCGTAGGTGGCCTTCACGTTGTCGGCGGAATACTTGGTCCCGTTGCCGCCCTCGAGGCTCGTGCACCCGCTGAAGATATCAGTAGCCGCAGCACTGGAAGTGGACAGGTCGAAATTGCTTGTCGCGTATATCGTCTTGAGGTTGGTGCAGTTGGTAAACATGGCACCAATCCATATCGTCGTCCCGGGCAGGGTAAACGAGCTCAAATCCAATGTCGTCAGGCTGCTGCAGCCGCAGAACATGTAGTTGTACGAGGTCACCTTGCTCGTGTTGAAGTTCCCCAGCCCGACAATAGACGTCAAGCCACTGCAGCCGTAGAAGAACGAGAAGAGCCCGGTAGCATTGCTCGTATCAAAGCTGCTCACGTCCACCGTACGCAGGCTCTTGCAGCTGTTGAAGAAAAGGTAGAAACCCTCGCCTGTGACGCTGCTGGTGTTAAACCCGGTCAAGCCCTGTATCTGCTCCATCTTCTCTTGATACCAAAACATCCCTCTCATCTTCGTTGCCTTCGAGGTGTTCAGGTTGGAGACGTCGATTGTCTTGAGGGAGGCGCCCAGCTTCGTGTAGGCCGTCCCAGCGCCGGAGCTGCCGCCGCCTGCGAGGAGATACTCGGAATCTGCCGGCGCGAAGACCTGCGAGGCCGAATCGTTGGCAAAAGCGGGCGCGACATAGACTGTGCCGGTGCCCGCCTCGTAGTACACGCCCACAGGCCCCGAGCCGTCCGCCTGAATGCTCGCGCTGCTCGTCAGCCCCGAGGGGACCTCGCTGCCCTTCACGAACTTCAACGAGGTGGGAGCGCTCGAGACCAGGCCCTGCAGCGCCGTCCACATCTTGCTCTTGTCGATGGTGTAGCTCGGAAACACGCTGTAGGTGCGGGTCTCGTTCAGGGCGTTGTGGAAAGTGGCGAGGTTGGCCGGTGTGTAGCCCGTGCCGGTGGTCGTGTCGTACCAGTTGCCGTCCGCGCCCGTGATGTAGCCGCTGTCCGGCGTGGGCAAATTGGCGCTCGAAACCACAAAATCGAAGTTCGCGCCCAGCGTCACGCTCTGAAGCCTCTTGCAGTTGTAGAACATGTTGACCATGCCGGTGGCGCTCGTGCCCGTAGAAGAACTGCCCGTGTTGAAGCCCGTCAAATCGAGATAGGGCAGCTTTTCGCAATCGGCGAAAATCCGATACATGTTGACGACCTTGCCTGTGTCGAAGCCCGACACGTTCAGCTCGGTCAGGGCGCTGCATCCATCAAACATCTGGCGCATGGAGGTGACGTTGGTCGTGTTGAACTCGTCGGAAAGCGTGAGGGTGGCAAGCGCGGAGCAGCCGTAGAACATGTCGTACAGCTGCGTGAGGCTTGTCGAATTGTGCGCGTTCGACAAATCCAGCCCCTTCAAAGACGAGCAGTTCTTGAACATGGCGACCAGCGTCGTTGCCTTGTCCGTGGAAAAGCCGGCGGTGGCCAAACTAGTCACCTTGGAGCAGTCTTGGAACATATAGCTCATGTCCGTAGCTGCGCTCGTCGTGAACTTCGAGGGATCCATCACGATTGCCGTCGCGTTGGAACAGCCATTGAACATGCTCCGCATGTTCTTGACCTTGGCCGTGTCGAAATTTCTCACGTCGAGCGAGGTCAGGGCGTTGCAATTACTGAACATGCTCTGCATGGTCGTGACCTGGGAGGTGTCAAACGAGCTGACATCGACCGAGGTCAGCGACTTGCAACCGCTGAACATGTAGTACATATCCGTGACTTTGCCCGTCGAGAGCTGAGACAGGGACGTGATGGACTTGAGTTTTTCGCAATTGGTGAACATCGAGTTCATGATGGTCACATTGCCCGTGTCGAACCGATCTTTCAGGTCGATTGTCTCTATGCTGGAGAGAATCCCGAACATGGCCGTCATCATGGTCGCGTTGCTCGTGTCGAAATAGTCGCCGAGGTTCAGCTCCGTCAGCGCGGTGTTGTTGCAGAAGAACCAGCGCATGTCGGTGGTCTTGGAGGTGTCCAGGTTCGCGCAGTCGATGGTCTTCAAGGAGCTCTCCAGAGCCGTGTACCCCGAGCCGGCGTTCAGGAAGTCCGCGCAGTCCTGCGGTGCGTGCAGCACATACGAATTGTCGGCCGGGTTGGTGGAGTCGTCTTCCATCGGGGCAATGTAGAGGGTGGCGGTGTCGGCGGACTGGAAGACGCCCACCTTGTCGTAGCCGTCTTCTTGGATGCCGGCGGTGGCCAGGTTCGTCAGCCCGGAGACGCCCTGCAGGCTCTCGCCCGTGACGAATTTCAGGGCCGTGGGCTTGGCGGTCAAGGCTCTCAGCACCGTCTTCATTTTCGACTTGCTGATGGTGTAGTCCACGCCTTCCATCGCGCAGGTGAGCGCCACGCCGCGTTTCACGGATGCCAGGTTGTGGTCGAGGCGGCCGTCGTTGTAGACGCGTGTGTAGGTTTTCTCGTTGTAGGCACTCGGGCTGCGCAACCACCAGCTGGCATACATCTCATTCTCACTGCCGCCGTGGTAGTCGTCGTAGTCG
>CAVECB010000009.1:0-39745 GCA_963614215.1 Ruthenibacterium lactatiformans
CGGTTCGTTTAATCCCTTCATCTACTTCCAGTTCTAGGAAAGGCGGCCGCGGTGGCAGACAAGACGTGCGAAACCGGTTTTAAGGCAAAGCCCGCTGCAGGTCGTGCGGCGGCGCTTTCGACAAAAGCGGAGCGCGTGCGTGGGATGGTCCTCATCGTCATAGTGGCGCTGTTGCTCCTGTCTGCCATGGGCTATCTGGCCGTCTGCGTGGTAAAGCCCGCCCTTGCCCCTTCCGCGAAGCTCCTTTTGGACAACAGGAACATAACCGAATTTCCGGAGTGCTCTTTTCAGGCGCTTGCCTCTGGCACGTTCCAAAGCGCCTTCGAGAAGGCCGCATCCGACCACGTCCCGTGCCGCGATGAGCTGCTCAAGGCCAATGCCGCCGCCCAGCGCCTCGGCATACGCACAGCCAACCTCCCCTTCGCCTACAAGGCGATTCCCACCTACTACGGCTCCGGCTACGCGGAGGCAAAAGAAGCGCAGCTCGTGCAGGCGATACCAGCGGCGCAGTCTGAGGAGATGGAGACGGCGCTTGCGACCAATGCAGACGCTTTAAACAGCCTGAGCGAAAAAATCGACGGAAAGCTTGTGTACTACCGGCCTGCGCGTCTCGATTGCTCCTCGTTCAACCCGGCCGCAAAGCTGATGAAAGGCATCGCCGACGAGGGGTATATCCAAGATGTTTTCCTCGACAAGCTGGATGGCAGATGGCAGCTCGCTTCCAACAAGTACAGCTCGCTCAAAGAATACAAGGAAGATTTCTTCCGGACCGACCACCATTGGAAGATTAGCGGTGCTGTCAAGGGTTATGAGACCATCATGGACGCGCTGGGCAGAGAGACGGTGAGCTTTTCTGAGCAGGAGTCCGTGGGGTGGTCCGCATGGTATGGCTCCGCTGCCCGCATGGGTATCGACTTCACGCTGAAAGGCGAGAAGGTACAAGATGTGGACTACGAACGCAGCACGCTGAAGGTGACGATTGACGGCAAAGAGAAAAATGAGGCGTCCCTCGACAGGGGCTATAGTGCGAAAGGAGCGAAGTCGTACATGCCCAAAAAAAACTACGAGAGCTACTATGGTGCGTGGTTTCACGGGGACTACGGCATCATCACGATAGAAAATCCTTCGTGCGACAACGACGATACTTTGCTCATTATTGGAGATTCCTTCAGCAACTGCATAGAGCGGTTTTTCGCCGAGAGCTATTCCCGTGTTGTGGTTGTGGACCCGCGCCATTTCGAGGGTTCGCTTTCCGCCTTGGTCGACGAAGAGAAGCCGCGCGACCTCGTCTGTATCCTCTCCGACCAGACAGTGCGCAGCGGTGAGAACAATGTGACGAAGACGCTAACCTCGTAAGGGGGGCTAAAATCCCGCATACCCACATCACTGGAACAGAGGGACACGGCCGAGTAGAAAGTCTTCCAGCGGGTAGTCCTGCGAGCCCACGACAAGCGCATAGGTCCCCGGGTAGCGCTGCACGAAAGCTCCCAGCCCCTTCAAGCTCTTGACGCGCCCGCTCTTCACCTCGATGGCCGTCCTTCTGCGTCCCTGCGTCACCACGAAATCGACCTCGTCTCCCCTCTCCCGCCACCATCGCAAGGAGAAGTGTTCCTTTTGCGCGCGAGCGATCAGGTACGCCGCGACTGCAGACTCGACCAGATGCCCGCGTTGTTCCGAATCGCCCAAAATCCTCTCGCGGGACACTCCTGCACATGCCGAGAAAAGCGAGGTGTCGTGCACTGCCAGACGCGGCGAGCTTGTCTTGGACTTGAGGGTCTTTTCATCGCATTTTTTCAAGGCGCTCATCATACCGGCGCGGGAGAGCAGGTCTAGGTAGTGCGCCACGGTGTCGGTGTTGCCCCTGTCGTCGAGCTGACCGAGAAGCTTGCGATACGAGATCTCCTGCGCGGAGTAGAGGGCGCCCAGCTCGAAGAGCGCGCGCAGGAGCGCCGGTTTGCGAACGCTTTCCATCTCGAGGACATCTTGTACGATCGTTGGCTCGACGATGGAGGTGCGTATATAGTCGAGCCAGCGTGTCTCGTCGTCTCTGAAAGCTGCGGCCCCCGGATAGCCGCCGAGATACAGAAAGTCGTTCAAGCCGTAATCGAACGCCTCGGCGCACTCGGCAAACGACCAATGAGTCGAATGAATCGTCTCGAAGCGACCCTTTAGCGACTCCGAGAGGCCGCTTTGGAGCAATAGGGTCGAAGAGCCCGTGAGCACGAGACTGTTTTCTCGATGCTCAGAGTATAAGCCTTGCATTTTGTAGATTTTTGCAATTTGATAGGTTTGCCGTGCAAATTGTGAAATATGCAGTTTTGCCGGTGATCAAAAATGCCTCCGCTACAGCGTTTCGATTTTTTAGCGAATCTAACAGTCAACGAAACGGGTGATGGGTCTACGCTCGTGAGCTGCGGTACTGCGTTTCCGCCACGAGCAGATGGCGCACCACCCTTTCCGTTTTCGGCCATTTCTCCTGCGCCTGGTTCACCCTGAACAGGTAGACGTACCAGCCAGCACGTCTGCTATTGATCACGGTCTCGTATCACCCGTTTTGTTGACTGTTAGATTTCGCTATTTTCGCAAGACGGGAGCCGTCATGGCCCGGTGAAGGGCTTCGCGCAGGTGTTTTGGCTGCTCCTCCTCGGCGCGATGGTGCTCGGCGCGGCGCGAAGCGCACGCGCTACGGTCTCCCCGCTCGCCTTCATTGCCATGTTCTCCCTTCTCCTTCTCTTTTGCTTCGAGCTGGTCTGGGAGTGCAACAGCCGCTACGTGGTCCATATGTCGCCGTTGGTTTTGACGCTCGCCGCGATAGCAATGTTCACTTCAAATCCTCTGGCAGGGTGGCGTCGAGCAGACGCGCGCAGTTGCCCTTGTCGCGGTAGGCGAAAAACGAGTTGATGCGCGCCGCGTAAAGCCCGTCGAGTTTGCAGTCGCAATCGAGGTAGTGCTCGATTGTCTCGATTGTCTCTTCGACGGTTCGCGCAATGGGCCCTAGGCCGTCTCTTTCGTAGTCGAACCAGCCTGCACCGTATTGGGTAAGCCCATCGAACTGGAAGTAGACGAGCGGCTTTCCTAGGTAAGCGAAATCGAATGCCGCGCTCGAGGAGTCGGTGACAAAGATAGAGCTTTCCGAGAAGACCTGCGCGTAATCGGTGCTTGCCTGGTGCAAAATCTTGACCCTGTCGGATGCGAGCTCCTCGAAATACTTCTCGTAACAGGCAAAGCCCATGTGACAGAGGAACTGGCACGTGAAATCGTGCTTCTCGAGAAGCGCGGCAAACCGTTTCGAGGTGAGCAATTCCTTGAACACTGTGTAGTACTCAGATTCCGTAAAACCCGGTAGCGCCTCGTTGAGGCCGTTGGACAGAAGGGCTCCACACAAAGACCTCCGCCACGTGGGCGCAATGGTGATGACGCGTTGCGGAGCCGATTCGAGCTTGTCGTAGCGCGGAAAGCCTGTGAGCAGGATCTGCTCCGCCTCGTAGAAATAGCGCTCTCCGAGAAAAGCATCCCTTTCCCTTGTGGTCGCGGCGACGATAAAGTCGATTTCCGTGTGGAGCCGGTTGGACTGGCGCGATACATCGTCTTTGGTGATTCCGTGTTGGAGCCAAATGAATTTGTAGTCGAGCAAATCCGCATACTCTCTCCCCAGCCGGGCAAACGGGAGATAGAACTTGGAGAAAGTATGACTCGAGTACACGAGCGCCGCATTCAAAAACACCAGCTTGTGCCGCACACTGCCGGGTTGGAGCACATGCGATTTGCATGGTAGTCCCGCATAGCTTTCGCTGTCTTTGTCCAGCACGAAGTACGTGCGGCGCTTCAGGCGCGCGCTGCCGCAGCGCATGATGTGCTCGTAGAGAGCTTGCCCATTATCGCCGGCCTTGTTCGGGCGATCCATGATCACGATGAACTTCTTCTTGTCTGCCGCGAAGGGACGAAACCATGTTCGAATCCCCTCTTCTTTTTCGAGTGCCTTGGCAGAATCGAGACCGCGCATAAACGCGTTTTTTTTCTCTTCCACCACTTTGAAGCTGTTGCCGTCGATAAAGAGCTTCTTGTTGAAGCGGCACACGCCCAGCGTCGGACCAGTAGTCATGAGCGGCGGTTTTCTCATCGGGCGTATTCTTTTCACCGGCTCTACGCCACCCGTCGCGCAGTTTGTAAAGCAAAGAGAATACTCGCCGATTGCATACGGCAAGGTGAAACGACGGTAATGCGTTTGGTCGAGGGTGAATTCTCCGTAGACGTCGTCGAGGGAGGAGGAGAGGTTTTGGGATACCGCCGGCTCATAGCGCACGCCGTCGGAACCTATGGCCACGACGTCGAAAGGGTATCCGTAGTTGTAGAAGACGAGGTCCAACTCGAACGCTTTTGCGTTTATATGCACGTCTCTGAGCAGAATTTCGAATTGGGACATACTCCAGACGCCATCGGCAAGGCATTCTGCAAAAGAACTTCCCTTTAGCTTGAGGAACAGCTGCTTTCGCACGTTCGTGTCGATCATCTTGCTCGTATGGAGAATGAATTCCTTGTCGAGCGTGGAAACCAGCTTCTTGCAGCGTTCGATGAAACGCATTCGAAGCTCTTCAGATTCAAACGATTCTTTTCTGGCGTCTCTCAGCACGGCACGCAGCTGATATGCGATAAATTCCTTCTCATAGGTTTGAAGCCTGGTGTTCCCATCGGCAAACAGACAATCCGTGGCGGCGATATTGTCGAATGCGGGCTTCGAGTTTTTGCTGTCGCGAAGAGCGTCTACATTGGAGCCCCCTGCAAGGCGGCGGCGGTAGTGGTAGACGACCTCCTTTTCGCAGACGTATCCGAAGCGGGGTTTTTGCTTGAAGAGCTTGAAGATGAGGTTCGCGTCTTCTCCTATGCGCAAATTCGTGTCGAAACGCAGCTCGTCGAAACAGCATCGCTTGTAAAACGACGAGGCCGACGACAAAATGAAGTTTGCCGGCTCTTCCAGCAGATTGATGACCCTGTTCTTTTTGCCCATGTCCTTGTATTTGCCGTGCAAGCCGGTTTGCTTTCCGAAATAGACAAGGGGAATTGCGACCATATCCACCTCGTCTCCATGTGCAGCGAAGAAGGCGACGACTTCCTCGAGCGCGTTGGAAGACAAGATGTCGTCGGGGTCAAAGAAGTTCAGGTAGGTGCCGGTCGCGTAGAGCAACCCTGCGTTGCGTGCGCTCGCCTGCCCGCCGTTTTCCTGTTCGAGATAGACGACGTTTTCCGGATACTCATCGCGATAGGCCTTGCAAATCTCGCCGCTGCCGTCGGTGGAACCATCGTTTACGAAGACAATCTGGACCTTTTCCGTAAAACCGATGCTTTGAGCGAGGATGCTCTCGACTGCCTCTTCTATATACGGCTGCACGTTATAGACCGACATGATGATCGAAAACAGATACCCCTTGTCCATGGTGCAGAGTCTCTCCTCGTTTCTTTTTGTTTGATGCCGCCTGCCGGCAATGACACGACCGGCAAACGCGCTGACATAAGTCTGAAATTCTACGCTTTTCCCCGAAGCGGCGTCTCGCGTCTGCGCAAACGGCTGTTGTCCGTGCCAACGGCGGTCTTTTCCTTGCGTACACCCTCTACGAGCGCCTAGAATCTGCAAGTCGCGCGCCCGTGTGAAAACATGCATTGTATCGAAGGAAGCCGAGGGAAAACGAGATTGTCCGGCAACATGAAAACCCGCGCCCGTGTGCTGCTCGGCCGCGCCAAAGGGCACATGTGGAAAACTGCGGTCTCTTTGGTGAAGGGACATATGTCCCCAAAGGCGTATGCGAAGCTGAAGCGCCACCGCTTCGAGGGCACCCTCTGCAAACCGAAGCCCAAGGCAGGCAGCTACAAGGCGCATGCCAGCTACAGCGTCGTTACCGCAGTCTACAACGTGGCGCCCTATCTGGACGAGTTCTTCGAGAGCCTAGTCGCGCAGACGATGGAGTTGTCGGCTCTGCAAATAGTAGTCGTCGACGACGGCTCCACCGACAGCTCGGCCGACGTGATCGAGTCTTGGCGGCGGCGCTACCCGGATCTGATCGAGTGCCACCGCAAGGAAAACGGCGGGCAGGCAAGCGCGCGCAACCTTGGCCTCGGGTTTACCACCGGCGAGTGGGTCACCTTCATCGACCCGGACGATTTCCTCTCGCCGCGCTACTTCGAGGAGGTCGACCGCGCTATTTCCCGACATCCGCACCTGCAGCTCGTCAGTTGCCGACTCGTCTTTTTCCACGAGGCCGCCTCGTCTTCCTTCTCGGACACCCACCTGCTCACCTCCCGTTTTACAAAAAACGAGTCGCTTTACAACGTGGACGATGATTGGATGCCCATACAGTTGAGCATGGCCACGGCGTTTTTCAGACGCGAGGCCATCGAGACTGCGTCTCTGCAATCCGACGAGGGCATCGTCCCCGATTTTGAAGACGCGCATTTCGTAGCGCGCTATCTTCTCTCGCTTCCCGCCGGGCGCGTGGCCTACCTGCGCAGCCCCGTCTACTACTACCGCAAGCGAGAATCTGGCGGATCCACGGTCGACAAATCCTGGAACGACCCGCGAAAGTTCACCGTCCTTCCCGAAAGGGGCTATCTTTCCCTATTGGAGGCCGCGCGCGAGGCAAAGGGGTACGTGCCGGCATGGGCACAAAATGCGGTTCTCTACCATATCTCGCGCTATTTCAACCGCTTCGACGGGGCGGAAGGACTCGCACGTCCCTTTGTCGTGGACGGCGCGGCGGAAAAGTTCTGGGAATTCGCGGAGCAGATTTTCACCCTCATCGACGCGCAGACCATCCGCGACGCACCCGACGAATGGCTTCCCTTTGCGCGCAAGGCAGCACTGCTGGCCATCTTCAAGGGGTGCGACATCGGACGTTTGGAATTCTCCTTGGAGCGCATCGACTTCGAGCGCGGCTTTATGCTGGTGAAGAGTTCGGGGCCGCGACTCGCGCTCTCCTACGACGGGCGCTCTGTGGAGGCGCTGCTGCAAAAGGAGCGACGCACCTTCGCTCTTGGGCGGCACTTCTACTCGGAATGGCTGTTTGCCTATCCCCTACCGGATCGGGATGCCACGCTCTCATACAACGCAGGTCCCAACGTACCTGCGACGCTCGTTTTCGGAGAAAGGCGGTTTTCCCATTCAGCGTCTTTCTCCGAGCTTGCCCGCCTCTACAAGACGGGCTGGGAGAAATACGAGCAATGCGGTGGCCTGTGGCTGTTCATGGACCGCGACACGCAGGCAGACGACAACGCGGAGCATCTTTACCGTTGGGTGGCGCAGCATCATCCCGAACGCAAGATAGCCTTCGCACTTCGCCGCGAGTCGCCAGATTGGGATCGTCTAGCAGCCGAGGGATTCAAATTGCTGGACTTCGGCTCTGCGGAGCACGAGCGTGAGCTGCGCCGCTGCTCGGCCATCGTCAGCTCCCATGCCGACAACTACGTCCACTCCTACTTCAAGGACAACTTCTGCGGATCAAAAAAATACGTTTTCCTGCAACACGGGGTCATCTTGCACGACATGTCGAACTGGCTGAACCAGGATAAGCCAATCGACGCGATGCTCACCTCCTCGCATGCGGAGTTCGACTCGATCGCGGGCGAC
The DNA here is from genome assembly GCA_963614215.1 of Ruthenibacterium lactatiformans. Classification (GTDB taxonomy): domain Bacteria; phylum Actinomycetota; class Coriobacteriia; order Coriobacteriales; family QAMH01; genus CAVAWX01. Next base: position 7,616 of record CAVECB010000009.1, read on the forward strand.
AAAAGCCCCTATCTTCTCACCGGCATGCAGGTTGTCCTCACGGGCCTTCCCCGCCACGATGCGCTGTTAAAGAAAAGCGCAAGCTACGAAGGGGACTCTATTCTCGTCATGCCCACATGGAGAAAGGCGCTGTGCGGAAAGTGCGAGGGACGGGGGAACGCGCGCGAGTTGGACGTGTCCTTCGCCGGGTCTTTGTACAAGAGTGCGTGGGAGACATTTGTAGCAGATCCGCGTTTGCGCGAGCTGGCCGAGGCGACGGGCAAGAGGATTGTCTTCTTTCCGCACGCGAATATGTTCCCCTATGTCGAGGCGGGGATGTTTAAAGTGCCGGACTATGTCGAGGTGGCGGGCAACCAGACGGGTGATTCCATCCAAGATGCCTTCGCGCGCACCGCGCTTTTTGTGACCGACTACTCCTCGACGGCCTTCGAGGCGGCCTACATCGAACGCCCTTGCCTGTACTATCAATTCGACAGGGAGATCTATCAAAGCGGGCAAAGTTACGCGCCGGGGTATTTCGACTTTACGCGCGACGGTTTCGGTCCTGTCGTCGAGACGCTAGACGATGCGATTGCCGCGATCGAAGAGATTGCGGGCAAGGGCTTTGCGCCGGCACACGAATATCTGGAAAGGGCACACGAGACCTTCGCCTATCGAGATGGGAAGTGTTGCGAGCGCGTCTACGAGGCCATTGAAGCTTTGTTCGAGCCGCTTGGGGGAAATCCAAACGGCAAGAAACCAGGGGGCGGCGCTCTGGGGAAAGGGCTTGGCGCATGAAGCTGGCCGAAAAAATGAGGAAAACCGCAAGCGCCGCCGCGAAAAAGTGTCTGAGCACCAAGACTCAATTGAAGATTAAGCAAAAGCGCCTCGAGGGCACGTTCTGCAAACCGAAGCCCAAGGCGGGCAGCTACAAGGCGCATGCCAGCTACAGCGTCGTCACCGCCGTCTACAACGTGGCGCCCTATCTGGACGAGTTCTTCGGGAGTCTGGTCGCGCAGACGATGGGGTTGTCGGCTCTGCAGATAGTGGTCGTCGACGACGGCTCCACCGATAGCTCGCCCGACATCGTCGAGTCTTGGCGGCGGCGCTATCCGGAGCTGATTGAGTGCCACCGAAAGGAAAACGGCGGGCAGGCGAGCGCGCGCAACCTCGGCCTTTCCTTTGCGAGGGGCGAGTGGGTTACTTTTGCCGACCCAGACGACTTTCTCTCACTGCGCTATTTCGAGGAGGTCGACCGTGCGATTTCCCGCCACCAGAACCTGCAATTCGTCAGCTGCAGGATGGCGATGTTGCGCGAGGCGACGCATTCTCTTGCAGACAATCATGTCCTCACCTATCGCTTTGCCGAAGACGAATCCCTTTACAACGTCGACGACGACCGGATGCCTATGCAGCTGAACATGAATACGGCGTTTTTCAGGCGCGAGGTCATCGAGGCCGCGTCTTTGCGCGTCGATGAGGGCATAGTCCCGAACTTCGAGGACGGGCATTTCGTAGGGCGCTACCTTCTCTCGCTTTCCGTCGGATGCGTGGCCTACCTGCGCCGCCCCGTCTACTACTACCGCAAGCGCGCGTCGGGCGGATCTGCGGTAGACGGCTCGTGGAGCGATGCGCGCAAGCTGACCGTAGTCCCCGAAAAAGGCTACCTCTCCTTGTTGGAGCACGCAAAAGCATCAAAAGGATATGTGCCGCGCCGAATTCAGGACACGGTACTCTACGACATATCGTGGTACTTCGACTTCTTCGATGCTCAAGAGGAGCGCGCCCGCCCCTTTGTCGCGTCCGGTGCGGCGGAGAAGTTTTGGGAGATTGCACGGAATATCTTCTCGTACGTCGATACGCAGGCCATCTGCGACGCATCCTGTGTCTGGCTTCCCTTTACGCGCAAAGTGGCGTTGCTGGCCACCTTCAAAGACGAGAATCTTGGTCGCTTGGAGTTTTCCTTGGAGCGTATCGACTTCGAGCGCGGCTCTATTTTGGTGAAAAGCTCGGGCCCACAGCTTGCCCTCTCCTACGACGGGTGTCCTGTGGAGCCGCTGCTGCAAAAGGAGCAGCGCGTCTTCACTCTCGGGCGGCACTTCTACTCGGAGTGGACGTTTGCCTACCCCCTACCGGATCGGGATGCCACGCTCTCGTATAACGCAGGTCCCAACGTGCCCGCGACGCTTGTCCTTGGAAAAAGGCGTTTTTCCCGTTCAGCGCCTTTCTCCGAGCTTGTTCGCCTCTACAAGGCTGCCTGAGAAGAGCGCAAGCAACATAGCTGATGTAGATTTAGTTCTTGCCTTTGAGAGAGCCTACCCGCGCCACTTCGAAATGCTTCGAGACGTTGCGTTCCGGGGTGAAAAGGATGTACAGGACCGCTCCGACGACGACGGGAAACGCGGCGATGACACCGAGCATGTAGCGGGTGGAGCCGTTCAGAGGGCCTGCCAGGCAGGTGAGCAACAGAATCGCCGAGGGAACCAACACGACGAGCGCTCCAGGTTTTCCGCGATAGAACGCGAGAGCCGCCAGCACAAGGCCTGCAAGCGTATAGATTCCGCAAGCAGAGAACAGGCCGAGAAACGGCGCGTTTTTGAGCACGTCCACAGCGTCGGATGCCTTGTTGGCGAGATTGGGAAAGATGCGGCTCGTCGTGTCGCCAGAGGCATGTCCAGGCCAATCATCGCCGAGCTTGTCGGCTATCCACTTGTTAACAAATTTGGCAAATTCTCGTTTATACACCGAGGGAATTGACGGATCCTCGAAAGACCAATATCCGAACGTCTGGTCGAGAAACGATTCGATGTAGCACAGCGGATGGCGCAGCCCTTGGGCAGCCCAGACCTTGAAATACTCCATCAACGCGCCCTTGTCATCAGTTTTCGCCTTGCTCTTCACAGGGTCGGATATGTAGTACTTGTATCGTTCGGCCAAATCGGAGTAATTCAGCACAGCATCTATTGCCTCCCGCTCGGCTTGCGTCACGTCATCAGGGTGCTCTAGCGCGCAGCGCGCCGTTTGCTGGAAGGGAATCGACAACGCCTCGCGAATATCACCTTTTTGCGCATGTGTGGCAACGAGAGCTGCTTGGTTGAGGCCGAGAATCAAGGGAATCGCGGCAAGCAACAAAACGACCTTGCCCGCCGAAAGTTTCTTGCGGTAGACGAGCACGAAGGCAAGCGCGGCGAGCACCACGACGTAGAAGCCGTTGTTGCGCAAAAGACCGACCGCGACAGAGGTCGCCAGCAAGAATACGAGATCGCGCGTGGGGACGCCGCCCTTTTCCCGTGCGCACAGGCAGCAACGGATGTAGATGGTGACATACAGAGCAAAACATGCTCCGAACAACGAGTCCTTCACGAGCCACTGACAATATGCCCCGAAGACGGGCACGATAGCGAAAAAGGCCAAGGCGACGGCGCATGCCCATTTTCTGAAGCCCATGCGCGAAAGTTCAACAACCTCGAGCGCAAGACAGGCGGCCAGGGCAAATGTCTGAAGCAGCATCAGAGCCAAGAGCCCCGTGTTCATTCCTCCAAGTGTGTTGCCAAACGAGAAGACGGCACCGTAAATGAAAGTTGCATAGAGAGGATGATGAGTCGAAAAAGAACCCGTCACGAATTGAGTGATCTGCGATCCCATGTCCCAACAATCCGAGCCGGGGGCAAAGCAGATGACGTACGGAGACCATGCGAGCAGCAGGACGGCAAACGACACCAGGAAGATTTTGACCCTTGGGGATGTACACGTGGCGGTGAACAGCTTTGCCGCGAGAGGTGGCAGAATGCGGAACACGAAACGGAAAACATGGAACAGATAAAGCCATATCAGTACAAAGGACAGCAGGGAGATGATTGCGTGCGGCAGATCCGCGTGCAGCGAAGCAAGGTGGTGGGTCTGTGCCATGGCGGCAGAGAGAATCGTTATCAAGGCAAGCATGAATGCAAGCAGGGAAACGGATTTTGGGTGTTCGCGAATCGGGGAAGGTTCCAGGCAAATTAAAAGCCCGAATGGCGCGGCGAGCAGGGCGTCTTGCAGGGAACAGGCCGCGCTGGCGGCGCGCAACGTCGCAAAAAAACCGGATACCGTCCCCGCTCCCGTCGCGTCCAGATGGGTGATGTATGGGAGGGCATAGGCGGCCAGAGCAGCGGTTGCGAGTATCGCGATGAAGGGCTTGATTCTGTCTAGCTTGCTTGCCATATGAATCGACATGGTACCCTAACTCAACGCCAGGATGTGGTTTTCATCATCAGCAGAAGAAGAGGCGACATCAGAGGCCGGCGTAGTCGAAGGCGGGGATGAAGGAGTCGGCCGCAGCAGCGCCGTCTTGCATGAAGGTCAAGAGCCGGTTCCCGGACGGGTTTCCCGATTAACTTAACTCGCAAAGCTAAATCACAAACATTGACGAAAGTGGCATATTTCTGGAATGATAACCCGTAAAAGGAGGCGTTATGGAAATCGCAAGGAACAAATATTTAGAAGAGCTGAAGCTTCGCATGGAAAACGGGATGATCAAAATCATCACTGGTATTCGACGATGCGGGAAGACCTATCTGCTGTTCGAGCTGTTCAAGCGCTATTTGCTCAATTCCGGAGTAGACGCGGCGCACATCATAGAGCTAGCTCTCGACTCGCGCGATAACGTGCGCTACCGGGATCCTGATGAGTTATATCGTTTTCTTGCCGACAGGGTTTTCAATGACGGGAGCACCTATTACATCCTTCTTGATGAGGTTCAGTACGCTATCAGCGACGACGAGATACGGGGCAAAAGCGATGCGCCCCTTGGCGTCTATGACACCTTGAACGGGATTGCCCACCATCGAAACGTCGATGTGTACGTTACCGGGAGTAACTCGAGATTTCTATCAAAAGACGTGATGACAGAATTTCGTGGTCGCGGAGATGAAGTTCACGTGATGCCGTTGTCGTTTTTCGAATTCATGCAGGGATTTGAAGGAGACAAGTACCAAGGATGGTACGAGTACGTCCTCTACGGAGGGATGCCTGCCTTGAAATCGCTTGCGACAGACGAGCAGAAGGCCGCATACCTCTCGCGGCTTTTCAATGAGGTATATCTCACCGACGTTGTCGCGCGTAACCATATCGTCAAAACCCAAGAGCTTGAAGACATCGTAAACATCCTCGCTTCCTCCGTTGGATCGCTCACCAATCCCCACAAAATAGCCGCCACTTTCGACACGGCGCTGCATTCGAAAATCGATGAGGCGACCGTGAGGCGCTATATTGAGTACCTCGAGGACTCCTTCCTCGTCTCGGAAGCGCTGCGCTACGATGTGAAGGGGCGGAAGTACATCGGCACGCCCAAAAAGTATTACTACGAGGACGTCGGCTTACGCAACGCACGTCTGGGTTTCAGGCAGGTGGAAGAAAATCACCTGATGGAAAACGTTATCTATAACGAGCTGCGCTTGCGTGGGTTCGCCGTTGATGTGGGGATTGTGGAGCAGCGAAAGAAAACGAACGGAAAGGATGAGCGGGTCCGCCGCGAGGTTGACTTTGTGGCGAATAAAGGGTTCAGGCGCTACTACATTCAGTCGGCATTCAGAATGGACACGGACGAGAAGCGCTGGCAAGAAAAGGAATCCCTGCGGCGGATTGATGACAGCTTCAGGAAAATCGTCATCGTCAAAGACGCGATCAAACCTTTCATGGACGATCATGGGATACTCACTATGGGGCTATTTGATTTTCTACTCGACCCGAACAGCCTTGATATGTGATTCAGGCTCAGATGTTGCGCCAGAGCGAAAAATGAGGTCGCGCGTGAGGCGCCCCCTTTTTCTCGCATGCAGGCAACAGCAGGTGTAGGCGAGATGGAAGGGGAGAAAGCGTCAGATGCCGGCGTAGTCGAAGGCGGGGATGAAAGAGTCGGCCGCAGCAGCGCCGTCTTGCATGAAAGAGCGGGTGAATCCTAAGGACAGCGCGTAGTCGACGAGGGCGTCGTAGTCGTCTGGGTCCACAGGGCCGGCCAGCTCGGGAAAGCGCGCGCCCACGCCGGGCATCGGAGTGTATTGGCTCATCAGGCTCAAAGTGAGGTCGTCGGCGTAGGGCTTTGCTGCGAGCAGGCGCAGCACGGCAAAGGCGTCGTCGAGGCATCCCGGCAGCAGCAGCAGGCGCACGACGACGCCGCGCGTCATGCGACCAGTCTCGCTATCACAACCAGGCACAAAATCGAAGGCGGGCGCACCCGAGGCCACATACATGATGTCGAGGGCAGCGCTTGCGATGCGCGGGTAGTCGGGTGCATGCGAGTAGCGCGCCGCCAGATCGGCTGAGGCGTACTTGAAGTCGGCAAGCCACACATCCACCGTGTTCGCGAGCAGTTTCACCGTCGCGGGCGTCTCGTAGCCGCTCGTGTTCCACACCACGGGCAGGATGAGCCCGCGCTCGCGCGCCAGCTCTACAGCCTTCACCACCTGCGGGGTAAAATGTGTCGCCGTGACGAGGTTGACGTTGAGGGCGCCGCGCCCCTGCTGCTCGAGGAAAATCTCGGCCAGGCGCTCCACGGACACGGCACGCCCCACCTCGCCTGAGGCGATGGGCGCGTTTTGGCAATAGGCGCACCCTAAGGCACATCCGCTGAAAAAGACCGTGCCGCTGCCCGCGACGCCGCTGATGGGCGGCTCCTCCCAGAAGTGCAGCGCCGCGCGGGCAAGCGCCAGATCCGCGCCCTGCCCGCACACGCCCCTCTCCCCCGCCGTCCTGTCCACGTGACACTCACGCGGGCACAAGGCGCAGTCCGCAAGCAGCTCGCGCACGCCCCTTACCCTTCGAGCATCTGCGCGACGATCTGCGAGACGGCCTTGGGGTTGCCCTGGCCTGCGAGCTTGCCCATGATCTGACCCATGAAAAAGCCCTGCAGGCCCTTCTTGCCGTCGCGGTACGCCGCCACCTTGTCGGGGTTGGCGTCCATCAGCTCGCGCATCATCTGCTCGACGGCGCCCGTGTCGGTGTCTTGCTTCATGCCGTGCGCAGCCACGTACTCGGCCGGCTCGGCGCCCTCTTCCAGCACGGCGCGCAGCACCTCCCTGCCCTGCTTGGAGCTGATCGTCTCGTCGGCCACGAGGCGTGCGAGCGAGCCCAGCTGCGTAGGCGCGGCCTTGCTATCCGCCAGCGCGACGCCCGTCTCGTTTTGCCAGGCGGCCACTTCATTCACCATAAGCTTTGCGAGCTTTTGCACGGCAGGCCCGTCCAGCCCGTCTGCGCCTTCCTCGAAAAACGCCGCCACGCCCACGTCGCCCGCAATGGCGGCGGCGTCTTTTTTCGCCACGCCCCAGCTCTCCCGATACCGCGCGGCCTTCGCATCCGGCAGCTCGGGCAGCTTCGCGCGCACGCCCTCGATGAACTCGTCGGACAGCGAGAAAGGCGCGAGGTCCGGGTCGGGAAACATCCGGTAGTCGTCTGCCGTCTCTTTCACCCGCATGACGATGGTGCGCTTGGCGCCTGGCTCCCAGTGCCGCGTCTCCTGGCGCACCGTGCCGCCCTCTTCGAGCACCTCGGCCTGGCGGCAGATCTCGTAGGCCAGCCCGTCGTGGAGTGTCTTGAAGGAGTTCATGTTTTTCAGCTCGGTTTTCACCCCGAGGCCGCTCTGTCCGCGCCGCCGCAGCGAGACGTTGCCGTCGCAGCGCATGGAGCCTTCCTCCATCGAGCAATCCGAAATTCCCAGCGCGAGATAGATCTGGCGCAGCTTCTGCATGAACAGGCGCGCCTCTTCCGGCGTGCGCAAATCCGGCTCGGTGACCAGCTCCATGAGCGGCGTGCCCGCGCGGTTGTAGTCCACGAGGCTTTTCTCGGCGCCGTCGATGCGGCCTTCCGCGCCGCCCACGTGCACCATCTTTGCCGCGTCTTCTTCCAGGTGGATGCGTGTGATGCCCACGTGCGCCGTATACGCACCCTCGGCGTCTTTGTTCACGTCGATGCGCTCGGCCGCGCCGGCGCCGGCCACCTCCAAGTCGAGGTGTCCGCGCATGCAAAAGGCCTTAGGTCCTTGGGTAGTCTGGAAGTTCTTGGCCATATCCGGGTAGAAATAGCCCTTGCGATAAAACATCGTCCGCTTCTCGATGTCGCAGTTCGTGGCAAGGCCTGCAAGCACTATGGACTCGACGGCCTGCTTGTTGGGCACGGGCAGCGCGCCCGGCAGACCCAGGCACACGGGGCAGGTGTGCGTGTTGGGCGCAGCGCCAAACTCCAGCTTGCAGCCGCAGAACATCTTCGTGGAAAGGCTCGTCAGCTCGGCATGGATCTCCAAGCCGATGACGGCCTCCCAATCCTGTAAAACCTCCGTCAGTTCCTTCATCGCGCACCCCCTTTGCCCGCGAAAGCATCCGGCATCTTCGGCACCTGCCGCATGCGCTCCAGCTCGGCCGCCACGCGAAAAATGGCCAGGTCGCCGAACTGTGGCCCTACAATCTGCAGGCCGACGGGCAGGCCGCTGTCGGCGCCGAGGCCGGCCGGCAGGCTCATGCCGCCGTTGCCCGCGATGTTTAAGGATATGGTGTAGACGTCGCCCAGATACATCTGCGCCGGGTCGGAGACCTCGCCGAACTTGAAGGCCGTGCGCGGCGAGGCGGGCAAGACGATGGCGTCCACCTGTTCGAAGGCGCGCGCGTAGTCGTCGGTGATGAGCGTGCGGACCTTTTGGGCCGGCAGATAGTACTTGTCGTAGACGCCGCTGGCGAGCAGCCACGCGCCCAGCAGTATGCGGCGACGAGCCTCCACGCCGAAGCCGGCCGCACGCGAGGCGTCCTCGCGGGCCTCGATGTCGGCGCCGCCCGCGTTCAAACCGTAGCGCACCGAGTCGAAGCGCGAGAGGTTGGAAAATGCCTCGCAGGGGCCGAGCACGTAGTAGGCGCTGATGGCGGCGGCCGCATGCGGCAACTCCACCTCCACGATGTCGGCACCCGCAGCGCGCAGGTCGGCCACGCTGGACTCGAAAACGGCCTTCACCTCGGGTGCAAGCCCGTCAAGCTCCATAAGCGCCGGCACGACGCCCACCTTCATCGATTTCACGCCCGCATCAAGCGTGGAGGTGAAGTCGATGTCGATGTCTTGGCTCGTGCAGTCGCGCCTGTCGCGGCCGGCGATGGCGTTCATCACGAGCGCCGCGTCTTCCACGCTGCGCGCAAACGGCCCCACCTGGTCCAGCGACGAGCCGAAGGCCACGACGCCTTGGCGGCTGACGAGGCCGTAGCTGGGCTTGTAGCCCACGACGCCGCAAAACGAGGCAGGCTGGCGGATGGAGCCGCCCGTGTCGGAGCCGAGCGCGACGCAGGCCATGCCGCTTGCCACGGCCGCCGCCGACCCGCCCGAGCTGCCACCCGGCACACGGCCAAGGTCCCAGGGGTTTGCGGTCTTTTTGAAGTAGCTTGTCTCGGTGGACGACCCGAAGGCAAACTCGTCCATGTTCGTCTTGCCCAAAGGCAGGCAGTCCGCGTCGAGGGCGTTTTGCACGCAGGTCGCGGTGAAGGGGCTGACGTAGTTTTCCAGCATGGCAGACGCGCAGGTCGTGTGCGTGCCCTTCTGGTTCATGTTGTCCTTGAAGGCGCAGGGCACGCCCGCGAGCAGCCCCAGCTTCTCGCCGGCGGCCAGCTTCGCGTCCACCGCGGCCGCCTGCTCGCGCGTCATTTCCGCTGTCTGCTCGAGAAAGGCATTCACCTGCGGCTCGACGGCCTCCATGCGCGCAATCGAGGCCTCGGCAAGCTCTGCAGCCGAAAATGCGCCCGAGGCAAGCCCGTCGCGGATTTCGCGCACGCCCAGTGTCTGAATCGCGTCCACCATCAGGCACCGCCTCCTTTGCCGCCCAAGATGGCCGGGATTGCAAAGCAGCCATCCTCGCTCGTTGTGGCGTTGGCGATGGCCTCTTCTTGCGTGAAGCTGGGCTCTTCCACGTCGTCGCGCATGACATTGACCATCCCGCCTATGGGGTGAAAGGTCGGTTCAACACCTTCCAGGTCGTATTCAGTGATGGGCCGCAGCGTCTCGATGATACTGTTCAAGTCGCGGGTCATGGCGGGCAACTCCTCGTCGGCCAGCCCGATGCGCGCGTACTCCGCGATGCCGCGCACGTCCTTTTCCGTCAGCTCCACTAGTCCTCCTCGATGCGTATCAGGCAAGCGACGCGCCGCACCTGCTCCAGCGCCTCGATGCCAGCCAGGGCGTTTTGCACGTGGCGCTCGTTGGCGGCGTGTGTCATGAAAATGAGCTCGGCAGCGCCATCTGCCGCACCGGCCTGCACCATGCTATAGATGGAAACCTCGTTGTCGCCGAAGACCTTGGCCGTGGCCGCGAGCACGCCCGGCTCGTCGTTGACCGCAATGCGCAGGTAGTACTTGCCGCACAAGTCGTCGAGCGCGCGCAGGGGCAGCTCGTCGGTGCAGGTGTCGCCCACGATGGGCGGCAGGCCGAGCGCGACGTGGCGGGCCACCTCGATGATGTCGCCCATGACGGCGCTGGCCGCAGCGCCCGAACCCGCGCCCTCGCCCATGAACATGACCTCGCCCACCGCGTCTCCATGCACGAAAATGGCGTTGTAGACACCGCCGACTGCTGCGAGCGGATGGGCTTTGGGCAGCATAGCCGGGTGCACGCGCACGTCCACCTCGCCGTCCGTTTTGTGCGCGATGGCCAAGAGCTTTACCACGTAGCCCATCTCGTCGGCATACGCGAGGTCTGCCGGCTCGATGCCGCGTATGCCCTCGGAAAAGACCTCGTCGGCGGTGACGCGTGAGTTAAACGCGATAGAGGCCAAGATGGCGATTTTGGCCGCCGCGTCCAGCCCGTCCACGTCTGCCGTGGGGTCTGCCTCGGCAAAGCCGCGCGCTTGCGCATCGGCCAGCACCGCGTCGTAGTCCAAGCCCTCTTCGCTCATGCGAGTGAGCATGTAGTTGGTCGTGCCATTCACGATGCCAAGCACCGAATCGATCTCGTTGCCCGTGAGGGCGTGCTTGAGCGGGTCGATGATGGGGATGCCGCCGCCGACGCTGGCCTCGAAGGCCACCTCGACGCCGTGGGCCGCCGCCGCCTCGAATATCTCCTTGCCGCGGCTGGCCATGACGGCCTTGTTCGCCGTGACAACGTGCTTGCCCGCAGCCAACGCACCCAAGATGACCTCTGCCGCCACGCCCGTGCCGCCGATCAGCTCGACGACGACGTCCACCTCGGGGTTTTCGACGACCGCGTGCCAGTCCTCCACAAACGCGCCTTCCGGCACGCCGGCGTCGAGCGCGCGTTGCTTCGTGCGGCTCGTCGCGCATGCCAGTTCGATGGCCACGCCCAAATGGCGCTCGTAGTCGCCTGCGTGCGCCAAGAGCATCTTCACCACTCCCCCGCCGACGGTGCCCACGCCGACGAGGCCGATCTTCACTGTCTTCATGTCCCGCACCCTTCTGCCGTCTTGGTCTTCTCGCATCCATGGTGAAAGGGGGCGCCGCAGCATCTCGCGTGTGCCTTGCAGCCCGGCCGCGTCTTGCAGCGCGGCCGCATCGCAATCCGCGTTCGCGCCTGCCGCCCCCTCGCACCTTTCCCTCAGCCCAGCTCGCGCGCGAGCAGGTCCTTATAGGTCTCGCGGCGCACAATCTCGCGCACCTGCCCGTCTTTCACCAGCACCACGCCCGGGCGCACCTGCTTGTTGTAGTTGTTGGCCATCTCGTTGCAGTAGGCGCCCGTGCCCAGCACGCAGATGTGCTCGCCGGCGCGTGTCTCTTGCAGCGGGGAGTTTTTCACGATGACGTCGCCGCTCTCGCAGTGCTTGCCCACCACGTCGCAGATGCGCTCGCGGCCTTCCAGCGCGTGCTCGACGACGAAGGCCTCGTATTTCGAGCCGTAGAGCGCCGTGCGTATGTTGTCGGTCATGCCGCCGTCCACGGCCACATAGGTGCAGATGCCCGGCACTTCCTTCACCGATCCCACGGTGTAGAGGGTAAAGCCTGCGTTGGCCACGATGGAGCGACCCGGCTCGACGTAGAGGTGCGGCAGCGGGTAGTCGTGGCGCTCGGCATACTTGCGTATGGCCTCGGCCAGCGCCGTCGCGTACTGTCCGACGGTGGCCGGCTGGTCGTAGACCGTATACGCGATGCCCAGGCCGCCGCCCATGTCCAGCTCGCGTGCGGTAAACGACAGCTCGTTTCGGATGTCGCCCAAAAACTCGAACATGACGCGCACGGCCTCGCGGTAGCTTTCCAGCTCGAAAATCTGCGAGCCGATGTGGCAGTGAAAACCAGTCAGCTCGACGTGCTCGAGCGAGAGGGCAAGCTTCGTGGCCTCGGCCGCGGCGCCGTTGCGGATGTTGAAGCCGAACTTGGAGTCCTCGTTGGCCGTCTGGATGTAGGCGTGGGTGTCTGCCTCGATGCCCGGGCACACGCGCACGATGACCTTTTGGACCGTGCCTGCCTCGGCTGCCGCGGCGTTAATGCGCTCCAGCTCCTCGTGGGTGTCCACCACAAAACGCGCCACGCCCGCCTGCACGCACTCGGCGATCTCGGCAGGCGTCTTGTTGTTGCCCTGGGCGAAGATGCGGCTTGCGTCCACGCCCGCTGCCTGCGCAAACGCCAGCTCGCCGCCGCTTGCCGCATCAATCAGGCAGCCTTCCTCGGCCACTATCTTGTCGGTGGCCACACTGCAAAATGCCTTGGCGGCATACACGATGGAGCTTTGCGGGTAGACGCGCGAGAACTCCTGCACGAAGCTGCGCAGCTGCCGGCGCAGGTGCTCCTCGTCGTAGACGTAAAGGGCAGTACCAAACTCGCGAGCGATGTCGAGCAGGTCCACGCCGCCCACCGTGACCGTGCCGCTTTCGGCGACGTGCATGGTGCAGGGGGCAACTTTCAGCAGGTCGCGGGCTGTCAGGCGATCGGGCTCGACGTGCTCGCGGGTGGGTGCGATGGACATGGGTTTTTCTCCTTACATATGCGTCGGCGCGGACACGCCGAGAAGTCCGAGGGTCGTGGCCAAGATAATGCGCGTGGCGTCGCAAACGGCCAGGCGCGCGCGGCGCACGTCGTCTGGCTCGTCGAGGACGTGGCAGCGCGTGTAGAAGGTGGTGAAGGTGGATGCTAGCTCGTAGGCGTAGTGCGTGAGGCGGAAAGGCGCCAGGTCGCGTGCGCAACCGGCCGCGCATTCCGCAAACTCGCCTATCTTGCGCGCCACGTCAAGCTCTGCCGGCTCGTGCAGCACAGACAGGTCCGGCGCCGCGCCCACGGCCTGCTTTGCAAGCGCATCCGCATCGGCGTCCACATCGTCTACCTCGGCCGCACGGCGCAGTATTGAGCATATGCGGGCGTGGGCGTATTGCACGTAGTAAACCGGGTTGGTGGAGTCTTGGCGCTTGGCTTGGGCAATGTCGAAGTCGATAGCTTGGTCGGTCGAGCGTGCGAGCATGGAAAAACGCGTTGCGTCCGCGCCTACCTCGGCAAGCAACTCCTCGAAGGTGACCATCTCGCCGGTGCGCTTGGACATGCGCACGGGGCTGCCGTCGCGCAGGAGGTTCACCAGCTGGCCTATGACCACCTCGGGCTGGCCTGGGTGCCCGAAGACCTGCCCGACGCTTTGGATGCGCTTGATGTAGCCGTGGTGGTCGGCGCCCAGAAGGTCGATGCAGCGATCGAAACCGCGGTCGAGCTTGTCTTTGTGGTAGGCGATGTCGGGCGCGAAGTAGGTGTAGGCGCCGTCGGCCTTCACCAGTACGCGATCCTTGTCGTCGCCGAACTCGGTGGTCTTGAAAAAGACCGCCCCCTCGCGGCGTTCGAGATAGCCGCGCTCGTCGAGCTCGGCCACCACGCGCGATATGGCGCTCGTGCCGTCTTCGTCCACCTCGTGCAAGCTGCGCTCGGAAAACCACACGTCGAAATGCAGGCCAAAGCTCTCCAACACTTCTTTCACGTGCGCGAGCACGGCCGTGTAGGCTGTCTCCTTGAAATGCGCCTCGCGCTGCCCGGCATCGGCGTCCACCCATGTCCCGCCCTCTTCGGCATAAATTCGCGCGGCGATGTCGACCACGTAGGCGCCGCCGTAGGCGTCCTCCGGCAGCTCGGCGCGGTATTCTTTTGCGTGTTCCATGATCTGCGCGACGGCCTGCTCCACAGAGCCGGTCTCTTGCGCGAGCCGCGCCACCTGCAGATAGCGCGCCACCACCGAGGCGGCGAACTTGTCCATCTGGCTGCCCGCGTCGTTGATGTAGAACTCGCGCGTCACGTCATATCCCGCAAACTCCAGCACCCGCGCCATGGCATCCCCGAGAGCTGCCCAGCGGCCGTGGCCCAGATGCATGGGCCCTGTGGGGTTGGCTGAGATGAACTCGAGGTCCACCCGCACGCCCTCGCCCGCATGCCCGCGCCCGAAGTCTGCGCCGCGTGCCCGCACGTCGGCAAAGACCTGCTGCAGCGCCGCGTCCGACAGGCGCAGGTTCACGAAACCCGGACCTGCCACCTCGACAGAGGCGATGGCCGGATCTGCTTGCATGTGCGCCGCGATTTTCTCGGCTATCTCGCGCGGCGGCATGTGCGCAGCCTTTGCCAAGCGCAGCGCCGCCGAGCTTGCCCAGTCGCCGTGCGAGGGGTCTTTGGGGCGCTCGATGCCCACATCGTCGGGCAGCGCGTCCAAGGTCAGCTCGCCAGCGTCCACGGCAGCGGCAATCGCGTCTTTCACCAGTTTTTCGGCCACGTCACGCACGGGCACGTCCTTTCAGGCTCGTTCTGCGCTCGGCAGATATGCGGATGTTTCATTGTACGGCACCGGACGCGCCTTGCCCGTCTGCACTGTGCAGAAGGCCGCGCTCGTCCAGATAGGGCATGACGGCCGACATCGCGGCGTCGGCCACTTGGCCTGTGGTGAAGTTGCGCCGCGCGTAGCACACAAGGGTTGCCGTCGTGCCGCCCAGCTGGGTGCCGCCTATGCTCAAGGCGGGTTTCGGCATCTCCGGCGCGCGCACATCCTTCTCGTCGAGGGCCGCGCATGCCAGCTTGCAGATGTCGTCTGCCGCATCCGGCAAGTCCGGGCCGGATTCGAGCAAAAGCGGCAGGGGTACGCGCTGGTAGGGCGGCATGCGGGTGAGCGTCGTCGTGTTCAGCACGGAGTTGGGCACGAAAGAGTCGCAGCCGTTTTCGTCGGTGACGAGCATGTAGCGCCAGGTGATGTCCTTCACCTCGCCCTCCACGGCGCCCACCTGTACCCAGTCGCCTATAGCCACGTCGCGCGAGAGCGAGACCTGCAGCCCGCCGATCAGATTCGATACGGTGTTTTGCAGACCCAGCGAGACGGCGATGCCGCCGATGCCGAGGGCTCCCCACAAAACGGAGGCGTCGATGGCAAAACATATGCGCAGCAGCAGGCACAGCCCCGCGACCCAGACGCAGGCGCGGATGATGTTGGAGAAGATGGTGCCGCCTACCGCGCCGTCCGAGGCGCGCGTGATGGCACGTCCCGCCAGGCGCGCGAGCAGCTCGGCTATGGCAATCGTGGCCGCAACGATGATAAGGCCGGCGATGACGACGCCTTCGATGCCGTGGTTTTGGAAGACAAGGGTGCTTTCCATGCGCGCGTTTTCGCTCCTCGCTGTCCTAGCGCCCGTCTTCTTTTCCGCCGACTGCCGCCTCGCCCGCGTCTTTGCCGGCTGCCGCATCGCCCGCGCGTTTGCCGGCTGCTGCATCGCTAGCTGCATCGTCTGCTGCGCCGTCTGCCGCAGGCGTTGGGCCCCAGACGCCTTCCTCGTTGCCTGCCGCTTCGAGGAAGCTCTTTATCAGCGCTTCGTCGGAGACCGCGCCCAGACGATTCGTCAAGACCAGCCCCTCTTCGAGCTCGTCTGCGTCTGTCTCCTCTTCAGAGATGTCGGCAAGGACCTCCAGCCCCTCAGCTGCCTCTTCTTGCACGCTCGGCTCGGGCGCAAACACCGCGCCGCGGCGCTTGTCGCCGGCGATGACGCTTTTCATGAACAGCACGCCTATCACGCCGGATGCCGTCGAGGCCGACAGGATGGCGGCCTTGGCCATGTCCGTGACCGTGGCCACGTCAGGGCCGACGAAGGAGAGGTTGGCCACGTAGATGGCCATGGTAAAGCCGATGCCGCCGAGCATGCCCGCGCCCAGCACGTGCTTGAAGTTGCAGCCAGAGGGCATGGGCGTAAGGCCTGTCTTGATGCAGATGAAGCTGGCCAAAAAGATGCCGACGGGCTTGCCCACGAGCAGGCCGAAGAACACGCCTAAGGTGACACGGTCGGACACGACGGCCACGGGGTCGACGCCTGCCAGGTGCACGCCTGCGTTGAAGAAGGCAAACACCGGCAAGATGACGAAATTCGACCAAGGCGCAAGCGTCGAGTCCAAGCGCGTGAGGGGCGCCTCGACGCGGCGCGAGACCCGGCTGATCACGCGGGTGGTGCGCGCGAACTCGTCTTGACCCAAAATGGGCTCGCCCGGGATGTAGCGATCGCGCGCCTCGAGCACCTTCGCGATGGTCCACTTGCCGAAGATGCGGGGGTTGATGTGCGATTTCGTCGGAATGGTGAAGGCGAGCACGACGCCTGCGATGGTGGCCTCGACGCCGGAGAGAAACACGCAGGCCCACAACACGATGCCCAGCAGCATGTAGGGCGCAAGCGAGTAGACGTGCGCGAGATTGAGCGCCACGAGCACGACCACGACAGCCGCCGCGCAGGCCAGATACATGAGATCGGGGCTTTCACCGTAGAACAAGGCGATCACGACGATGGCCATGATGTCGTCGGCGATGGCCAGCGTCTGCAAAAACACCGTGATGCCCCTAGGGATGCCGCGCCCCACCAGCGACAGCACGGCCAGCGAAAACGCAATGTCGGTGGCCATGGGGATGCCGAAGCCGTGCGCGTGCTCGGTGCCGAAGTTGAAGCAGGTGTAGATGATGATGGGCATGAGCACGCCGCCGCACGCCGCGATGATGGGCAGCAGCGCCTTGCGCACGTCGCGCAGCTCGCCCACGAACATCTCGTATTTAATCTCGAGACCGACGCATAAGAAGAAAAGCGTCATCAGCACGCTGTTCACCCATTCGCCGAGGGTGAGGCCCAAGTAGAACTCCTGCCCGAATCCCGACAACGTGATGCCGAGGTCGAACTCCAGCAGGCTTTCGTAGACCTCGTAGGCAGGCGAGTTGGCCAAAATCAAGGCCGCGACGGCGGCAAGCACCATGATGACGGCGCCAATGGTCCCCGAGGAGAGAAACTTGCGCCAGCCCTCGCGGCGCCTCGCGTGCCGCTCGGCGTTGCCATAGAGGAGGTTGTCCGTGCTGGTGGGCATGTGCTAGTTCCCCGCCTTCTCGATCAGCACGGCGGCGACCTGCTTCTTGCGGCTCATCACGCCGGGCATCCACACCGCGCCGGTGCTCATGTCGATGGAAAACGCCTCTTCGATGAAGGAGACATCGCCCGCGCCCAGAAAATCGCTGCCTTCTTGGAGAATGTCGGTGAGCAGCATGAGAGCCGCGTCGAAACCGCCGTCGGCGCAGACCTTTTCCACCTGCGCGGCGATTTTGTCCTCGCGCGCGCGCAGCCCCTCAATGTCGGTCGTCTCGTATTGGGCAACCCACACTTTCTTGCCGCCGAAGTTGAACTCTTTGGCGTCGCGGGAGCAGATTTCGGCCTCGGAGACGTCCTCGTCGCCGCCGCGGCTCTTGAACAGGCGCATGCCATATTCGGTGTAGTCCACGCCGGCGATGCCCGCGAGCTTTTCGGCCGTGGCGCGGTCGGTGTCGGTGGTCGTCGGGCTTTTCAAGATGACGGTGTCGGTGAGCACGGCAGACAGCAGCGCGGCCGCGCAGGCGGCGTCTATCTCGACGTCGCAAATCTCGTACAGGCGCGCGGCGATGGTGGCCGTCGAGCCCCAGGGCAAATTGATGAAGAAAATGGGCGAGGCCGTCGAGATGTCGGCGATGCGGTGGTGGTCCACGATGCCCACCAACTCGGCGTCGTCAATTCCGTCGATGGTCTGGCCTTTTTCGTTGTGGTCCACCAGCAAAACCTTCTCGCCTGCGGCCAGCTCGGTCTTCAGCACGGGTGCTTCAATGCCGTATTCGTCGAAGACGAGCGCCGACTCGGCAGGCAGCTCGCCTTGGCGGCAGGCCACGTAATCGTCGGCAGGGTCGGTCGCGTTTTTCAGGCGGGCGACAGCGTAGGCCGCCATGATGGAATCGTTGTCGGGGTTCTTGTGGCCGACCACGTAAATCTGTGCCATGTCGAAAGTTCCTTTCACCGTGAAAAAGGGCTGCGGCGCGAGAGTCTGCGCCTTATCTGCCCCTGTGTCCAAGTAAAACGCCGCCTAGTATAGCGCGTGGCCGCCGCTTCGATGCGCCGTCGAAAGGGGTGCAGTCCGTGACAGGTACAGAGCTTAACAAAGGCAAAACCTAACCCACCTTCACAATGGGGGCATAGCCTTGCAGGAGCTTTTTCACCTTGCCCGTCTTCGAGAACTTGATGGTGAGCTTGTCGCCGTCCACGGCGATGACGGTGCCTGGCCCGAAGGTCTTGTGGTCCACCTTGTCGCCCTTGGCAAAGGTCAGGCCGGCCGTCGATGCCTGTTGCCCACCTGCGCTGCCGCTGCCGCCCGCAGCGCGTCCGCTCGAAGCTCCCGCATGCCCGATGCGCCCAAACACGCGCCCGCCATACATTTCCTCGCCGCGCCCCGAGCCTGCGATGCCGCGACGGTCGCCGCGCTTGTCCCAACCGGTGCCCGACATGCCGACGCTGCCTATGCCCTTGAAGCGCACGAGCGCCCCCGGGATTTCGTCGACGAAACGCGAGCGGGGGTTGTTTTGCGTCGTGTTGAACAGGCGCCGCGACTGCGCATAGGTGAGGTAGAGGCGCTCGCGGGCGCGGGTGATAGCGACGTAGGCCAGCCGGCGTTCTTCTTCGACCCCGTCTTCCATCAGGCTCGTGGCGTGGGGGAATATGCCCTCTTCCATGCCGGCAGCAAAGACCACGGGAAACTCCAGGCCTTTCGCGGAGTGGATGGTCATGAAGGTAACGGCGGACCCGTCCGTCTCGTCGAGGCTGTCAAGATCGGTACGCAAGCTGAGCCATTCCATGAAATCGCCCAGGCCCGGCTCGCCTTCCGTCTGCGTCCCGGGCACGTCCGTCTCCCCCGCCCCGGGCACGTCCGTCTCGCCTGCTTCTTCTTCGGCGCGCAGCTCGGCATCGCGCACGTAGTCGCTTACCACACCGAAGAACTCACGAATGTTTTCTATGCGCCCCTGCGCCTCGTCGCTTCGCTGCGCCTCGAGCGCCGAAACGAGCCCGGAGCGCTCCACGATGAGCTGCACCACGTCACAAAGTGGCCCTGTTGCCGTGCGCGCTCCGTCCACGACCTCGAGGAAGGCCAAT
This sequence comes from Ruthenibacterium lactatiformans, assembly GCA_963614215.1. Taxonomy (GTDB): domain Bacteria; phylum Actinomycetota; class Coriobacteriia; order Coriobacteriales; family QAMH01; genus CAVAWX01. The sequence goes on from CAVECB010000009.1 coordinate 26,961, forward strand.
ATGCCCCGCCTCGTCGCCGCGCGGCACTCCGGGTCTGCCGCCTCTTCGCGGGCGGCCTGCAAAAACGGGATGCCCATGACGTGGGCCGTGGCCGTGATGCGCTCGATGGTGGACTTGCCGATGCCGCGGCGTGGCGCGTTGATCACGCGCAGGGCCGAGATGTCGTCTGCGGGGTTTACCGCGCACTTCAGGTAGGCCATGACGTCGCGTATCTCGGCACGGTCGAAAAAGCGCGTGCCTCCCACCAGCCGATACGGCACGCCGGCGCGCAAGAACATGTCCTCCAGCGTGCGGCTTTGCGCGTTCGTGCGATAGAAGACGGCCACATTGTCGTAGGAAACGCCCTCATCGTGCAGGCGCTCTATCTCGCCTGCAATCCAGCGCCCCTCGTCGCGCTCGTCGCTTGCGCAGTAGCAGGCGATGGCCTCGCCCTTGCCACCGCTCGTGAACAGCTTCTTGTCCTTGCGGTTGGCGTTGTGCGCGATCACAGCGTTGGCCGCGTCGAGTATGGTCTGCGTCGAGCGATAGTTCTCCTCCAGCTTTACCGTGGTCGCATCCGGCCAATCGCGCTCGAAGTCGAGAATATTGCGTATGTCGGCGCCACGCCACGAGTAGATGGACTGGTCGTCGTCGCCCACCACCATGAGGTTGCCATGCCCTGCGGCCAGGCGTTGCGTGATGGCGTACTGCGCGCGGTTTGTGTCTTGGTACTCGTCGACGAGTATGTGGGTGAAACGCTCCTGGTAGGCTCGCGCAACATCCGGGAAGCGCTCCAGCAAAAACCAGGTGTTGTAGAGCAAATCGTCGAAGTCCATGGCATTAGCGCGCACGAGGCGCTCCTGGTACATGGTGAACACTCGCGCCGTCATGGAGTCCTCGAAGCCCTTGTTTGCCGTGGCCGAGAAGTCGGCGGCGCCCGTCAGCTCGTTTTTCGCCTGCGAGATGCGGTTGGAGAATCGCTGCGGAGGAAAGCGCTTAGCGTCTAGGTTCAGCTCGGAGGTGATGTCTTTCATCAGGCGCTTCGCGTCGTCGGCGTCGTATATGGTGAACTCGCGCGTGTACCCTATCTTGTCGGCGTGCTCGCGCAGGATGCGCACGCACATGCTGTGGAAGGTGCACACCCACATCCCGCGCATAGGTCCTGCCAGAGCGGAAAGGCGTGCGCGCATCTCCTTGGCTGCCTTGTTGGTGAAGGTGACGGCCAGAATTTGCCAGGGCTGCACGCCGCAATCGCCCACGAGATGCGCGATGCGATAGGTGAGCACGCGCGTCTTGCCGGAGCCCGCGCCGGCCAACACGAGCAAAGGCCCGTCCACGCACTCCACCGCGCGGCGCTGCGCGTCGTTGAGGCCTGCCAGGTCGATGCAGCTCACGCCTTCACCTCTTTCATCACCTCGAGCAAGGTGGCATAGATTTTGCGCACGTCGGCGTCTGCCATGGGACCGGCGTTCAGCTCGTCAAGGCGGGCTAGGATGCGCTCCTCGCGCGCCGGGTCGAACAACTGCGTGCCGGCCGCCGGCTTTAAGGCGCGGATGGCCAGCGATTCGCCCGAGCGCTCGTTCATCAACGCGAGCAGCTGCGCGTCCAGCTCGTCGATGCGCGCGCGGTGGCGCTCTATTTCTGCCTGTGCTTCCTGCTTGTCCATGTGCTTTCTCCTAACCGCGTCGTCTCGGGGTAGTGCGGGTGTGCGCGCCTTTTTGCCGTGTCCTCGTATGCGCCGGCCCGCGTGATGCGCGCGCAGCGTCGCTGCGGGGCGCTTGCGCTTCGAGGTGGCGTGTCGTGGGGGTGTTCTTCTTCGCATGGGCGCCGTCCGAGCCGCTGCCGGCGCCCCCAATCTTCGCAAAAAGTCCCATGAGCGCAGACCCTAGGAAAAGGCGCCACACCCCCACCACGGCTAGGCCGCACACGATGCCGATGAGCATGCCGCCTAGCACGTCGGTGGGATAGTGAACGCCCAGATACAGACGCGAGAAAGCAATCAGCACCGCGAACAGCACCGCGCACACCCCACCGCGGCGCGATTGCGACATCATCGCGATGACGGTCGCGCAGGCAAAGGAGCTGGCCGTGTGCCCGCTGGGAAAGGAATAGCCGTTGTGGCTCACACCCACCACGGCGCTCACCCCGATGCCGGCATCGCATGGCCGCACGCGGGCGACCAAATGCTCGATTCCAACCTCGCTGACCACGAAGACGACGGCGACGGCCAAAAAGATGCAGATGCCCTCCTCGCGCTTTTCTGAGATGAACAAAAACACGAACCCTATGACAAGCCACACGAAGGCCTGGTTGCCCAGCGCGGACACAAGGGCGAGAAGCTGCGTGAGACCGTCCATGCGCATGGACTGCAACGCGAGCAATATGGTCGTTTCCATGAAGATGCTCCTAACCGAAGACGCGGTACGCGCACGCGATCGAGGTGCGGCGCGCGGCGTTTTCGCGACGCAAGATGGTAGCGTACGGCCCTGGTTTTCTCCACTATAATCCGACACCCGACGCACGCCTTCTCAAAGGGCACACATACGACACGAGGAGAGGCCATGCCCGAGCACGAGATAAACGCCGATATCCCGCGCATCACCGGCACCCTGCGCGCGCATTCCATTCCCGTGCCAGACGCCATCAAGCGCGCTCGGGGCATGCTCGTTTTGGGGCGGCGCATAAAGAGCGTGGTCTTTTCCACCGACGTGAGCATTATCCGCAACTGCGACGCCGACGCCGTGATGGCGGTCTACCCCTTCACCCCGCAGCAGTCCATCTCGCAGGCCATCATCAACGTGGCGCCCATGCCGGTCTTTTGCGGCGTGGGCGGCGGCACCACCAAGGGGCTGCGTTCGATTGTGATGGCCCAAGACGTCGAAGCGCAAGGGGCGTTTGGGGTCGTGGTGAATTCGCCGATCTCGAACACGAACATACACCTCATGCGGCGCGTGATCGACATACCCGTGATCGTCACCGTAGTCACCGAGGAAGAAGACGTGCAATCGCGGCTGGACGCCGGCGCGTCGGTGCTGAACGTGGCGGCGGGCAAACGCACGCCGGAGGTGGTGGCAAACATCCGCGAGCGCTTTGCCGACGTGCCCATCATGGCAAGCGGCGGGCGCACGGAAGAATCCGTGGAGCGCACCATCGCCGCCGGCGCAAACACCATCGTCTACACGCCGCCTTCAAACTCCGAAATCTTCTCGAAGATGATGGACGAATATCGCACGATGAAGACGAAAAACCCCGACCTGCGCCTAGGCGAGCTGGTCTCACACAAAGAAGACCTCGCCGAGTTTTTGCGCCTGCTGCACACACGCGAGTAGGGGCTGGCGCGGATGACGCGGGAGCTGCACACACGCGAGTAGGGGCTGGCGCGGATGACGCGGGAGCTGCACGCGCGGATATGCTCTGAAAAGCGGGCGGCGGCTACCTGAAAAGGCCGCCGAGCGCAGGGCGCATCTCTTTTCGCTAGGAAGCGCCGTGCAGATTGCGCGCGGCGGATGCGACGTGCGAGAGCAGCACGCTTGTGGTGACGGCTCCGATGCCGCCGGGGACCGGGGTGAAGGCCACGTCGGCGCCCTGCGCGGCCTCCGCGTCCACATCCCCACACAGCTTGCCGTCCGCGCCGACGTTCACCCCGACGTCGAGGAGCGTTTGGCCGTCTCGCAGCCAGTCCGCGCCCACAAGGCCGGCATGTCCTGCGGCGGCCACGACGACGTCTGCCTCGCGTGCGAGCGCGGCCGCGTCTTTGGTCTTCGAGTGCGCGAGCGTGACGGTGGCGTCACGTGCGAGCAAGAGCATAGCAAGGGGGCGGCCCACCACGAGGCTGCGCCCGACGACGCACACGCGCTTTCCCGCCAGCTTGATGCCGTAGTGGTCGGCGACCTCGACGCAGGCGGCGGCCGTGGCCGGAGCAAAGCCGACGCCAGAGCCGGTAAAGACGCCCGCAAGGGATGCAGACGTGCAGCCGTCCACGTCCTTGTGCGCTGCGATGGCCTCGCAGGCGGCCTCCTCGTCGAAGGCAGGCGGCAGCGGGCGGAAGAGCATGATGCCGTGCACGGAAGTATCGGCGTTCAACTTGTCGATGCGTGCAAGCAGTTCGGGTGTGTCCGCATCAAAGGCAAGCACAGTGCTTCTCACGTCGACGCCGCAGGCATCTCCCCGCTTCATGATGGAACGCTCGTAGGAGATGGCGGCGCCATCGTCGCCCACGCGCACGACAGCAAGGGTCGGGCGGATTCCGCGGGCAAAAAGCGCGTCGCAGGTCTTTTGCGTGGCGGCGTCGAGCTTTTCGGCGACCGGCTTTCCCAAGAGCAGCTTCGCGTTCATGGCAAGAGCATCCTTTCCGTGTCCAGATAGACCACGTGTGCTGCGTTCTTGCAGGTGTCGAGCAGTGCGTCTGCCTCGGCCTCGAACTTTCGGGCAAGGCTGCGCTCTGCCATCAGTCGCGTGTTTGCACGAAGCGACAGCGCCGCCGATTGCGCGGCCGCGCGGCACAAGACCGCCGCAGACCCCACATCGCTTGCAAGCAGCAGACCGGCGGGTTCAAGAAGGGCGGGAAGCACTTCCAAGACCTCGGCGCATGCCCGCATCATAGACAGCGGAACCTCGGCGCATGCCTGTAGGCGGCCTTCCATCGCCTCGGCGCGCGCGTCGCGCTCTTCGGGCGTGGTCTTCGGCATCTTGTAGACGGCAGAAAGCGGCAAAAAGGCCTGCGCGTCGTCGTCTATGCAGCGCAAAAGGCGCTCCTGCAGCTCGGCGAGGCGTGCGCAGCTTTTGGCAAGCTCTTGCGCCTGCGCCCCCTCGTGGCGCTTTTTTGCAAGCGAGGCGGCCATGGAGGCAAGTGCCGCCCCGACGCCGCCTGCAAGCGCCGCCGCTCCCCCGCCCGAAGGCACGGGCGCGGCGCTGCCCAAGGCCTCCACGAACTCGTGGCAGCTGTAGTCTTCGAACGCGCGCACGCTTTCAGTCATGGCCGCTACTTTCACCTGCCTAGAACAGGCCCGTGATGCGGCCGGTCTCGTCCACGTCGATTTTCTCGGCGCTCGGGCGCTTGGGCAACCCCGGCATGGTTAAGATGTCGCCGGTCAGGGCCACGATGAAGCCGGCGCCGGCCGAGACGGTCAGCTCGCGCACCGTGATAGAAAAACCGCGCGGCGCTCCGAGCAGGGACGCGTCGTCGGAAAACGAGTACTGGGTCTTGGCGATGCACACGGGCAGGCCACCAAAACCCAACTCTTCGAGGCGCGCAGCCTGTGCTTTGGCCGCAGGTGTGAAAACGGCGTCGTCGGCACGGTAGACGCGTTTGGCGATTGCCCCCACCTTATCTTCGATGGAGCCGTCCAGCTCGTAGGAAAACGCGAAGCGCTTGTCTGCCTCGCACAGTTTAACCACGCGCTCGGCCAGCTCCTGCCCGCCCGCGCCGCCGTCTGCCCACACGGTGGAGCGGACCGCCTCGACGCCCAGCTCGCGGCATTTCTCCTCGACCAGGGAAAGCTCGGCGTCTGTGTCGGTGGGAAAGGCGTTCACCGCCACGACGCAGGGCAGTCCGTAGACCTCGCGGATGTTTTCCACGTGCTGCAAGAGGTTCGGCAGGCCCGCCTCCAACGCGCCCAGGTCTTCGGCGGACAGCTCAGACAGAGCCGCGCCCCCATGGTGCTTGAGCGCGCGTACCGTGGCCACGACGACCACGGCATCGGGCACAAGCCCCGCAAGCCGACACTTGATGTCAAGGAACTTCTCTGCGCCGAGGTCCGCGCCGAAGCCGGCCTCGGTGATGGCGTAGTCGCCGAACTTCATCGCGGCGCGGGTGGCCATGACGGAGTTGCAGCCATGTGCGATGTTGGCAAACGGCCCTCCGTGCACGAAGGCAGGCGTGCCTTCAAGCGTCTGCACGAGGTTGGGCGAAAGCGCGTCTTTGAGCAGCGCGCACATCGCGCCGTGCGCCTTCAGGTCGCGAGCCGTGACAGGGGTGCCTTCGTAGGTGTAGGCCACAACGATGCGGGCCAAGCGCTCTTTCAGGTCGGCGATGGAGGTGGCGAGGCAAAAGACGGCCATGACCTCGGAGGCGACGGTGATCTGGAAGGCATCCTCGCGCGGCACGCCCTGCTTGGCGCCGCCCAGCCCGTCCACGATGTGGCGCAGCTGACGGTCATTCATGTCCACCGCGCGCTTCCACACAATCTGTTTGGGGTCGATGCCCAGCTCGTTTCCCTGCTGGATGTGGTTGTCGAGCATGGCGGCCAGAAGATTTGCCGCCGCGCCGATGGCGTGGAAATCGCCGGTGAAGTGCAAGTTGATGTCTTCCATGGGCACGACCTGCGCGTATCCGCCGCCGGCAGCGCCGCCCTTCACCCCAAACACCGGCCCTAGCGATGGCTCGCGCAAGGCGATGACCGCGTTTTTGCCGATGCGGCGCAAGCCGTCTGCCAAGCCGACCGTGGTCGTAGTCTTGCCCTCGCCTGCGGGCGTGGGGTTGATGGCGGTGACGAGCACGAGCTTGCCGGGCGCAGGCACCTCGTCAAGGGCCGACAGCGCAACCTTTGCCTTGTAGCGCCCGTAGCAGGTCAGGTCTTCCGATGCGATGTCGCAGCCGGCCGCCACCTGTTCTATGGGCAGCGGGCTTGCCTCCTGCGCTATCTCGATGTCGCTTTTCATGTGCACCCTCCCTTTCCTCAAAAACCCGGCTTCGCTCTTTTCACGTCGGCGATTCTACGCGCGATATCCGTCGTCTGCGCGTGCATCGCCTATCGAGACGGGCAAGCGATGCGCATTGGCGTCGCGGTCGTGCGTATAGTTGCTCCATGCGCTCGTGTTGCGCAAAGCCCAGTCGTTTGGCGGGGTGATAAACGAGGAGAGTAGCTTTTCTGTGCCTGCCGCCCGCGCCCGATGCCAGGCGAGGTACCAGATGCAGTAGCGCCCCGTTTTGCGTCCCTCGACCTCGCAAAACCCGTCGTCACTGCCGCCGCACGGACCGTTGCGCTGGTTTTTGGGGCACGAGGCCATGGGGCAAGAAAACAGACAGGTCTCCAGGCCGCAGTCGCCGCAGTCCTTGCAGCCGTAGATGGCCGCCTTCATCCCGTGCTCGACGCCGTGCGAAAAAGCGCGGCCGTGCTTCTTTTCCTTTTTGTCCATGCGGCGCGCGAGCAGCCCGTAGAGCCCCTTGTTCCTCGTGAGCATGAGGGCATGGAAAAAGCGCGAGAGACGCCAGCGCTTGAAGAGTTTGCGGCCGGCCACCGGATCGACAAGTGGCGCCGCGTCCCGTGCAGGCTGGCTGTCGAACGCTTCCCCCGTTCCGGCGGGCTTTCCCTGCATGTCGTGCGCGTCATGCGCGGGGCATACGGCATCGCGCGCGGAACACGTGGCATCGTGCGTGGCTTCGTCTTGGCCGCATGGATACAGGTAGCAGCCGCCCCTCTCGCCGAAATCGAGGGCGACGGCCAGGGGATGCACCTCTCCTGAAAGCTCGGCGGCGCGAGCGAGTATGGCCGCCACGCCGGCCGCGTCCACCCCGAAGCCGCCCAAGTGCACGCCGGCATATCCCAGCTTGCGGGCAAGAGCCACCTGCGAGGCCGCCCGCTCGAGATGGGCCGCCGCGCCCTTGTCGGGCAGCGCCGCCTCGGCATCCAGAGCCGCGAGGAAGGCGTCGCTCACATGCGCGCCCGCTATTGTGCCCGCGCGCATGAGGCCTGCGACGAAGCGGTTGGCCACGAAGACGTTGGCCAACAGCGGCGTGTCGTAGCCGTGTCCGCGCACGTAGCGCACAAGCTCTTCCATCTTGCGCGCGTCGTATCCCAGCTGGCTGACCACGAACTCGGCGCCGGCGCAGATCTTCTTTTCCAGCTTCAGATACTGGGGGTAGAGCTCGCCGGCGCGATACTTGAAGGGGTTCACCACCGCGCCCACAAAAAACGAGCACGGCTTCTCGCGTACAGTGCGGCCGTGCGCGGGCACTTCGAGCCCCTCGTTCATCGCATGCGCAAGCGCCACGAGCTGCACGCTGTCTAGGTCGAAAACCGGGCGCGAGAGGCCCTCCCAGCCGCTTTGCGGATAGTCGCCCGTCATGCACAAGACGTTGCGCAGTCCCGCGCGCTCCATGGCGTAGAGCTGGGCGAGCACCTGGTCGCGGCTGCGGTCTTTGGCAGAGAAGTGGACAAGGCACTCCACCCCGTCGCGGGCAAGCTCGACGGCGGCTGCGTCGGCCAGAAGTGCCGGGTTGCCACCCGGGTTGTCGCACAGGCTGATGGCGTGTACGCGCCCGCCCGCCCAAATGGCGCGGGCATCGCCCAAGGAGCGCTCCACCGCCTCCTCGGACGCGCCGCGCCCTGGGATGCACTCGCAGGTGACGGCGAACTCGCCGCTTTCAAGGACGTCTCTCAAACTTGCAGACATGGATCTTCCTCCCCTCTTCTCGACGGCAAGACCCTTCGTCTTTCAAGCTCTCCTTTTCGCGAGCAGGCGCCAGCCGTTTACCTGGTAGACGAAGAACACGGAAACGGAGCAAACGAGTCCCGCATAAACGAACCATATGCCGAGCAGCGCAGGCTGCGTGCCGAAACCTGGCAACCAAGTCGGTGCGCCGGCAAGCCCCAGTCCCGGGACCTGCGGCAGCCCGAGTAGTAACAGGCAAAACCCGCACATAAGAAACGCGGTCGCGAATTTGCCCAGGTAGACCACGGGGGGCACCTCCCCTACCCGCGCGAGCATGAAGCGCCCCTCGACGAGCAAGAGCAGGTCGCGGGCGACGATGTAGACGAGCACCCACACGGGCAGGCGACCCAGTAGTACGATGGCGATGACGCCTGCGGCGAGCAGGAAGCGGTCCACAAGCGGGTCGAAAAGCTTGCCCAGCTTCGACACTTGGCCTGTTCTGCGCGCGAGCTGGCCGTCCACCCAGTCCGTGCACGAGGCGATAGCGTAGACGACAAGCGCCGCAAGCTGCTGGCCTGCCCCGAAAAGCAGCCATAAAAAGAGCGGTATGAGGAGCAGCCGGACGAAGGTGACGATGTTGGGTCCTGTCAAGACCTTGTCGCTGACCAGGTCGTCCGGGTAGTCTTGCGCATCGAGCATCCCCGCCATGGGCTACTCCGCGCCGCCGGCCGCAGGAGCGGGCGCACCGCCCTCGCTACCCTGCTTTTCGCCCGTCTCGGCAGTCTCGGCAGCCGTCGCGGCCTTCTTTGCTTTGGCGGCCGCAATCTTTGCCGCGCGCTCGGCTTCCTTGCGCTCTTTTTCAGCCTGCTCTTCAGGCGTGAGCGGCGGCTTTTTGCACACCACGGGCTCCATGCCCGTCGTGACAGGCGCGTGCTCGGCTTGCATGGATAGCACGTCTTTGGGGCAGGCGCGCACGCACGAATCGCAGGCGATGCACTTGTAGGGCCAATACGTCCAGGTCTCGGCTTGCTTGTCCACCTCGATGCACAGCGCCGGGCAGCGCGTGGAGCACAGGCCGCACAGGATGCAGGTTTTCATGTCCTCCATCTCAATGCGCCCGCGTGTACGCGCGTACGGCTCGCGCTTCTCGAAGGGGTACTTGCGCGTGGCGGGCTTTCCGAAAAGCCCGGAAAGCGTCATGCCGCCCAGTTTGAACAAACCCATGTTTGCGACACCCCTTCTCTCAGCGCTCCGTGCAGCTGATGCACGGGTCGATGGTCAATATAATCATGGGCACGTCGGCCAAGTCGCAGCCCGCAAGCGAGGCAACAAGGCCTTGCATGTTTTGCGCCGTCGGCGTGCGCACGCGCATGCGTTCCAAAAACTTTGTGCCATTGCCGGCTGCGTAGTAGAAGGCCTGGCCGCGCGGCTGCTCGATGGTCACCATCGAACGCGAGCCGGCCTCTGGGTTGCCCTTCACCTTCACCGACACTTCGCCTGCCGGCACCTTGTCCACCAGCTCGGCGATGATGTCGATGGATTGGAACAGCTCTTTTGCACGCACGACGCAGCGGGCATAGCAATCGCCCACATCGGAAAGCACCGGCTCGAAGGCCGCAAGCGCCCCGTAGGCACCGACGCCGTGCAGGCGCTCGTCTACGAGCAGCCCGGACGCGCGGGCAAAAGGACCCACCATCGAGTATTCGGCGGCCTGCTCCTTGGAGATATGCGCGACGCCGTCAAGGCGGCTTTTCACGCTCGTGTCCAAGAGGAAGGTCTTGTAGAGGGTGCGGTACTCCTCTTCAAGGCGGCGCAGCACGACGACCATGCCCTTCAAGGTGGCGTCGTCGACGTCTTGGCGAAAACCGCCCACGTCGTTTGCCGAGAAGATGACGCGGCCGCCCGTGCACTCCTCGAATATGTCGAGTACGCGCTCGCGCAGGCGCCACGAGTGCATGAACAGCGACTCGAAGCCGAAGCCGTCGGCGAGCAGACCCAGCCACAGCAGGTGGTTGTGCACACGGGAGAGCTCGTGGAAGATGACGCGCAGGTACTCGGCGCGCGGCGGCACCTCCACGCCCAAGAGCTGCTCGACGCATTGCGCGTATCCCAGCGAGTGGCCGTAGGAGCATATGCCGCATATGCGCTCGACGACGTAGACGAACATCTTGTAGTCGCGCTTTTCCACGAGCTTTTCCAGGCCGCGGTGCACGTATCCGATGCGCGGCAGCGCCTCGACGACCTTCTCGTCGTCGAGCACGAGGTCTAGGTGCAGCGGCTCGGGCAGCACGGGATGCTGCGGGCCGAAGGGGATGACGGTGCGCTTGCTCATCGCGTGGCCTCCTCTCGGGGCGCGGACGCATCCGCGGAAGCGTCTGCGGTTTCGCCGGGGGTTGCATCGGCGCCATCTGTCCCTGCGTCTGCCGCCGCGGCCTGCTGCGCGCGCGGGTTCATAGGATAGGAGACGGGCATAGTGTAGAACTTGCCCTTATAGTCCAGAGCAAGCCCGTCGAAGCAGACGGAGAACAGGTCGTGCGCCTCGTTTTCGTTGACGAAGGCCTCGGGGTAGTCCTCGGAGATGGACGGCACGTGCGCCCCGTCTTTGACCTGCAGGATAAATGCGGTGATGTCGCGCACACGCGGGTCGGGGGCAGAAAAGGAGTAGAGCAGCTCCACGCCCTCGTCTGTGGTGGTCGCGCACATCTGAATGAAGCGAAAGCCCTGTTCCTTGCATGCAGCCACGCGCGCCGCCAGCTCGCCTACGGCCAGCTCTTCATACGCGTTGGGGGTAGTGCTTTTCAGCGCGCGCATTGCGCCCGTTTCTTGCGCGTCCGTCGCGCCCGTTGCGGTCTGCGCGGCGTCTTTTGCCTGCTCCTCGCGTGCCGTCATGCTCTCGCCTCCTTTTTGTCTCCGTCCGCATCCGCCGTTTGCGTGCCTTCTCCTGTCTGCGCGTCCTCTTCAACTTGCGCGCTTGCGCCCTTGTCCGCGACCGCGCCCGCAGCCGCGTCCGCCGGCGCCTCGCGGTGTTTGTCGCCAGCCGCCTGTCCCATCTTGGCAGCCTTCTCGTCGAGCAGCTTCACCCCGGCGACCACCGCGTCGATGACCGACTCCGGCCGCACGGCGCATCCCGGCACGTAGGCGTCCACGGGTATGCCCGCCGTCTCCGTGCCGCCGCGCACGTTGTAGCACTCGACGTAGACGCCGCCGCCACAGGCGCACGCCCCGCAGGCCACGACAACCTTTGGTTCGAGCATCTGCTCGTAAATTTGGCGCACGACAGGCGCGTTTTGCTCGTTTATGCCGCCCGTCACCACGAGGATGTCGGCGTGCTTGGGGTTGCCGGTGTTCACCACGCCGAAACGCTCGGCGTCGTAGAGCGGCGTGAGCGCGGCCAGCACCTCGATGTCGCAGCCGTTGCAGCTCGAGCCGTCGTAGTGGATGACCCAGGGCGATTTGCCCGCATACGATTTCGTGCCCACAGATGCGCCTCCTTTAGAAAAAGACCATGAGATAGACGATGTTCACGGCGCCGGCGGCCAACGCGGCCCACCATGCCGTCTTGAGCATGCTTTGCCACTTCACGCGGGCGAAGCTGTTGTCGATCCAGATCTCTAGCAGCCACACGACCAGCACGACCACCACGGCAATGGCGATGGAGACGGCGCTGCCCTGCCAGAGCACAAACATGCCCGTCCACCCGAGGAAAAGCACTGTCTCGTACCAGTGCGCGACCTCCATCAACGCAAGCGTCTTGCCGGAAAATTCCGTGGGAAGTCCGCGCACAATTTCTTGGTGCGCATGCGCCGACATCGCGATGTCAAACGGCGACTTGCGCAGCTTTATCGTGAGCACGTAGAGAAAGCCGATGAACAAAAACGGCAGGTAGGCCACAAGCGGCAGGTCGGCCGCGATGGCATCTTCCACGCGAAACGAGCCGCAGGCCATGTAGATGCCGACGGCCACGAGCAAGATCATGGGCTCGTAGCTCATCACCTGCACCGTCTCGCGCTCGGCACCTATCTCGGCATACGGCGAGCGCGACGCGTAGGCCGCGACGATCAAGAACAGCTCGGCCAACGTGAGGATGAAGACGCAGACGAGGAAGTTCGCGCCGGCGAAAAACGCCATGCCGGCCAAGAGCACGAAGAGAAAGTAGAGGCGCACGTAGAGGTCTTGCGCGCCGTTGACCGTGGCGTCTTCCTTGCCCCAAAGCTTGCGCACGTCCCACAAAGGCTGCAGGATTTTCGGCCCCACGCGCCCCTGCATGCGCGCGCTGAACTTGCGGTCGAAGCCGGCTAGCAGGCAGCCCAGCACGCCCGCGAGGACGAGGAAGGCGGCCATCCCTGCAAACGAGAGCACCGACACGTTCATCCCGATGATGTTGATCTGCATGGGCTACTCGCCTCCTTGCGTGTTCGCGGAGTTGCTCGTGG
>CAVECB010000009.1:39807-52288 GCA_963614215.1 Ruthenibacterium lactatiformans
GACGACGAACCCGACGACGACGAGGAGCTCGACGAGGAATAGGACTGCGAGAGCTGCTCGTAGAGGAAGTCCATGAAGGTCTTGATGTCGCCGATGCCCATGGCCGCATACTCGCTTGCATACTGCTCGTAGCTGGGGGCGTATTGCTGGTAGTAGCTGTCGAAGGTAGTGAAGCTGATGCCGGCTTCCTCCCACTCGCTGCCCGCGTAGATGGCATGCTCTGCGGCGTAGGTCTCGATGCTTTCCTTGGAATCGACCGTGGTCTGGCCGACAAATCCGAAGGTACCCACTATGAGGACGAGGGCGACGATGCTGCCCGCAAAGGCGGTCTTCTTCTCGTCGAAGAAGTCGCGCATGTACCAGTTGCGCTGGGCGGAAGGCACAGGCGCGCCGAGGGAGCCGGAGAAGCTGCGAGGCTCGTCTTCGCAGGCCGCACCCGCCATATAGACCGGCACCTGCTTCTTTTTCGTGGAAAACGAGGCGCCAAGAAAGACCACCGCCACCACGAGCGCGATGACCGACATTATCCACAAATCGCCCACGGAGATATCCTGGCCGACCTCACTGAAGACCTCTTGCAGGTAGGGTACGACGAGGGTCTGCGAGATCAGCGGAAACGCGATGCAGCAGCCCACAGTGAGCACGCACATGAGGGCAAGCGAGGCCCATTCGCTCGAATGCACCCCCTCCTCAAGGTCGCGTACCTTGCCCGACGAGACGGCCAAAAGCTTGCCCAGCCATTTTGCCCAAAACATGAAGGTGGCCGCCGAACCGAAGGCCAGCACCAGCAGCAAGACGACGTTGGAGGCCTCGGCAAACGATTGCAGCGCCGCCCACTTCGACACCAGCATGCCGAAAGGCGCGATGAACATGCCCATGATGCCAATCGACATCAGGCGCGCAAGACGCGGCATGCGCTCGAAGAGTAGGTCCATGTCCTCGATGTCGCGGCTGCCAATTCTGTGCTCGGCGGTGCCCACAGCCAAAAAGAGCAGGGACTTCGCGACGGCATGGAAAATGATGAGGAAGATGGCCGCCCACACGGCACCGTCCGTGCCCACGCCCGCGCACGCGACGATAAGCCCTAGGTTCGAGATAGTGGAATATGCCAACACGCGCTTGGCGTTGGACTGGCTGATGGCGGCCAGCGCGGCGAAGAGGAAGGTGGCGATGCCGACGGTCATGACCATGTAGCCCGGGATGTTCGCGCCCAAACACGGCGCGAGCTTCACCAATAGGAAGACGCCCGCCTTCACCATCGTGGAAGAGTGCAGCAGCGCCGAGGTGGGCGTGGGCGCCACCATCGCGCCCAAAAGCCAGCTGTGGAAGGGGAACTGCGCCGCCTTGGTGAAGGCCGCAAGCGCAAGCAGCAGCACGGGCATGTAGGCGATGAACTCGGTGCCTGAGCCGGAGGCGAGCAGCTGGGAGGACTGGGTGATGAACTGGTCGAGCTCGAGCACGCCGTAGACCTCGGCAATCCAGATCAAAGCGACGATGAAGGCTAGGCCGCCCACCATGTTGAGGAGGATCTGCCTGAAGGCGTTGGCGGTGGCCACTTTCGTCTTGTCGTAGCCGATGAGGGCAAACGAGCAGACCGTGGTGATCTCCCACGCGCAAAACATCCAGGCGAGGTTGTTGGCAAAGACGATGGCAAACATCGCGCCCAAAAAGAGAAAGACGATCGCGAAGAAGACGGGACGACGGTCGGCCACATCCGGGTGGCGCCCGTCGTGGTGGTCGCGCATGTAGCCGAGCGCATAGACGGCGATGCCGCTGCCCACGATGCCAATGATGAGCGCCATGACCACGGACAGGCCGTCGATGTAGAGCGCGTGCGAGACCGAAACGTCTTTAGCGACGTAGATCTCGAACCAGATGGCGAGAAGTGTTTGGACCAGCGCGAGGACGGCTACCAGCCCCCGACCGTGCCGCACCGCCTTGGACACGATATAGAAGCCCAAGAGCACGTCGACTGCCAGAGCCGCGACGTTGAGCAGGTGCGCCGTCTCGGCATCTAGCGTCATCTGCATGCTGCCCGAAAGCCCGAAGACGGCGGCCACAAGGATGGAGGCCGCGGCCACGAGCACCGCGCCGGCGACCGTGAGCACAGTGCGCGCGCCCTCCTTGCGGGCTAGCAACATGACGAGCGCCATGAACATAGGGAAGAAGACGAGAAACGCCACGAGCGCTGTTCCAAGGCTCTCCACACCAAACTCCTTTCACGTGCGACATGCGCCGCTCTGCGGCCTTTTGCTCTACGCCGGCGTGGGCGGAGGCGAAAACCGCGATATGCGCATGCTGCGGATTTGACGCAAGACTATACGGGATGCGGGCGTGGGAAAATGTGCCGATGCCGTGAATATCCGCGCGTGGAGAGGTGCCAGGCGCCCAAAGGCGGGGCGGACGAAAGGCACGCTGCGGTGAAATTCGGTTTTTTTTCGCCAGATGCGCACCTACCCCGCGCGATGTGGCAAAGTGCCATGGCGTAAGCGACGGGCGCGGCGCAAAGCAGCGGCAAGCCCGCGCCCAAAAACCCATGTTCGGCGCCTGCCCAAGACAGGCAGGCTTGCACCTAGATGGCGGACGGAGGAGACGGTGGACGAGCGGACTTTCAGCGACGCGCGCTACATGCGCCAAGCCTTGGAGCTTGCCTTGCGCGGGACAGGCCACGTCGCACCCAATCCCTTGGTCGGCTGTGTACTGGTGAAAGACGGCATCATCGTCGGGCAGGGCTGGCACGCCCGCTACGGCGACAAACACGCCGAGCGCGCCGCCCTCGACGACTGCCTGCAAAACGGCATCGACCCGGCCGGGGCGACGGCCTACGTCACCCTTACCCCCTGCGCGCACGTGGGCAAGCAACCCCCGTGTACCGATGCGCTTGTGCGGGCGGGCATCGCCCGCGTCGTCATCGGAAGCGACGACCCTCATGCGCAGGCGGCGGCCAGAAGCGTCGAGTTGCTGCGCGGGGCGCGCATCCGCGTGGACACGGGCGTGCTAAAAGAGGAATGCGACGCCGTGAACGCCCCCTACTTCCACTTCATCACGACGCACACGCCCTACGTCGTCTTGAAATACGCCATGACACTTGACGGGCGCGTGGCATGCCGCACAGGGCTGTCGCGCTGGGTCAGCGGCGAGGAGTCCCGCGCCCACGCGCACGCCACGCGCAACCGCCTGACGGCGATCATGGCAGGCATCGGCACCGTCATCGCCGACGACCCCCTGCTCACCTGCCGCATCCCGGGCGGGCGCGACCCCATCCGCATCGTCTGCGATTCGCGTTTGCGCATCCCGCTGCGCTCGAAGATTGTCCAGACCGCCCGCGATGTGCGCACCATCATCGCGTGCGTCCACGCGGACACGATGACCCGCCTCACCCTCGAATCCGCGGGCTGCATCGTTGTGGAAGTGCCGGGAGACGGCGAGGGCAAGCTCGACTTGCGCGCGCTCATGGACATGCTCGGCGCGGCCGACATCGATTCCATCTTGCTGGAGGGCGGCCCAGCTCTTGCGGGGTCCATGCTAGACGCGCGCCTCGTGCACGCGGTGCAGGTCTACATCGCGCCGAAGCTCTTCGGCGGGCAAAAAGCACCCGGCCCCATCGGCGGTCTGGGCGCGCGCTCGCCGCAAGAGGCGCTCCAGCTTTGCGACGTGCGCCGCAGCTTCCTTGGCTCGGATCTGCTCGTCGAGGGAAAGGTGGCCCGCTAGATGTTCACCGGCATCGTCGAGGAGACGGGAAAAATCGCCCGCCTTTCCAAGGGCGCGGACGGCGCGCACATTGAAATCGCGGCCGCGAAGGTCTTGGAGGGCACGCAGGTGGGCGATTCCATCTGCACAAACGGCGTATGCCTGACCGTCGCGACGCTGGGAGCGAGCAGCTTTTGTGCCGACATCATGAACGAGACTTTAGACCGCTCGTCGTTTCGCGCCTGCGCCCCAGGCGATGCGGTGAACCTCGAACGCGCCCTCACGCCTGCCTCGCGCATGGGCGGCCACATCGTCACCGGCCACATCGACGGGCTCGGGCGCATCGAAGGCGTGAAGCACGACGGACAGGCCGTGTGGTTTTCCATCTCCGTAGCGCCTGCGCTCTCGCGCTACATAGTAGAGAAGGGCTCTGTGGCCCTAGACGGCATGAGCCTCACCGTCGCGCGCGTAGACGAAAACGGTTTTGCCGTCTCGTGCATCCCGCACACCCTAGAGGCTACGGTTTTGCAACGGCGGCGGGTTGGCGACGCAGTGAATATAGAATGCGACCTGCTCGCGAAATACGTCGAGAAGCTGCTGGGTGCGCCGCGTGGGGAAAATGCCGCAGACGGTGCGCAAAGCGGGGGCGCTGCCGACGCGCAACCCCTCGATTTTTCGTTTCTCGCAGACAACGGCTTCATCTAAAGACGAGGAGAACATGCACGACATGGACATACCGAACGGATACTGCGACATCCCCGAGATATGCGAGGAGCTGCGCGCGGGGCGCATCATCATGGCCATCGACGACCCGGACCGAGAAAACGAGGGTGACCTTATCTGCGCGGCAGAGCACGCCACCTGCGAAAACATCAACTTCATGGCCAGCCGCGGCAAGGGGCTGGTGTGCATGCCCATGTCGTTTGAGTACGTGAAGAAACTCCAGCTGCCCCAGATGGTCGCGGAAAACACCGACAACCACGAGACGGCCTTCACCGTGTCCATCGACCACGTCTCGACCACGACGGGCATCAGCGCGGCGGAGCGCTCCGTCACAGCGATGAAGTGCGTGGACGAGGACGCGAAACCCACCGACTTCAGGCGCCCGGGGCATATGTTTCCCCTGCTCGCGCGTCCGGGCGGGGTGCTGGAGCGCGACGGGCACACCGAGGCCACCGTCGACCTCTTGCGCATCGCCGGCCTGAAAGAGGCGGGGCTGTGCTGCGAGATCATGCGCGACGACGGCACCATGATGCGCACGAGCGAGCTGCTCGAGCACGCGAAGAAATGGGGCGTGAAGGTGGTCTCGATCGCCCAGATCGCGCATTGGCGCAAATGCCACGACAAGCTCGTCTCCTGCGAGGCCTCCCCTGCCCTACCCACGAAGTTCGGCGAGTTTCGTGCGCACGCCTACGTGAACCGCCTGACCGGCGAGCACCACGTCGCGCTGGTGAAAGGCGAGGTAGGCGACGGGCGCGACGTGCTCGTGCGCGTGCATTCCGAGTGCCTGACAGGCGATGTGTTCGGCTCGCTGCGCTGCGATTGCGGCGAGCAGCTGGCTGCAGCGATGGCGCAGGTGGCAGAGGAAGGCCGCGGTGTTGTGCTCTACATGCGCCAGGAGGGCCGCGGCATCGGGCTGGTGAACAAGCTCAAGGCCTACGAGCTGCAAGAGCGCGGCATGGACACGGTCGAGGCCAACGAGGCGCTGGGCTTTGCCGCCGACGAGCGCGAGTACTACGTCGGGGCGCAGATCTTGGCCGATCTCGGGGTGAAGACCATGCGGCTGCTCACGAACAACCCCGACAAGGTCTATCAGCTGAAAGATTTCGGCTTGGAGATCGTCGAGCGCGTGCCCATCCAGATGCCCGCGACCGAGTTTGACCGGGGGTATCTGGAAACCAAGCGTGAGAAAATGGGGCACATGCTCTAGGGCGGGTAGCGCCAATCGAACCGATACAATGGACGGCGCAACAAGACATGAGAAACGGACAGGAAAGAAGGCACGGCATGACAGTCTACGAAGGCGACCTCTATAGCACGGGCGACATACGCGTCGGTATCGCCTGCAGCCGCTTCAACGAGTTCATCACGGGCAAGCTGCTGGAGGGCTGCCTCGACGGGCTGCGCCGGCGCGACGTGGCTGAAAAAAGCGTGGACGTGGCTTGGGTGCCCGGTGCCTTCGAGTTGCCCCTCGTGGCAAAGAAAATGGCAGATTCGGGGCGCTACGACGCCGTCATCGCGCTCGGCAGCGTGATACGCGGGGCGACGAGCCACTACGAGGCCGTCGTTAACGAGACGAGCAAGGGCATCGCGGCCGCGTCGCTGGAAAGCGGCGTGCCCGTCATGTTTGGCGTGCTCACCACGGAAAACATCGAGCAGGCCGTCGAGCGCGCCGGCTCGAAGGCGGGCAACAAGGGCGCCGAGTGCGCACAGGGCGCCATCGAGATGGTGAACCTGCTGCGCAAGATGGAGGCGTGAGGGCCTTATGGCCGCAGGTAAAAACGAGACAGATGTCGAAGGGGCGTGTGGGCGCGAGGGGGCGTGCGCGGCCGATGCGCGCGGGCGTCTGAAGCTGCTCTTCGATTTTGACGGCACTCTGCACAAGACCGACGAGATCTACGTCCCCGCGTTTCGCGAGGGGCTGGAGTGGCTGCGCGAGCAAGGCCAAGACGTGCCCGACGCGCCGGCCGATGCGCGCGAGATAGGGTACTGGCTGGGGTATTCCACCGTCGAGATGTGGAACAACTTCGCCCCCGAGCTGCCGAAAGAGTGGCAGAAGAAGGCTGCGGGCGTGGTGGGTGCTGGCATGCGGCGGCGCGCGCGGGAAGGCGGCGCAAAGCTCTACCCTGGCATCCCCGAGGCGCTCGATTTTTTCTGCGCGCAAGGCTATGTGCCGGTGTTTCTTTCCAACTGCCACCACGACTACATGGAGCTTTTCCGCGAGCTGCTGGGTCTCGACCGTTGGTTTTCGCACTACTTTTGCGCCGAGGACTACGGTTGGAAGGCAAAGAGCCTGGTCTTTTCCGAAGAGGCTGCGCCGGCACTTGCCGATCCCGCAAAAAGCCTGCACGAGCAGTTCATCATGGTAGGCGATCGCTTCCACGACTTGGGCGTCGCCACGGACAACGGCCTGCTGTCTGTTGGGTGCGCCTATGGGTTTGGCAAGGCGCAAGAACTCGAGCCTGCCACCATCGTCATCGACGACGCCCGCGAGCTGCCGGATGCCGTGGACAGGCTTGTAGTACAGCTACAGGGCTGAAAAGACGCCAAGCGGCGCCAAGACCGTGAAAAGGCGCGGGCGACCTTTGCGGCGTCTACTTCTTGTTTCCGAGGCCGTTGATGAAATCCTGAATTGGCTTGGCGATGCGCGAGAGAATTTCCTCTTTGGGCACGCCCGTCTGCTGTACGGCGTAGTCGAGCGCAAATATGGCCGCCGCGCCGAGGATGACGAGGACGACCAGCACGGTGATGAAGGCCACGAGGCACCCGTGGCCTTTTTTCTTGGGCGCGGGCTGCGCGTAGACGGGCTGCGCATACTCGGGCTGGGGGGCGTAGGCGGCTTGGTCCCACTGTCGATCCTGGCGCGGCGCCTCCTGCGCAAAGGAGCCGGCGGCAAAGCGCGCGCCTGTCCGCGCGTCTTTTTGGTTGCGGCGGCGGCGCTCGGCGATCAGCTCGGCGGGCATCACCGAGGTGGCCGATGGGCTGCTATAGGCCGCGCCGCGCGGCTCGAAGGCCGCATCGGGCATCATCTGGGGGTTCACGGCCTGTTCAGGGATGTAGCCGTGCGGAGAAAACGCCGCATCCGCCGTGGGCGCGAAGGCCTGCGTCTTGTCGGCGCCGAGCACTTGGGTCGCATCGGCGCCGAGCACCTGCGTCTGCCCCGCACCCGACATCTGCCCTCCGCCCGCACCCGGGCGCAGCACCTGCGTTTCACCACCACCCGGGCGTAGCACCTGCGTCTCGTTGCCCCCCGGGGAGATGACCTGCGTGGCACCGGGGTTTGCCTTCGCACTTTTGCTGCGCGCGCCGAGCATGGCTGTCTCCTCGGGCGACAAAGACGACACGCTCACGAAGGTGGCATCGGCGTCCACCACGTCTGTACCGCCCTTTTCACCATGCGAAAAAACTGTCGTCTTGCCGGGGTCGTTGAAGCGCTTGTCTCCCATATCGTCTCGATTCTCCTTCTCGCTGAGCGCCGTTCACATTTTTGCTGCAGCCGCAGTACTTTATGCGTGCAGCAAAAACGCCTCGTATCCGCAGCGCGCCTCGTAGATATCAGCCTTGCTCGTGACCTCCCAAGGCGCGTGCATGGACAGCACGGGCACGCCCGAGTCGATGACGTCCATGTCGTACTTCGCGGGGATGTAGGCGATGGTCCCGCCGCCGCCCGCGTCGACTTTGCCCAGCTCGGCGGTCTGCCACGCGACGTCGGCCTCATTCATCACCGCGCGCACCCGCGCCATGTACTCGGCGCTCGCATCGTTGCTGCCCGATTTGCCGCGCGCGCCCGTATATTTGTTGAACACGAGGCCGCGCCCCAGATAGGCGCAGTTCTTCGCCTCGAAGACGTTTGCATACGCCGGGTCAAAGCCAGCCGACACGTCCGAGGAGAGCATGCGCGAGTTGCACAGCATGCGGCGCAGCGCAAGCGGGTCGGTGACCCCTGCCAGCTGCAAGATTTCGGCCATGGTGTTTTCGAAGAAGTTGGAGTGCATGCCCGTTGCGCCCACCGAGCCAATCTCTTCTTTGTCCACGAGCAGCGTGACCGCGCAGCGCTCGGGGTCGTCGATGGAGAGCTGCGCGTCGAGGCTCGTATAGGCGCACACGCGGTCGTCTTGGCCGTATCCCAGCACCATCGAGCGATCAAACCCAAGGTCGCGCGCGCGTCCGGCGGGCACCACCTCAATCTCGGCGGACACAAAATCCTCTTCCTCGATGTCGTAGATGCTTTCGAGTATCTTCAAGATGAAAGCGGCCACGGGGCTTTTTGCCGCGATTTTCTCCCAGTCCGGCGCGTCGTCTGCCGGCTCGAAACTGCCCGCGTCGGCGCCTTCAATGATGAGCGGCCGGCTGCCTATGAGCACATCGAGCGCCTCGCCTTCCACCACCTTCGCGCCTTCCTTTTTCATCTGCTCGGCGCCCAGGTGTGGCAGAAGATCGGTGATGCAAAAGACCGGGTCGCCGGCGTCTTCGCCCACGACGACGGGCACGGTGGTGCCGTCGGTTTTCGCAATCACACCGTGCAGGGCAAGCGGCATAGTCACCCACTGGTACTTCTTGATGCCGCCGTAGTAGTGCGTGTCGAAAAAGGCGAAGTCGCCGCCTTCGTAGAGGGGGTTTTGCTTCAGATCCAGGCGCGGCGAGTCGATGTGCGCGCCGAGTATGTTCAAGCCATCTTCAAGCGGGCGGCTGCCCACGTGCACGAGGGCGAGCGCCTTGCCGTGCGTGGCCGCCCAGACCTTCGAACCGGCAGACAGCGGTTTGCCCGAGCGCCGCGCCTCCTCCAAGGAGACGTAGCCGGCTGCCTGCGCGCGCGCGATGGCCGCCGCGACGCACTCGCGCTCGGTCTTGTTCTCGCTGATGAAGTCTATGTACTCGTGCCCCAGGCGCTCGAGCTGCGAGACGTCCGCATCGCTGTACTCTTTCCAGGCGTTCTTGCGTTCCATCGGCTGTTTCACCTCGGCGTATTCGAAGTCCGTTTTCCGTTCACGATAAATGAATCCGTGCGCCCACATGATGCACCACGCCCACATGTCACGCAACATCCACACGCCGTGCGCCATCGGGTATGATGGAGGGCAGGCATTTTCGCGAAAAGAGGAAAGGCGGCCACGGTGAAATCGGTCTTGAGCATAGCCGCATCAGACAGCGGCGGCGGAGCGGGCATACAGGCAGACATCAAGACCATCGAGGCACACGGCTTGTTCGCCCAAACGGCTCTCACCGCCATCACCGCGCAAAACACCACGGGCGTGACGGCCATGGCAAGCGTCGGGGCAGGGCTTGTGGAAAAGCAGCTCGACGCCGTGTTTTCCGACATCTTCCCCGCCGCGGTGAAGGTGGGCGCGTGCGGGTGCGCGGTCAACGTGCGCACTGTCGCCAAGACGCTCAAACGCCGCGGCGCGCTGCATGTCGTGGTCGACCCCGTCATGGTGGCCACGAGCGGCAGCACTTTAAGCGACGACGAGACGGTCGCTGCGATTCGCTCCCACCTCCTGCCCGTGGCAGAGCTGGTCACCCCAAACCTGCCCGAGGCCGAAAAGCTGCTTGGGCGCCCCATCAACAGCGAGCCAGAGCAGGAGTCTGCCGCCGTCGAGCTGCTGGGACTGGGGGCGCGCTGGGCGCTCGTGAAAGGCGGGCATCGCCGCGCATCAGCAAACGACGTGCTCGCAGGGCCGGGCGGTGCCATATTTTGGTTTCGCACCCCGCATATCGAGACGCACGACGCGCACGGCACGGGCTGCACACTCTCGTCTGCCATCGCCTGTTGGCTGGCCGAGGGGCGGGCGGTTTACCGGGCGGCGCGGCTCGCGAAAGACTACGTGACGGGTGCTCTGCTTGCCGCCCCCGGTCTTGGCGCGGGAGCAGGTCCTATCGGCCACATGTGGCCGCACAAGGCCAGTATCGAGGCCTACAGAAAGGCCGCCGCCGAGGAAGGGTGGCGCGAGTGAACGCGGGGTCGTGGGACGAGTTTGCCCGCGAGCTGGACGCCGCGCTGGAGTGCAGCACCCTCCTTTTTGGCGAGCCCATGAGCGCGCATACGAGCTTCGGGGTGGGAGGCCCTGCAGCGCTTTTTCTCGAAGCAGCCTCTGTGGCTGATGTCGCGGCGGCGCTGGCCTGCGCAAAAGAGGCGCAGGTTGCCTGGCACGTGCTCGGGCGCGGCAGCAATTTGCTCGTCGCCGACGAGGGCCTCGACGCGCTCGTCATCCACATCGGCGAGGGGCTTTCTGCAGTGGAGGTCGATGCCGCAGACAGGCGCATCGTCGCGCAGGCAGGCGCGTCCGACAAGCAGGTAGCGCAGGCCGCGTGCGAGGCGGCGCTGGCAGGCCTCGAATTCCTCCACGGCATACCGGGCACAATCGGCGGGGCGGCCGTCATGAACGCCGGCGCCTACGACGGTGAATTCAAGGACGTGTGCACGCACGTCACCTGCCTAGACCCTGCGAGCGGCCGCACTCTCGAGCTGGATCGCGAAAAGGCGGGCTGGGGGTATCGGACAAGCGCCATCGCGCAACGTGGCCTTATCGTCCTTTCCGCCGAACTGGCCTTGGAGCCGGGAATGCGCGATTGGATCGAGGAGAGGATGCGCGAGCTGGCCGCTCGTCGCCGCGACAAGCAACCCCTCGACAAGAAAAGCGCCGGCTCCACCTTTAAGCGCCCGCAGGGCCATTTCGCCGGCAAGCTCATCCAAGACGCCGGGATGCAGGGGCACGCGCGCGGCGCAGCGCAGGTCAGCTCCAAGCACGCGGGATTCGTCGTGAACAACGGAGGTGCGACGGCTGCCGACATACGCCGCTGCATACGCGACGTGCAAGAGGCCGTGCACGCGCAGTCGGGCGTCGAGCTGGAGTGCGAGGTGCGCATGCTCGGCTTCGCGGACTGAAGCCCGCCCGCGCGACGCACGCGTCAACTCACGAACATCGCGAGCAGCGGGATGGTGAGGACGCTTGCCACCGTGGAGATGAAGGTCCCGCGCATCATTGTCTCGCGGTCGCCCTTGTAGGCCAGGGTGAACATCACGCCGATGGCCGCCACCGGCATGCCGGAACTGACCGTCAAAACGCCGAGCATGAGAGGGTCGGCGATGAAAAAGCGAAACACCAGGTTCACCAGCAGCGGGATGCCCAGCAGGCGCAGCGCCGCGGAGATGTAGGGCGTGAGGTGGCACAGCGTCGAGCGCAGCGGCTGCATGGCCAACGAGGACCCGATGATGAGCATGGACGCCGGCACGGTCAGCTGCCCTAGATACGAGCAGGTCATCTGCACGATGCCGCCGCGATCGCTCACCTGCAAAAGCGCCAAGACGACGACGAGGACGCAGGCGATGGTGGCTGGGGAGACGAGGCTTCTTGCCGTTTTGGCCGCACGTTCGCGCAAAGGCGCCCGCTTTTGCCCCTCCCCTTTCTCCTTGCGCGAGACAAAGGCGACCCCTGCCGTGAAAACGGCCAGGTTGAAGGGGATGTTGTAGATGGCGCCGTAGAGCACAGCGGTGGAGCCGAATATCGCGTCGAGGACCGGCAGGCCCATGAAACCGACATTGCCAAAGGCGATGACGAAGGAGTGCGCCCCGCGCGAGCTGGCAGACAGGCGCGGGAAGAGGCGCGGCACGAGAAAGGCCACGATGCAGATGAGGACGTAGGCCGCGGCCGAGCACGCGAGAATTTGCCATATGGCCTGCGGTTCGGCCATTTCCTCGGAAGACAGCTGCGCGTTCACAATCATGGCCGGCAGGGCGATGTTCATCACGAGCTGCGAGAGCATCGTGTCGAAGCTGTCGTTCATGAGCTTTGCGCGGCGTGCGATGAAGCCGACGACGAGCAGCAAAAACAAGACGAGCATCTGCGTCGTCGCATGCACAAATACGTCCATTGCGGACATCCCTTTCCCTCTTTGCTTTTTTGCGTGCGGCCTCATGGTACGGCAAACAAGGAGAAGAAATCTTGCGCAAAGCGCCGTGCGTTGTGATAGTATTCCATCTCGCGCGTTTCAAGCGGACGCGCATTCGCATACGGCTCGGGTGGTGGCGCAGTTTGGTAGCGCACTTGACTGGGGGTCAAGGGGTCGCAGGTTC
>CAVECB010000010.1:0-34995 GCA_963614215.1 Ruthenibacterium lactatiformans
CCGCGCCCCCCTGAAACGCAAAAACCGACTTTCGGTGTCGCCCAAAGTGCCTTTTCGCACGCGAAATGCGCAATAGTGGACTTTGGGCGACAGGATTGCCCCCGTTTACCATCGCCCAATCCCCCCTTTTGCGCAAAATCGCCCTCGCGGCGTGCGCGGAGGCCTCGAAACGTCGCCCGATGCCGGTTTTTGCGCGGGGCGCAGGCGCAGGCGCGGAGTATCATGTGCGCACGTCACGAGAAAAAGAGGTTCCCGAACGCGGTGCACGCGCAAGGCGGCGTTGCGTTCAAGACGAAGAGGACGTATCAGCGACGAGGAGGTTCGAAAGCCCATGGCAGACGAGAGCACGGTGAAGGACGCAGCAGGCGGCACGGCACACGCGGCCGCGACAAAGGCGGCCGGCGGCGCGGCGCAGGCACCGGCAACGAAGGACGCGGGCGACGCGGGCTACGCCAAGCAGCTCAAGCCCCGCCACATCTCGATGATCGCCATCGGCGGCTCCATCGGCACGGGGCTGTTCCTCGGCGCGGGCGGCCGCCTGGCCCAAGGCGGCGCGGGCCTCATGTTCGCCTACGCCATCTGCGGCGTCTTCGCCTTCCTTATGGTCCGCGCCCTCGGCGAGCTGTCCGTGCGCCGCCCCTCCTCGGGCGCCTTCGTCTCCTACGCGCGCGAGTTCCTCGGCGAGAAGGGTGCCTACATCACAGGCTGGCTGTTCTTTCTCGACTGGTCGACGACGGTCATGGCCGACATCACGGCGGTGGCCCTCTACATGCACTACTGGGCCATCTTCATGCCCGTGCCCCAGTGGGTCATCGCGCTCGTAGCCCTCGCGCTCGTCTTCGTGCTGAACATGATGAGCGTGAAGATGTACGGCGAGGCGGAGTTTTGGTTTGCCGTCATCAAGGTGGCCACCATCATTGCCTTCATGGTCGTCGCCATCGCCTGCATCATCTTGGGCGCGCCGGTGGGCGGCTCGCACGCGGGCATCTCCAACATCACCGAGCACGGCGGCCTGTTGCCCACGGGACTGTCGGCGGTCTTCGCGCTAACGCTGGGCGTGGTTTACGCGTTCGGCGGCACCGAGATGGTGGGCGTGGCGGCTGGCGAGGCCTCCGCCGACGCGGTCAAGCGCCTCCCGCGCGCCATCAACTCGATGATCATCCGCATCTTCATCTTCTACGTGGGCTCGGTCATCCTCATGGCGCTCGTCTTGCCCTACACGGCCTACTCCTCGGCCGAGTCGCCCTTCGTCACCTTCTTCGCTGGCCTGGGCGTGCCCTATGCCGACACCATCATCCAAATTGTCGTGCTGACGGCGGCGCTGTCCTCACTGAACGCCGGCCTCTACGCTACGGGGCGCACACTGCGCTCCATGGCCATCGCCGGCTCCGGGCCGAAGTTCGCCGCGCGCATGAACAAGCACCAGGTGCCCTACGGCGGCATCGTCATCACCTCGGTGCTGGGCTTGGTGGGCGTACTGCTGAACGCGCTGTTGCCTGAAGATGCCTTCAACATCATCATGAATCTCGCGGGCATCGGCATCGCGGGCACTTGGACGATGATCCTGATTACGCACCTGGCTTTCCTGCGCCGGGTGAAGCGGGGCGAAGAGGAGCGGCCGGCGTTTCGCATGCCGGGGGCGCCGGTGACGAACTGGCTTGCCATCGCGTTTTTTGTCTTCGTCGTGCTGTCAAACCTCACCGACCCGTCGGGACGCTGGACGCTTGCGCTGTTTGCTGTCGTGGTCGTCGCGATGGTGGCCGGGTGGTTTTACGTGCGCGGACGCATCAAGGGCGACCTGATGGACAAGATGCTCGACGCAGACGAAGCAGACGATATTGCGGATGGTGAAACGGGCGGCGCGTCGGATGCTGCGGATGGTGAAACGGACGGTGCACGTACTAAGACGGACGACGCATCGGACGCGCCGGACGCATCGGACGCGCCGGATGCGGCAGACGGTAAATAGGGGGGCGCCATGCGCATACACATCACCTATGCGGGCGGCACCATCGGCATGGTCGACTCGCCGCAAGGCCTCGTGCCAGGCGCGGACCTGAAGAGCTGGCTGTTTCGCCTGCTGGCCGACACGCAGATCGACCCCGAGCAGGTCAGCTTCACCGAGCTGTCGCCGCTCATCGACTCCTCGAACGCAACGCCGGCGAACTGGCAGGCCATGGTCGACGACCTGCAGGCCAACCGCGACGCCGCCGATGCCTTCGTCGTCTTGCACGGCACCGACACCATGGCCTACTCGGCGGCCGCGCTCAGCTACGCGCTGTGCGGCTTCGGCAAGCCCGTCATCTTGACCGGCTCGCAGCTGCCCTTGGGGCTAATTGAAAGCGACGCGACCCCCAACGTCACGGGTGCCATCAACGCGGCGGCTTCGGGGCGCGCGAGCGGGGTGACGCTTTTCTTCGGCCACCATCTCTTCCACGGCGCGCGCGTGACGAAGAACTCGTCGTGGGCGTTCGAGGCCTTCGGCTCGCCGGCCACCGCGCCCGTCGCCTTGACCGGCGCGCCCTGGCGTTGGTTTCCCGCCAAACGCCCCGGCTGCGGCTGGGACAACCCGCAGCCCTACCGCGTGTGCGACGTGGCCGTCATCGACATGGCGCCCGGCATCAGCGCCGCACGGCTGTCTGCCATGCTCGACCCCCTGCCCGAGGCCGTGGTCTTGCGCGCGTACGGCGTGGGTAACATCCCGGCCGACGAGCCAGGGCTGGTGGACGTGTTCGCGGATGCGATTGCGGGCGGCTGCCCCGTCGTCATCACCTCGCAATGCCAGCAAAACGTCGTGCTGGCCGGGCACTACGAGGCGGGAGACGCCATCATGCGGGCGGGCGCGGCCAGCGCCGTGGACATGACGTTGGAGGCCGCCTACGCCAAGCTCGTCTTCTTGCTCTCGCAGGGGCTGGGAGGCGGCGAGGTGGCGCGCTGGATGGGCGTGTCCATTGCAGGCGAGCTGACCGAGCCGGGCGACTGAGGTCGGCGACTAAGCTGGGCGACCAAAGCGGGGAAGCGGCGCGGCCAATCTTTAGGGGGCGGCGCGGCAGGGCCTGAGCTCGTGGCACGACTGACCTTGAGCGCGGCGCGGCCGGGTCGAACCGCCGTGCGGTGGCTGTTTCCCCGTGCGTTAGCTGCCCAGTAGATCCACCAGCTCGAAGTCGGAGGCGCTGCCTTCCAAAATTTTTCTGTTGCCGAACACGCACATGTGCCTGTTCTCGTTTGCGGCCGCGACGTCGGCTGCCAGCGCGCGCAATCCTTCCGCCGTCGTCTCGAGCGCCTCGCGCCGCGTCGTCTGCCGCAGCCCCTTCGGCGCATGCGTGAACCATTCGCCGTCTTGGCGGGCGATGAGGGCGCGGGGCTTTACCGGCGCGTCGATGCCCGCCACGGTGGCCACGAGCAGCCCTTCCAGCGTGGCGGCATCAGGTGCGAAGTCCGCGAGCCACTTCGCGCTGCCTTCGATGCGCTCCAGCGAGGCATCCAGATGCGGGTCGCGGAAGGTGTAAAACGACATGTCGCCCGCGCGGGAAGCCGAAAACCCCACGCCGTAGGCACCCCCCTTCACCCGCACCTCGTTCCATAGGTAGTCAAAGCTCAACGCCCGCGACGCGACAGACCATGCGCCCGTCCAGGGTCGCGCACCCGCCAGCAGGCGCCTGTCGTAGCCGCAGGCGGCAAAGCACACGTCGCCCGGCACGATGAAGGCTTCGTCGCGTTCGCGCAAGGCGGGCAGCTCCAAGCGCCGTGTTGCACCGCGCGAACCAAAGCCAGACCCACCAAGCTGCCATGCGTCCCAAGCGGCGTCGCTTCCGGCAAAGCTTGCCACGCACCCGTCGTCGCAGAACAGCTCGGCGGCCACACGGGCGAGCTGCTCGGTAAGTTTTGCGCTGCGTTCGTCGAAGTGCTCGATCGCGTCGCGCACCCACAGGTAGTAGTCCACGCCGCCCATCTGCTCGCTCACGAGGGCGCCCGGCGCGTAGTAGCTGCGCATGCGCCCGCGCGCATAGGTGTGGCCGGCAGCCGAAAATCCCTGCTCCATGTAGATCTTGGTTTGCTGCAAGGTCTCCAGCACCCGCTCGGTGTCGGTGAAGTCGCTTTCCAGGCATATCTCGCGCACGAGATCTGTGCAGGCGCCGACGTTGGCCTCTAGGGCGTGCGCGGACACTTTCACCCGCGCATCGAAGCCGTTGATGTCGGCCGGGTCCTCGTAGACGCACGAACGCGCCGAGAAGTGCCCGAGCCGCGACTGCACCAGCGTGTCGATCTCGGCGGCGCTGTGGTGCGCGGTGCCCAGGCGCCCGAGCAGCGCGATCGCAAGGCGCGCGGCCGGCAGGTCCTCAAACGCGATGCGGTGCAGGTCGAAATAGCGGTTCGTGTAGACGATACCCCGCGTGTCCAGCTCGTGGCGCAGGCAGGGCAGGCCGCAGGTCTCGTCGAGGTGCCAGGCGGGCTCGGCAGGGGCGTCGTCGATGTCGGACGTGGTCAGGCGCGGCAGCTTCGCGCTGTCTTCGGGCGCATCGGGCGCCTCCTGCACGCGGCGCAGGTGCTCTACGTCCTCGCGCAGTTTTGCGCGTGCGGCCTCGTCCATGTCGGCGAGCTTTTCTGCCAGCGCGCCCGCCGCCTCGCCGGATTCCTCGACAGGCCGCAGCTCCACATGCGCCATGTGGTCGTTTTCCAAGAACAGCTCGCGCAGCAGCGTCTCGTAGTAATCGCTGTCCAGCCCCTCGCGCAGGCGTGCCAGGCACTCCTCGTAGCGCACGCGCGCGACTGCCAGCCCGTCGTCGTAGGTCCACGTGGACAGGGCGGTCAGACCCAAGGCCACGCCCGTGGGATAGCCGAAATCCGCCTCGCGCAGGCCGAATTCCTCGTGGTCGAGTGCGGCGGCGACCAGCGCGTGGTCGAGTCCTTCGTCGAGCAGCTTTTCTGCGTGGCTCCTAAACGCCGGCCACAACCTCTGCGCGGCGCCTTCGTGCAGGCCGCGCGCCACGACGCACACGAAGGGCTGGGCCAGCGGGGTCTCGACCGCCGCGTCGATGTCGTCGGCGATTCCATCGTCGAGCAGGGCGCGGCGAAGCGGCGCCTCGTTGCTGCCGAGCAGCGCGTCCACAAGCACGCCGGCTGCGGCCACGCGCTCCACGTCCGCGGCCGCCCCGACGCAAAATCCTAGCCCGAGGCAGGCGTTGTCGGGTGCGGTGGGCATCTCGACCACCTTGTCCATACAAACGACGGGCGTCTGCAGGCCGATTGTGCGCGCTGCAAGCGCAGGTTCGCCGGTTGCCGTGCGCTTCGCGTCTGCCGCTTTTTGTTCTGCGGCCACGGGGGCGAGGTAGCGCTCGTCGAGCCAGGCCAGCATCGCATCTATGTCGAGGTCGCCGTAGAGCACGATGCGCGCGTTGTCGGTGCGGTAGTGGCGGCGGTGCTCGTCGAGGAAGGCCTCGCGCGTCAAAGACGGGATGGCCGCAGGTGTGCCGCCCGACTCGAAACGGTACGCGGTGTCGGGAAAGAGCGCGGCTTGCAGCGCGTCAAACATCACCGCATCCGGGTCCGAAAGCGCGCCTTTCATCTCGTTGAAGACGACACCGTTGTGCACGAGGGTCGCGCCGTTGCCGCCCACGCCTTTATCGCCTGCGCCGTTGCCGCCCGCCTCGCCGGCGCCGCTGCTGCCTTCACCGCCCGCGCCGTCTGCGCCGCGACCGTCGCTTGCCTCGCCGCAGCCCGTTTCACCGCCTTCGTGCAGCTCGTAATGCCAGCCTTCCTGCGCGAATATCTCCGGCTTGCTATAGATTGCCGGGTGAAAGACCGCGTCCATGTAGACGTCCATCAGATTCAACAGGTCCTTCTCGTTGGTCGAGGCCACGGGATAGACCGTCTTGTCGGGGTAGGTCATCGCGTTTAGGAAGGTCTGCATCGAGCTTTTCAGCAGGTCCACGAACGGCTCTTTCACGGGAAACTTCTCCGACCCACACAAGACGGAGTGCTCCAGGATATGAAAGACGCCCGTGTCGTCTTGGGGCGGCGTGGCAAACGAGATGGCGAAAGCCCGCTCGAAATCCGCGCACGACAGCCACAGCAGGCGCGCACCGGAAACCCCGTGCTCCATCACCCATCCGCAGCCGTCTATCTCGGGCAGCTCCTCGCGCCCGACCACGCGAAATCCGTGCAGTTGCATGCCTTCTTGAAGTTGTGTGCCCACGCGATGCGCCTTTCTGCCGTCTCGGCCGCCTGCGGCCTGCGAAACCGTGCGCACGACTATACGCCACTCGGGCTTTTTTGCGCCCCCGGGCGGCGAGGCGAATGTTTCTGTCGTGTGTCGATTCTGTTTCAGATGTGTTGCAAGTCCTCTATACTGCGACAAACGGGGTCCGCCCCGCACGGCGTGCATGCAGGGGATTTTGCATGCGCGCTTCGCGCGGCGCCCCTTCACCACACAAACCGGGGAGGTAGAAGATGTCGTATGTGGACAACGTGCTCGAGCAGGTGAAGGCCAAAGACCCGCACCAGCCGGAGTTCATCCAGGCCGTCACCGAGGTGCTGGAAAGCCTGCGGCCGGTCGTGGAGGCCGACGCGCGCTATGCCGACGCGGCCTTGCTCGAACGCATCGTCGAGCCGGAGCGCATCGTGCAGTTTCGCGTGCCGTGGGCAGACGACGCCGGGCGCGTTCACGTGAACCGCGGCTACCGCGTGCAATTCAACAGCGCCATCGGCCCCTACAAGGGCGGCCTGCGCCTGCACCCGAGCGTGAATTTGTCCATCGTCAAGTTTTTGGGCTTCGAGCAAATTTTCAAAAACGCGCTCACCACTCTGCCCATCGGCGGCGGCAAGGGCGGCTCGGATTTCGACCCGAAGGGCAAATCCGACATGGAGGTCATGCGCTTTTGCCAGTCGTTCATGACCGAGCTGTTTCGCCACATCGGACCTGACACCGACGTGCCGGCAGGCGACATCGGCACGGGTGCGCGCGAGGTGGGATACATGTTCGGCCAGTACAAGCGCCTGGTGAACCGCTACGAGGGCGTCCTCACGGGCAAGGGCATCAGCTTCGGCGGCTCGCTTGCGCGCACCGAGGCCACGGGGTATGGCCTGGTCTATCTGGTGCAGGAGTACCTGAAGACGAAAGGCGATG
This sequence comes from Ruthenibacterium lactatiformans, assembly GCA_963614215.1. GTDB lineage: Bacteria > Actinomycetota > Coriobacteriia > Coriobacteriales > QAMH01 > CAVAWX01. The sequence goes on from CAVECB010000010.1 coordinate 7,127, forward strand.
CCTTCGAGGGCAAGACGGTGTGCATCTCGGGCGCGGGCAACGTGGCCATCTACGCCGCCGAAAAGGCCCAGGCGCTGGGCGCGAAGGTCGTTACCATGAGCGATTCGAGCGGCTGGGTCTACGACGCTGGCGGCATCGACTTGGCACTGGTAAAGGAGATAAAAGAGGTACGGCGCGGGCGTATCGCCGAGTACGCCGAGGCGCGCAGCGGCGCCGAATACCATGAGGGGCGCGGCGTGTGGGGTGTTGAATGCGACATCGCACTGCCGTGCGCGACCCAAAACGAGCTGGATGTGGACGACGCGAAAGAGCTGTTGAAAAACGGCTGCACGGTGCTGGGCGAGGGCGCGAACATGCCCACGACCGCTGAGGCGGTGCGCTGCCTGCAAGACGGCGGCGTGGCGCTTTTTCCGGGCAAGGCGGCAAATGCCGGCGGCGTGGCCACGAGCGCGCTGGAGATGAGCCAGAACTCCGAGCGTCTGTCGTGGACCTTCGAGGAAGTGGACGCGCGGCTCGAGGGCATTATGCAGGGCATATTCCATGCGGCAGACGATGCGGCGGCCGCCTACGGGCGCGTGGGCGACTATGTGGCCGGTGCCAACATCGCGGGCTTTCTGAAGGTGGCCGACGCTATGTTGGCCCAAGGGCTCGTGTAGAACTTCTCCTTTCCGCTAAGCGTGCCCCCGTCCATGCGCTAGGATGGGGGCGCGCTTGGCGAGGTCCGCGTGCGGGCGAAGCCCCTTTCATGTAGAAGGGAGGTGGAGCCTATGTGTGAAATCCTGTTTCTTGCGGCAGCGATAGCCAACATAGCCGAGCTTGCGCTCGAGCTGTGGCGGGAATATAAGCATATGCGGATGGAGAAGGGAGATAAAGAGGGGGGGCCAGTAGCCGCTAGCCCCCTAATTCAACCCGGCTTCGCCCGCCACCGTTTCAACTTCCGGGCTTTGCCAGCGCACCCATTGTAGCAACGGCTGCGCATACCGTCAATTTGCCACGCGCGCGTGCGGGCGGTGTGCGCGGGCGAGGAGAGGATGTGGAAATGCACGAGGGTGCCTGCGAGGACGTGCTCGGGCTGACGAGCGCCGAGGCCGCGCGGCTTGCGGCGCAAGGACATGCCAATGTCGATGCCGGGGTGAAGACCCGCAGCGTCGCCGACATCGCGCGCGAGAACATCTGCACGCTGTTTAACGCGGTGAACCTCGTGCTGGCTATCTTCGTTTTGTTCACCGGCTCGTTTAAAAACATGCTCTTCATGATTGTCATTGTGTGCAACACGGTCATTGGCATCGTGCAAGAGGTTCGCTCCAAGCGCGTCACCGACCGGCTCTCCATCGTGGCCGGCAGCCATGCAACCGCCCTGCGCGACGGAGCCGAGACGCGCCTAGCACTTGACGAGCTGGTGCGCGGCGACGTCATCGTGCTCGGGCGCGGCGACCAGGTGCCTGCCGACTGCGAGGTGGTGAAAGGTGGCTGCGACGCCAACGAGAGCTTGCTCACCGGCGAGAGCAAGCTGGTGAAGAAGCGCCCGGGCGACGAGCTGCTGAGCGGTTCGTTTGTGAACGCCGGTCGGGTCTACGCGCGCGTCGTGCATGTGGGCGCGGAAAACTACGCGGCCAAGATCTCGGCCGAGGCCAAGGAGCACAAGGCCGTGAACTCCGAGATTATGCGCAGCTTAAACCGCATTATCAAGACCGTCAGCTGCATTATGTTTCCCATCGGGGCGCTGCTGTTTGCCCGCGAGTTCTTCGTCGCGCACACAGAGCTGAACAGCGCCATACTCTCCACCGTCTCGGCGCTTGTGGGGATGATTCCCGAGGGGCTGATATTGCTCACGTCCACGGTGCTGGCCGTGGCCGTTGTGCGCTTGGCGCAAAGCAAGGTGCTGGTGCAGCAGCTCTATTGCATCGAGACGCTCGCGCGCGTGGACGTTTTGTGTCTGGACAAGACGGGCACCATCACCACCGGCGACATGGAAGTCTTCGAGTGCGAGGCTGTTTGCGGCGCCGAGGACGCCTTCGAGGAGGCCTGCGCGGCGTTTCATGCCATCGCGGCCGCCGACGACAATCCCAACGAGACAGCACAGGCCGTGCGCGTGTATTTCGAGGGGGGCGCGGACGCGACAGGCGCGGCAGGTGCGGCGGATGCAGCCGGCACCAAAAAGGGCAGGCGGCGCAGGCGGGGCGCGAGAGGCGAGAGGGAAGGGATGCTGTCCTGCCCGCCTTCCGTCGCGCGCGCCATCCCCTTTTCTTCGGACAATAAATGGTCGGGCGCGGTGCTTTCAGGCGGCGGCGCCTACGTCATGGGCGCGGCGCAGTTCGTGCTGGGCGAGGGGTATGCGGCCGTGCAGGAGCAGGCCGAACGCCTGGCCGCCGACGCGCGGGTACTGCTGCTCGCGCGCGTGGAGGGCTTTGATGGCGACGGGCAGATGCTCGGCACGCCGGCGCCCCTTGCCTTCATCGGGATACGCGACCAAATTCGCGCGACGGCCGCTGAGACTATCGCCTACTTCAAGGAGCAGGGCGTGCGCTGCATCGTCATCTCCGGCGACGATCCGCGCACTGTCTCCGGCATCGCGAGCAAGGTTGGCATCGAGCGCGCCGACGATTTCGTGGACGCCACCACGCTTGAAACGGATGCCGACGTCGAGGCGGCGCTTGCGCACGCGGGCGTGTTTGGGCGCGTGAAGCCCGAGCAGAAGAAGGCTTTTGTGCTGGCGCTGCAAAAAGCCGGCCACACCGTGGCTATGACCGGCGACGGCGTGAACGACACCCTGGCCTTGAAGGCAGCCGATTGTAGCGTGGCCATGGCGGCCGGCAGCGACGCGGCCAGAAACGTCGCGCACCTCGTGCTCGTGGACAACGATTTCGCGAGCATGCCCAAGGTCGTGGCAGAAGGCCGCCGCTCCATCAACAACCTCCAGCGCTCGGCGTCGCTGTTCCTCGTGAAGACGCTGCTGTCCATCGTGTCGGCGGTGCTTTTCGTCATCGTGCCCTGGCAATACCCCTTCCAGCCCATTCAGATGACGCTCATCTCGTCGTTTACTATCGGCATCCCGTCGTTTGTGCTCGCACTCGAGCCCAACCACGAGCGGGTGAAGGGGCATTTCCTCGAAAACGTCATCGTGCGCTCCATTCCGGGTGCGGCGGTGTCCGTCGTTTCCATCGTCGTGGTGAACTGGGTGGGATATGCCGCGCTCGGCCTCGACTACGCGCAGGTCTCGACTTTGTGCGTGCTCACCACCTCGTGGGTGGGGCTGAACCTGGTCGTGCGGCTGTCGGTGCCCTTCACCCCGATCCGCGCAGCCCTGCTCGTCTTCATTGTGGCAGGCCTTGCCGCCGGTGTGCTTTTCTTCCCGAAGCTCTTCGTCATCGCGGCCTTCACCCCCGAGATGCTCATCCTGGTAGGCGCCGTGGCTGCCGTGGCCGCCGTGGTCTTTCACATCGCTTATGCCAAGCTCGACGCCTGGCACTCTGCGCGCATGGCAAAGCTCGTCTAAAGGCGGCGCGCGCATGGCAGCGGGAAAGTGCCGCCGCGCATCACGCCTGTGCCGCGCCCCTCTTCGCCATCTCCCGCCCCGCCGCCCGCCGCGCCTGTGCCGAGGCGCCGCGCCTGTTTGCGGTTTCTCCGTGTGTTCACGAAGGCGAAAACTCCCCGAAACAAATCCCCCCTAGAGTGGCAATGTCCGAAACCACGCACCTGGAGACGAAGGGACGGCCTTTCATGGGACGCATCGACGAAGAGTACGGAACGCTCGTTTTCAACGACCATACCATGCAGGAGCGCCTGCCCAAGGCCACCTACAAGGTTCTCGCCAAGACCATCAACGAGGGCTTGCCGCTTGATATCGAGGTGGCAAACGTCGTGGCGCACGCCATGAAGGAGTGGGCGGTCGAAAACGGCGCGACCCACTACACGCACTGGTTCCAGCCCCTCACGGGCATCACCTCCGAAAAGCACGATGCCTTCCTCGACCCGAAAGGCGACGGGCACGCCATCATGACCTTCTCCGGCAAAGAGCTGATTCAAGGCGAGCCGGACGCGTCGTCGTTTCCCAGCGGCGGCATACGCGCCACCTTCGAGGCCCGCGGCTACACGGCCTGGGACCCGACCAGCTACGCCTTCATCAAAGACGAGGTCTTGTGCATCCCCACGGCGTTTTGCTCGTATACCGGTGAGGCGCTCGATAAAAAGACGCCGCTTTTGCGCAGCATGGAGGCCATCTCCCACGAGGCGGTGAAGACGCTTGCGCATTTCGGCATCGACGTGCCGCGCGTCATCACGACCGTGGGCGCCGAGCAGGAGTACTTCCTCATCAAAGAAGAGGACTACGAGAAGCGCCAAGACCTGATTCTCACGGGCCGCACGCTGTTTGGGGCGCCGCCGTGCAAGGGCCAGGAGCTTGAAGAGCACTACTTCGGCGCGATTCGCCCGACGGTGAACAACTTCATGAAAGAGCTCGACGACGCGCTGTGGAAGCTGGGCGTGCCGGCCAAAACCAAACACAACGAGGTCGCGCCCGCGCAGCACGAGCTGGCGCCGGTGTTTTCCATATCGAATCGCGCCATCGACCAAAACCTGCTGATGATGGAGCTGATGAAGACCATCGCGAGCCACTACGGGCTGGTCTGCCTGCAGCACGAGAAACCCTTCGAGGGCATCAACGGCGGCGGCAAGCACAACAACTGGTCGATCGCCACCGACGGGATGAACCTGCTCGACCCGGGCAAGACCCCCATGGGCAACCTGCGCTTCCTGGTCTTTCTCACGGCCACGATCAAGGCTGTGGACGACTACCAAGACATCCTGCGCGCGTCGGTGGCCAGTGCGGGCAACGACCACCGTCTGGGCGCCAACGAGGCGCCGCCGGCCGTCATCTCCATCTTCTTGGGCGACGAGCTGGGGCACGTGGTCGAGGCGCTGATCAACGGCGAGGAGTACACGAGCGCCGAGGACGCCTACATGGACCTGGGCGTCGAGACCCTGCCGAACTTCCTCATCGACAACACGGACCGCAACCGCACCTCGCCGTTTGCCTTCACGGGCAACAAGTTCGAGTTCCGCATGCCCGGCAGCCAGGTGAACCTCTCGGATTGCAATACGGTGCTGAACACGGCGGTGGCCAAGGCGCTGAAGGATTTCAACGCCAGCGTCGAGGGTGCCACAGACTTCGAGCAGGCGGCGTTTGCGTGGGTGCGCAAGACCCTGACCGCGCACCAAAACATCATCTTCAATGGCGACGGATATGCCGACGAGTGGCTCGACGAGGCCAAGCGTCGCGGGCTTTTGAACCTGGAATCGACCGTGGACGCGGTGCCGACGCTTGTCGAGGACAAGAACGTGGCGCTGTTCGAGGAGTTTGGCGTGCTGTCGCGCGTCGAGATGGAGAGCCGCTGCGAGGTGAAGCTCGAGCAGTACTGCAAGCTGCTGAACATCGAGGGTCGCACGATGAGCCACATGACGCGCCGCAAGATAGGGCCGGCCGTGACGAAGTGCGCCGACAAGGTGGCAAAGACCATCATCGACAAGAAGGCCGCTGTGCCGGGCATCGAGCCTGTCGCCGAGGAGAACCTGCTTAAAGAGATCAACGAGGGCTGCAACGGGATTTATGCCGGCGTGGACAAGCTCGACGAGGCGCTGGCCGCAGCGCATGCCGAAGACGACATCTTCAAGAAGTCGCGCCTGTACCACGACGGGGTGCTGGCCGCGATGCAGGATTTGCGCGAGGTGTGCGACCACATGGAAAACATCTGCTCGACGGATTCCTGGCCGCTGCCCACCTACAACAAGATTTTGTTCTACTGCTAAAAAGGGCGCCGCGCGGTGCTGCGAGGCGCCGCACGAAGGGATATGTGCGCGAAGGAGCCGCCTGCGGGCGGCTTTTTCGTGCAGGGTGTGGACGCATGCGCGGGGTATGCGCTGCGTGGTGGTGAAATTGTCGGTCTTGTCGTTGAGGGTTGCGCGCCTGCGGCTAGAACAGCTCGATTGCCGCGGAAAAGGCCTGCTCGCCGCTGTCGACCGCTATGCCGGCGGCGCGGGCGGTTTGGCCGTCTATGCGCGAGACGACGTCTACTGCCTGGCCGAGGCGCAGCTCGCGGCGATAGTCTATCTGCATGGATTTGACGCGCTGCCCGCGACCAGGACCCGCGGCGCATCCAAGGGCGTCCATGACGAAGGACGCATAGCGCGTGTTGTTCACGTGGCCGTTGGCATCGAGGTCCGACCAGACGGATGCGACGCGATGTGCCGCGCCTTGCGCCTCGAAAGAGCGCAGTTTCTTCAGCTTGCCCTCGAAGTTCTTGCGCGCGTCGCCGTCGCCGCCGTCTGGCCACACGTCGAGCACGCTGGCAAAAGAGCGCGTCTTCGCGTCCATCATGATCCAGTCGGCCGTACCCTTCACCAAAAGCGCGCCTGTCTCGTCGAGCAGCTGCGATTCGCGGCGAAACCCAAGGCGCGTCGGTGTGTCGGTCCAGGTACGCGCCGTGACGAGCACATGAGGTGCAGGCGCGGCGACTACCTCGTACTTGCTGCGCACGACCACCCACAGCAGGCCGTGGCGCTCCAGCAACTCGCGCGTGCCGAAGCCTTTTGCCTGCACGTCCCAGCCCGCGACGTCTTGGAACAGGTCGAGGATGGCGGCCGGGTGCATCTGGTTGTTGCAGTCGAAATCCTGGGTGCGCAGCCTGTACGTTTGCTCGTATGCCATGTGGGTGCGCCTTGCCTTTCTGTGGGTATCTGCTACAATGAGGACGCTGGCAAAGCCCGACAATCAAAGAGGTCGCGGGCGGAGCTAGAGGCTTAAGGGGTCAGCTGCTTACTGGCCCCCTTTATTTGTCCTTTCGCTTCATCCGTCGTTGCTTATATTCCTGATAGGCCATTAACACGAAGCTTTCTATATTGGAGAGCGCCGCTAGAGCGTACAAGATTTCACACATAGGCGAAACCTCCTTTCATATAAGGAAGCCCCGCCCGCACACGGACTTTGCCAGCCCTTTCATCCTAGCAGAAGCGAAACTCGGCACTTGATGGCGTTTGCGTGCGTTTTTCACCGCGCGTCGCCGCGTCCGCTACAATGGCACGTTGAATTGTCTGTTTCTAGACGAGAAGAAGGCGCGATGGCCGTGATGAAGCAGGGGAGAAAACGCCGCGACGTGCATACGCCGCGCGCTACGTTGCGCCCTGTCGTCTGCCGCCTCGGGGCTGCGCTTGCGGCCTGTTGCACGGCTTTCGCCCTGTCGTGCACCTTTTTCTTTCCCGCGTTTGCGACGCAGCAGGCGGATACGGGTGCGCAGACCCAAGAGGCCCAAGATGCCCAGCAAGCCCAAAACCAGGATGCTTCTGCCAACGAGCAGGCCGCGGACACGTTCGCGCAGTCTCAAGACGGCGCTTCGGGCGCAGATGCGGCATCGGGTGGCGAGAGCGCGCCGGCCACGCCTGAGCTGTCGGAGTCGGATGCGGCAAAGATAGCCGAGGCTGCAAGCGCCGAATCCGCCGCCGACGAATGGGCGGCCAAGCTACCCTCGCTGTCCGCCTCCCTTAAGTCGACCATTTCGTCGTTTTCGGGCGCATCGACAATAGCCCAAGAATACGCCGACAAGCTCGCCGCCGTCGAGGAGCGCAAAACCGCCGCGCAGGAGCGCGCGGACAAGGCTCAGCAGGTGCTCGATGCCGTTGAGCGCGAAAAGGAGGGCGGTCCGCGCGTGTCGACCACGAGCCTTTCGGGGCTGCTTGCCGCATCTGTCTCGGCAGCCGAGCTGGATTCGCGCGACTACCTGCTGGAAAAGGTGGTCACCAGTCAGCGCCAGGCGGCATGCGAGGCCAACGTGGAGCTGGTCGCGCTTGCCGCCGAGACCCGCGCCCTGCAACAAGAAGAAAGCGCGCTTCTGGCCACAGAGACCCAAGACCGCGCCGAGGCCATCGCGAGCGGCAACGAGAAGGCCGCCGCCATCGAGCAGGCGGCAGGCGAGATGCGCGGCAAAGACCAAAGTGCCGTGCGCGCCGTCGAGGGACTCGACGCAAGCCATGCCGAGATTGCCGCCGCGCAAGAGGATGCACGTTCCTCGCAAAGCTCGCATGCTTCCACGCGCTCGAGTGCGCTTGCGGTGGCAGGCGAGTGGTACGACCTCGTGGACGCGCTTTCCGGAGTACAAAACGCCATTTCATACGGGGCGGGCGCCGATTTTTCCATGGAAAAGGAAGCCTTTGTGAAGAAGTGGGGCGATGCCATCGACGCCTTCTACGCGCAGTTCGGCTCGACGGCCGGCTTCACCCCGCCTCTGCAAGGCCACGGCGCCGAGATGGCTTCTGCTGCCTACGACCGCAGAATCGACCCGCGCCTGTGCGCCGCCGTCTCCATCGCCGAGTCCAGCGGCGGCAAGTACTGCATCAAGTCGTGCAACGCCTGGGGCTGGGGCGCGGCGGATTCCGACCCCTACGGCGGCGCGAGCGCCTGGGATTCGTGGGCCTCGGCCATCGAGGCCTGGCACGAGGGCATGGCCACGTCGAAAACCGGGCTTGCCACGGCGGCCACCATCGGCGATCTGGGCGAGATTTACTGCTCGTCGCATGTATGGGCCTCGACGGTCTCGCAGCAGATGGAGAAAATCTCGGCGCTTGCCAAAGACGGCGAGTAGCTTTTTTGCGGCGAGGCGGTGACTGCATCCGTCTCGCGCCTGCACTCAGTAGCTCTGTGCCCGATAACCTCGCAGTCTCGCCGCACCCGACAGCCCCGCTGCACCCGTCAGATGCGCGTTGCACGCTGCTTTTTCCCAAAAAATCTAAATCAGTCCGCCAAACGGCGCATCTCCACTTCAAAAAACGTCTACAATCCTCGTGGTAGTTTTCTATTATTCTTTGTAGAGGTTAAACATGCTGCAGAAACGCACCAAGATCGTCTGCACCCTAGGCCCTGCCGCAGACGGAGAACCCGACCTGCGCAATCTCGTGCAGGCGGGCATGGACGTGGCCCGGCTGAACTTCGGCCACGGCGACACCCCCGAGCACCTCGCCCGTTTGAACCGACTGAAGAAAGTGCGCCGCGAGCTGGGCACGCCCACGGCCGTCATGGTCGAACTGCGCGGCAGCGGCATACGCACCGGACTGCTCGAAGACGGCGCCCCTGTGCGCCTGCAGGCGGGCCGGCGCATCGTCTTGAAGGCAGCCGAGGTGGCGGGCAGCGCGCGCGAGGTTCACCAGAGCTTTCCCGGGCTTGCCGCACATGTGACCCCCGGCACCTCGGTACTGCTCGACGACGGCCAGATAGAGCTGGCCGTAGACGAGTGCGACGGCGAGGACGTGGTGTGCACGGTGCAAAACACCGGCATGCTGGGCGAGCGCAAGTCCGTGCACTTGCCGGGCGTCGATTTGGGGCTGCCGCTTCTAACGGATGCCGACCGCGAGACGGCGCGCTTTGCCGTGGAGCAGGGTGCCGATTTTCTTGCGGTGCCGGGCGTGCGCGACGCGGTCGACGTGGCATCCGTGCGCGAGTTGCTTGCGCAGCTGGGCGGTGCGGGGGTTTCCGTGGTGGCCAAGGTGGACAACGCCGCGGCGGTAGAGCACGCGCGCGAGATTGCACTGGCAGCCGATGCCGTGGTCGTCGACCGCGGCAACCTAGGCGTTTTGTTGGGCGCCGAGCAGGTGCCGCACATCCAGAAAAACATCGCCGCCGTCTGCCGCGAGGTGCACACGCCGGTGGTCATCGCCACGCAGCTGCTCGACTCGATGGAGCGTATGCCGCGCCCCACCCGCGCCGAGGCCGCCGACATCGCCGGTGCTGTGGACGATGGCGCGGATGCCTTGCTGTTGTCCGGCGAGACGGCGCAGGGCAAGTACCCCGTGCCCGCCGTGCAGATGATGGCTCGCATCGTTTGCGAGAGCGAGGCGCGCCTGTCCCGTCCGCCCGCGCCCGCCCTGCCCGAGACGACCGCCGTCGAGCGCGTGTCGCCTTCTGTGGGCTTGGCCGCTGTGCGCGCTGCCGACGCGGTGGACGCGGCCTGCATCGTCACCCCGACCGAATCCGGGCGCACCGCGCGCCTGCTCTCGAACCTGCGGCCGGCCAAGCCCATATACGCCGTGACCGAACACGAGGAGGTGGCCCGCCGCGTGCAGCTGTGCTGGGGCGTCGCCGCGCTCGTGGGCAGCGCCGGCGAGCACACCATGTCCTCCACGGTCGCGGCGGCCTGCGAGACTTTGCGCGCGGCCAGTCTTGCCCACGATGGCGACATCGTGGTGGTGACGGCCGGAGATGCCGCCACCAGCCCGCGCGTGCACGGCGACGACGGACGCGACGGCTACGCGGGCACGAACGTGATGTGTGTCGTGCAGGTGGGCATCGACGCTGCGGAAGGAGGCGATGGCAAATGACCCGCTACCATCTGGCCATAGACATCGGAGCCTCGTCCGGGCGCCACGTGCTCGGACACCTCGAGGACGGCAAGATAGTGCTCGAGGAGATATACCGCTTCGACAACACGCAAAAGCGCGTGGACGGCCACGACTGCTGGGACGTCGAGGGGCTGTTTCAAAGCATCCTGGCCGGCATGCGCGCCTGCAAGGATGCGGGCAAGGTTCCCGAGACCGTCGGCATCGACACCTGGGGCGTCGATTTCGTCCTCCTCGACGAGAAGGGCTCTCTCGTGGGTGACGCGGTGGCCTACCGCGACGCGCGCACCCAAGGCGTACCCGAGCGCGTGGACGCTGTCGTGGACGCGCAGGAGGTCTACCACGCCTGCGGCATACAGCGCCAGGCATTCAACACGATTTACCAGCTGGTCGCGCTGAAAGACGAGCATCCGGAGCAGCTTGCAGCCGCCTCGCTGTTTTTGATGATTCCCGACTACTTCAACTACCTGCTGACGGGCGTGGCGGCAAACGAGTACACGAACGCGACGACGACGAACATGCTCGACGCGCGCACGAAGGACTGGGACACAGGGCTGCTCGAGGCCCTGGGCATCCCTACCTCGATGTTTACCAAGCCCAAGATGCCGGGCGAGGTGCTGGGCGCCCTCACGCCGGACATAGAGCGCGAAGTGGGCTTTTCCACGCGCGTCGTGTTGCCCGCCACGCACGACACTGGCTCGGCGTTTTTGGCCATCCCCGCCCGCGACGACGACGCGGTCTACATCTCGAGCGGCACCTGGAGTTTGCTGGGCGTGGAAAACGAAGGACCTATCACCACCGAGGCCGCGCGCTTGCAAAATTTCACCAACGAGGGCGGCTACGACTTCCGCTTCCGCTTCCTGAAAAACATCATGGGTTTGTGGATGAGCCAGAGCGTGCGCCGCGAACTAAACGGCGTGTCCTACGTGGAAGGCGCCGCCGCATCCAAGCACGCGCTGCGAAAGGAAGGCGAGCCGGAGATAGGCTTTGCAGACCTCATCGCCGCCGCGCAAGAAGAAGCGGATTTCCCCGCACTGGTAAACGTCAACGACGATAGGTTCTTAAGCCCCGCGTCGATGATTGACGAGCTGTGCGCCGCGTGCGCCGAGACCGGCCAGCCCGTGCCGGCAGGGCCTGGGCAGATTATGGCCTGCGTCTACAACTCGCTGGCCGCCTGCTACGCGTCGTCCATCGCCGATTTGGCGGCGCTCACGGGCAGAGAGTACGGCTCGGTAAACATCGTGGGCGGCGGCTGCCAAGACATGTGGCTGAACCAAAAAACCGCCGACGCGTGCGGACTGCCCGTGCTGGCCGGGCCCATTGAGGGCACGAGCCTGGGCAACCTGATCGTCCAGTTCATCTGCACCGGCGAGTTTGCCGATTTGAAGCAGGCGCGCGAGAGCGTGCGCGCGTCGTTTGAAATTCACGAGGTGGCACCGCAAGGCTGACCTTGCGCTGGCATAGAAAGCCGGGCGCCTTGCACCTTGGGTGAAAGCGCCCACGAGTAGAAAGCGAGCAGCACATGAGCACCATGTACGAAGAGGCGAAAAAGCGCTACGCCGAGCATGGCATCGACACCGAGGCCGTGCTCGAGAAGCTGGCGGCCAAGGCCATCAGCGTGAACTGCTGGCAAGGCGACGACGTCGTGGGCTTTGACCAGGGTGAGGACAACGCGGCTTCCGGCGGTATTATGGCGACGGGCAACTACCCCGGCCGTGCGCGCGATTTCGCGGAGCTGACCGCCGACTTCGAGAAGGCCATGAGCCTGATCCCCGGCAAAAAGCGCATCAACCTGCACGCGAGCTATGCCGTCTTCAACGACGCCAACCCCTGGCACGACCGCGACGAGCTGGTCTACGCCGATTTTGCCCCGTGGGTGGAGTGGGCGCGCGAGCACGGCTATGGCATCGACTTCAACCCGACGCTGTTCTCGCATCCCAAGATGGACCACGGCCTGTCCGTGACCTCGCCGGACGCCGACACACGCGCGTTTTGGATTCGCCACTGCATCGCCTGCCGCAAGATTGCCGAGCAGATTGGCGTCGAGCTCGACGACATGGTGCTGAACAACTTCTGGATTCCCGATGGCCTGAAGGACACCGCCGGCGACAAGTACGGCATGCGCGCGCGCCTGAAGGACTCGCTCGACGAAATCTATGCCTTCGACACGCCGCACGTCATCGATGCTATGGAGCAAAAGCTCTTCGGCGTGGGCGTCGAGGGCTTCACCGCCGGCAACCAGGAGTTCTACGTCAGCTACGCGGCCAAGAAGGGCGGCAACTTCTGCGTGCTGCTCGACATCGGGCACTTCAACCCGACCGAAGACGTCTCGGACAAGCTGCCGAGCCTGCTGCAGTTCTTCCCCTACGTGCCGCTGCACGTCACGCGCCCCATGCACTGGGACAGCGACCACGTGATCGTGCTAAACGACACCATCAAGGACCTGGCTGCGCAAATCGTGTCCTGCCCCGGCGGCTGGGAGAAAACCGTCATCGGCCTGGACTTCTTCGACGCGGCCATCAACCGTATCGGTGCCTGGGCGACCGGCACGCGCACCATGGAAAAGGCGCTGCTCTTCGAGCTGCTGCAGCCATGGGATCGTCTGAAGGAGCTGCAGGACACTTGGCAGGACTCCGAGCGCATGATGGTGTTCGAGCAATTCAAGACCATGCCGTGGGCGGCCGTGTGGGAAGAGTACTGCGAGCGCGCGGGCGTGCCCCAAGACGGCGAGGTTTGGGCAGCGGTAAAGGCCTACGAGGACGAGGTGCTGTCCAAGCGCGCATAAGGCGCGTTCGATAGAGGAAAAAGGTCGCGCGGGCAAAAAAGAACGTGTGCGCGCGGCCTTTCGTTTCGCGGATAAAGGAGAGGATGGGTTTATGGCAGTCGAGCAGACCAGGTGCTTTACGGCGTTTGCGCGCCTGTGCGGCGACGGCTTTTTGCAGGGCTGGCACGAGGCCAACGGCGGCAACTTGAGCTACCGCATGACAGACGCCGAGGTGGCCGAGTGCAGGCCGGAGTTCTCGCAGGCCGGCGCATGGGTCGAGCTGGGTATCGAGGCGCCTGCGCTGGGCGGGCAGTTCTTCATGACGACCGGCTCGGGCAAGTACATGAGAAACGTCGCGGAGTTTCCGTGCGAGAGCGTCGGTATCGTCGAGCTGTCGGCGGCCGGCGACGCCTACCGCATCGTGTGGGGCCTCGAAGGCGGCGGCAAGCCCACAAGCGAGCTGCCCACGCACATCATGAACCACGAGGTGCGCGCGAAGGCCACGGACGGCGCCTGCCGCGTCATCTACCACGCGCACTGCCCCAACATCATCGCCTTGTCCACGCTGGTCGAGCCCGACGCGAAGAGGTGGACGCGCATCCTGTGGAAGAGCATGACCGAGTGCGTGATCATCTTCCCGCAGGGCGTGGGCGTCGTGGATTGGATGGTGCCGGGCGGCGCGGCTATCGCACGCGAGACGGCAAAGCTTTTGGCCGCACACGACGCAGTGGTGTGGACCCAGCACGGCATGTTCGTGTCGGGAGAAAGCTTCGATGCCGCCTTCGGCCTCATGCACACCATCGAGAAAAGCGCCGGCCTCTATTTGGCGGCCCGCGCGGCAAACGGCGGACGCGAGCCGGAGCACCTCATCACCGACGCGCAGCTCGCGCAGGTGTGCAGCGACTTTGGCGTAAAACCCAACGCCGACTTCATCTGCGCGTAAAAGACGCGCACGAGAAAAACCGTTTCGCTTCAACGAAAAGGAGACACGCGACATGACCACGCGAAAGACCGCCGACGGGCGCACTATCCAGGGCTTTAAGATGAAGCTCTACCCCGGCTTTGCCGAAGAGTACGAGAAGCGCCACAACGAGCTGTGGCCGGAGATGGCCGACATGATTCACGAGTACGGCGGCCACAACTACTCCATCTTCATCGACGAGGAGACCAACATCCTCTTCGGCTACATCGAGATAGACGACCCCGAGACCTACGCGAAGAGCGCGGACACGCCCATCAACCGCAAGTGGTGGGATTTCATGGCCTCCGTGATGGAGACTAACGCCGACAATTCGCCGGTCAGCGTCGATCTGCCCTGCGCCTTCCATCTGGACTAGGCGCGCGCCTGCGCAAAGCGCGCAAGGCGGGTGAAGGGCTAAAAGGCTGCACCGCGCCTCGTTTCGCGCCGCGTTTTTCGGCGGCGGCAAAAAGGGGCGCGTTGAAGGCTTCGGTTAGGGGGTGCGCGGCTGTGTTTGCGGCGGCGTGCCGACACAAAAGGAAAGGTTGAAGAAAGTGGCACTATCGCAAGAACGCAAGGGGACCATCGCGGTCTCGCTCACGAACTTCCTCGACTCGGGCTGCATCGTCGCCAGCTCCGTCGCCTTGACGGCGTGGGCGGCGGCCTTCGGCTTCGACTCGACGTGGACGGCCATCTTGGGCGCCATCGGCGCAAACGCCTTCGGCGCGGCGGTTGGCGCGCTCGTCGGCGGGTTTTTGACCGACAAGTTCGGCCGCACCATCATCTACAAGTACAATCTGCTCGTCTACGCGTTCGGCGTGCTGTTGGCCATGCTCGCGGTGAACCTGCCCATGGTCGTGCTCGGCGTCGTCATCTCGGGTCTGTCGGTGGGCGCCGGCGTGCCCGCCTCGTGGAGCTACATCTCCGAGACCTCCGAGACCGAGCACCGCGCCTCCAACATCGGCATCAGCCAGTTCGCGTGGAGCTGCGGGCCTGCCATCGTGTTCATCGTCTCGCTGGTCTTGTCCTTCGTTTTGCCCGGGTTTGCGGCAGACGGCAAGACGCTGCTGCCTGCGGGCACCTACGGGCCGTTTGACGGCCTGCTCGCGACGCGCATCCTCTTTTTGATGCTGCTCGTCGTCGCGCTCGTGGCTTGGAACCTCCAGCGCCAGCTGCAAGAGTCGGCCGACTGGGCGGAAAAGAGCGACGACAACGCGGAGACTCGCTCCTTTGGCGAGATCTTGGCCGCGCCGCTGAAAAACGCCGTCAGCGTGAAGTCCATCATCTTCCTCGTCGCGGTGTATTTGACCTGGAACCTCGCCGCCGGCACGAACGGGCAGTTCATGCCCTACCTCTACGCGGCCGCGGGCAACATCGACTCCACCGGCCAAAGCCTGCTCGGCGTTGTGCAGTGGGTCTTGGTGGCTGTGTGCTCGCTTGCCATCTTCTCCAAGTTCGGCGACAAGGTCTCGCACCGCGTGCTCTTCGGCATCTCGGCCGGCATGGCGCTGCTGTCTTGGATTTGCATCGCCATCTTCGGCGTGGCCCTCAACAACGGCACCTCCGATTCCATGGGCTGGTGCCTGTGGGCCTACGTGCTGCTCTGGGGCGTGTCGGCTGGTTTTTCTGCCCAGTGCTTCTACGCGCTGTGGGGCACCGAGCTGTTCCCGACGCGCTATCGCGGCGGTGCGCAGGGTGTCATGTTCTTCCTCGTCCGCGCGGTGCTGGGCATCTGGTCGCTCGTGGGCGTTGGCGCCATCATGGGCGACATCTCGGCCAACCCGGCCGGCTTCTTCCCGGCGGCTGTCATCATGTGTGTCGTCTTGGTCATCTCCCTGCTTGTGGGCGTCATCTGGTGCCCCAAGACCCAGGGCAAGACCCTCGACGAGATTACGCGCGAGCGCTACGGCGACGACGTCTAGGCTGTTCGGATGCGGCATGTGCGCGGCGTATCGCGCATGTGGGTGAAAAGGGGGCGCTGCCTTTGCGGGCGGCGCCCTTTTTTGTGACCGCGCCTGGTTTTCACCCTCTCGAAGACGCGGCGCGCGTGTGCGGAGACGGGCGGCGCGCGTGTGTGGCGGGGAAGGGGAGTTTCGCCGCGTGCTATTATGTGCGCGCATCGGTTAGCCGCAAGAGAGAGGCGCGCACATGGAACAACTCACGGACAAGGTGGTCGAGCTGGTCGAAAAGGCCATGGAAGGCAACGGTCTTTCCTTCGACGAGATGGAATACCTCTACGGTATCGACCCGCTCTCGCGCGATTCCTACCTCGTGCGCTGGGCGGCGCACCAGATGTCGATGGCCGCCACAAACGGCAAGGCCGAAATCCACGCCCAGATAGGCCTCAACGGCAGCCCCTGCGGCAAGAACTGCAAGTTCTGCAGCTTTGCCGTGTGCAACGGACTGGTGAAGGAAAAACTCGAGCTGTCGGCCGACGACGTGCGCTACTACTGCGACGAGTACATGGAGGCCGGCGCGAACCTCATCCTCATGCTCACGACGGCGAGCTATCCTTTCGAAAAGATACTGGAGATGACGGCGGTGGCCCGCGGGGTCATCGGCGACGAGATGCCTTTGCTCATCAATACGGGCGACATGACGCTCGAGCAGGCAAAGCAGCTGAAGGCCGCCGGCATCGACGGCTGCTACCACGCCGTGCGCATGCGCGAGGGCGAGGATACCGGCATCGAGGTGGCCACGCGCCTGGAGACACTGGCACACATCCACGAGGCGGGCTTGTCGCTGTCCACCTGTGTCGAGCCGGTGGGTCCGGAGCACTCCGCGCACGAAATCGCCGAGGCCTCGAAGCTGTGCATGGACTCGCATGCCATGTCGGCGGGCGTGGGCAGGCGCATCACGGTCGAGGGCACGCAGGTTGAAAGCCGCGGGCAGATATCGGACATGGTGAACTCGCTGTACGTGGCCGTCTACGGCCTGACCACGGGCTTTGCACCGGCGCTGAACTGTGCTGTGTCCTCGCCGATATCGGCGGTCTCGGGTGGCAATCTGTGCTGGGCCGAGGTGGGCGCCAACCCGCGCGACACGGTGGACCTGACCGAAAACGGCGGGCGCGGCGCGGGCGTCGAGCGCTGCCGCAGCGAATACGAGAAGGCTGGCTGGGAAGTGCTGGACGGCCCTTCGCAGGGCTGGAAGCTGGCCTAGGGCAAAACGCTATCCATGTTGCGGGCGGGCGCGTGCATATGCGTGCTCGCCCGTTTGCATACTTACGTTCCTCAGGCGATGCGGGCGGCGCTTCCGGCGCTTCCGGCGCGGGCGATGCGGGCGCGACCTCCCCGGTCAAGCCGGCGCTTAAGCCGCTTTTCACAGATTCTCCACTTTTGCGCGCGCGGACTTAAGGTAGAATCCTTCCTCGCAATGGCAAAGGCATTCGACATAGCATTCATCGGCTCCATGCGAATGATGTAGGCTCTACGCCTACATATACTTACTTTTACCCACAACACAAGTGCATATCCGTATCCATTCCATTTCGTCCGCGTGTGCGACATCGCGCGGGCAGGCAGATAGATGGCGTTGATTTCAATGATCGAACTTAAGAACGTAACAAAGAAATACACGGTGAAGGGCGGCGACGTCACGGCGCTCGACGATGTGAGCTTGAGCATCGCCGACGGCGAGGTCTTCGGCATCATCGGCTTTTCCGGCGCGGGCAAATCCACGCTCGTGCGCTGCATCAACCTGCTCGAGCGTCCCGACGCGGGCGCGGTCGTGGTGGGCGGAAAGGACTTGTGTTCTCTGGGACGCCGCGAGCTGGACGCGGCGCGCAGGAAAATCGGGATGATCTTCCAGCAGTTCAACTTGCTCGAGCAGCGCACGGTGGAGAAAAACGTGCGCTATCCGCTCGAGATCGCGGGCTGGGACAAGGCAAAGGCCGACGCCCGCGTGGAAAAGCTGCTCGCGACCGTGGGGCTGTCGGACAAGGCGAAAGCCTATCCGGCGCAGCTGTCCGGCGGCCAAAAGCAGCGCGTGGCCATCGCCCGTGCGCTGGCCTGCGACCCGGACGTCATCTTGTGCGACGAGGCGACGAGCGCCCTAGACCCGATTACGACGAACTCCGTGCTCGACCTGCTCGCCGACCTGAACGCACGGCTCGGCGTCACCATCGTCTTGATCACCCACGAGATGAGGGTGGCGCGGCGCATCTGCGGCCGTGTTGCCGTCGTCGAGGCCGGGCGCGTGTGCGAGGTGGGGCCGGCGGCAGAAGTGCTGACCTCCCCGAAATCGGCGGCGGCGCGCAAGCTGCTGGCCGTCGAGAGCATCGACGGGCCGGGTGAAGAGGAGGCTGCGGACGCGGATGCCTTCGCGGATACTTCCGCAAACGCGCTCGCCGACGGAAAGGAGGCCTCGAAATGAGCCAGGAGCTGATTTCTCTGATCGCCCAGGGCACGCTCGAGACGGTCTATATGACGGTCGTCTCCACGCTGGTCTCCTATGTGTTCGGCATCCCCCTAGGGGTGCTCCTCTACGCGACGAGCAAGGGCAGCATCTGCACGAACCGGGTGCTCAACGCCATCGTTGGCTTCATCGTCAACGTGGTGCGCTCGGTGCCCTTCCTCATTTTGCTCGTGGCCATTCTGCCGTTCACGCGGCTTGTCACGGGCACGACGCTGGGTACGACGGCCACTATCGTTCCGCTGATTGTCGCCGCGACGCCCTATGTCGCGCGCATGGTGGAGTCCTCGCTCAAAGAGGTCGACCCCGGCGTGATCGAGGCGGCCCGCGCAATGGGCTCGTCGAATGTGCAGATGGTGCTGAAGGTGCTCTTGCCCGAGGCGCGGCCGGGACTGCTCGTCGGCGCGGCGATATCGCTGGCGACGATACTGGGCTACTCGGCGATGGCGGGTTTCGTAGGCGGCGGCGGCCTGGGCGCGATAGCGATCAACTACGGCTACTACCGCTACCAGACCGAAATCATGATTGTGACGGTCGTGCTGCTCGTCGTGATCGTCCAGATTTTCCAGGAAGGCGGGCTTTTGCTCGCGAGAAAGATCGACAAGCGTCTGAAATAGGACGCAAGACAAACAAGGTCACTACGCGGCGAGGAAAAGGGCCTTGCCGCGAGGATGAAAAGGAGAGAGAAAGAAAATGAAGGCACTTGCAACGAAGAAGAAGGCGGCAAAGCTCGCGGCCGTCGTGGTGAGCATCGTCGCCGTGGTCGCGCTGTTTACCGTGGCGGGCTGCTCCAGCTCGAACTCCGGTTCCAGCTCCAGCTCCAGCTCCAGCACGACCAGCTCCACCAGCTCCAGCAGCTCCGACAAGACGATCAAGGTGGGCGCCAGCCCGACGCCGCACGCCGAGATCCTCGCCAAGGTGAAGGACAAGCTGGCCGAGAAGGGCTACACGCTCGAGGTCGTCGAGTACAACGACTACATCCAGCCCAACACGGCCCTCGAGGCAGGCGAGCTGGACGCGAACTACTTCCAGCACATCACCTACCTGGAGAACTTCAACCAGGAAAACGGCACGCACCTGGCCAGCGCCGGCTCCATCCACTTCGAGCCGATGAGGATCTATGCGGGCAAGACCAAGAAGCTCTCCGAGCTGGCTGACGGCGCGAGCGTCTCGGTGCCCAACGACACGACCAACGAGGCGCGCGCCCTGCTCTTGCTCCAGCAGGAGGGTCTGATCAAGCTCAAAGACGGTGCGGGCACGAACGCGACCAAGATCGACATCGTCGAAAACCCGAAGAACCTTCAGATCAACGAGGTCGAGGCGGCGCAGGTCCCCCGCACCGTGAGCGACGTGGACATCGTGGTGGCCAACTGCAACTATGCCATCTCGGCCGGTCTGGATTCCGCGAGCGCGCTGGCTGTCGAGTCCGACACGGGCCAGGCGGCGCAGGCCTACGCCAACGTCATCGCGGTGAAAGAGGGGCAGGAGAGCTCCGAGAAGGCCAAGGCGCTTGTCGAGGCCCTCAAGACCGACGAGGTGAAGAGCTTCATCGAAAGCGAGTACTCGGGCGCGGTTGTGCCGCTGTTCTAGGAAAACTTCGCGATACGCGAGTTCGCGCGCCGTGGTGCTTGCCTGAGGGCATGTGCTGCGGCGCGTTTTTTGTGGGCGCGTCGTCTTGGAAGTCGGGGGGGGGTGCCGTGGCCGCAGCCTGCTGTGGGCTGCGCAGCTTGTGGCACCCACATCCTCTCTAGACCTGCGTACCAATTGGCGTGTTGGTAACAAGGGCGCGGCTATGGGTTTTCCCGCTGCGCCGCATGTGGTTTCATGAAAACACTTGAACAGATGTGCAGACGAGCACACTCATGAAAGGCGCCGCCCGTGAAGAAGCGATTCGACATCTCCGGCATGACCTGCGCCGCATGCGCGGGCAGGGTGCAAAAGGCCGCGTGCTCCGTTGCGGGCGTGGACGACGCGGTGGTGAACCTGCTGAAAAACTCCATGGAGCTTGTCTACGACGGGCAGCCTGCCACCGAGGTGGCAGTCGTCGCGGCGGTGGAAAAGGCCGGCTACGGCGCGGCTGTCCATGAGGGGGCGGCGGGCGCGAACGGCGCTTCGGCAGCCGGCGGGCAAGGCGGGCACGGCACGGCAGGCACGACGAACGCGGCAGGCACCTCCGGCCGCGACATCTCCTTGAAGACGCGCCTCGTTGTCTCCATCATCTTCACTGTCCCGCTTTTCTACCTGTCCATGGGCCACATGTTCGGCTGGCCGCTGCCCGATGCCTTCACGGGACATGCGCACATGATGGTCACGGCGCTCGTGGAGTTTTTCTTGCTTGTGCCCGTGCTGTTCGTGAACTTCAAGTTCTTCCGCGGCGGCTTTCCGGCGCTTTTTCGCCTTTCCCCCAACATGGACTCTCTCGTGGCCATCGGCTGCGCGGCGTCAACGCTTTTCGGCATGGCGGCTCTGCTGCGCATGGGCTGGGCGCTGGGATATGCCGACATGGACGCGGCGCACACGGCCTTCGAGGACCTCTACTTCGAGAGCGCGGCCATGATCCTCACGCTCGTGACCGTGGGAAAGGCTCTCGAGGCTCGCGCGAAGTCCAAGACCACCTCGGCGGTCTCGGCGCTGGTCTCGCTTGCGCCCGACACGGCGGTTCTCGTGGTGGACGGCCGCGAGGTCGAGGTGGATGCCGCGCAGGTGAAGGTGGGCGATATCTTTGTCGTGCGCGCGGGGCAAAGCGTGCCGGTGGACGGCGAGGTCGTGGAGGGCACGGCGGCCTTTGATGAAAGCGCGCTTACCGGCGAGAGCGTGCCGGTGGAAAAAGGCCCGGGAGACGCGCTCACGGGCGCGACGACGAGTGTGGGCGGATGGGTGCGCGCGCGTGCGACGGCTGTGGGCGAGGATACGGCGCTTGCGCACATCATCGCGCTCGTGGACGAGGCCACCTCCACAAAGGCGCCCGTCGAGAAGCTGGCCGACAAGATATCGGGCGTGTTTGTGCCCGTCGTCATCGGGCTGGCCGTGCTGGATTTCATCGTGTGGATGGTTGTGACAGGCGATGTGGGCGCGGCGCTTTCGCATGCCGTATGCGTGCTGGTCATATCCTGCCCGTGTGCGCTCGGGCTGGCCACGCCCACGGCAGTCATGGTGGGCACGGGGCGCGCGGCGCGCTTTGGCGTGCTGGTGAAAAGCGCTGAGGCCCTAGAGCGGGCAAGCGCCGTGTCCATCGTGGCTTTCGACAAGACGGGCACGGTCACCGTCGGGCGCCCGCAGATGGCCGATGCGGTGTGCGCGCCCGGGGCAGGCGAGGCCGAGCTGGCAGGCCTCGTGGCCGCGCTGGAGGAGAAAAGCGAGCATCCCTTGGCTGCGGCGGCGCAGCGCTGGGCTGCGGGCGTGCTAGATGGTGAAGGAAAAACGGCGGACGCGACGGGCGAGGTGGCCGATTTCGAGACCCTGCCCGGGCGCGGCTTGTCCGCCTCTGTGGACGGCGTGCGCTGCCTTGCGGGCAACGAGGCGCTCATGCGCGAGGAGGGCGTGGACCTCTCCGCGCTGGCCGCCCGCGCTGCCGAGTGCGCCGGCGCGGGCAAGACCCTGCTCTTTTTCGCGCAAGGCGGCTTTGCCCTTGGGTTTCTCGCTTGTGCCGATGCGGTGAAGCCCACCTCTGCTGCGGCCGTAGCCGAGCTGGCCGGTATGGGGGTGGAGGCGGCCATGGTCACAGGCGATGCGGACGAACCTGCCGCCCGCGTTGCCGCCCAGGTGGGCATCGAGCGCGTATTTTCACAGGTTACGCCTGCGGGCAAGGAAGAAAAAGTCCGCGAACTTTCGTGGGATGGCAAGGTTGCCATGGCAGGTGACGGCATCAACGACGCCCCGGCGCTTGCCCGTGCGGAGGTGGGCATAGCCGTGGGCGCAGGCACCGACGTGGCCATCGAAGCGGCCGACATCGTGCTCATGCGCGACGATTTGCAAGACGTGGCCGTGGCGCTCTCGCTGTCACGCGCGGTCATGTGCAACATCCGCGAGAACCTCTTTTGGGCACTCATCTACAACGTTGTGTGCATCCCGGTGGCGGCCGGCTGCTTTGCCTGGGCGGGACTGTCGTTGAACCCTATGGTGGCGGCTGCGGCCATGAGCTGCTCGAGCCTGTTCGTGGTGGGCAACGCCTTGCGCCTGCGCGCTTGGAAGCCGCCGTTTGCCCTCGTGGAAGACGGGACGAGCCGGAAAAGCGACGCGGGCGGGCTGCCCGGCGGCGAAAAAGGCGAAGGTGTCGCGGAATCCGCTGCGCAGACGCGCGATAATCGAGCGACTGGTGAAAACGACGGCGATGAAGACGACGATGAGGGAGACGGCATGACGGTGAAGAAGACGGTCGAGATACGCGGCATGCACTGCGAGCACTGCGTCGCGCACGTCACGGAGGCGCTTGAGGCGCTGCCAGGCGTGAAGTCGGCGAAGGTTAGCCTGAAAAAGGAAAACGCCGTGGTGAAGCTTGCCGACGACTCCACAAGCGACGAAGAACTGCTCGCCGCCGTGAAATCGGCCGGCGATTTCGACGCCCGCATGGGCGCCTAACGCAAAACCCCGCAAACGTGTGCGGTGCGGGTAGGGCGCGGGATGTAGTACCATACCCCGCATGAATACCACATCTACACTCAACCCTCTCCACGAGCTCGCGCGCTCGGCCGCGCAGGCGCTCGGGCTGTCCAGCGCCTGGGTGCTGGCCGCCATCGTGCTTGCTGTGCTCCTTGTGGCTTTCCTCGCCGCCTTCATCGTGGCCGACGTGCGCCGCCGCCACTGGCACCGCGAGGCGGATGCCAAGGCCGAGTACCTGCGCGGTGTCGAGGCGTCTGCGGGCATGGACCTGCAGCCCATACTCTCGCCCGACGGTCGCCAGGTGGATTCGATTGTCTTCCAGCGCGTGAACGCCCCGATAAACCCGTTGGTTGCCGGCGTCTGCGAAGAGGACGCGTCTGCGATGGACGCCGAAGACGACGAGACGCCCCTTTCTGAAGAAGCCGACACCTTGGAGCGCATACGCCGCCTCGAGCAGCGCCTGGGTCGCTTTGATGCCGAGGGCGGGCAGGGGGTCGCGGGTGCGTTTTCTGGCGCGCCTGTCGCGGGTACCGCGAATGCGCCCATGCCTGTGCCTGTGCCCGTGTCGGCGCAGACGCCCTATTTCGTGCCGACCGCCCAGATGCAGGGCCAGGCCGTGCCGTCCGCATACCCCGCTGCTGCGTCTGCCCAGATGCCCGTCGCATCGCAAGGCGCCTCGCCTGTCCAGGTGCCCCTTGTGCAGCCCGCCGCATTCGGGCGTCCCGTGCCGGACGGCGCGCCCGGCAAGACGGCGAGCTTTCACATCGATTCTAGTTCGGTGACGATTGTCGGCCGCGACGGCGCTCCTGCGGTAAAAGGCGCTGCCGGCTCTCCTGGCGCAGGCGCCGGCACGCCTGCCGGATCTGCAGACGCCGCTTCGGCTGGCGATGCACCCCAAGGCGCGCACGCTGCCGCCCCCTATTCTACGACGAGCTTCCCGCGCGTGGGCGCGACCGCCCGTCCCGTGCAGGCAGACCCCGTGCAGGCAAAACCCGTGTCGGCAGAACCCGCGCACGCCGCTGACGCCGCACCCCAGGGCGCGCACGCCGCCGCTGCTGATGCCGCAGCCGATACGCCCCAAGGCGCGCATGCTGTCTCCGCTGATGCGTTCCAAGGCGCACACGCCGTGCCCGAAGACACGCCCGCCTCTGCCAGCGTGCACGCAGACACGCCCGCGGATAGCTCTGCCTCCGCCGGCTCTGCTGCCGACACATCCACCGCCGATGCGCCCGCAGGTCCTGCAGCGCAGGCCGCGCTCGCCGATACGCGCGAGACCAAGCCCGACGATTCCATGGGGGGCAGGATTCCGCGCATCTGAGCGCCGCCGCCTCGCCCGCGACCGCCGCCGCCGACGCGCACCTTCTTCACCATGCCCTCCATTTTCAGCAAAAACCCGATTCCGCGCCGCGTGCCCTCGTGGTGGGATCGCACGGTCAACGCATGGTTCGACCGCCTCTTCACCGCGACTAAAGAAGGCACCTGGAGCGAGCAAGACGCGCGCACGCGCGCCGGCGAGACCCGCAAGGACTACATCTGGAACACGGCCGGCCTGGCCGTCTGGGGCATGATGTTTCCCCTGTTCACTATCCTCGTCACCCAGCTGTCCGGCACCGAAAAGGCAGGCATGTTTTCGCTTGCCTTCGTCACCTCGCAGGTCTTGATGATCGTGGCCAACTTCGGCGTGCGCGCCTACCAGGCCTCCGACGTAGAGGAACGCCACAGCTTCCTCGAGTACCAGGTCGTGCGCTGGGTCACCTGCGTGGCCATGCTCCTGGCCGGCTTCGTGTTCTTCTCGCTGCGCAGCTACAACGGCGAGATGTACCTCATCTGCACGGGCATCCTGGTCTATCGCGCCATCGACTGCCTGGCCGACGTCTACGAGGGGCGCCTCCAGCAAAAGGACAAGCTCTATCTCGCGGGCATGTCCCAGACCCTGCGCTCGGCGATTTCCTTCATCATCTTCACCCTGCTCTTGCTGCTGGGCGGCAACATCGGCGCCGCCTGCATCGGCATGGCGGTGGCTGCGGGCGCAAGCTTTGTTCTCTTCACTTTGCCCATCACCCTCTTCGAGACGAAAGGCTCGCACATCCTGCGCCCCTCGCATATCGCCGCGATTTTCCGGCAGTGCTGGCCGTTGTTTGCCGCGATGTTTCTCTACACTCTGACCGACAACGTCCCCAAATTCGCCATCGACGGCCTGCTCGACTACACGAGCCAGCTCTACTTCAACGCGCTGTATTTTCCTGCGCAGTTCGTCTTGATTGTGGGCGGCTTCATCTACAAGCCGCTCATCGTGCGCATGGCCGACGCGTGGGCAGACGTCTCCCAACGCGAGACCTTCACCCGTTTTGTGCGCCGCGTCGCGTTGGCCATCGGCGGCGTCACGCTGGGCGCCCTCGTGTTCTTCGCGTTTTTGGGCATCCCGCTGTTTGGTATGCTCTACGGCATCGATTTCGAGTCGATGCGCGCGCTGTGCCTGCTGATGATCGTCGCCGGCGGCTTTACGGGCGGCATCGACTTCCTCTACCAGGTCATGACCGTCGTGCGCAACCAAAACGCCATCATCCGCAGCTATCTTGTGGCCTTTGCGGTGGCCCTCGTCGCGTCCATCGCCCTCATCTGCCTGCTCGGGCTGCTGGGCGCCGTCGTGGCCTACCTGGTGACGATGGGGCTGCTGTTCGTCTCGCTCGTGCTCGAGTACCTGCGCATCGCGCACGGCGGCGAGAGTGGGGAAGGCGGGGCCGCATGAGCTTTGCGTATAATGCGGACATGACCCTTTCTACAGATAAACATTACATGCGCCTCGCGCTCGAGCAGGCGCGTCGTGCCGCGCAGATGGGGGAGGTGCCCATCGGCGCCGTCGTGGTGGCAGGAGAGGACGTTGCGCATGGTGAAGAGAGCGTCGCGCATGGTGAAGAGGAGAGTGCGTATCCCGCGCCCGTGGCATCGGCGTGCAACCGCCGCGAGACGGACGCCGACCCGGCCGCGCACGCCGAGTTTTTGGCCGTCCGCGCCGCCGCCCGTGCGCTGGGCAGGTGGCGCCTTTCCGATTGCACGGTCTACGTCACCTTGGAGCCGTGCGTCATGTGCGCAGGCCTCATGCATCAGGCGCGGGTGAAACGCTGCGTCTTCGGCGCGGCAGACCCCAAGGCAGGCGCGCTTGGCACCCTCTATGCCATACACGCCGACGAGCGCCTGAACCACCGCTTCGAGGCCTGCGGCGGCGTGCTGGCCGACGAGAGCGCGGCGCTGCTGAAGGCTTTTTTCGCCCGCCTCCGGGAGGGCAGGTGAGCATGCGCGCAGGTGAAAACAGTCAGGTGCAGCCCACCGGCTCGGATGCGTCTTGCCCGCTGGTCAGCATCATCGTCTCCTTCTACAACGACGCGCCCTATCTGGAGCGCACCATGTCGGGCATCGTGCACCAAACCTACACCAACCTAGAGGTCGTCGCCATCGACGACGGCAGCACCGACGACGGGCTGGAGATTGTCGAGCGCTACGCCGCCGCCGACCCCCGCATCCACGTCGTCTCCAAGCCCAATACCGGCGTGTCCTCCTCGCGCAACGCAGGCCTTGACCGCGCGCGCGGCGAGTGGGTCTACTTCGCCGACGCAGACGACTGGATGGCTCACGACGCCATCGAGCGCTTCGTCGAGATGGCCGTCTCGACCCCCGACTGCGACCTCGTGGTCTCGAGCTTTTTTCGGGTTCACGGGATGAACGCGGCGCTGAAGGCCGGCCCTGCGGGCGGCGTCGTCTCGCGGGAGCGCTACCTGCACTGGATGCGCGCGCGCCCAGCAAACCTCTACTACGCCTCGCTGTGGAACAAGTTTTTCCGCCGCTCGCTCATCGAAGAGCACGAGATGCGCTTGGACACGAAGGTGAACTTCGGCGAGGACCACATCTTCATCCTCGGCTACCTGCGCTATGTGCGCCGCGTCGGGCTGGTGGAAAAAGGCCTGTACTACTACGTCGACAACCAGGACAGCCTGCTGCACCAGGGCCTGCAGCCCATGGGCGTGGTGCGCATGAAGCTGGACACGCTAGGCCCTTATGTCGACCTTTTCACCAGCGTCGGCCTCAACCGCACGCCCCTGCAAAAGCTGCGCACGTTCTCGTTTGCCCTCGTGCCCTCGACCGACTACTTCGTCTACGCCGGCTCGCGCCCCCTCGAGGCTCGCGAGGTGCCCGATCACGTGCTGCCTGCCTCTGGAGCCGAGCGCGACGCGAGGGTGCCGGAACGCCTCATGGCCTTTGGCAGCCAGATGCTCTCGCACGTGCCCGGCAAGCCCAAGCTTGCATCCGGGCGCAACGCTGCGCCCGAGCAGGATTGCGACGGGCAGGACGACCCGTGCGATGAGCAAAACGGCTCGCAGGGCGCGCAGGACGGCTCGTGCGATGGGCAGGGCGACTTGCATGACGCACAACCCGACGGGCAACGCGGCTCGCACGAGGCGGGATAGGACGCGGCGAGAGATGCCCCGCGAGAAGACGGAGACGAAGCGCGCGCGCGGCATCGAGGCCTGCCGGCGCATGGAGGCGCTCTATCCGGACGCGAAGCCCTCGCTAGATTTCTCCACGCCGTTTCAATGCGTGATTGCCGTCTCTTTGTCGGCGCAGACCACGGACGCCGCGGTGAACAAGGTGACGCCCGCGCTGTTTTCGCGCTGGCCAGACCCGCCGGCGCTGGCCAGCGCGTCTGTAGAAGAGGTGGCCGAGACCATACGCACCATCGGCTTTTACCGCAACAAGGCCAAA
>CAVECB010000010.1:35719-49566 GCA_963614215.1 Ruthenibacterium lactatiformans
CGGGCCCGCAGGCGTGCGGCCCGCAGGCGTGCGCCCAGCAGCCCTACACCCAGCAACCCTACACCCAGCAGCAGCCCTACACCCAGCCCGGCTTCTCCCAGCCGCCCATGGACTCGAAGAGCAAGATAGCCGCCGGTCTGCTCGCCATATTCCTAGGCTCGCTTGGCATCCACAAGTTCTACCTCGGCTACAGCGGCGCCGGCATCGCCATGTTGCTCATCAGCATCCTTGCCGGCATCGTCACCTTCGGCCTTGCCGCGGCGATAATGTCGCTCATCGCGCTCATCGAGGGCATCATCTACCTGACCAAGACCGACGAGCAGTTCTACTACACCTACGTGGCGGGAAAGAAGAGCTGGTTTTAGACGCCCTTTCGTGTGGTATGTTGTAGGGGCACATCAGCCCCCCGATGATAAAGGAGAGACCGATGAATTGTCCGCAATGTGGCACGCAAACTCAAGACGGCGCGCAGTTCTGCCCCCAGTGCGGCGCCCCGCTTTCTTGCGAGATAACGCAGCAGCCCGTGCCGGCTGACGCCTACCAGCAACCCGAAGCGACCGCCGCCGGCGACCAGTTCGCCCAGCCCCAAGCATCGTGTGCTCAACCCGGCCAGCCGCAATCTCCTTACGCTCAACCGGGCAACCCCGCGGGCATCGAGGACAAGAGCACCATGTTCATCGTCTTGTCGGTGCTCGAGTTCTTCTTCGCCGGCGGCCTTATCGCCATCTGGCCGTTCGTCATGTCGTTGAACTATAAAAGCGCAATCGAGCGCGGCGACGTGGCAGACGCGCAGGCCAAGCGCAAGAGTGCGCGCACGGCCCTCATCGTCACCCTCATTTTGGGTATCGTAATCGGCATCATCGCAATTTTGCTCATCGTGGCGCTGTGCCTTGCCGCCGCAGGCACCGCCGACGGCGTCTACCAGTACTCGCGCACCTACAGCTTCTAGCATTTGCGCGGCCGCCATACGGGGCTGCCCCGTGTGGCCGACCACCGCAGTCTGCGCGAAACCCCCGCGCACATGAAAGGCGCCTCTCCTTTTTTGGGGAGGCGCCTTTTTTCGTCGGTGCGTGCATGAAAAAGGCGCCCTCTTCGAAAAGGCGCCTTTTTCGTCGGGCAAGGAGCCCTGAAGCAGGCAAGAGAGGCAGGCCGACTACAGCGGGCTATATCGTCTCTTGGAGCTGCGCGAGCGCGATCATCACGTTGTTGCGGCTCAAGGTGCCGAGGAGCGTGCCGTCCTCGCCCAGCACGGGCACCTTCTTGATGCGGCGCTCCGAGAGGACCTTGAACGCGTCTTCTGCTGCCTGGTGCGCCTTTACGCCGATGACGTTTTTCGTCGCAATGTTTTCCACCGGCAGCTTCACCAAGCCTTTCAGGCGCTCGACGAAATCCTGGTCGTCGAGCATGGTGTAGAAGTTCGTGCCGTCCGTGTAGTAGCTGCCGCCTTGGCGCGCGAGATATTTCAGCACGTCGCCGTCCGAGACGAAGCCCACGACGCGCCCGCCGTCTCCCATGACGGGCAGACCCGAGGTGTGGCGGTCGCGCATGATGGTGATGGCCTCGGACACCGGCGCGGAGGCCGCGATCTGGGCGGGCACGGGATCCATCACGTCGGCGATCAGCCACTCGCGGTCCACGCCCGGCACGCCCTCGACGGCCCGTGCCTGCGCGGCCTGTTCGGCGGCCAGCTCGCCTTTGCGGTTGCGCACGAAGACGAAGATGAGGAGTGCGACCAGGCACAGCATCGCGCACATCCCGCAAAACGACACGTGCAGCCCCGTGTAGGTGAGAACACGCTCGTCGCTTGTTGTGGTGAAAAGCGGCCCCAAGGCCGACAGCGACGCGATCAGCGCCGTGCCGAAGGACGCGCCCACCTGGTTGAAGGTCGAGCCCAACGCCTCGGCGTGCTGGATCAGCGAGTTGTCGAGCGAGTTCACGCCCCAGGTGTTCAACGGGGTGATGAGCGACTGGATGCCGATGCCGAGGCAGGTGTAGACGGCGCAGACGAGCAGCGGCGACATGTCGAGCTGGAAGCACGCGATACACACCGACGAGACCGCGATGATGATGCCGCCTACGACGGCCAGGCGTCGCACGCCCTTCTTGTCGAAGATGCGCCCGGCGGCCAAGCCCATGAGCGCGCCCAGCACCGCGCCCGGCAACATGATCAGACCCGAGACGGTGGCAGGCTGCCCGAGCACGTTTTGCACGTAGATGGGCAAGACGACCTCCGAGCCGATGAGCGCGGCTTCGAGCAGCATGATGATGAGCACGGCGGTGCGGTAGCGGCGATACTTCAGCACGTCCACGCGCAAAATCGGCTGCTCCAGGCGCAGCTGGCGGCGCGAGAACAAGGCGAGCAGGGCCGCGCCTGCGACCATGAGAGCGCTCGGCACGAGCGGTGTCGGCGAGCTGGCAAAGCTCGACAGCCCGTAGAGCAGCCCGACCATGCCGCAGGCCAGCAGCAGCACGGAGGGCACGTCAAGCGGCGCACGCTCGAAGCCCTCGAAGTTTTCCAGCGAGAAGATGGCGAAGGCGACCACAAGCGCGGTCAGGCACGCGACGATCACAAAGAGCATGCGCCAGCCCACGGAATCCACGAGCACGCCGGAAAGGGACGGTCCTATGGCTGGCGCGAAGCTGATGATCAGCCCGACGATGCCCATGGCCGCGCCGCGGTTCTCGCGCGGGAAGATGAGCAAGATCAAGGTGAAGACCATGGGCATGACCACGCCCGTGCCGAATGCCTGCAAGATGCGCCCGAGCAAGAGTATGGGAAACGCCGGCGCGCAAGCGGCCACGACGGCGCCCGCGGCAAACAGCGCCATCCCCGACACAAAGAGCTTGCGCGTGGAGAAGCGCCCGATCAAAAACGCGTTCATCGGGATGACGACGGCCTCCACGAGCGAATAGCCGGAGGTCAGGTACTGCACCGTCGTCTGGTCCACGCCCATGTCGCCCATGATGTGGGGCAGGGCCGGCGAGAGGAAGGTGGCGCACAAGACGACGAGCACCGCGCCCGTCAAAAGCACCGCCACCATGAGTTTTTGCTGTTTGGTCAATCCGTTCATCGTATCTTTCTTGTCTCCTTTCGTCGTCTTTTCCATCGCATGGCACGCCCGCGGCGCACGTTTCGACGCGGGGCAGCTCCTATGACGGGGTGTGTCAGCTCAGGCTTTCGCGCCCGAACCTCGCGATGTAGTCGCCCGTCGCGTACCCGAACAAAAATCGGCTGATGGTCCGCTCGATGGATGCCCTCAAATCGATGGCGCCCTTCGAGACGCACCACTCGAACACCGAGCCCTTGATGATGGTGCAGCAGTCGATGGCACCTTGCGTGCAGTCGAGCGCCTCGTCTGCCAGGCCGTCTTTACGGGCGCGCACGAGCGCCTCGAGGGTCTTTGCCATCGTCGTGTTCAAGGTGTTGTCCGCCGAGAACAGGTGCGTGTCCAAGTTGGCATTTCTCGTGGAGTAGTACCCGGCCACGAAATCGGCGCCGGCGCGCATGCAGTAGCGCCCGTAGCAGGCCGACAGCTCGGCGATGTAGGCGATGAAATCGCCCGTTTCATCGTCGGGCGGCATGTGGCCTGCGAGGTATTCGTCGTAGACCTCACCGAGATACATGCCCAGCAGGTCTTCCTTGGTCTTGAAGTGGTAGAAGAAGCTGCCGTTGGATATGCCGGCTGCCTCGCATATGTCCTTGACCGTCACGTTGTCGTAGCCGGATTTCTGTATCAGCCCGACTGCCACGTCGAATATCTCGCGTTTCTTGCTGTGCGCCATGTGCCTTTCCTCGTTCAAACGTCCGCGTCCAAGCCTAGTCCCTGTCGCCGCGCGAAACCGGCGCGACGCTAAAACGAACATGCAAGCTTCAGATTTGTCCCGCTTTCGTTGCCCGCCCGTTGCATTTTCGTTGCGCATGCGCTTTTGCATGCGCGCGCCGGCGGGTGAAAGCGCCGCGCACGGGACACAAGCGCCGCGCTTGCCGGGTCATCTTCATCGCCTACATCCCTGCCGCGAAACGCCACCTTCGCGCTGTGAAACGCCGCACGCTTATCGCGCCTGCCGCAAATTTTAGAGCCGACTCTAGAGTTTACTCTAGAGCACACTCCAATTTTGGTATAAGATGCACGCCTGTAGGACGGCATCTCATGTAGGTGCGCATCCAAGGAAGCGAGGAGAAGAAGCGTATGCAAAAGCAAAGGGTAATGCTCATGAGCGGCTTTCTCGGCTCGGGCAAGACGACCGCCATGGTGGCGATGGCCTCCGAGCTGGAAAGACGCGGCAAGAAAACCGCCCTCATCACCAACGATCTGGGCAGCAACCTCGTGGACACGAGCTTCGTGGCCGAATCGGGCTATCCGGTGCTCGAGATTGCAGACGGCTGCCTGTGCCACGACGTGCCGCAGCTGGTGGAAAAGCTGCGCGCGCACATGGCGCACGGCGACTACGACATCATCTTGTTCGAGCCCGTGGGCTCGTGCGTGGACATGGTCGACCACGTCTACCTCGACATGCGCGACAACTACGCCGAGGAATTCGTCCTCGCGCCCGTCACCGCCATGGTCGACCCCGTGCGCTATCAGGCCATCTACATGGGATGCGGCGAGGACACCTTCTCCGAGGAGGTGGGCTACGGCTTCAAAAAGCAGCTCGAGGAGGCTGACCTGCTGCTCATCAGCAAGGCCGACACCCTAGACGGCGACACCATCGCCGCCATCGAGGCCTCGCTTGCCGAAGAGTTTCCCGGCGTGCCCTGCTGGCCCGTCTCGAGCATCGAGGGGACCGGCGTGGACAAGTGGGCCGACTACGTGCTCGCCCACGAGACCTCCTATCGGCCGCTCGACATCGACATGGACGTGATCATGGCCGGCTGCAACACCATGGGCTGGTACAACTGGGTCTGCGAGCTGGACGTGCCGCACGGCTGCGAGGTCGCCTCGATGTGCATGGACTACATGAACGCCGTCAAGCAGCGTTTCGTGGAGGCAGGCGCCGAGATAGCGCACGCGAAGGTCATCGCTAGCGCCGGCGGGGCGTTTTGCCGCGTGGCCGTCACGAGCCGCGCGCAGGCCGAGCCGATGAAGGTGGGCACGCTCGAGACGGCATCCGGTGTGGTGAAGCTGCACATCAACATACGCGCAATCATGGACCCAGAAAAGTTGGCGCACCTGATGGAGGACGCCTTGAGGCCCGTGCTCGATGCTTGCGGCGCCACGGTCGCATCCACGCAGCTCCAGTCCTTCAACCCGGCTTGCGAGCCGTCCGCGCCCATCTGCGCGTGAGGGCGGCTTTGGAGCTTAAACGTCAAAGAGAAAGGAACGATGCAAGATGGTGAAGAAGAAAAACATGGTAAAGGCGGCCGGCGCCGTCCTCGCAGCCGGCGCGCTCGTCTCGGCGCTGTTCGTGTGCGGCTGCTCGTCGAACAGCTCGCAGCAGTCCAGCTCGTCGGACTCGTCGTCTACGAAAACGTCGAGCAGCGCAAGCGCTCCTTCGGTGAACTCCGAGACGGAAAAGATTAAAGTCGGCCTCTTCGAGGGCAGCTACCTGTCCGTGCCCGTGCTGGTGGCGCGCGACAAAGGCTATTTCGCCGAGGAGGGCCTCGACGTCGACTGGCAGTCCGTCAGCACCGACGGCACCACCTCCGTCATGTCCGGCGACCTCGACGTCTACTGCACTGGCTACAGCACCGCGCTGTCGGCCATCGCCCAAGGCGACAAGACGGTGCAGATAATCGGCGGCGAGATGAGCGAGGGCTGCGACTACGTGGCCAAGCAGGACTTCAAGCTCGATAAAATCTCGTCGGCTGCCGACTTCTCCGGCCTGAAGGTGGGCGTGTGCATGGGCGACCCCGGCTACTACATGACCAAGGCCGCCTGCACCGACGCGGGTGTGACCGACGTGAGCTTCGTCGAGCTCGACTCCATTGGCACCACGGTCAGCGCCGTGGAAAAAGGCGAGGTGGACCTGAGCATCGTCTGCGGTGCTATGAGCTACGACATGCTGGGCTCTGGCTGCAAGGTCTTGGCCAAGGTCTCCGACTTCACCGGCACTTTCCCCTGCTGCCGCCTGCAGGCCAACTCCACCTTCATCCAAAACAACGCGAGCGCCCTGCAGAAGTTCATGACGGCGGCCCTGCGCGGCTACCAAAGCTACAAAGACGACCCGGACGGCACCTCGCAGATTCTCGCGAAGGTCTCCGGCATGGACGCAGCGGCGGTGAAGGCGCGCATGTACGGCTCGGACGGCTATGACACGCCCATGGCCGTCTCCATCGACCCCGAGGCCAACGCGGTGATTGCCGCCGACAAGGCCTTCAAGACGGCGGGCAGCGTGCCGCAAAGCGATGTGAAGGTGGCCGACTTCATCTACACCGACGCCTACAAAAACGCCCTGCAGTCGCTCATCGACAAAGAGCCCTCGACCACGCTGTGGAGCGATTTGATGACGCAGTTCAAGACGAAGAACTCCGAGGTTTTGAAGTAGGAGCCCGCTCCTTTTCGTGTTGGGGTCTTGCAAAAGACGTCGCGTTGCCGCGTGCATCGCCGCGCATGTGCTGCTTGCCGCTTTCATCGGCGTGGTGGTGCTCGTGCCCGATTCGCACGCGGTCGCCGCCTCAGGTCCTCTGCTCGTGGCGACGGCCCTGGCAGAGCTTGCCTACCTGGCCTGCCTTGCGCGCGCGACGCGTTGCAAGACCCCTTCGGCGGCATCGGGCATCATCTCGCTGGTCTGGGTGCTTGCCATCGGCTGGGAGTTGGCCACAGCAAAGCTCGGCCTGCTCTCCGCGATGCTCTTTCCCGCCCCGCAAAACGTCTTCGACGTCTTTTCGCGCTACCCCTTCGAGCTTGCCATGAACGCCGTCTGCTCGGCCGAGCTGCTCGTCACGGGCTTTCTCGGCGGCGTGTTTTTGGGTGCGGCCACCGGCATCGTCATCGGCTGGTTCGCCCCGCTGCGCCGCTTCTTTCACCCCATCGCAAAAGTGCTCGCGCCCATCCCGCCCATGGTGGCCGCCCCCTACGTCATGCTCGTCATGCCCACTTTTCGCGCGGCGTCGGTGGTGCTCGTCGGCATGACCATCTTCATGTTCGTGCTCCTAGAGACCATCGAGCGCGTTTCCAACATCGACCGAGAGATTTTGGACTCGGCGCGCATGCTGGACCTGAGCGGGCCGTCCATGGTGGCCGGCGTGCTCGTGCCCTATGTCGCGCCGGCCGTCGTCGGCGGCCTGAAGCTGTATCTGATCATGGGGTTCATGATGCTCATATACGGCGAGACCATGGGCTCGACCTATGGCCTCGGGCACTGGATCTGCATCAACCACGTCTCCGCGAACTACGCCAACCTCATCGCCGGCTTCATCGAGATAGGCGTGCTGGTCGTCGTGGCAAACAAGCTTGTCGAAGTCGCGCAAGCCCGCCTCATACGCTGGCACTGAGAAAAGGGTGAGGAAAAAGGCTGCGGCGCGCGCCTTTCTTGCCCGCACCCTGCCTCCGTGCGTCTCCATGTGTTTTTCATGGTGAAACGCCGCTTGCGCCATTTGCGTTCATCTCCTAGTAACGAAGTGGTGAAATAGTCGCGCGGCGCCGCGAGACAAAACGACGCGTCGCATGTGCCAGTACCGTACCTACAAAGAGAAAGGTGAACGATGGCCAAGAAGAACATCCCGTACGACCAGAAGTTCTACGACCCCGAGATCGAATGCGCCTCGCGCGAGGACATCGAGGCGTTGCAGCTGGAGCGCCTAAACGACGAGCTGCAATTTGCCTACGACAACAGCCCCTACTACAAGCGCGCCTTTGACGAAGCCGGCGTCGCGCCGCACTGCGACACACTTGCCGACCTCACACGCTTTCCCTTCATCGACAAGCAGACCGAGCGCGACTGCCAGGGCGTGGGCAGCTTTTTTGGCGAGCTGGCCGCCGTGCCCGAAGACGACGTCGTCTACATGGCCACGTCTTCCGGTTCCACCGGCGTGCCCACGATGAGCCCCTTCACCCAAGGCGACTTCGACGATTTCATGGACGCGGAAAGCCGGCTGTTTTGGCAGGCGGGCATGCGCCCCAACGACCGCTACCTGCACGGGATGAACTTCGCGCTCTATGTGGGCGGGCCGTGCGTGGTCGGCGCGCAAAACCTCGGCGCGCTCGGCATCTGGGTGGGCGCGGTGCCCTCGGCGCGCCTTTTGTGGGCGATGAAGCACTACCAGCCGACGCACCTGTGGACTAGCCCGAGCTATGCGTGGCTGCTCAGCCAAAAGGCCATCGAGCAGGGCTACGACCCCAAGGCCGATTTCCCGAACCTGCGCACCATCATCATCTCCGGCGAGCCGGGCGGCTCCATCGAGACGACGCGCCACGCCATCGAGGAGGTGTGGGGCGCCGACGTCTACGATTTCTTCGGCCTGTCCGACATCTACGGGGCATGCGCGGGCATGTGCGAGGAAAAAGACGGCCTGCACCTGATAGAAGACCAGATTCTGGTCGAGACCATAGACCCTGTGACGGGCGAGGTCTTGCCTGATGGCGAGAAGGGCGAGATCGTCTACACGACCCTGCTCAAACGCGCCCGCCCGATGATTCGCTTTCGCAGCGGCGACATCGGCTGGGTGGACAAATCGCCGTGCAAGTGCGGGCGCACGACGTGCCGCATCCACATCGTCGGGCGCAAAGACGAGATGTTCATCGTCAGCGCCGTGAATGTCTTCCCGAGCGACATCGAGTATGTGGTGCGCCAGGACCGAGGCCTGTCCGGCGAGTACAAGATTCGCGTCTACGACGAGGACTACACGACCAAATACGAGGTGTCTGTGGAGCGCGCATCTGGCTCCGACGAGGCCTTCGATGCCATCGCGCGGCGCGTGGAAGGCGAGCTGAAGGCGCATTGCGGCGTGCGGCCGGCCAAGGTCATCGTGTTTGACACCGACAAGCTCGGCGCGTCGAGCGAGCACAAGGCCAAGCGCTTCATCGACGAGCGCGACTCGACGGCAGACGCCAAGGCAGTCGAGCGCAGCTTCGAGGAAAAAGACGGCGTCGCAAAGGAGGCGTAAGGGAAATGGCGGAGAAGAAATTCGCGGTCTCGACCCAGCACTACCTGTTCAACGTCCAGGCGTTCGCGCAATACGTCTTGAGTCAGGGCGGCGACGAGTACGAGTACGGCTACTACGACGGCAAGACCCAAGACGTCATCGACGACGTGGCCAGCGGCAAAAGCGAGCTGGGCGTGCTTGTGGAGACTGATGCGACCAAAGACGCGCTGGAGGCCGCCTTTGATCAAGCCGGCGTCGAGTTCGTCGAGCTGTCGCAGTCGGCGCCGCGCGTGGCCGTGCCCACGAGCCACCCGCTGGTCAACGCCAAGAGCCTGAAGCTTGAAGACCTGGAGGACTACCCCTACATCTACTTCGAGCAAGGCGAGGGTGCGCCGCGCTTTTTGGCCGAGGAGGCCTTGTCGGATGCGGCGCACGCGCGAAAGATTGCCTGCACGGACCGCGCGTCGCTGTCCGAGCTGGCCGCCGCGCTCAATGGCTACACGGTCACGAGCGGCATACTCGTCGGCATATCCGACGGCACGACGCTCACGACCATCCCGCTCGAGACAAGCGAGCGCCTGCACCTGGGCTACATCAAGCCCAAGGGCGCCGAGCTAGGTCCGCGTGCGGCGAAGTACGTGGGCAAGTTGGAGAAAAACCTCACGCGCTACGCCCGTTTCTAGCCGAGGGGCTTGCGCGCGGCGCGTCGGCTTTTTGGGTGCCATAGCTGCGCGCGGCGTATGGGTTTTGGCTGCGAGGCTTGCGCACGCGCAGCGCTTGCCTTTCAATTTCGGGTTTCATGAAAAGGGGTGCGGCCGCAAGCTGCGCCCCTTTTTTCACGTCTCGAGACGCCGCCGCGAAGCGCGCCGAAACGCCCGGTTTTCGCAATCGGTGGGTCAGAATCTCCGCAATCGGAGGGTCAAAAACTCCGCAATCGGAGGGTTGAAAACTCCGCAATCGGTGGATTAAAATCTTCGCAATCGGTGGGTTGAACAAGAAAGCCGCAGGATATGCCCCAGAAAAAACTCGGCACGAAAAAGTACCTCCCGCGCCTGACAGACGCCCTCATCCAGCGCAAGCTCGGCTATGCTGGGGCGGTCGAGGTGCGAGGCCCCAAGTGGTGCGGCAAGACGCAGTCGGCGCTGCAGCTGTCTTCTAGCGCGATCATGATGCAAGACCCCGACAAGAGGGCCGACTACCAGGCGCTCGCCTCCACGAAGCCCTCGACACTTCTCGAAGGCGCCGCGCCGCGCCTGATCGACGAATGGCAGGAGGCGCCGCAGCTGTGGGACGCCGTGCGCTTTGCCGTCGATGGCGACGAGCGCCCGGGCCGCTTCATCCTGACCGGCTCGGCGACCCCGACCGCCTTGCCGTCGCATTCGGGGGCGGGGCGAATCGTCTCGCTGGACATGGGCCCTATGAGCCTGGCCGAATCGGGCGATTCCACGCGCGAGGTCTCGCTTGCCACCCTCTTCGACGGCTGTGAAGACGTCTCGGGGCATTCCGACTGCGACGTCGAGCGCATGGCCTACCTGGTCTGTCGCGGGGGCTGGCCGTATGCCGTCACGCGCGCGAAAGGCAGCGGCGCCCTCGACATGGCCTTCGACTATCTGGCGACAATCGCCGAACAAGACATATCGCGCGCCGACGGCGTCATGCGCAACCCGCAGTATGCGCGCCTCGTCATGGCCGAATATGCTCGCCTCAGCTCCTCGCAGGCCACGCAATCGACCATCTTGAAGGACCTGAAATCGCGCGACATCGACCTGTCCAAAGACACGGTCAACGGCTATCTTGCCGCCCTGCGCCGCCTCTACGTCGTCCAGGAGCTTTCCGCCTGGACCCCCTCGCTTCACGCGAAATCGCGCATCACGAAGACGCCGACGCGGCACTTCACCTGCCCGTCCATAGCCGCCGCCGCCCTCGGGGCAAGCCCGCGCTCCCTGCTGCTCGACACCTCGACGCTGGGGCTTTTGTTCGAGTCGCTGTGCGTGCGCGACCTGCGCGTCTATGCCCGCGTCCTTGGCGGCGAGCTGTTTCACTACCACGACGAGGCCGGCCGCGAGGCCGATGCGGTCGTGCAACTGCGCGACGGGCGCTACGCACTGTTCGAGGTGAAGCTCGGCGCCGCGTTTGCCGACGAGGGGGCGCAAAGCCTGAAAAGCCTCGTGGGGAAAATAGACACGACCGTGATGGGCGAGCCGGCGTTTTGCGCGGTGCTGGTCCCCGGAGGCTATGCCATGCGCCGCGACGACGGCATCTTTGTCTTGCCCGTCTCCTGCTTGGACGCATGAGGGCGTGCGATGGAAACCTTGAGGAGGTAGACGATGAAAGAAACTGCGGGACACGTGTTCAACATCGCGAAAAAGAATGCGCCCATGCCGGGGTGCACGGTCTCGACGTGCATGAGCAGCCCGGGCGAGCCGGCGATTATCTGCTTTTCGCTTGCAGCCGGCACCGACATTAGCGCCGAGTCGCACCCGGCCGACAAGCTGCTTGTGTGCCATGCGGGGCAGGCAAACGTCTTCGAGCTGGGCGGATGCGAGCGCTGCCTTTCCGCGCGTTGTTGCTCTATCATGCGCAAAGACGTGGCCACGGGTCTGAAAAGCGAGTCCGGCTGCGTCTACACCGAGATAGAGCTGGAGAAGGGAAGCGTCATGAACGAATTGCTGCAAGCGGGAAAGGCGGTGCAGCTCGGAGAGCTGCTCGACTACAAGGCCGACTCCATCGTCAACCTCGACATCGTCAAAAACGACCACCTGAAGTTCATGGTCATGGCATTTGATGAGGGCACGGGCTTGAGCGAGCACGCCGCGCCGGGCGAGGCCATCGTGTGTGCGTTGGAGGGCAAGGGCATCATCGGCTACGAGGGCGCCGAGCACGCCATATGCGCAGGCGAGAGCTTCAAGTTCGACAAGGGCGGCAAGCACTACGTGAAGGCCGACGGGTGCTTCAAGATGGCCCTGCTCATCGTCTACGGCGAGTAGGCGCTTGGCGCTTTCACACATCGGCGCCTTTATGCATCGGCGTCTTTCTCGCTGGCGTTGCCCGGATGCGGCACGCCTGTGCGCCTGTCCGTTTTTGCCCTCACAGGTGCCCGCCGCCGCCTGCGCGGAATGGTAGAATTTCCGCGTATATAAAGGGTTCGCTGCGCAACGCCGCCTGCGTTGTCTTTCGGGGAAGGGGACACACGTCATGACACCTTCGAGAAAAACCATCCGCATCGCCGTATCCGCGTTGCTCGCCGCGATTTTGGCGGCAGCCTGTGCCTGCGCGTTTGCCTTGGGCAGCAAGGCCGCATGGGCGCAAGACGACGAGGAAAAAGAGATTGCCGCCGAGTTCTACAAAGGTGTGGAGCTGTCCGAGCCTGAGGTGGAAGGCGAGCTGCTCGAGTCCGGGGGGGGGAATTCTGGCTTTGGGATGCTCTCGACGGGCTCTGCCTCCTCAACGGCCGCTGAGTGCGAAGAGGAGATAAAACGACGTGTGAACCGGGCCTTGTCCCTCGTGGGCGCAGGCCAGGGCGTCACTACGGAAGACGACGTTGAATACGCCGTTGTCGACCTCGCAGACCTCGGCATCACCGATTATGTGGCTGGGGCAAATCTCGCTTACTCGTGCGCGAGCGCTTTTCCCGATTTTTTCTATTTGGGCAACAGGTATAGATACGGCTATACCTATAATTCGACCATCGGCGGATATGTCCTCAAATCTGTCTCTTTTCGTCTGGCCTACACGGCTTCAGACATTCCCAGCATGGTCACCAAGTACAACGCGGCCATGGATAATCTGATGTCGTGGGTGCCGCCTTCGGCTTCGACGCCCGAGAAGGTGAAGGCCGTGCACGATTGGCTCGTGCGCAACTGCCTCTACAACATGGACGCGGCAAACCAGGGCATCACCACCTACGGGCCTGACCCTTGGAATGCCTATGGCGCGGTCGTGAACAAAAGCCCTGTCTGTGAGGGGTATTCGGAGGCCTTTCAAGCGGCCATGCAGCGTCTTGGCCTCGAGTGCACCTGCGTCGAACAATGGATTGGAAACTCCGGTCACGAGTGGAACCGGCTGAAGGTGGACGGCAAGTGGTACAACATCGACGTGACGCACGACGACCCCCTCTATGGTACCTATGAAGACGGCGGCTTCGACGAGACGCCCAGGACCACCTATTTCATGAAAAGCGACGCTTGGTTCAAGGCCAACCCCTCGGGCAACGGATGGCACGCCGAGTGGACGCCCGAAGGCGAGGCGGGAACGGACACCACCTACGACTCCTACACGTGGACAAGCGCCGTCTCGTCGGCCTCAACCTCTGCTGCGAACATCACCGCTCTTTCCGTCACGCCCTCTGCGCTGTCGCTGGGATTTGCCGAGGCGGCGACGGTTTCTGCGAGCGCGACGCCTGCCTACGGCTCCTACTATGCCCATTGGACCTCGTCAAACCCGATGATTGCCTCTGTGGACCCGCAGGGCTACGTCGTCGCGGACAGCACCGCCGGCATAGTGACGCTCACGTGCAAAGCCGGTGGCAAGAGCTCCACCGCACGCGTTGTGGTGAAGGGTGGCAAGATTTCGGATTCGGCCGTCTCGGTGGTGCTTTCCCCGACTTCATTTACCTATAGCGGCAGTGCGTGCGAGCCCGCCGCGACCGTGACCCACAGCACCGCGACGGGAAACATCACCCTCGTTGAAAACGAGGACTATACCGTCTCGTATGCGAGCAACGTAAACGCCGGCACAGCGACCGCGACCATCACTGGCAAGGGCAAGTACACCGGCACGCAGACGCTGAACTTCACCATCAACCCGGCCGACATCTCCTCGG
>CAVECB010000011.1:0-35520 GCA_963614215.1 Ruthenibacterium lactatiformans
GATTTTGCTTGCGCGGCCCCGTGTGGGCGGCTAGAATAGGCACCAGCGGCAGCCCACGACGGAATCTGGGCAGCGCCGTTTTAGCTGAGAAAAGGCTGCTGGCTAGCGCCTGCGGCCTTTCCTTTTGCCTCTGCGAACGCCACTCCGTGCCTTGGGCACGAACCCCGCCACCGCCGTCGCGAGTCCGACCAACGCGGTCAGCAACTTCACGACTTCAACAGCAAAGTCCATAGACAACTCACCTCCCTTCCTGCATGGAGGGCGCTGCCAGCACGCGGGACTTACACCACCGATGCCCGCATCTGATTCTACGCGATTGGCCATGCGAAGTGGGGTGAAAACGAAACAAATGTTCCCTTGTGCGTGGCAGCATGCGTGTGCACGTGTGGCGTGTGTGGTGAATTTGGGCGGTGACGTGCGCGGATGCGGCGTTTGCTGTAGACTTCTCCCGAATGTTTTGCAAGCTGAGAGATTTTTTGAGCGCGGCGCGCATGGGCAACGGGTCTTAGGCGCGCCGCGATGCGGCATAAGAAGAAGGGCGAAAAGAGGCGTCGATGCGGGAGAAGAAAGATTCGGTGAAGAGGACGGCTGCCGGGCAGACGCGGCGCGCGGGGGCGCGTAGGCCGCGCGCGCGGCAGGTGGTCGCGGTATGCGCGTCGCTGGCGTTTGCGGCGGCGGCACTGCAGCTGACGGCGGCGCTGGCCCTCGGAATCGAGGGGGGGGGGCTTTCACTAGCCTCTGACACGGCCGCTGCAGGCGACACGGCCGCGTCAGGCACCGAGACGGCCGGCACCGAGACTGCCGCGGTGGAAACCGACGCTGCCGCAGCCGCTGTAGCCGAACCTGCCGGCGCCACGTCCGCCGCCGCCGAGGCTGAACCTGCCGCTACCGCCGAGGCAGACGGCGCCCAGACAGACGATGCTGCCGCGCAATCTGCCGACGACCTGCAAAGCGCCGAGGTGGCCGTGGCGGCGCTCTCGGCTCCTGTCACGGTGGACGACCCCGTGTGCAAGGTGGTGGACACGAACGGCGTGAACACCTTCTCCTCCATTGCCGATGCCGTCACCTACATCGCCGCCGTGTCCACATCCAGCTTCGCCACGCAGTTTGCCGGCAGCGGCGGCATAGCGACCATCGAGATACTCAAAGGCGAGGTGACCCAGACCGCAACCGTCAACGTCTCGCTCGGGACTTCCAGACCGATGGCCTTGACCACGGCCAGCTCCACCGCCACGGACGGCTATCCCTACAAAGGCGACACCACGGCAGAGGGCGGCCGCGCCGTGGTGAAACGCGGATACTACTCATCCAGCACGATCGCGGGCTCGCTGTTTTATTTGAAGGGCTCTTCGGTCGTCACTCTCACGAACATAGTCATAGACGGCAATTCGTCGAATTTCAGCGGCGGCAACTACGGCGGCCTGTTCGCCCTCAGCGAAAAGGCGGACCTCACCCTTACGGATGGTTCTTTGCTGCGCAATTCAAAGGCAGAAAAAAATGGAGGGGCGGTTTTGCTAACTGATAAATCGAACACCGACTCCCTGACCATGAACGGCGATGCTCAGATTGATTTGTGTTCCGCAAATCATGGTGGCGGAATCTATTCTGAATATAGCGGCCACAAGATTGACATTTCGGGCAATGCGAAAATCACGAATTGCACTGCCAATGTCCGTGGAGGAGCTTTGGGAATTTACAATACAAAGCTTTCCATGAGCGGAAATGCGGAACTTTCCGGCAACAAGGCAGGAGATGGCTGTTCTGCCGTCCGCATGAACAGCTCTGCTACGTTGGATATGAGCGGAAATGCGAAGATAACGGGCAACGAGATAACATCGTCTTCGGCGACTGCGGACAGGGCGTGCGCGGTGGCAAGCGATGGTGGCGGTAGCACAAACATGGTCGTCACGTTGTCTGGTTCCGCAACGATTTACGGCAACTCGAACACTTCGAGCAAATATGCCAATCTGCAGGATGTGACCTCCTCGAATGATGGCAGCATGATCAAAGTGGGAACCGCAGGACTGAATTCCGATGCGAAAATCGGTGTTTTCGCATCAATCAACAAAACCCAAGGGGCGACTTTTGCCAGAACGACGGCAGCTAGCGCGAGCACTGTTTCTGGGCTCTACACTTTTTTAAACGACAAAGACCTCTCGATGGTTGGCACGGCGGGAACCGGCAACGCGGTTATGTGGACCAATGCCGTGGTGAAGGAGACTACGACGGCGAGCGTGGTGAAGTACTACGCGAGCCTCGACAAGGCGATCACAGGCTCCACCGACGGCAGCACGCTTGAGATATTGCGCTCGCACGCCCTGACGGGGGATGCCACGACGGGCACGAAAAACCTTACCATCCAAAACATCGTCACCCCCGCAAACGACGCCGAGGACCCGAAGAAGAACGGCTCGACCAACGACGACAACGGCGAGCCCATCGTCTATTTCACCACGGGAACGGCCACCGACGGGCGCATCACCATCGGCTCGGGCACCGCCGCGACCGTCACTATCAAGGGCGTGCACTTTTCTGGCAAATACCTTAACGGCGCGACGGTGGGCGCACGCAGCCGCAGCGCCTCTGGTATGGCGGTGAGCGCGAACGCTACGCTAAACATCGCCGACGGCGACACGGCAGGCACCTACATGGACGGCAGCGCGCACGCGCCGGCCCCCACAATCGTCGAGGATTTCGTGAACACGACCAC
Organism: Ruthenibacterium lactatiformans; assembly: GCA_963614215.1. GTDB lineage: Bacteria > Actinomycetota > Coriobacteriia > Coriobacteriales > QAMH01 > CAVAWX01. The sequence continues at coordinate 2,711 of CAVECB010000011.1, forward strand.
GGCGGATGCCACCGCGGGCGGCTTCCTCTATGTGGCCGGATCGGTTGTCTGGAGCGGCGGCACGGCGCAGGGCTGCAAGTGCGACAGCAAAAACGATGCGGGCGGCGGCTCGGTCGCCGCGGTCTACGCTGGCACGTTCACCCTCGAAGGCGGCACCATCACCGGCAACGGCGAGCTGTCGACCGCCAACTGGAAGACCGACGGAGCGTTCAAGGTGCAAAACGGCTCGACCTTCACGATGACGGGCGGCGAGGCCTACGGCAACTACGCGAACCACGGCGCGCTCGTCACTGCGAATGCGCTGGTGAACACCGTGACTATCGCAGGCACGGCCAAGATCCACGACAACACCGTCTCCATGGACGGTGGCGCAATCTTTGCCCAGAACTTGGGCGCGACCACCGTCAACATTGGCGGCAACGCCGAGATCTACAACAACCACGCGGGCAGGGCCGCAAGCGCCATCGACATTCGCGCCAACTGCTCGCTGAACCTCTACGGCAACGCGAAGATTTACAACAACTCGATGCAGACCTACGCCGGGGTGGCCAACAGCTTTGGCTGCGCAATCTGCGGGTGGGCCGCCAGCGTCGCGACGCCGACGACCACCATCAAGGAAAACCCGCAGGTCTTCGGCAATACGGGCATCGACGGCTCGGCCATGGACTTTTGGGTGAGCGCCGCGTCGAAGGTGACCGTCGCCACAGACAAGATAGGTAAAGGCGCCAAGGTTTGGGTCTACGGCAACACCGGGGTCTACGAGGCAGGCAACCAGTTCGCCACGTCCGCGGCCGCGTCCGCATCTGATGCGGGGTATCTGGCGGGCTTCTACGACGACCGCGCAACAGATGCAGAAGGGTATGCGCTGCGCGGAACGGCCGGCACGGGCAACGCCATCGTGTGGGGCACGGTCACGCCCAACGTGAAGGTGACCGAGAAGCTGTCGGGCGGCGATTCCGTGCACACTTTTGCCACTATCGCCGAGGCCGTGGAGTGCGCGGGCGCGCTGCCGGCGGCGAACATGCCCACGTACACGGAGGGCGCAGGTGTGGACGGCGACATCATGGAGTACTACAAGATGGAGGTGCTGATAGGCGAGCTGACGCAGACGGCGGCCGTGCCCGTGGCCGTGGGCGCCGATAAGCCCCTCATGCTGACCACCGCCAAGACCGCGGCTGCAGGCTGCACGGACGGCTACCCCTACCGCGGCGACACCTCCAAGGAAAGCGGCCGCGCCGTGGTGAAAATTGGTGCGACGGGGGTGGGCGCTTTCAAGATCTCTGGAGCGAGCAACCTGACGCTCGAGAACTGCATCATCGACGGCAACAAATCGGCGGGGTACGTGATTCCCACCGACACCGGCGCCGTTTACTCTAAATCCTCCACCTTTGTAATGAACGACGGAGGCGAAATCAGGAACGCCAAGCAGGCGGACACCAACGGTGGAATCGCGGTTCAACTCATCGGCGGCACTTTCAAGATGCGCGATGGCTCGTGCATTAAGGACTGCGAGAACACGCACAACGGGGCGGTGTACGTGTCGGACGCTGCCGTCGTGACGATTGACGGGGGCGTCATATCTGGCTGCACGGGGACGTACGGAGGCGCCATGTACATCAAATCCGGCACCGTGACGCTCAAGGGCACCACCCAGCTCATCAACAATACGACCAACTGCGGCGCCGCGATTTTCATGAATGAGAGCAACACGGAAAGCGTTACGAAGGTCTTGAACATCGAGGGCTCTGCGACGGTGAAGGGGAATATCTCGAAGGAGGCCAAATTCGGCGCTTACGGCGCCATCGCGGTGCCGAATGCTGCAAGCTCAAGGGTCTACGTGAAGGGCTCGCCCTATATCTACGATAACTGGACCGCGACGGGTGAGGCGGGCGGCGTGCAGTACAACCTGCAAGATCCCACAGCGTTGAACGATGGCACGGTCATCACAATCGCCGAGGAGGGGCTGAACGACGATGCCAAGATAGGTGTGTACGCGACGACGAACTACAACGCGGGCAACACGTTTGCGCGGACGGCCACGACGAAGTCCACCGACTACGCGAACCTCTCGGCGTTCGTAAACGACAAGAACACGCGCCTGACCGGTCTGGCGTCTGCCGCCGACCCCTACAACCGTGTGGTCTGGTCGTCGGCCGAAAAGCTCGTGTTGAAGAAAGTGTTGCCATCGGCGGTGGCACACGACACGTGGTTTACCGTGCAGCTAAAAGACACCGACAGCGGTGAGGTCTACCGCCAGGCCATCAAGGTGCCGGCCGGCTCTACGAGCGGCACGGCCACCGTGCTGGTGCAGTCGGGTATCGCCTACGAGGTCGCCGACGCGGCCGAGCAGAGCAGCTGGCGCTACGAGGCGGATTCCACGAGTTATGCCGGCGCGACGACAACGACGCCTGCCGATGCGTGGACGGCGGATGCCACAAAGGCCACACTGGGCACGCTCACCTTGGCCTGCCCGGACGTCTCGGCCTACAACCCGGACACCACGACCACACCGCGCACCCTCACCATGACGGTGAAGGAGAAAACCGGTGCCCAGGGCTGGTACGCCGATTCCGCGAGCGTGGTAAACACCATCACCATGTCGTAGCGCGGGGCGCTTGCTGAGCTGGATGGAAAATCCCGCTTGCGCGATTGCGTGCGGGCGGGTAGGATAGGTGCCGACGGCAGCCCACGGTGGTACTTGGGCAGCGCCGTTGTTGACTTTAGAAAAGGTCGCTTCTAGCGGCCTTTCCTTTTATCTTCGCGCACGCCGTTGCCGAATTGGTAGGCGCCGCATGTACAGCCCCAGCGCAACGCACGTGTATAATGGACGTTCTATTTGCGGCGCGCCCGCACTCCGTGCGTGCCGCACGCCCGTTCACCATGCGCTTTCGCGCCCGCCGCCCGCGGCAGATTGGAGAGTGAGTTTTCCTCATGGAAGCTTTGCGCATCATGGACACGACCCTGCGCGACGCCCACCAGTCCCTGTGGGCCACGCGCATGGAAATAGGCGACATGCTCCCCATTCTGGATGCCACCGACCGCGTGGGGTACTGGTCGCTGGAGGTCTGGGGCGGCGCCACCTTCGACACCTGCCTGCGCTTCCTCGACGAAAACCCTTGGGACCGCCTGCGCACCATCAAGAAGAACTGCCCCAAGACGCCGCTGCAGATGCTCACGCGCGGCCAAAACCTCGTGGGCTACCACCACTACTCGCGCGACATCGTGAACCGCTTCATCGCGGCCTCGCACAAAAACGGCATCGAGGTTTTCCGCGTGTTCGACGCCTTGAACGACGTGCGCAACGTGGTCGATTCGGCCGAGGCGCTCAACGCCTGTGGCGCGTGGTTTGAAGGCGCCATCAGCTACACCATCAGCCCGGTCCACACGCTGGACAGCTACGTGGAATACGCGCAGCAGCTCAAAGAGCTGGGCGCGAAATCCATCTCCATCAAGGATATGGCCGGCCTTCTCACCCCGTTTCGCTGCGAGCGGCTGGTCAAGGCCTTGGACAAGGAAGTTGGCCTGCCCATCCACGTGCACTGCCACTACGTGGGCGGCATGGCGCCTGCCAACTACATCAAAGCGGCCGAGGCGGGCGCGGCCATCGTGGACACGGCAAGCGCGCCGCTGGCATTCGGCAACTCGCAGCCGGCCGTCGAGATGATTGTCGCGGCCCTAAAGGAAAGCGTCTACGACACGGGGCTGGACCTCGAGCTGCTCTTCGAGATTGCCGAGTACTGGGAGGGCGTGCGCAAAAAGCGTAGCTTCAAGCGCGGCATCTCGACTCTCGACCAGATGCACGTCTACAGCCACCAAGTGCCGGGCGGCATGATGAGCAACCTCGTCAGCCAGCTGGGTGTGCAAAAGGCCACCGACCGCCTGGGCGAGGTGCTGGCCGAGATTCCTAAGGTTCGCGCCGAGGTGGGGTATCCGCCGCTTGTCACGCCTATGTCGCAGATTGTCGGCACGCAAAGCGTGTTCAACGTGCTCACGGGCAAGCGCTGGTCGGTCATCTCCAAGGAAATGAAGGACTACATCGCGGGCTACTACGGCAAGGCGCCCGGCAAGATAGACCCCAAGATTCAAAAGCTCGTGCTGGGCGACGACGCGCCGCTGCCGCCGGACGTGGCACCGGGCTCGCTTGTCACGACAAGCTTCGACGAGCTGGCTCAAGAGCTGGGCGAGCTGGCGTCGTGCGAGGAAGACGTGCTCATGTATGCGATGTTTCCCAACGAGGCGCGCGCCTTCCTTGAAAAGCAGCGCAAGATAGAGCGCACGAGTTTTCAGATGAACGAAGCCGTGAACGTGGTGAAGGAGGAAGACGAAGTGGATACCGCGCAGATTCGCGAACTGGTGAAGATGGTCGAGGAGACGGGCATAGGCGAGATTACGGTGCAAGACGCCGGCACGCAGGTGACGGTGCGCAGCGCCTCGATGCCCGCAGTGGCAGCCGCTGCTGTGCCCGCCGCGCAGCCCCTGGCAGGCACCGCCCCTGCTGTCCCCGTGCCTGCTGCCGCCCCCGATGCGGGCGCCGCAGCGCCGGCTGCCGACAAGCCGGCTTCCTGGAAGCCCGTCGTCGCGCCCATGGTCGGCACCTTCTATGTGGCGCCCAGCCCGGATGCCGACCCGTTCGTGAAGGTGGGCGACAAGGTGGCCGCGGGCGACACCATGTGCATCGTCGAGGCCATGAAGCTCATGAACGAGATTGCGGCCGAGGAGCTGTGCGAGGTGCGCGAGGTGTGCCTGGCCGATGGAGATGCGGTCGAGTTCGGCACGGTCATGTTCTACGTCGAGCCCATCTGCGAGTAGGGGCGCGCCTATGTTCGACAAAATACTCATTGCAAACCGCGGCGAGATAGCCCTGCGCGTGGTTCGCGCGGCTCGCGAGCTGGGGGTGAAGACGGTGGCTGTCTATTCCACCGCCGACGCCGAGACGCGGGCGGTGCGCGAGGCCGACGAGCGCGTGTGCATAGGGCCGGCTCCCTCGGCGAAAAGCTACCTGTGCATGTCCAACATCATTGCGGCCGCCGAAACGACAGGCGCCCAGGCCATCCACCCGGGCTACGGCTTTTTGTCGGAAAACGCCGATTTCGCGCGCGCCTGCGCGGACAACGACATTGTGTTCATAGGGCCTTCTCCGGACAGCATCGACTCGCTGGGCAACAAGGCTGCCGCCAAAGAGACCATGCGCAAGCTGGGCGTGCCCACCGTGCCCGGCAGCGACGGGCCTGTGGAGACGGTGGAAGAGGCCCGCGCCTTTGCCGAGGAAGTGGGATATCCCGTGCTCGTGAAGGCAAGCGCCGGCGGCGGCGGCAAGGGCATGCGCGAGGTGCATTCGGCCGACGAGCTGGAAGAGCGCTTCAACGCGGCGCGCGGCGAGGCGGCTGTGGCCTTCGGCAACGACGAGGTCTATCTAGAAAAGCTCCTCGTGAAGCCCAGGCACGTCGAGGTGCAGGTGCTGGCTGATGCGCACGGCAACGCCATGCACCTGTGCGAGCGCGACTGCTCGGTGCAACGCCGCCACCAAAAGCTCATCGAGGAGGCGCCGTGCCCGGCACTTGACGAGGCCACGCGCCAGGCCATGGGCGAGGCGGCCTTGAAGGCCGTGCGCGGCGTGGGCTACGTGAACGCTGGCACCATCGAGTTTTTGCTCGACTCGGACGGCAAGTTCTACTTCATGGAGATGAACACGCGCGTGCAGGTCGAGCATCCTGTGTCCGAACAGATCACAGGCGTGGACATCATTAAAGAGCAGCTGCGCATCGCGGCAGGCGAACCCATGAGCTGCGCGGGGCTGGCACCTTTGAGCCCTATCGCGCACGCAATCGAGTTTCGCATCAACGCCGAAGACCCGCAAAACGGTTTCCGTCCCTGCCCGGGCACCATCACCCGCTTGGATCTGCCGGGAGGGCCGGGCGTGCGCGTGGACACGCACCTTGTGGCCGGCGCCCAGGTGCCGCCCACCTACGACTCGCTGCTCGCGAAGCTCATTGTGTGGGGCGCAGACCGTGACGAGGCGCTCGCGCGAGGGAGGCGCGCGCTTTCGGAGTTGAACATCGAGGGCATCGCGACTACGATACCCTTCCACATGGCCGTGCTGGACAACGAGGTGTTTTCCGCCGGCGAGGCCTGCACCGACTTCATAGACACCGAAATGAACGGAGGCGCGCTGTAATGGCAGCTGCAAGCGAGAAAAACTTCAAGACAGACGGCATGAGCATCGCCCCGGGCGTCGTCGAGACTATCGTGGCGATGGCCGCCGCCGAGGTCGAGGGCGTCGCGGGCGTGGGTGCGGCAGGACCGCTCGCACAGATCATGGCCACGTTCAACGCGGGCAAGCCCGTGCCCACCCAGGGCGTGGACGTGAGTGTGGACGACGAGCAAAAGCTTTCCATCGCGATCACGGTGCAGGTTTTCTACGGGCGGCGTTTGGTGGACGTGGCCGCTGCGGTGCGCCGCGCCGTGGCCGATGCGCTGGCCGCCCAGATAGGCGTCGAGACCGCCGCCGTGGACGTGCACATCGATAGTCTGCTCTTCTCCGAGGACGCGTAAAAGGGCGGGCTTGCGCGGCGCGGCTGCTAGGGCTTGCATCTTTACGGGCCTTGCGCGCTGCGGCCCGCGACGCCACGCAAAAGATCCACGCGAAAGACAAGCACGGAAGACCCGCACGAAAACCAGCACGAAAGACAGACGATGCCCCAACTTCACGAACATACCGCCGCGCGCCGCCAAGCCGTGCAGGTGCTCTACCAGCACGAGTTGACGGGGCGCCCGCTTGCCGAGCTGGCAGGCGAGCCCTCCACCTTCACCGTGCCCGTGTGCCCCGACGGCGCCGACGACTACGAGCTTGTCTCGACGCCGCTGGCAGAATACGCGCGCGAGCTGGTGGTAGGCGTGGCCGCGCGCCTCGACGAGATCGACGCCTCCATCGCGCAGACCTCGGAGAACTGGGCCTTGGACCGCATGCCCGTCGTGGATCGCAACATCATCCGCGTGGCCGTCTACGAGGTCGCGCACCGCGACGAGATTCCTGTGGGCGTGGCCATCAACGAGGCGGTCGAGGTGGCCAAGATATACGGCGGCGACGAGTCGCCCAAGTTCGTGAACGGGGTGCTGGGGCGCATCGCGACGACCTGCGCAGGGACGGCCGGTGCTGACGAAGCCGATGGTGCAGCCGACGATGGCGCCGCGGCCAGTGAAGACACTGCGGCCGATGCAGGTGCGGGCGGCGCTGCGATAGAAGGTGTTGCGGCCGATGCGGGCGCCGTGGTCGACGACGGCACCGCAGCTGGCGACGGCGCGAAGACGGAGGAGTAAATGGGACTTGCCGAGTACGGGACCTTTTCTGAGGTGCGTGCGCGCCTCGACGAGATACTGGTGGAGGTGCGCAAGAAGGACCTCTCGCTGGAAAAGAGCCTCGACCTCTACGAAGAGGCCATAAAGCTGGGCAACCGCTGCGCCGAGCTTGTGGACAAGCCGGACTTCACCGAAGAAGAGGCTCGAGCCGCCATGGAGGCCATCGAGGGCGAGGCGGCCGAGGACGCAAGCAGCGATACGGATGCGGCGCAAGCCGGCGATGAAGCCGCCAGTGCCGAAGCGAAGGACGAGGCTGCCGGTACGGCCGAGGACACCGCAGGTAAAGGCGCCGCGGCAGCCGAGACGGACGGCGAGTAGGCGGCACCTCTCATGGCTGCAGAGCTCCTGCGTTCCATACAATCCCCGGCCGACCTGAAGGCGCTCGACTATCCCGAGCTCGACCGGCTCGCGCTGGAACTGCGTGCCCAGATGGTGGCCACCACCAGCGAAAGCGGCGGGCATCTGGCCTCGTCGCTGGGCGCCGTCGAGATCATCCTCGCGCTGCACCGCGTGCTCGACTGCCCCAAAGACCGCATCGTCTTCGACGTCGGCCATCAGGCCTACGCGCACAAGCTGCTCACGGGCAGACAGGAGGCCTTCTCCACCTTGCGCAGCTTCGGCGGCCTGTCGGGTTTTCCCAAAATCGACGAGAGTCCCTACGACTCCAACGACGCCGGACACGCCTCCGACTCGCTGTCGATTGCGCTGGGATACGCGCTTGCCCGCGACCTCGACGGTGGCGACGAGACCATCGCCGCGCTCATAGGCGACGCGTCGTTTACCGGCGGCATGGCCCTCGAGGCTTTGAACCAGATAGGGCATCTGGGCACGCGCGTCATCATCGTGTTAAACGACAACGGTATGTCCATCTCGCCCAACGTGGGCGGCTTTGCGCACTATCTGGGGCAGATGCGCCTCTCGCACAAGTACACGCACCTGCGCGACAAGGTGGAGGGCACGATGACGTCTTCGGGGCGCGTGGGGCGCGCGCTCATGGATGCGGGCAATGCGGTGAAGGAGTCGGTGAAGCAGCTCGTGCTGCCGGATGGCTCGATGTTTTTTGAGGAGTTCGGCGTCACCTACGTAGGTCCCATCGATGGCCACGATATCGCTGGGCTGGAGACCATCTTGCGCCGTGCGAAGGATTTGGAAGGCCCTGTGGTCGTGCATGCCATGACCGACAAGGGCAGGGGGTATCCGCCCGCCGAGGCGCACCCCGAGCGCTTCCACGGCGTCGGTCCTTTCGACATCGCAACAGGCGAGTCTGTCGCGGGTAAGGGCGGCCCTACGTATACGGATGCGTTTTCCGATACGCTCGTGGATTTGGCGGCAGACGACGAGCGCGTGGTGGCCATCACTGCGGCGATGAGCGCGGGCACAGGGCTGGACGCGTTTCGCGAGAAGTTCCCGCAGCGCTTCTTCGACGTCGGCATCGCCGAGGAAAACGCTGTCGGCATGGCGTCTGCGCTGGCGGCGGGCGGCAAAGTGCCCGTCGTGGCCATCTACTCGACGTTTCTGCAGCGCGCCTACGACCAGATCATGGTGGACGTGGCCTTGCAGCGCCGGCACGTGGTCTTTGCCGTGGACCGCGCCGGGCTCGTGGGCGCCGACGGCCCTACGCACCACGGCGCCTTCGATTTGTCGTATCTGCGCACGGTACCGGGCATGCGCATCATGGCGCCCGCCGATGCACTCGAGCTGCGCGCCGCGCTGCGCTTTGCCGTCGCGTGCGGGGGAGGGCCCATCGCCTTGCGCTACCCCAGGGGAAAGGCCTGCGACGGCGAGGGGCGGGCGCATCCTGTTTGGGAGCCGGGGCGTGCGGTGAAGCTTGCCGACGGCGATACGGCGGCGATTCTCGCGCTCGGGCGCACGGTGCATGTGGCCTGCGAGAGTGCCCGCGCGCTTGCGCAGATGGGGCATGCGGTCGCGGTCTACGACATGCGCTGGGCAAAGCCAGTGGACGCCGATGCGGTGCGTGCGGCGGCGGCCACGGGGCTTGTCTACACCCTAGAAGACAACACGACCATCGGCGGTTTCGGCTCGGCGGTGCTCGAGTGCTTGGCAGGCGCCGGGCAGCTTCCGCGGGTGCGCTGCATCGGATATCCCGACGAGTTTGTTGAGCAGGGCAGCGTGCCCGAGCTCTTCGCCAAGCTGGGGCTTTCGAAGGAGCGCCTGGTGGAGCGCATCGCCGCCGACATCGAGGGCGCGGGCGCTGATGCAGGCGTGGCAGATGCGGCCGATGCGGCTGCGGACGCCGATGCTGGCGTGGCTGCGGGCGCGGCATCCGACTCTCGCGGCGGCGCGTGAAGCCGAGGCTCGACGAGCTGCTCGTGGAGCGCGGCCTGTGCGCCACGGTCCACGATGCGCAGGCCGCCGTGATGGCAGGCGAGGTCGTCGTGGGCGATCACCGCGCCGATTTTCCCGGCATGCGCCTTTCTTTTGATGCGAAAATCCGCCTGAAGGGGCGCGCGTGCCCCTTCGTCTCGCGCGGCGGTCTGAAGCTTGCGGGCGCCCTCGATGCCTTTTCTGTGGACGTGCGCGGCCTGCGCTGTGCCGACCTGGGCTGCTCTACCGGCGGCTTCACCGACTGCCTGCTGAAACGCGGCGCGGCGCACGTGGTCGCCGTGGACGTGGGGCGCGCCGACTTCGACTGGGCCTTACGCAACGATTCCCGCGTGGAGCTGCTGGAAAACACGAACGTGCGCGGGCTTTTGCCTGCAGACATGGGCGGGGCGGCAGACCTTGTCGTAGGCGACCTCTCCTTCATCTCGCTGCGCACGGTCTTGCCCGACGTGCGCGGGCTGCTCGCAGATGGCGGGCAGGCGGTCTTGTTGGTGAAGCCGCAGTTCGAGCTGCCCGCAGAGCAGGTAGGCGCCGGCGGCGTGGTCCACGACGTAGCCGCGCACGAACGAGCGCTTTCCCTCGTCGCCGACGCCGCTTGCAGGCTTGACCTGCTGCCCTGCGGTTTATGCTTTTCACCCGTCACGGGACGCAAGGGCAACATCGAGTTTTTCATCCAGCTGAAATCGCGGCAGGCGGCAGACAAGCCCTGCGCTACCATTGGAAAAGAAGAAGTCCGTGCGACGGTCGCGCGGGCGCACGAGACCCTGAAAGGCGGTGTCCGGTGAAGGTCTTGCTGGTTCCCTCGGGAAACCCCGAGGTCGTCGCACATGCGGGCTATCTGAAGAGCCGTCTTGTCGTGGCGGGCGCCGACTGCGAGGTCCAGCCCCCGGAAAAGCGCGTCCCCGCCTGCGACGTCGCAGACCTTGCCCTCGTGGTTCCCATGGGCGGCGACGGCACCTTTCTCGCCGCCGCGCACCTCATCGGCTTTGCGCCCGTGCCCCTGCTGGGTCTGAACTACGGCCACCTGGCCTTTTTGTCGGGCAATCCCGACCGCGACGAGGTGGAGCTGGTGTGCGATGCGCTTGCAGGCGACATCCCCTTCGAGCGCCGCGCCACCCTAGATGCCGAGGTGACCTGCGCCGACGGGTCGTGCGTGTCGTGCACGGCGCTCAACGAGCTGGCGTTTACCCGCGGCATCTCCGGGCACATGGTCGAGTACTCCTATGCAGTGAACGGCACGTCCATTGCGCATGTGCGCGCCGACGGCATCGTCGCGTCTACGGCCACGGGCTCGACGGCATACGCGCTCTCGGCGGGAGGGCCCATCGTCTCGCCGGGCTACGGCGGGCTGGTCGTGGTGCCGGTGGCGCCGCACACCATCAACTCGCGTGCCCTCGTGCTCGCGGGCTCCGATGTGCTGGAGCTGCGCCTTTTAGGCAGATACACCGCCGAGGCCTCGTTGTTTGTCGACGGGCAGGTGCTCTCGCTACCGGCCGTGCCGGAGCAGATTGTGTGCCGCCGCGGCGAGAAGGACGTGCTGTTTGCGCGGGGCGGCGGCGAGTTTTTTGAAAACGTCGCAGAGCTTTTCTTCGACGAGCGCGGGTGAGGGGGAACCATGCTCGACGAGCTGCATGTGCAAGACGTCGCCCTCATCGCCGAGGCCGACATCTCCTTTTCCGAGGGTCTGACCGTGCTCACGGGCGAGACGGGCGCGGGCAAGACGGCGCTTTTGTCCGCGTTGAAGATGGTGTGCGGGCACCGCGCCGACGCGCAGGCGGTGCGCGACGGGGCAGAGCACGCGTGCGCCGAGGCGCGATTTTTTACGGATGGCGAAGAGCACGTCGTCTCGCGCCAAGTGTCGGCGAAGGGGCGCTCGCGCTGCCGTGTAGACGGGCAGATGGCCACGGTCGCCGAGCTGGCAGACGCGGCACGCTCCGTGCGCATGCTCGGCCAGCACGAGCAGGTGGCGCTTTTGCAGCCCGCCTTCCAGCTTTCCTATCTGGACGCGTGGATCGACCCTGCGGGGGCGCACCTTTCGTCCTACCGCGAGGCGCGCAGCCTCTGGCTCGATGCCCGCTCGCGGCTCGAGGCCTTGCAAGAGGCGCAGGACACGGCGGCAGGCGAGCTGGAGTTTCTTTCCTTTGCCGCTGCCGAGATAGACAAGGTGGCGCCTGTGGCAGGCGAGTACGAGGAGCTGGAGGCGGAGCTGCCGCGCCTGCAAAATGCCGGGCAGCTCGCCGAAGCGCTCTTCAGTGCAAAGGCCGCCCTAGGTGACGACGGCGCGGCGCTCGACCTCGTTGCCCGTGCGGCCGAGGCGCTGGACAGGCACCGCGGCATCGACCCTGCCCTCGACGAGCTGGCCGCGCGCTTGGAGGAGCTGTCCCAGACCGGCACCGACATTGGGCGCGACCTGGCCGCGTACGCCGCGCACCTCGACGCCGACCCGCAGCGCCTAGAAGACGTGCTTTCGCGCCTTGATGCGCTGTCTGGGCTCATGCGCAGGTTTGGTCCTGGGATGGAGCAGGTGCTTGCCACGAGGCAGCGCGCCTACGAGTTGGTTGATGCTGCAGACGACGCGCCGCAGCGCCTGGAGGCCGCGCGCGTGGAAGAGGCGGCTACGCGCGAGGCGGTTGAGCGCGAGGCCCGGGCGTTGTCGGCTGTGCGCGAAGAGGCGGCACGCGAGCTGTGTGGGGAGTTGGAGCGCGAGGTAGCGGAGCTTTCCATGCCGGCCGCCTCGTTTTTCTTTGCCTTCTCGGAGCTTTCCTTCGAGCGCTGGACGGACGCCGGTCCTGCTGCCGCCGAGCTGCTGTATGCTCCCTCGTCTGGGATGAAGGCGCGTCCGCTCTCGCGCATCGCAAGCGGCGGCGAGCTGTCCCGCGTGCTGCTCGCGCTGGAATGCGTGCGCCGTGCGCATACGGGTGCTGCCGAGGACGTGCTCGTGTTCGACGAGGTGGATGCCGGCATAGGCGGAGCCACCGCGAACGCCGTAGCCTCGCGGCTGGCGCGCCTTAGCAAAGGGGCGCAGGTCGTCGTGGTCACCCATCTGGCGCAGGTGGCGGCGCTGGCCGACGCGCAGTACGTGGTGCAAAAAGAGACGGATGGCGACGGCGTCCAGCTCACGCGCGTCGTGCGCGTGGAGGGGGAGAGTCGCGTGGCCGAGGTCGCGCGGATGCTTTCCGGCAGCGCGGATGCGAGCGCCCTAGAACATGCGCGGGCCATGCTTGCCGCAGCCGGCGGCGCAGTGTGAAGCCGGACGCGGACATAGGTGCGGGCATGTGGACGGATGCGGAGGCGCGCGCAGCATGAAGCCGGGGGCGGACATGGGCGCGGAGACGGGCGCAGGTATGCGGGTGAAAGCGGGTGCGGGCGCGGGAGCAAACGGCGCAACCTTCGGCGCGAGGCCGGACGGAGAGCTTGTCTGTGCGCTTGCCGCAGGGAGAGTCGCCCTCGTTGCCACCGATACTGTCTACGGGCTGGCCGCCGTGCCATCTGCGGCGGCGGTGGAGGAGATATCCGCGCTGAAGGGGCGCCCTGCCGCCCAGCCCATCGCGTGGCTTGCCCCCGACGCGGACGCGGCACTTTCCCTGTGGGCGTGCGGGGTGTCCGAGCCGGCACGCAACCTGGCCGCGAGTTTGTGGCCGGGCGCTCTCACCCTTGTGGCAAAGGCCTCGGACGCTGCACGTGCGACGGGTGCCGCCGCCGCCGATGGCACGCTTGCCGTGCGCGTGCCAGATGACGACGCGTTGCGCGGCCTCATGCGCGAGCTGGGCTCGCCGCTTGTCTGTACCTCGGCAAACCTGCATGGGCAAGCAGCGCCAGCGTGCCTTCACGACATAGACCAAGCCTTCCTCTCGCTGCCGCATGCCGCGTCTTTGCCCGCCGCATGTCCGGGCGCCGTGCCGTCTACCATCGTGGACTGCACGGGGGAGGGTGTGCGCATCGTGCGCTGCGGCGCCGTGCCCGAAGACGCTATCATGCAAGCGGCAGGCGGCAGATACGCGGTACCCGGGCACGGACGCGGCGCGTTTTTTACGACAGACGAGCACGAAAGGGAAGGGACGGAACATGTCTGAGGAGCAGACTTTGCGCATCGCCATCGGCAGCGACCACGGCGGTTTCGAGCAAAAGGAGAGCCTGTGCGCCTGGCTGGCAGGCCTTGGGCATGCGGTCGAGGACTGCGGCTGCGACTCGCTCGACAGCGTGGACTACCCCGATTTCGCGACAGCCGTCGCGCATGCGGTGGCCGACGGCCGCGCCGACTTCGGCATACTTGTGTGCGGCACAGGTATAGGCATGGCCATCGCGGCCAACAAGGTGGCGGGTGTGCGCGCGGCAAACGCCGTGAGCGTCGAGTTTGCCCGCCTGTCCCGCGAGCACAACGATGCGAACGTCCTCACACTCTCCGGGCGCTTCGTTTCGCAGGCCGACAACGAGGCCATCGTCGAGGCGTTTGTGTCCACTCCGTTTGCCGGCGGGCGCCACGCGCGCCGCGTCGCCAAAATCGATGCCCTCCTGCCCGTCTCCGCGCACGCGTAGGGACTGCGCGCACGGCTGCGGCAGCTGGTGCAAAGGGTCTGAAACTTCATACTTTCTGCATATTCTCGCCCTTGAAAAGCCCTGTTCACCGCCTCGCACACGTGGGTTTTTCCGTTCACCGAAATGATTGCGCGGCCGCCGCGGGATTTTGCGCCCGCCTTGCGGGATTCCTGCTAGCATACGTACTCGTTTGCAATGGGAAGGCACACGCAAGTGTGCGCGATGGAAAGTGGTGAGCGTGACGGCGGTAGCGATTGTCCTCGGTGCTTGTGCGGGGGCGCTCAGCGTCCTGCCTTTCGCCTGGGGGCTGCGCCGTGTGCGCACGATGACCGTTTCAGACGACGCGCTTGGCAAGACGAACATCACGGGGCTGCTCCTGTTGGTGGCGTTTGCCTCGGCCGTCATCTTGTTCGGATGCGCCATCGCGGTCGCCGTGCTCGCGCGCGACGTGCTCTTGCCGTTTGCCGTGGCCGAGATAGTCGTCCTCACCGCGTCGACCATCTCGTTTTCCATATGGCGTTCTGTTCGCAAGTGAAGGAGAAGGGGTAAGTCGCGTGGATGTGAATCCTCTCGAGCAGCTCGCGGATTCGGTTCCCGAGCTCCAACATTCGTTCGACCCGCAGTACCTGTTCCAGCCCATCATCGCGGGCGGCCAGGCGCTCTTCGGCCTCGACAGCGTGGGCTACACGCAATACATCTTCTGGATGTGCGTGTGTGTGGTGCTCACGGCCATCGTCGTCATTGTCGGTGCCAAGCGCATTACCATCATCCCGACCGACCGCTTCGCCAACATGATTGAGTACGGCTACGACAGCGTGAAGAAAAACATGGGCGAAGGCGCCATCGGCAAGGGCTACGAGGCCCACATGCCGCTTCTGGCCACCATGTTCTTCTTCATCCTCGTGTCCAACTTCATCGGCCTCATCCCCGGCCTGAAGACGCCCACCGGCACCATCTCGGTCACCTGGGCGCTGGCCACCATCACCTTCTTCTACTTCAACTACGTCGGCATCAAGGCGCGCGGCGGCTGGGGCTACATCAAGTCCATCGCACCGTCTGGCCTGCCCGTGGTCATGGTGCCCATCATCTGGTTCTTCGAGCTGATTTCGCTTATCTTGCGCTGGCTTACGCTGGCAGTCCGGCTCTACGGCAACATGTTCGCCGGCCACATGGTGCTCGGCATCTTTGCGCTTGCCACGAGCGTCTTCTTGCAGTCGATGATTGCGTCGGGCAACGTCTTGCTTGGCCTGCCGCCCATCGGCTGGATGCTCTTGCTCATCCTCATGTACGCGCTGGAGTGCCTGGTGGCTTTCCTGCAGGCGTACGTGTTCACCATATTGTCGGCGGTCTACATCGGGCTGGCGACGGCGGAGCACTAGAGGGCTTCGCATGCGGGGGCGCTTGTTCGTAGCGTCCGTGCACACTTTGGCTTCTCGCCGCGCGTCATGTGCGGCTTGGGCATATAGGAAACGGTAAAACGGCCGAGACGTCGCGGGAAGAGGATCCGCGCGCAGGCCACGGAGCGCTTTCGGTGAAAGGGCTGAAGGCGCGGAAAAGAGGAGGAAGATAGTGGAAGCGACACTCATCATCTCTGCACTCAAGGTTGTCGGCTACGGCCTTGGCGCGATCGGCCCGGGCATCGGCATCGGCATTGCCTGCTACGGCTGCTGCGTCGGCTCCGCCCGCCAGCCCGAGATGGCCGGCCGCCTGTTCACGAACTTCATCATCGGCGCGGCTCTCGCCGAGGCTCTTGCCCTGATCGGCTTCGTGCTGACCTTCATCCTCTAAGACGAGGCGGGATGTCAGTGGGAGATTCGAGTCAGGCAAAGGAGGTAGAAGACGTGAGAAGACGTGTGACGAAGACCGTGTCCTCGTGCGCGCTCGGCGCTGTCGTGGCTCTCGGGCTGCCCGCTGCGGCGTACGCGGAGGAAACGGCCGCGCATGACTACTCGGGCATCAACGCGATTCTGCCGCAGATGGACGAGTTCATCCCCATGCTCGTCGCCTTCCTCATCCTGCTCGCAGTGCTGGCCAAGTTCGGCTGGCCGGCGTTTGAGAACGTGCTGAAGAAGCGCGAGCAGGTGGTGCGCGAGGCGCTCGAGAAGTCCGAGGAGGCGCGCATCGAGAGTGCGCGCGTGCTCCAGGAGTACCGCGATCAGCTGGCTCAGGCCCGCCAGGAGGCTTCCACCATCGTGTCGGAGGCCAAGCAGGCAGGCGAGGCCGTGCGCGCGGAGATGATCGAGAAGGCTCAGGCAGATGCCGACACCATCGTCGCCAAGGCGCGCGAGCAGATCGAGTCCGAGCGCAAGGCGGCGGTCACGGGCCTGCAGAGCTCTGTAGCAGACCTCACCGTCGCGGTGACGCAGCACGTGATCGGCGAAAGCTTCACCGACGCCGACCACCGCAAGCTCATCGAGCGCAGCATTGAACAGGTAGGTAAGCTCGATGCCTAGAAACCGCATGCTCGAGAAAAACGAGGTCGAGACCTACGCGCACGTGCTCCTCGAGGCTGCTAAAGCCAAAGGGCGCGTCTATGAGGTCTCCGCCCAGCTGCAAGAGGTACAGGCCGCGGTCTTGGACCACCCGAACCTCCATGCGGCGCTTGTCGACGAGACGCTGTCTGATGAGGCCAGGAGGACCATCTTGGCCGAGGTCTTCAAGGGTTTCGACGAGGAGCTGCTCGACGTGATCGGCGTCATGTCGGACCGTCGCGACATGGGGCTTTTGCACCGCGTCGTCGGCGAGTTCGGAGCGCAGGCAGAAGAGGCCATGGGCGTCGTCATCATCGACGTGACGACCGTCGTCGAGCTCGACGACGAGCTGCGCCGGGCTATCAAGGAGAAATACGCAGGCCACTACGAGGGCAAGGAGATTGTGCTCCGCGAGCATGTCGACCCCTCCATTTTGGGTGGCATCGTCTTGGGCGCACACGGAAGGCGCATCGACGCGAGCATTGCGACTCAACTCGAGCAGACCCGTGCCGCGCTCTCGGCTGCAACGACCGGAGGTGAAAGATAAATGGCGGAAATCACCGCTAGCGCAATAGACGAGGTCTTGCGCAAGCAGCTCGATGACCTAAAGACAAACGTCGAGTCCCGCGAGATCGGCACCGTCATCCAGATTGGTGACGGTATCGCCCGCGTCGACGGCCTGAAGGGCGCGATGGCAGGCGAGCTGCTGGAGTTCGTGTCCTCGACGGGCAACAAGGTCTACGGCCTTGCCCAAAACCTCGAAGAAGACGAGGTCGGCGCCGTTTTGCTGGGCGACGTGACCTCCATCAAGGAAAACGACGAGGTCCACACGACGGGCCGCGTCGTCGAGGTCCCTTGCGGCAAGGGCTTCCTTGGCCGCGTGGTCGACCCGCTGGGTCGCCCGCTTGATGGCAAAGGTCCCATCGAGGCGCAGGGCACCCGCCCCGTCGAGTTCCGCGCGCCCGGCGTCATCGAGCGCCAGCCTGTGCACGAGCCGGTGCAGACCGGCCTTATCGCCATCGACGCGATGATCCCCATCGGGCGTGGCCAGCGCGAGCTGATCATCGGCGACCGCCAGACGGGCAAGACCGCCATCGGCGTCGACACGATCATCAACCAAAAGGGCAAGGACATGGTCTGCATCTATGTCGCCATCGGTCAGAAGGCCTCCACGGTCGCCACCGTGGTCGAGGCCTTGGAAAGCCACGGCGCCATGGACTACACCATCGTCGTCTCGGCGCCTGCCTCCTCCTCGGCGCCGTTGCAATACATCGCCCCGATGGCCGGTGCTGCAATGGGCGAGTTCTTCATGTACAACGGCGACGACGGCCAGCCCGCCTCGGCGAGCAACCCCGGCCGCCACGTGCTGTGCGTCTACGACGACCTGTCCAAGCAGGCCGTGGCCTACCGCCAGATGTCGCTGACGCTGCGCCGCCCGCCGGGACGCGAGGCCTATCCGGGCGACGTCTTCTACCTGCATTCGCGCCTGCTGGAGCGCGCGGTCAAGCTCTCCGAGGCCAACGGCTCGGGTTCGCTCACCGCGCTGCCCATCATCGAGACCCAAGGCGGCGACGTGTCGGCCTACATCCCGACCAACGTCATCTCCATCACGGACGGCCAGATCTTTTTGCAGTCCGACCTGTTCTTGCAAGGCCAGCGTCCTGCGGTCAACGTCGGCATCTCGGTGTCGCGCGTCGGCGGCTCGGCGCAGGTCAAGGCGATGAAGCAGGTCGCCGGCACGCTGCGCCTCGACCTTGCGTCCTATCGCGAGCTGCAGGCCTTCAGCCAGTTTGGCAGCGATCTGGACAAAGCCACGCAAGACCAGCTGAACCGCGGTGCGCGCATGACCGAGCTGCTGAAGCAGGGTCGCTACGCGTCCATGGATGTCGAAGACCAGGTCGTCTCCATCTATGCAGGCGACCAGGGCTGCCTCGACGATTTGCCGGTCTCTGACGTGCTGCGCTTCCGCGACGGGCTTGTGGAGTACATGCACTCCGTGCGCTCGGATCTCAAAAAGCGCATCGCCGATGCCGGCAAGCTCGACGACGCCGTGAAAAAGGAACTCTCCGAGGCCATCGAGGCCTACAAGTCCTCGTTTGCCATCGGGGAAGAGGAATAGGGGGCACAAGGATGCCCAATCTGCGCGACATAAAGCGCCGCATCGGCTCGGTCCAGAGCACCAAGCAGATTACGCGCACCATGGAGATGGTCGCGACGGCCAAGATACGGCACGCCACCGAGCGCATCGCCGCGGCGCAGCCGTACGCGGAGGCCATGCGCAAGACGCTTTCGGGCGTGGCCGCGCATGCCGGCAACGTGGATCATCCCCTCCTGCAAGAGCACGAGACAAAGAAGAAGGCGCTCGCGGTGGTCGTGGTCTCCGATCGCGGCCTGGCGGGCGGCTTCAACAGCAACATTTTGCGCATGGCAGACCGCTATATCGCCGAAGGCGCCGAGAAGGGCGTCGAGACGAAGGTCATCGTGTGCGGCAAGAAGGGCACGGGGTATTTCCGCTACCGCCACGTCGAGCCGGTCTTGTCGTTTGCCGACCTGTCGGCAGACCCGACCATCGCCGAGGCGCGCGAGATAGCCTCCTACGTGCGCAGCGCGTATGCAGACGGTCTTGCCGACGAGGTGCGCGTTTTTTACAACCACGCACGCAATGCCGCCGACCAAGACATCTGCGACGAAGTGGTCTTGCCCATCAAGGCAGACGGCTTTGCCGCAAAGCCCGAGGCAGATGAGGAAGGCGCGCCGTCGGCTTCGACCGACTTCGAGCCCTCCGCAGCCGACGTGCTCGACCGGCTGCTTCCGGCCTACGTCGAGACGATGGTCTACCACGCGCTCATCGATTCCGCGGCCGCAGAGCAAGGCGCGCGCCGCAAGGCGATGAAGTCCGCTACGGACAACGCCAACGAGATGGAATCGACTTTGAATAGACTCTTCAACCGCGTACGCCAAGGCGCCATCACCACCGAGATCACCGAGATTGTCGGCGGTGCGGCCGCATTGGAGGACGAGTGATGAGCAGCACTACAGGAAACGAGAAGAAGGAAACGACTATGGCAAACGTTGGACGCATAGTTCGCATCGTGGGCGCTGTCGTGGACTGCGAGTTCGCCGCAGATTCCGTGCCCGCGATCTACAACGCGCTCACGGTCGACGCCGAGACTCCCGTGGGCAAGATCCACACCGTGCTTGAGGTGCAGATGCACCTTCCGGGCGAGATGGTCCGCTGCGTCGCGATGAGCAGCACGGACGGCTTGCAGCGCGGCAACGAGGTCGTCGACACGGGCGCTCCTCTGCAGATGCCCGTGGGCGAGCAAACCTTGGGCCGTATCTGGAACGTGCTGGGCGAGGCCATCGACGGTAAGCCCATGCCAGACGTGGACGAGACCTATCCCATCCACCGTCCCGCCCCCGAGTTCGACGAGCTCACCACGAGCACCGAGGTGTTCGAGACGGGCATCAAGGTCATCGACTTGCTCGAGCCCTACATCCGCGGCGGCAAGACAGGCCTGTTCGGCGGCGCAGGCGTGGGCAAGACGGTCCTCATCCAGGAGCTCATCAACAACCTCGCCCAAGAGCACAACGGCACTTCGGTGTTCACGGGCGTGGGCGAGCGCACCCGCGAGGGCACGGACCTCTACCTCGAGATGAGTGAGTCCGGCGTCATCAACAAGACCTGCCTGGTCTATGGCCAGATGAACGAGCCTCCTGGAGCGCGTCTGCGCGTCGGTCTGGCCGGTCTGTCCATCGCCGAGTACTTCCGCGACCAAGGCCAAGACGTGCTGTTGTTCATCGACAACATCTTCCGCTTCTCGCAGGCAGGCTCCGAGGTCTCCGCGCTTCTCGGCCGCATGCCCTCTGCAGTCGGCTACCAGCCCACGCTGGCCACCGAGATGGGCGATTTGCAGGAGCGCATCTCCTCGACCTCCACGGGCGCCATCACCTCCGTGCAGGCTGTCTACGTCCCCGCAGACGACCTGACCGACCCGGCGCCTGCCACCACCTTCATCCACCTCGACGCCACGACGGTTTTGAACCGCTCCATCTCGGAGCTGGGCATCTACCCGGCCGTCGACCCGCTGGCTTCCACGAGCCGCGCGCTCGATCCCAGCGTCGTCGGCCAGGAGCACTACGACGTGGCCGTGAAGGTGCAAGAGATTTTGCAGGCCTACCAGGACCTGCAAGACATCATCGCCATCCTGGGTATGGACGAGCTGTCCGAGGACCAAAAGCTCGTCGTCGCCCGCGCCCGCAAGGTGCAGCAGTTCTTGGGCCAGCCCTTCCACGTGGCAAAGCAGTTCACCGGCGTCGACGGCGTGTACGTGCCCGTGGCCGACACCGTGCGTTCCTTCAAGATGATCATCGACGGCGAGTTGGACAACGTGCCCGAGCAGGCATTCCGCAACAAGGGCGCCATCGAGGACGTCTTCGAGGCCGCCAAGGAACTGGAAGGCTAGTCGAAGGGGGCGCACATGGCCGAATTGCAATGTGAGATAGTGACCCTCGAGGCCAAGCTCTTCTCGGCAGACGTGCATTTCGTCGTTTTGCCGGCGGCCGAAGGCGAGATGGGCATTTTGGCAGACCACGAGCCTGTCGTGACGACCCTAAACCCCGGCAGCGTGCGCGTGACGGCCGAGGAGGGCGCCCAGCCCGTGTCGTTTATCGTGGACGGCGGATACGCCCAGATCGACGGCGAGCGCGTTATCGTTTTGGCCGAGCGCGCGGCGGCCGTCGAGGAGATAGACGCGACGGCGCTCAACGTGAAAAACGACGAGCTGCGCGAGCAGCTGCAGGACATGGCCGACGACGACCCGAACGCGGCGTTTTTGAAGTCCGAGCTGCACTGGAACGAGACGCTGCTCAAAGAGCACGAGGAGCGCGCCGCGTAAAAGAAGGGCATCCGCCCGAATCTTGCCGCGCTTTTCGCACGCACGACCAAAAACCGCTCCGCCGAATGTGCGCGGGGCGGTTTTTTCTTTGCGCACTGCGCTACCATATGCGCACCTGTGCAATTTCACTGAAAGGCTTTTCATGCTCGCTCGATTCTCCGTGAAGAAACCCTTCTACGTGCTTGTGGCCGTCATCATCGTTTTGATCTTAGGCGCGGTGTCGGTCACGTACATGAAGACCAACCTCTT
Source organism: Ruthenibacterium lactatiformans (assembly GCA_963614215.1). Taxonomy (GTDB): domain Bacteria; phylum Actinomycetota; class Coriobacteriia; order Coriobacteriales; family QAMH01; genus CAVAWX01. Next base: position 24,564 of record CAVECB010000011.1, read on the forward strand.
GCCGTCGTTTCAGATGCCGTATCTGGCCGTGATCACCACCGATCCCGGCGCGGCGCCCGAGCAGGTGCAAGAAGAGGTCACCGACGTGCTCGAAGGGCCGCTCGGCAGCCTGAGCGGGGTCACGACCGTGCAAAGCCAGTCTGCGGAGAACTACTCGATGGTCTTTTTGGAGTTTGCCGACGGCACCGACATGGACTCTGCGCTGGTGAAGACCTCGGCGGCGGTCAACAGCGTGGCCAGCCAGCTGCCCGACACCGCGGGCACGCCCACCTACATGGAGATCAGCATGAACATGATGGCGACCATGTATCTGGGCATCACCGATACGGACAAGAGCATGGGCGAGTTGACGCAGTACGTGGAAGACACCGTCATCCCCGCGCTGGAGCGCCAAGACGGCGTGGCTAACGTCTCGGCGGCAGGCGGCATCACCGACACGCTGGAGGTGCGCCTCTCGCAAGACAAGATAGACAACGTCAACGACGGTATCTTGGGCGAGGCCAACGACAAGCTCTCCGAGGCTTCCTCTGCCCTCGATGCCGCCGAGCGCCGCCTTGACGCGGCCGCTGTACAGCTCGAAGAGCAGCAGGCCGCGCTCGACGAGGCCAAATCGCAGGCCAGCCAGGGCTTCTCGCAGACGGTGGGAGCAGACGGTGCCATCAGCGCCGAGCTGAAGTCGGCTGCCGCGCAGATGCAGGTGCTGCAGATAGCGCTCTCGCAGGCCCCAGACGAGGCGACGCGCGCGCAGGTGCAAGGCCAGATAGATGCCCTGTCCGCGCAGATGGCGGCTGCCAACGAGCAGCTCTCGGCGTTAAAATCGGCCGATGCGCAAAAGACTGAGACGATACTGTCGCTGGCAGATGCGCAGGCAAAGCTCGACCAGGGCAAGGCACAGGTCGAGCAGGGGAGAAGCGAGCTTGCCCAGCAGCGCAGCTCCTATGAAGAGCAGCGCGACTCGGCCAAGAGCAACGCCAATATCGACAAGCTCGTCACCAAAGACACCATCGCCGGTCTCATTCAGGCGCAAAACTTCGAGATGCCCGCGGGGTATGCGGGCGCATCCGACAGCGACGAGCAGTGGATGGTGAAGGTGGGCGAGAAATATACCTCGGCAGAGCAGATCCGCGACATGGTGCTGACGAAGATCGATGGGGTGGGCGATGTGCGCCTGGGCGATGTGGCCGACGTGGTCGAGACATCCTCGGAGGGCAACGCCTACGCCAAGCTCGACGGCCAGCCGGGCATCGTCTTGTCGCTGACCAAGACCTCTACAGCCAACACCGGCGAGGTCTCGAAAGCTGCGCACACGGCCATCGGCGAGCTGCAAGATCAAAGCCCCTCGACGAAAATCGCCACAATCATGGACCAGGCCACCTACATCGACCTCTACATCTCCACTATTTTGAAGAGCCTGCTGCTCGGTGCGCTGCTGGCCGTCGTGGTTCTCGCGGTGTTTTTGCGCAACATCAAGCCCACGCTGGTCGTGGCCTTCTCCATTCCGTTTTCGGTGCTATTTGCGCTGGTCATCATGTATTTCTGGGGCCTCGACATCAACATCATGACGCTGGGCGCCCTCTCGCTTGCCATCGGCATGCTCGTGGACAACTCCATCGTGGTCATGGAAAACATCTACCGCATGCGCGCACGAGGGCTGTCGGCCACGCGGGCGGCGGCGCAGGGCGCGGTGCAGGTCACGGGCGCTATCGTGGCCTCGACCATCACCTCGGTGTGCGTGTTCTTCCCCTTTGTCTTTACCACGGGCACGGTGCGCCAGCTGATGGCTCCGTTCGCGCTGACCATCTCGTTTGCGCTGCTTGCCTCGCTCATAGTGGCGCTCACGGTGGTGCCGGCGCTGGGCTCGAAAATGTTTTCGGCCGAGCCGCCCAAAGAGTACAAGTGGTTTGCCAAGATGAAAGACGCCTACGAGCGCGCCCTAGGGTTTTGCCTGCGCCACCGTGCGCTCACCTTGGCCGTGCCCGCGCTACTGTTCGTCGCCTCGCTTGCACTGGTTGTGCAGATGGGCGTCGTGATGATGCCGAACATGACCCAAAGCCAGATAGAGGTCGTGATGGAGGTAAACGACGAGGAGACACCCCAGACAGACGGCTACAAGCTGGCCGACGAGGTAGGGCAGCGCGTGGCGGCTCTCGATGGCATCGCGCAGGTGGGCATGATTGACTCGAACACGGGCGTCTCCACGATGATGTCTGGGATGGACACGGGCGGCTCACTCTACACAGGGCGTTTCATGCTCTACGCGACTGTGGACGCTGCGAAAATCACGACCGAGGCGCAGGTAGAAGACCTGCAGGGCAAGATTGTCTCTATCGCGCCGGACCTCGGGGTGACGCTCACCCAAAGCCAGAGTATGGACATGTCCGACATGATGGGCGGCGATGCGACCGTCACCGTCTCGGGCCTAGACAACGAGACCGTGCTCGAGTTGTCGCGCAAGGTCATGGACGCGATGAAGGGCATCGACGGCTATACCGAGGTGGAAAACGGCCAGGAGGAGGCAGACCCCACCTTGCACCTCGTCTTCGACAAAGACGAGCTCGCACGCCTTGGCACGACGAGCGCCCAGGTCTACCAGCAGGTATCGGCGCTGCTTTCCGACCAGAAGAAGGCGACGACCATACGCGAGGACGGACGCGACGTCGAGGTGCGCGTAGACGACGCGAACGTGAAGGACACGACGCGCCAAGACCTGCTCGACCAGGAGTTCACCGACGGATCCGGCGCCTCCCACAAGCTCTCCGAGGTGGCAAGCGTCTCCGAATCGGCGGGCGTGGCGACCATCACCCGCGAGAACATGAGCTACGTCGCGACGGTCACGGCCAAGGTTGAAGACGGCTACAACGTCACGCTGCTCGCCCGCCAGCTGCAGCCCGCGCTCGACGAGATCGAGGTGCCGCAAGGCTACGAGGTGAAGATTGCCGGCGTGAACGAGAGTATCACCGACATGCTGCAGCAGATGCTCATGCTGGCCGTCTTGGGTTTCGTGCTCATCTATCTCGTGATGGTCGCGCAGTTCCAAAGCCTTAAAGGGCCGTTCATCATCTTGTTCACGGTGCCGCTTGCCTTCACGGGCGGGCTGTTCGCGCTCGTCATCGCGCACGAGCAGCTGTCCATGATGGCGCTGCTCGGGTTTGTCATCCTCATGGGCACGGTGGTGAACAACGGCATCGTTTTCGTGGACTACGCCAACCAGCTGCGTCTCGGCGGCATGGCAAAGCGCGCAGCGCTCATCGCCTGCGGGCGCACGCGCATGCGCCCCATCCTCGCGACGGCGCTCACCACCATCATCTCGATGTGCGCGCTCATTTTCTCCACCGAGATAGGTGCCTCGATGGAGCGCGGGATGGCGCTTGTCGTGGCAGGCGGCCTGCTGTACGCCACCTTCATGACGCTGTTTGTCGTGCCCGTCATCTACGACATCGCCAACCGCAAGCCCATGGTGCCCATCGACGTGGGGGGAGATGCCGACGAGGACGCCGACGACGCGGCAGCCTACATCGCTGTGATGGGCGAGGACGCGCGCGAGACCTACGAGTATGTGTCGCGTCGCGAGCGCCGGCGGCAGCGCCGGGCGGAAAAGCGCGGGGCGCGCGGGGCGGATGAAAAGCCCGCGAAAGCTGGAGAGGATGAAAAGCCCGGGAAAACCGTAGCAGTTGAGAAGGCCGAGAAAGCCGAGACACCCGAGACGGCCGATACGCCCGAGAAGACCGAGGCAGCCGAGAAAGTCGGGGTAGATGAAAAGGCCGAGGGCGGCGAATAGGCGTTTCGCCGGGATTTAACACGGGCGTTACCGCGCGGCACTCTTGCGGGGCTAAGCTGCATGGAGGACACGTGCGTCTCGCACGCTTGTGCGTGCATGCGGGGTTTTATCACCCCAACCGCGCGGCTTGCGATAAGGCGCTTTTGAGGAGAAGGGATGGAGGCCGGCATATGCGTTGTGAGTTCGCCAAGCTAAACGGCGCGGGCAACGACTTCGTCGTCATAGGAGATTTCGCGGACCGCTTGCACCTCGACCCCGGGCAAATCGCCCGCATCTGCGACAGGCACTTCGGCGTGGGCGCTGACGGCGTGATCGTGGTGAAGCCCTCGCCGAGACCCGAGTGCGCGGCCTACATGGACTACTACAACTCGGACGGCACGAAGGCGCAGATGTGCGGCAACGGCGTGCGCTGCTTCGCGAAGTTTCTTGTGGACAGAAGCCACGTGAGCGCAGCGGCCGGCTCGTTTTGTGCCGACACGCTGGCAGGGCCGAAGCCCATCACCTTCACCCTAGACGAGAAAAAGACGCTCGCGACGGCCTGCGTGGACATGGGCGCGCCCATCTTGGAGCCCGCGCAGGTGCCCACCACCTTGCCGGGCACGCCGCTGGCGCCACAGTTTTCCTCCATCGCCGATACGGCGGCCGTCGAGTGCACGCTTGAAGGACTGGCCGGCGCCGGAGCGCAGGCGGCCTCGCAACTGAAGTTCACCTGCGTGTCCATGGGCAACCCCCACGCAATTGCCTTCCTAGACGACGCGTCCGTGCTCGACGATGCCTTCGTGGCTTCTGTGGGTGCTGTTGTCGAATGTGCGCAGGCCTTCCCGGAAAAGACCAACGTCGAGTTTGCCTACCTGGACGGCGACGAGCTGGTCATGCGCGTGTGGGAGCGCGGCTGCGGCGAGACGCTTGCCTGCGGCACGGGCTGCTGTGCCACGGCGGTGGCGGCGCATCTGACGGGCAGGACGGGACGGCACGTGCGGGTGCGCGTGCTGGGCGGCACCATCGACGTGGATTGGCGCGACGACATGCACGTATATATGACAGGTCCTGCACAGGAGAGCTTTGCGGGCGTTTTGGACATAGACTAGAAGGCAAAAGGCGGGAACATGCGAAATACCACACACCACGAGGGGCTCTACCGCCCCGAATTCGAGCACGACGCATGCGGCATCGGCGCGCTGGCCTCGCTTGACGGGGCGCGCTCGCATCAGATGCTCGACGATGCGCTGTCCGTTTTGGTGAACCTCGAGCACCGCGGCGGCGTGGGGCTGGAGCGCAACACCGGCGACGGCGCGGGCATCCTGTTCCAGATACCGCACCGCTTCTTCAGGCGCGAGGCGCAAAAATGCGGCCACCTCCTGCCCAAGGAAGGCGAATATGCGGTCGCGATGCTGTTTTTGCCCCAGGACGCAGAGGGCGTGAAATGCGGCATGCGCATCTTCGAGGACGCCTGCGCGCAATGCGGCATCCCCCTGCTGTTTTGGCGTGAGGTGCCGGTGGATCCCCACGACTTAGGCTCGACAGCTCGGGCGTGCATGCCCACCATCAAGCAGGCCTTTTTGGGCCGTCCCGACGACGTGGCCGCCGGACAGGAGTTCGAGCGCGCGCTTTTCACCTGCAGGCGCATCATGGAAAAGCGCTACCACGCCGAAAGTGCGATGGCCGACAAGATCTTCTACGTGTGCTCGATGAGCTCGCGCACCATCGTCTACAAGGGCATGCTCGTCGCGACGCAGATGCGCGGGTTTTTCCTCGACCTCGACGATGCCTCGACCGAGACGGCACTCGCGCTCGTCCATTCGCGCTACTCCACGAACACGACGCCTGCCTGGGAGCGCGCGCACCCCAACCGCTACATCGTGCACAATGGCGAGATAAACACCCTGCGCGGTAACGTGAACTGGACGCGCGCCCGTGAGCCGCGCCTGTACTCGCCGGTCATGGGTGCTGGCCTTGAAGACGTCTTGCCCATTATCGACCGCGAGGGCAGCGATTCGGCCATGCTCGACAATGTGCTCGAGTTCCTCACGATGAACGGGCGCAGCCTGCCGCGGGCGGTCTCGCTGGTCTTGCCCGAGCCCTGGGACCACAACGAGGCGCTGGGCGAGAAGCGCCGCGCGTGGGACGCCTACCAGTCCATGCTCATGGAGGCCTGGGACGGGCCTGCCGCCGTGGCGTTTTCTGATGGGCGCGTGACCGGCGCCGCCCTCGACCGCAACGGCCTGCGCCCGGCACGCTACTACATCACGACCGACGATAGGCTGATCTTGGCCAGCGAGGTGGGCGTACTCGACGTCGATCCCGACGAGATTTTGGTTGCGGGCAGCTTGGGGCCGGGGCAGATGCTTTTGGTGGACCCGGATGCCGGGCGCGTCTTGCTCGACGACGAGATAAAGGATGCGTTTTCCAACGAGAAGCCCTACCGCGCATGGATCGAAAGCGGCATGGTGGAGCTTGAGCGGCTCGCGGCCGAGTTCGGTGCGGACGCGGCTGTAAAAGAAGCGGCAGACGTGCGCGATGCGGACCTTGCCCTTGCAACCCGCCAGGCGTCACACGGGATGTTTTTCGACGACATCGCCGAGGCTATAGAGCCCATGGCGCAAAAGGGCGCCGCGCCGCTGGCCTCGATGGGCTTCGACGTGCCGCTCGCGTGCCTTTCGGAGCGGCCGCGCAGCTTCTTCGACTACTTCAACCAGCTGTTCGCGCAGGTCACCAACCCGCCCATCGACGCTTTGCGCGAGACCTTCATCACCTCGACGCTGCTCTACGTGGGAAACCACGGCAACATGCTGGAGGATTCCCGCGACAACTGTCGTTTGGTGAAGCTGTCCACCCCGATGCTTGATGCGCGCTCGTTTGCCGCGCTCGTGAACATCAAACGCCAGGGCTTCAAGTCGGCCGTGTTGCACGCGGTCTATGGTGAAGATGCCGGCCCGCACGCGCTGGCCGAGGCGCTTTCGGCTTTGTGCGAGGCGGCCGAGCAGGCGGTGGCCGACGGGGCAAACATTCTCGTGGTCTCTGATCGCGCAGCCGCAGGCGAGGTGCCCGTCCCCAGCCTGCTTGCCACGGCGGCGGTGCACAACCGGCTCCTCCGCGCTGGTTTGCGCACGAAAGCCGACATCGTCGTGGAGGCGGGAGATGCCTTTACCCCGCACGATTTCGCGGCGCTCGTGGGGTATTCGGCCTCCGCGGTCTACCCCTATCTCGCGCACGACACCATCCGCGCGCTTGCCGACGCGGGCGATTTGTCCGTGGACGTGGAGACGGGCGTTGCAAACTACAACCGCGCCGTCACCGCCGGCATCGTCGGTGTGATGAGCAAGATGGGCATCTCGACGATGCAGGGCTACCACAGCGCCCAGGTCTTCGAGGCTGTGGGCCTTGCACCCGAGCTGGTCGACGAGTACTTCACCGGCACCGTCAGTCGCGTGGGCGGACTGTCCATCGACGACGTGCAACGCGAATGCGACGAGCGCCATGTTGCCGCGCTCGCGCTCGCGCACAGCCCCGCGCCCGGCCAGTTGCCCTCTTCTGGCATCACCACGTGGCGTCCGCGCGGCGAGGAACACATTATCACCCCCGAGGTGGTCCATCTGCTGCAACGCGCGGTGCGCGAGGACGACTTCGACCTGTTCATGGAATACAGCCATGCGCTGCACCCGCAGGGGCGCACGGTGCAGCTGCGCGATTTGCTGGAGTTCGCGTGGGCGAAAAAGCCCGTACCCCTCTCCGAGGTCGAGCCGGCTTCCGAGATAGTGAAGCGCTTCAAGACCGGTGCTATGAGCTACGGCTCGATATCGCGCGAGGCTCACGAGTGCTTGGCCGTCGCGATGAACCGCATTGGCGGCAAGTCGAACACGGGCGAGGGCGGCGAGGATACAGCCCGCGAGGCGACGCTTGCAAACGGCGACAGCATGAAGTCGGCCATCAAGCAGGTGGCTTCGGGGCGCTTTGGCGTGACGAGCCGCTATCTGGCCAGCGCCCGCGAGATACAGATAAAGCTCGCGCAGGGCGCCAAGCCGGGCGAGGGCGGGCACCTGCCGGGTCGCAAGGTGTGGCCGTGGATTGCGCGCACGCGCCGCTCGACGCCGGGTGTGGGGCTGATCAGCCCGCCGCCGCACCACGACATCTATTCCATCGAGGATCTGGCCGAACTGATTTTCGACATGCGCAACGCCAACCCGGACGCGCAGATTAGCGTGAAGCTTGTCTCCGAGACTGGCGTGGGCACCATCGCCACCGGCGTGGCCAAGGGCGGCGCGCACAAGATACTCATCTCCGGGTCCAATGGCGGCACGGGTGCGGCGCCGCGCGACTCCATCTACCATGCCGGCCTGCCGCTGGAGCTGGGGCTGGCCGAAACACAGCAGACCTTGCTGAAAAACGGCCTGCGCTCGCGGGTCATGCTCGAGGCCGACGGCAAGCTCATGGACGGGCGCGACGTGGCCATCGCGTGCTTGTTGGGCGCCGAGGAGTTCGGTTTTGCCACCGCGCCGCTGCTCGCGCTGGGCTGCCTGATGCAGCGCGACTGCCAACAAGACACCTGCCCGGTGGGCATCGCGACGCAAAACTGCCGCCTTCGCGGGCGTTTTTCCGGCAAGCCCGAGCACGTGGTGAACTACATGATGTTTGTTGCCGAGCAGCTGCGCCATATCATGGCCCAGCTGGGCATGCGCACCGTCGAGGAGATGGTGGGGCATCCCGAGCTGCTGCGCCGCGGGGGAGGCGAGCACAACTGGAAGGCCTCGCTCGTGGACGTGGAGCCGTTGCTGTTTCAAGCGGCCGCCGAGTTCGGGGCCGACATCGATGGCGCCGCCGAGCGCCACCACGTGCCCGCCATGGCGCCGCAAGACACCCTGCCCGAGACCTTGGACGCGACGCTGTTTGTGCCCTACACGCGCCGTGCGCGCGAACGCCTCGAGCCCATACGCTTCGACGTGGACATATCGAATGTGAACCGCTGCGTGGGCACCTTGCTGGGGCATGCCGTCACCGCCGAGCACCCCGACGGGCTGCCGGGCGCCTCGGTGGCCATCGATTGCGCGGGCTCCGGCGGCATGAGCTTCGGTGCGTTTTTGCCGCACGGCATCGAGCTGTCCATACACGGCGATGCCAACGACTACTTCGGCAAGGGGCTGTCCGGCGGCGTGCTGTCCGTGGCTCCGCCGGCTGGCAGCACCTATCGGCCCGAGGAAAACGTCGCCGTGGGCAACGTGGCCTTCTACGGCGCGACGGACGGGCGCGGGTTTGTGAATGGCCTGGCCGGTCAGCGCTTTGCTGTGCGCAATTCCGGCGCCCAGCTCGTGGTCGAGGGCTGCGGCAACAACGGCTGCGAGTACATGACGGGCGGCGTGGTGGTCGTGCTCGGCGAGGTGGGTCTGAACTTCGCGGCCGGCATGAGCGGCGGCGTGGCCTACGTCTACGACGAGGAAAAGACGCTGTCCGGGCGCTGCAACATGGACATGGTGAACCTCGAGGAGCTGGGCGAAGAGGATTTCGCGTGCGTGCGCAAGCTCGTCGAAGAGCACGTGAACCGCACGGAAAGCCCGCTGGGCGTGAAGACGCTGTATCGCTTCGAGGCGGTAAAGAAGCGCTTCGTGAAGGTCATCCCCAAGGAGTACGAGCGCGCGATGGAGTTGACGGCGCAGGCAGAAAAGCGCGGTGCGAGCCATGAGGACGCGGTCGAAGAGGCGTTCGAGACGATGAGGAGGGGTGCGTAAATGGGCATTCCCGGTGCATATCTGAAGCAAGGCCGCGTCGATCACGGCCTGCGCGACGCAAAAGATGCGGTGCGCGATTTCGACGAGTACGCGGTGAGGCTCGATTTGGATGCGCAGGAGGTGCAGGCCGCGCGCTGCATGGCTTGCGGTGTGGCCTTCTGCCAAAGCGGCGTGGTCTTTTCCGGGGCACGGCGTGCGACGGGCTGCCCGCTGCACAACCTCATCCCCGAAACCAATGACCTTTTGTGCCGTGGGCGCATCGCGCAGGCCGCCGAGCGCCTGTCGATGACCAATCCGTTTCCCGAGTTCACCTCGCGCGTGTGCCCGGCGCCCTGCGAGACGGCCTGCAACCTCGGGCTGCACGACGAACCCGTGGCCATACGCGACGACGAGCGCGCCATCGCCGATTTCCTCGACGACGAGGGGATGCGCGCGCCTCTGCCGCCCGCGCCAGACGACGCGCCGCTTGCAAGTGTCGTGGGTTCTGGCCCTGCCGGCCTTGCCTGCGCCTGGGAGCTTGCGCGCACGGGATGGCGCGTGAACGTCTACGAAAAGGCGGACAGGCCGGGTGGCCTGCTCATGTACGGCATCCCCGCGATGAAGCTGCCTAAGGACGTGGTGGAGCGGCGCGTGGAGCTGATGCGCAAAAGCGGCATCGGGTTTTCCTGCGGCGTCGACGCGGCCGAGCGGGCAGGCGATATCTTGGCCGCCTCGGACGCGGTCGTGCTTTCCTGCGGCGCTGGGCATGCCCGCGAGCTGAAAGTGCCGGGTGCGGGCCTGGACGGCGTGCACTACGCGATGGAATATTTGACGGCGGCCACGAAGGCTGTGCTTGATGGCGGCGAGCCGCAGGTCACGGCAAAGGACAAAGACGTCGTGGTTGTGGGCGGCGGCGACACGGGCGTGGACTGCGTGGCCACCGCGCTGCGCCAGGGCGCGAGAAGCGTGACGCAGGTCATCCGTGCCGCGCGTCCGGCAGATGCGGTGGATGTGCTGGCCGTATGGCCTGGCCCTCGTGCGGTGTGGGAGCAAGGCTACGGCCAGCGCGAGGCCGCAGAGATCTTCGGCGAAGACCCGCGCGTGTGGGGCGTGGACACCTTGGCCTTCGAGGGTGAGGGCGAGGTGTCGGGCGTGCGCATCGTCGATTTCGCCGCTGATGGTAGCCGTGCGCATGTCGAGGGCAGCGAGCGCGTGATAGACGCGCAGCTCGTGCTCGTGGCCAAGGGCTTCACCGGGCCTGAAACCGGGGTGCTCGCGGCGTTCGGCGTCGAGTGGGCCGCAGAAGGCCCGGCGCTTCCCATCGTGCATAGGAGCACGCACCGTGCGCATGTCGTAGGCGAGAGCACTGTGCCGGTCTATGTGGCAGGTGATGCGCGTACGGGAGCTTCCATCGTGGCCTCTGCCATCGCCGATGGCCTCGAGGTGGCGCAGGAGCTGAACGCGAGCCGCTAGGCGCTAG
>CAVECB010000011.1:35674-39173 GCA_963614215.1 Ruthenibacterium lactatiformans
AGCGCCTGCCACAGTTCCTTGTTCATGACGGGTTTTTTCGCCGAGGTCAGCCACCCGTTTTTCTTCCACCCGAAGATCCACGAGGTGATGCCGCCGAGCACATAGGCGCTGTCGGCGTAGACGTCGACGCCGACCGATTTGTCGCGCACGGCGCGCAGCCCCTCGATGGCGGCGGTCAGCTCCATCTTGTTGTTCGTGGTGTCTTTTGCGCCGCCGGACAGCTCCTTGACGTGTTGCCCCCATTCGAGGTGCACGCCCCAGCCGCCAACGTTGCCTCGGCGCTGGTTGTTGCGGCATCCGCCGTCGCAGTAGAGCTTCACCCGTCGTGCCTGCATGCCCCTGCCTTTCACCGTCTCTTCTATGTGTTGCAAAATCCGCCCGCCGCCGAGGCCTCGTGCCGCGACAGCGCGGGGCTTTGCCTGCATCGGCAGCGCTCTGTTTGCCCGCCACGCCCCATTCTACGTGTTGCGCTTTTGCACGGTGCCCTCGTTTTGCCCGCGCGTGCCGGTGTCACGCACGGAAAGCTTCATCTCGCGCCCGAACTTCACCGCTCCCTCGCCAAATCTGTCGCGCACAGCATCTGCCGCATCGAGGGCCTGCCGCGCGCCCGTATCCCGCCTTTCATCAGCCGCATCGCCTGCGCCCGCCTGCGCGTCGGCGCCCTCCCTTTCACCATCTGTATCCGGGTCCATGTCGAAAAGGCCGAGCTGCACGTCGCCGCGCTCGAAGCCCGAAAGCCCCACTCCGACGAGGCGCACACGCTCTCCGGGGCGCCACAGCTGCCCCACCAGCTCCTTTGCGGGCGGGATGAAGACGGACTCGTCGTCGGTGCATACACGCAGCGTCGTTTGCGCCGTGCGCGAGGAGAGGTCGTCGTAGCGCAGCTTGACGACAACGGTACGCCCCGCCACCTGGTTGCGCCGCGCCCGCCTGCCCACCATCGATCCCAGCAGGTCGATGGCATCCTCGATCTGCGTACGCGTGGTCAGGTCATGGGTGAATGTCCGCTCGTGGCTCACCGACTTCAGCTCCTCTGCCACCACGACCTCCCGCTCGTCGATGCCCGCCGCTCGCCGGCAGAAGGCCTGCGCGTTTATCCCGAAGACTGGCTTGAGCAAGGTGGGGTCGGCCTGTGCGAGGTCGCCTAAGGTTTTGATGCCGCGTATGTGCAGCTTCTCAGCGGTGCGCGCCCCGATGCCCGGCATGGCGCGCACGTCCATGGGCGCGAGAAACGCCGCCTCGCCGCCCGGGTAGACGACGCTTAAGCCCTGCGGTTTGTCCAAGTCGGAGGCGATTTTTGCCACCGCCTTGCCCGTGCCCACGCCGATGGAGCAGGTCACGCCGAGCTTCGCGACGCGGCTTTGGATGCGCGCGGCGATTTTTACGGGGTCGTCACCGCAAAAGCGGCCGGGGCTTGCGTCGAGGAAGGCCTCGTCGATAGACATCTGCTCGACTAGGGGGCTTTCGTCGCGCAATATCTGCATGACCTGCGCCGACACCTCGTGGTAGCGCTCGAAATGCGAGCTCGTCCAGATGGCCTGCGGGCACAGGCGCTCGGCGGCTGCAGACGGCATGGCGGAGTGCACCCCGAACGCGCGCGCCTCGTAGCTTGCTGTGGAGACGACGCCGCGCCTGGAGGCAGGCCCTCCCACGATCACGGGCTTGCCGCGCCACTCGGGGTGGTCGAGCTGCTCGACCGAGGCGAAAAACGCGTCGAGGTCCACGAGGAGGATCGCGCGGCCTTCCCATTTTTCGTGCATGTCAAACGTCTGCCCCACGAGCCTGAAAGCCTTTTCGGCACCCGTGCGCCTAGTCCAGGTCCACGCCGAACACCGGCGCGCAGATGCCGCCCGCCTCGCCGATGGCGATCACGCCGCCTCGGCCCAGGCGGTGGTAGAAGCCCGCAAGACGCCCGTCGTAGAGGTAAAAGCCCGGCATCGACTCCCAGCTCTCGACGGCGGGGGAGCCGTTTTTTCCTTGCTCGGGGCGGATGATGTCGACGTGGCGCGGCGGGTAGAACTCCTGCACGATAAAGCCGCAGTCCACATGGGTGTCCACGACCTCTGCCCATTCAGCATCCGTGAAGTCCACGCCTGCGAAGACGCCGTTTCCGCCGTAGTCGTCGGCGGGCTTCACAATCCACTTTTCGCGCGTCGCCTTCAGCTCGGATAGGTCTGGGCCGCCCGTCTCCAGTCGCATGGTGCGGCACACGTGCGCGTCCACGAAGGCAATCTCTTCTGGCGTCAGGAAGTCTTTGCGACTTTCGTCGAAAAGCGCCACGTTCACCATTTTGGTGTGGATGACGTTGGTGCGGAAATGCCCGACCAGACACACGCGGGATGCGGCCACAGCGTCGATGAGGGCGCCGCACTTGTCTATCTTTGTGCAGATCTCGCTGGTGACGGCGCGGCGGTATACCGCGTCGATGTGCGTGCCGTCTGCTGCGTCGCGCAAGGTCTGGCCGTCGAAGGAGAACGCGCGCGTGTCCACGAAGCGCGCGTGCACGCCCGCCCGCTCGAAAGCGTCGATGAACATGGTGAAGTCGCTCATCACGGCGCTTTCGGAAAAATCGGTGATGGCGACGGTGGGGACGGGGCGATTCGCAGAGAGAGGGTCGGAGGCCCAGATGCGCAGGAAGGCCGCGACCCACGAGTCGATCAGCTCGAATTGCGTCACCGAGCGTTTCGTGGCGGCAAAGCGCTTGAAACTTGCCGTCTTGGCCAGCTCGGCGCCTATTGCCTGGTCGCGCGACATGCCCGCGGCGCCGTCGGCGTTGAACTCGCAAAACTTGAAGCTCTTGTCGTGCTCGTCGACGAAAAGGTCGATGCGCGCGAGGGGCAGCAGCTGCTCGTAGCCGCACGGCAGCAAAATGAGGCGCTCTATCTCGGGCGGAAAGGCAAACAGCGCACGGTAGCCCGGGTCTTTAAGGTAGCGCGTGATCACCTTGCCGAGGATGGTCGTGGTCGTCGTGGCGACCTTTTCGTAGAAGGCCATGTCGTCGCTGTTGTGGAGCGTGGGCACGAACGAAAAAGGGACGGGCTTTCCGTGTGCGAGCACGTCCGAGGCCTCGATGGCGGCAAGTGCCTGCGCGCGACCCGTCGCATCTCCGTGTTCGTCACAGACACATTGGATGTACTCGGCGCGTTCCTTTTCCATGGAGCTTGTCCCTTCTCTTCGGCGTGGTGCGTCACGTGCGCGTTTCGGAAAGTATCCCACAACCGTTTCGGTTTCGTTTGGAAGCGGTTCGGATTTGGTCCGGGTTTCATTCGGTGGTTTGTTCAGGTTTGCCTGCCATGATTTTTCCTGCACGGAATCGAAAGTGCCGATATGGGAAGGAGGCGCTTATGGGCGCGGAGACGGTGTTGGAGACGGGACGGGCGAGCTGGGAGATTACGCGCAGGGAGCTTGGCGGCGACACAGACGGTGAAAGGGGCGCCTGCGGGCAATGCGCGTCTGAGGAACGTGCGAGAGAGGAAAAAAGCGCGCGCCCGCGGGGGCA
>CAVECB010000011.1:39397-48898 GCA_963614215.1 Ruthenibacterium lactatiformans
CCGGGCTGCCCGAGGAGGCGGTCACCGCGAAAAAGAGGTCGCGCTACGAGAAGATTGCGATGTGCTACATCGTGCAAGAGGACATAGACGACAACACGGCCCTGCGCTTCGACGCCATCGCCATATGCGTTGCCGACGGCAGGCGCGCCATGCTGCGCCATCACAGGAGTTGCTTCGATGTCTAACGCGAAGGCACTTCGGGCGCAGGTGCACGCGTGCACCCTGCACGGCGTCGAGGCCGTGCCCGTCACCGTCGAGATAGAAGTCTCGGGCGGCTTGCCGGGCATGCACGTCGTCGGCATGGGGGACAAGGGCGTGCAGGAGGCGCGGCAGCGCGTGCACAGCGCGGTGAACGCGGCAGGCTTCAAGATGCCCATGAACCGCCATATCGTCGTAAACCTTGCGCCTGCGTCGCTAAAAAAGAGCGGATCGGGCTTCGACTTGCCCATCGCCGCGGCCTATCTCGTGGCCACCGGCCAGGTGCCGGCCGAGTTGTTCGCCGATACCATCGTCGTGGGCGAGCTTTCCTTGGAGGGGCGCGTGCGCCCCGTGGACGGGCTATTCGCGTATGCGCTGTGCGCCTCGCGTCGCTCCATGGCGCTCATGAGCGCGCAACCCAACATGGACCTACCGCCGCTTTCGGGTTTGCGCCACCTGTGCCTGGACAGCCTCTCGCAGCTGCGGGAAGGCGCCTTCGATGGCGTGCGCGGCGTGCCTGCGGCGCCGTCTGGGCAAAAGCTCGATTTCTCGGAGGTGGTGGGCCAGGAGGGCGCGGTGCGCGCGCTCACCATCGCGGCCGCAGGCGAGCACGGGGCGTTGCTCGTAGGTCCTCCTGGCTCGGGCAAGAGCATGCTCGCGCGGCGCTTTCCTACGATACTGCCGCCGCTGTCGCAGCGCGAGCGCGTCGAGGCCGCCGTCATCCACTCGGTCGCAGGCCTCGACGTCTCGCAGATAGCCCGCGGTGTCCGGCCGTTTCGCGCCCCGCACCACTCGGCGACCATGGCGTCGTTGGTGGGTGGGGGGCAGCCCATCATGCCCGGCGAGGTATCCCTCGCGCATCACGGCGTTTTGTTCCTCGACGAGCTGGGCGAGTTCGGCGGCTGCGTCTTGCAGTCCCTGCGCCAGCCGCTCGAAGACGGCGAGGTCTCGCTCACGCGCGCCGACGGGCGCATGACCTTTCCGGCGCGCTTTCAGCTGCTCGCTGCGTCGAACCCCTGTCCTTGCGGCTACCTGGGTGATCGCGAGCATCCGTGCAAATGCAGCGAGGTGCAAATATTGCGCTACAAAAGCAAGCTCGGAGGGCCTTTGCGCGACCGCATCGACCTCATATGCGAGGTGGGGCGCACGCAGGCGAAATACGTGCTCGACACGGGCAGCGGCGTCTCGTCTGCGCACATTGCCTCGCAGGTGATGGCCGCTCGCGAGCGTGCGGCAGCCCGGCTCCAAGACGGCGACGACCCGTTTTTCCCCGCGAGCTCCGCGCAGGTGGTCGAGCGCTGCCGTCTGGGCGCGCGCGAGACGCGCCTGGTCGAGCAGGTTTCCACCTCGCACCACTTGTCGGGGCGGGGGATCATCCGCGTGCTGCGGGTTGCGCGCACCATCGCGGACTTGGACGAGAGCGCGCAAGTGGGCGAAGAGCACCTCTACGAGGCTTTCGCCTACCGCGTGGAAAACACCTTGGACTGACATCGGGAGATGCAGGGGAGATGGGGCAGATGACGGAGCAGGCGTTTGCGCGGGCGGCAGGGCAGCCAGCAGGGCGGCCCGCAGAACGGGCGGCGGGGAGGACGGGAAGCTCCGGGCGCATTTTGCGGGGGAAGCGCTTTTCGGTGGAGCGCGGATCTGCTCTTTATCCGGAAATGCTGGAAGACATGCCGCAGCCGCCCGAGCGCCTGCACGGCATCGGCGATCCAGAGCTTTTGCGCAGCGCGTGCGTGGCGGTCGTCGGGGCGCGCAAGGCGACCCCCTACGGCATCTCGTGCACGGAGTTGTTCGCCGGCCAGGCTGCGCAGCGCAACGCGACGATTGTCTCGGGGGGCGCGTTGGGTTGCGACCAGGCGGCGCACAGGGCGGCGCTCGCGCATGGGGCGCCCACCGTCGTCGTCTTTGGGGGAGGGGTCGACGAGGTCTATCCGAAGCGCGGGTTTGCCCTGTTTCAAGAGGTCTTGGACGCAGGCGGCGCCATCGTCTCGGAGCATCTCGACGACGAGCCGCCCCTGCCCGCCTATTTCGTGCGGCGCAACCGCATCATCGCAGGCCTTGCGCGCCTTTTGCTCATCGTCGAGGCCGGACTGCCCTCCGGCACCTTCACGACGGCGGACTTCGCACTGAAGGCCGGGCGCGAGGTGTGCGCGGTGCCGGGGGCCATATCCTCGCCGAACTCACGCGGATCCAACCGCCTCATCTACGACGGTGCTTCGCCTGTGGTAGACCACGAGACTTTCGCCTCGGCCCTCGATTTGGCTTTTGCGGACGCACCTTTGTCGCTTCTCTCGCCCGGGCCGGAATCCTTTGGCGCGGCAAGTTCTGCGGCAGACGATGTGGAGAGCGGGTGCGGTCGTGGTAAGGGGCGCGGCAGCGCCGTTGCAAGGGGGAAGGGCGATGCGGGCGCTGCCGGCAAGGTCGGTGCGGGCAAGGCGGGCGCCGCGCAAAGGCTTGTCGCCGCGCTTGCCGCCCAGCCTCTTTCGGCCGCCGAGGTCGCCGAGACGATGTCGTGGCCTGTGCAACGTGCGATGCGCGAGATATCTGCGCTGGAGCTTTCAGGCTGTCTTGAACGTGGCCGCGACGGGCGCTACCAGGTGTGTCCGCGCGTGCGCGGGTGAGGCGCAAGCGGGTGCGGGGATGTGAAACGAGTGCGGGGACGGCAGATGCAGGAACACGAAGCGGGCGCGGGGACGGCAGGCGCGGGAAGGGCATGGATATGGAGAGGCGAAAAATGACGATGCAAAGCGCTGGCTGCACGGGAAGACGGGCGTCTCGTGCGACGTTCGCGGTCTGCGCGATGTTGCTCACGTTTGCCGTCCTGCTGACTATGCCGCCTGCAGCCCTTGCCTACAGCGCCCCGACGAAATGGGACGACCTGTCGTTAGAGAAGTTCAAGCCTCGAGACGGAATCTGCGCGTTCAACACGCCCTACAACAATCTGAAAATCAACAACGTCTCCATTTCTGGCGGCGCGGGTAGTTGGGAGTTCAAGACCGTCACCCCGGAGTCCGGTAAAAATGCATATGCGTATCTATGCTGGAAGACGAAGCTGACGTCTGTGGGCAAGAAGGCGCCGGGCGCCGTCACCTTGACATGCAAGAACTCGTGCAAGGCTTTCGACGGCCAACTTCTCGACATGAAGCTGACCCTGACGCCGACCGCCTACATCTCCGCTTCGAGCAGCTGGGGGAAAAGCGGCATCCTTCCGATTCTCATGATTGCGTACAACAAGAGCACGAAAGCCGTGAAGTATTTTCAGTGTACGGCCCTTGCGGCCTCGTCGTTTTCCTCTACGGCGGTGATTGAAG
Organism: Ruthenibacterium lactatiformans; assembly: GCA_963614215.1. GTDB lineage: Bacteria > Actinomycetota > Coriobacteriia > Coriobacteriales > QAMH01 > CAVAWX01. The sequence goes on from CAVECB010000011.1 coordinate 42,910, forward strand.
ATGCTTATTCGTCCACCGCTCTGCGCACCCGATTCGACGTAAAGCTGACCAAGCAGGACGGATCTGCCTATAGCCCGTCCGGTCGCTGCGCGTATTACAGCTTCTCCGACCTCGATGTCTCAACGGGAGGATATGTAAACAACGTCTACAAATCTTCCTACACCGATTTTTCGGGCGTCGGCGACGGAAAAGGCTACAACGAGGGCGTGCAGTTCATGTCCGGCGTGCAGTCCATCAACGTGCAGAAAAAAAGCTACCTAACCGTATCGGACAGCTATTCCAAATACACGGCGGGGGAGGCGCCGTCCGGTACGGACAGATCCAACAACCCCGCAGATTTGGTGATTGTAAAGACGAACACATCGGGTTTTTCCTTTATATGGCAGGGTAGTGGCAAGGGCATAGGGACGAACATACTTTTGCGCGGCCTTTGCACGCAGTACAAGCTCGTCGTGAAGAAAACCTCGTCTGATGCAAGTTTTGCCTGCAGCCGAGCTGGCGCGGTCTACGGGGTCTACTCGGACAAGGCCTGCACAAAGCTGCTCTACAGCGCCACCTGCGACGAATCTGGCATGGCCTACGTGCTGGCAGACGGGCAGGCACTCGTCTACGACACGACGTATTACCTGAAGGAGACCAAGGCCCCGACCGGGTACGCGCTCGACACGGCGATCTATCCCTTCGACGTCGTGAACGCGTACCCATATGTGAGCTACGGCACCAGCACCTGGGTCGGCAACGGCACTTACGAGGACATCACAGTGAACGTGAAAGACGACCCGCTGCGCTACAAGGTGGCGACGAGCGTGGTAAACGGCAGCATCGACCCGACGGCTACGGGCTTGAATTGGGGCACGGACAAAACGGTTGGATATGCGCCAAAGGACGGCTATACCTTGAAGTCGGTGACCGTGGATGGAAACGAGGTATCCATCGAGGACTTCTCCGCGTCATATGCGTTCACCGACATCAAGGCAGATCACACGGTGGATGTGGTCTACGAACCGGCGCCCGTGCCCTTTTCCTTCACAAAGGTGGACGCGACGAGTGATGCGCCGCTGGCAGGAGCCTCATTCGAGCTGTACGCCTGCAGGGACGCTTCCCATACTCACGCCGCCGACCACTCGGAGACGGCGACGGGGGAGGCGGGGTGCTGCTGGGATATGGAAGAACCGTTTGCGAAGGCGACGAGCGCCGCCGACGGCATCGTCGATTTGGGCGAGCTGGCGGCGGGGGAGTACATGCTCGTCGAGACGGCCGCGCCGGATGGATACCAGCTCCCATACGGGCAATGGGTCGTCGGCTGCGATGCCGCCGCGCGCTCCATATCGATTGCCGCGCGCGGCGACCCTGCACCGCCCGCCTTCAAGCGCGATGCGGGCACAGGCGCCTATTCGCTGCTCAACTACCGTGCCATGGTCTTACCCTTGGCGGGTGCCGGTTTCACGGCCGATACTCTGACACTTGCCGCCGCCGTGCTGCTGACCTTCGTCGCCTCGACTTGCGCTTGGCGTTTTTCTGTTGGACGCGCAAGGGAGGTTGCATTGCGTATGCATGGGATATGGCAGCGCCGTGTCGGGTTTCGCTTCAGGCCATGAAAGGGATTCTTGTGCACTTGCTATTGTGCTACGATGTCAGTACGCGTGTTTCAAGGAGGCGTAATGACGACGGTCACAATTAGAATCGACGAGAAAACAAAAAAAAGGGCGCAAGAGGTAGTGCATGCTCTTGGTTTCGACCTTTCGAGCGTGACCCGTGCTTTCTACAAGCAGATTGCCCGTGAACAGTCGATTCCCTTGAACTTGTCGTGCGAACAGCCAAACGAGGAGAGCCTTCAGGCAATAGCCGAGACGGAGGCTATGATTGAAGGAAAGATTCCCGCCAAAGGGTATTCGAGTTTCCAAGAGATGCTTGTAGATATCTAGGGGTTTTGCAATGCTTCAGATTTTCCCAACTTCGCTGTTTAGGAGGGACATTAAACGGCTCAAGAAAAAGCATGCAGACCTTGCTTTGCTCGACAGAGTTGTCCAGTTGATAATGGAGAACTCCCAAAGCTCGGAAGAAGAGTTGAGACGTCGCCATAACATGCACAAGCTCAAAGGCGAGTGGAAGGAAAGCCTCGAGTGCCATGTCGCAAATGCGGGCGACTGGCTTTTGGTGTGGGTCGTCAAGGAAGGACGGGCATATCTCCAACGCACGGGCACTCATGACGACATTTTCAGGAATTAGGCGCGCGAAGATTTTCAAGAGGAACATGTTCGGCGGCAAGGCGTTGCACCATACGTTTCCCGCGCTGCCCTGTTGCTGGCTCGGCATGTGCGAGAATGAGGATATGAAGAAGTTTCCGACAGTCACTGTGGTGGGCGCGGGCCTTGCGGGCAGCGAGGCAGCCCTGCAGCTTGCCGCGCGCGGCGTGCCTGTGCGCCTGGTCGAGATGCGCCCCGATTGCCAGACGGCGGTCCACAAGACGGGTAATGCGGCCGAGCTCGTGTGCTCGAACTCGTTTAAAAGCGACGATGCCGACACGGCGGCCGGTGCCCTGAAGCGCGAGCTGGCCGCCATGGACTCGTTCCTTTTGCACGCGGCGCGGGACAGCTCCGTGCCGGCGGGCGGGGCGCTTGCCGTGGACCGGACGCTGTTCTCGGAAGCGGTCACGGCCCTGCTGGAGGAAAACCCGCTCGTGGAGATAGAGCACCGCGAGCTTTCCGCCCTGCCTGCCGCGCCTGCCATCGTGGCCACAGGTCCTTTAACCGGCGACGCGCTGGCCGAGGCGCTATCTGTTGAGCTGGGCGCCGAAAGCCTTGCCTTCTACGATGCCGCCGCCCCCATCGTCGAGGCCGATTCCATCGACCGCACACGCGTCTTCGAGCAGTCCCGCTACGACAAGGGTGCGCCATCCGACTACCTGAACGCGCCTTTCACCCGCGACGCCTACGAGCGTTTCGTCGCCGAGCTTCTCGCCGCCGAGCGAACGATCGTGCGAGATTTCGAGCGCCGCGAGCTGTTTGCCGCCTGCCAGCCCGTCGAGGAAGTGGCGCGCACGGGGACCGACGCCTTGCGCTTCGGTGCCTTAAAGCCCGTGGGTCTGACCGATCCGGCGACAGGTAGGCGCCCTTGGGCGGCCGTGCAGCTGCGTGCAGAAAACCGCGCGCGCAGCGCCTACAACCTCGTCGGATTCCAGACGAACCTGCGCTTCGGCGAGCAAGAGCGGGTGTTTCGCATGATCCCCGGCCTGGAACACGCGGAGTTCTCGCGCTTTGGGGTCATGCACCGCAACACCTTCGTGGACGCGCCGCACGTGCTCGGCCCCACATTCGACCTGCCGGGTCGTCCGGGCGTGCACCTGGCCGGCCAGCTGACGGGCACGGAAGGCTACATGGAGGCCGTGGCCTCGGGCCTGTTTTCCGCGCTGGCCGTCTACGCCGAGCTTTCCGCCCTTCCTGCGCCGAAGCTGCCGCGCGAGACCCTGTTCGGCGCGCTTTTGTCCTACGCCACAGACCCGGCCACGCGGGACTACCAGCCCATGCACGTGAACTATGGCATCATCCCCGCACTGCCCGAAAAGGTTCGCGACAAGCGCGCGCGCAAGGCCGCCTACGCCGCCCGTAGCCGCGCCGCAATCGCCGCCTTCGTGGAGGAGCGCGCCGACCTGTTCGAGGCGGCGCGCCTGTCATGAGCGCCGCCAAAGACCCGCTCGACTTCTTCGACGACGAGACCTTCGATGCCCAGGCCGCCGAATACGCGCGCCTGTTCATCCGCCACCTGGACATCGAACGCAATCTCTCGCCGCACACGGTTCGCGCCTATGCGGGCGACCTGCGTGGCTATCTGTCCTGGGCTGCGCGCGCGGGAGTCGACCCCCTCCACCTAGACCACCGGCGCTTCCGCCGCTACATGGCGCAGCTGGACCGGGCAGGCTACGCGCGCAAGACGACCTGCCGCCGCCTGGCCGCCGTGCGCAGCTTCTTTTCCTATCTAAACGAGCGCGGCCTCCTCGACGAAAACCCCGCGGCCGTCGCGGCTACGCCCAAGGTCTCGCGCGAGCTGCCGCGCGTCACCTCGCAGGCAGACATCGAGAAGCTGATGGCCTCGTGCGACTCCTCAACCGCCGTCGGCATGCGCGATCGCGCCTTCCTCGAGCTGCTCTATGCGTGTGGTGCGCGCATTGCCGAGCTTGCCGCTTTAAAACCGTCCGACATCGACTTCACCGCAGGCGAGGTTCGCCTTTTCGGCAAGGGCGGCAAGGAGCGCATCGTGCCCCTCCACGCGCTTGCCCTCTCGTGCGCACGCACCTACCTCGACACTAGCCGCCCGCAGCTCATGGTGAAAGGCCCTGTGCCCGAGATGTTTATCTCCACGCGGGGAAACCCCATGTCGCCGGCAGCCCTGCGCCGGGTCTTTCACGAGCGCGCGGCCCTGGCCGGCCTCGACGCCTCTCTGCACCCGCACGACATGCGCCACGCCTTTGCCACCGACCTGGTCGAAGGCGGCGCCGATTTGCGCAGCGTGCAGGACATGCTCGGACATGCCAGCTTGTCCACCACGCAGATCTACGCGAACCTCTCGCTCGCGCACATGAAGGAGACCTACGCGCGCACGCACCCCCGCGCCTGAACGCAAAAGACGCCGGCCGCGTGCCGTATAATTTCGGGTGAAACGCAGCAGGCGGCGCACGTATCCTGAACAGCGCATGTCGAGCGGGACACGCATGCCGAACAGCGCGCATCGAGCGAGGGGAGAGGAGCTGCAATCCATGATCACCGGGGCGACCAAGGGCAAAGTCGATGCTATCTGGCAGAAGATGTGGGAGGGCGGCATCACCAACCCGCTGGAGGTGATCAGCCAGCTCACCTACCTCATGTTCATCCGCTCGCTCGACGACAAACGCGACGCCGACGCGGATCACGACGACATCCCGGACATCTTGGCGCATTGGGCCGATCTGGACGGTGAAGAGGGGCGCACGCGCAGCGAGAAGAGTTTTCTCGTGCCCCGCGACGAGATTGCCGCCAACGACTATGACTTTAGCTTCAACAAGTACATGGAGACGGTCTACGAGCGCGTCGAGTACCCGCCTGCTACAGAGATTCTGGCCGATCTCGACAGCCTGAACCGCCAGATGGCGATGAGCCTCGCAAAGCTGCAAAAGATGCTGGAAGCAGGTTCGAGATGAGTGAATGCGTGGATAGGCCGCTCGTTTCCGCAGAGCTTGAAGATACCGATATCGTCTTATATAAGGTCGATGGAAAATCGGTGCCTGTGGAAGTTCACTATATGAACGAGACGTTTTGGCTCACGCAACAGGAAATGGCAAGTTTGTTTGGATGCAGTGCGGACAATATATCGCTGCATCTGAAAAACATCTATGCGTCCGGGGAGCTTGATGAAGAGGCAACTACCGAGAAAATCTCGACAGTTCAACAAGAGGGAACAAGGTCGGTGCGCAGAAAGCGCGGCTATTACAGCCTAGATGCAATCATCGCCGTGGGCTTTAAGGTGAACAACCAGCGCGCGGTGCAGTTTCGCAGATGGGCAAACGCCATCGTGAAGGACTACACCATCAAGGGTTGGGCGATGGACGACGAGCGCTTGAAGAGCGGCGGCAGCATCCTGACCCAAAAGTACTTCGACGAGCTACTCGAGCAGGTCCGCGAAATCCGCGCTTCCGAGCGCAGGTTCTACCAGAAGGTCACGGACATCTACGCCACGGCCATCGACTACGACAAGAGCGCGGAGACCACGAGGACTTTCTTCAAGAGCGTCCAGAACAAGATGCACTACGCCGCGCACCGCCACACGGCACATTCCCATGACCATGCAGGATTGGGCCGCGCGCCTCGACGGTTTCCTGGAGTTCAACGGCGCCGAGCTTTTGACGGGGGCCGGCAAGGTGAGCGCCGAGGAGGCAAGGCTTCACGCCGAAACCGAGTTCGAGAAGTACCGTATAGTCCAGGACAGGCTCTTCGTCTCCGACTACGACCGATTCCTG
>CAVECB010000012.1:0-47048 GCA_963614215.1 Ruthenibacterium lactatiformans
CCTTAGACGTGATGAGCGCCGAGGTGGTGTCGGTAAGCTTGTTCGGCGCGGTCATAAGGATGGGGCACTTCAGCAGGCCCGCAAGCCCGCTCGCGCTCAAGGCGTCGTAGTAGCCGGCCGTCGTGGCCACGATGGCGTACTTGCCGGCGGAGACCCAATCGCTATCGTTGCTGTCCCAGCCCTCGTTGACGATGGCCTTCATCGTGCCGATGGCGGTGCCGCCGGCAAGGCGCTTCCACGCGTCGACGCCGGCCTCCTTGATGGTGAAGGTGGCGCTTGCCGTACCCGCGTAGTTACCCTTGCCCGTGATGGTCACGGTCGCGGTGCCGGCGGAGGTGTTGTTCTTGTAGACGACCGTGTAATCAGATGCCGAGAGCTTGGTGCCCCAGGGAAGCGTGACCGAGCTGACGGCGGGCGTCTTGGCCGTGCCGTCGGCCGTGTAGCTCGTCTGGGACAAGACAACGCTTGCCTTCGAGATATCGACCGTGGAGGCCGCGTCGTCAGCCAGATGCTCGCTGGGGACGAGCGCTGCGTTCAGCTGCGTGCTGTCGTAGCCCTTCAGGTAGCTCACGCCCTCCTCGAGTTTGCTCTGGACGGCAGCAGCATTGTAGGTGTTCGCGTCGGCCTCGGTCCAGTTCATGTAGTTGGCCGCGTCGGTGGCATCGGCGTTGCGCACACCATCCATGGCCTTGTCGATGACCTCGGCCAGCTTGTCGGACTTGATGTGGTAGAACTTGTCGTAGTAGTAGCACATCCAGTCGTCCTGGTCGACGACCTCGGGATAGACAAAGCCCAGCACGCGCCCGATGTTTTGGGTGTTTTCCACGGAGTTCATCACGACGCCGTACATGGAGCCGGGATTGCTCTTGGAGCTGTCCACGTAGTAGGTCTTGGCCACAAGCGACGCATCCATCTTGGCAACGATGGCGTTGGGGTCGGTCAAAGCCTCGCCCGCGCCGCCGCTTTGCCCGCCGATGACAATGGCGTCGGCCTGCGCGAGCTCTTCGGCGGTGGCCGTCTCCTTGCCCAGCTTGTCGATCAGGTTGTCCGAGACCTGCTCGCAGGCCTCGAGCAGCTTGTTTGAGGACGCGGTGCCCTCGGCCACGCCGGACTTCAGCAAGGTGAAGGTCTTGGACGCCTCGTCGTAGCTCGACACGGCGGCCACCGTCTTCTTGGAGACAGTCTTGGCGTTGATGGCCTTCAGGATATAGCCCTGGGTGCCGACGATGTAGCGCTCGAAGTTCTTGGCGATGTCGAGCGCCGAGCCGTAGCGCAGCTTCTTCGTGTTGTTGCTGTTGGCGACCACCTTGTCGCCGGCCTCGGCCAGCTCGTACATCTCCTTGACGATGTTGGTGTTCGAGGCCGTCAGGTACTCGACGCCGATGGGCTCGTAGCTAGTCCAGCCGTTGGCCGTGGCGGCAGCACCGGCGTAGGCCTCGCTCGTGTAGTCGGCGGTACCGCTTGCCGTGCCGGTGCCGACGATCACGTCGGGGGCCATGTTCCAGACAGCATCGTCGGTGGTGTCGGTGCCGTAGGTGGCAAGCGCACCCATGGGGCCGCGCCCGCCACCGTTGCGTGCGGTGTTTTGCACAATCGTCGGCGAGGCGCTCGTGTCGGTGCCGTTTGTCACGGACACGGCGTTTACCATATAGGGGTTGGGGTTGGAGTTGTAGGTGGCATCACCCATGATGTAGTACTTGGGGTTGTCCCATTCCTGGACGCCGTAGGCCGCCGCGCCCGTGGATCCGCCCGTCTCCTCGACGCCGGACAGGCCCAAAATCTCGGGCGCGGGCTGCGCGGCGCGCGAGGCGGCCGCCGTCACGTAGCCATCGGCGCTCATGCTCTCCGCAGACGCCGCGGAGATGCCGCTAAGCTGGGGCACACCCATCGCGACGACGAATGCGCCCGCCGTGGCGATGGCCGTGGCCTTCTTGCCAATATGAAACTTTTGCTTCATCGCATATCCTCCATGCAATCAAACATCTTCGGTTCTTTTCTATACGTGCATCGGACGCCGTTTTTCAGCCCACCATCTCCTTTCGCACGTCGAAGGCGTCCGCCCAATCGGCCTGGATATCTCAGTGCTCCTCCGCGTAGCCGTGCGCCTTCAGGGCGGACAGGCCGTCGCTGCAGCGGTAGAAATGCTCGTAGAAGTAGGAGGGGTACGTGTCGACGGTCTGCTGGACAGTCGTGCCGTCGATGCCGTAGAGATAACCAAGCGCCCACGGGGCAAGAAGGAAGCTCTCGATGGTTCCGTCTGCCCAGCTGCCCGCCAAGCCTTCGGGCATGACGACGGCCGTGTAGTGTTGCCCGACGTTGTAGAAGCCGTTCGCGCTGTCGCGCGATGCGGCGATGCCCTTGGCCGTGGCGGCGTCGCGGCACACGACAGACGGGAAGGTGGAAGCGCCCACCGTGAGAAAGTCGCTGTCCTTGCCCGTCGGGCTGTACCACAGCGCCGAGGGCACGTCGCGTTGCGCGGTTTCCTTGCCGCCCAGGAGCTTCTCGCCCACATCTCCTGCGGCGATTGCGTAAGGCGCTGCCTGCGGGGCGGCGCGGTTGTAGGCGTTGTTCACCACGCCGGCGTTTTGAAGGTAGTAGTCCATGAGGGCAAAACCCGACGAGGCCGCCGACAGCCCCACCCCAGAAACCTCGAGCGTCTGCCCGTCGCCCCACAGCTGCGCCGAGCCCGTGTGGCGGTTGGCCACGACCGTCGAGGCCGTCAGTTCCGTGAAAAACGAATCGATGAAGACCGTGGTGATGCGCTTGGAGCTCAAAGAGGTCGTGGCCGTACCGGCCGTCGCGTCGTCGCCTTGGTAGATATAGGCATACGAGCTGCCGTTGGTCGTCTTGTAGGAATACCCGCCGTTGGTATCGCGCATCTTGTTGAGAGCGTCGTCGTGAGCCTGCACGTAGTTAGCCGCGTTTGTCGCCGACGCGCCGCCCGTGACGCCCGAAAGCAGAGCACCCACGATCTGGACCGCCGTCGTGATGTCGGAATCCTTTGTCGAGACCTTGCCCAAGGTGGGCATGACGAGCACATTCACGCCCTGCTGGCGCAGCTCCTCGACCGCCTCCTCGGACAGCGCCGACTCGTTGCCGTCCACGAGCACCGCGTCGGGGCGCGCCGCCTCTATGGCCGAAAGGTCCGCGTTTTGCTCGGAGCCGTCGCCCGTCCAGCCTGCTGCCACCTGCTCTGTGCCCTCGCCGGAAAACGCGCCGAACTCGGCCACGCGCGCGACCCAGTCGCTGTCGGCGGCGACGAGTACCCTGTTTTGCGCCCAATTGCCCGAAAGCATCTGCACTATCGTTGCATACTGGCCGGCCGCGGCCACGGTGGCCGTGTTATCGGGGAGCTTTTCTGGGTTGGTGCTGGGGTCGTAAATCTGCCCCTCGCCGCCTCCCGCGCCGTCGCTGCCGGCATCGCCTTTGTTGCCGGCCTCGCCGCCGTCGGCCTCGCCGTCGGCACGCTCGTCGCTGTCTCCTTCGTCGGATTCCTCGGGGCTTTGCCCTTCCCCGTCCGCCTTTTCATCAGTCTTGCGCGTCGAGCCATCGTCGCGCTGCTTGTCCGAAGCCTTGTTGCCACTTGTGGCCGTCTGGTCGTGCGCGCTGTCGTCTTGCTGCTCGTAGTTGGAGCTTTCCTGCTCGTTTTGCGTGTCCTCGTCGTAGTCGGGCAACTCGGATGTCTGCTCGTCGATGCGCTCATCGGTATCGGCTAGGCGCGCGGACATTTTCGTGGGGTCTTGCGGGGCGTCTTGCGCCTCCTGGTAGAGCGCCTCGACCGCCTCGTCGAGCCGGCCGTTCACGGGGTCTTCGACATGCTCGGTGAGCACGTCGGAGTACTTGCAGCCCGCGAGAGCAAGAAACGCGCAGGCCACAATCGCTGCCACAACAAGACAAAGCGCCGCGCGGGTCGCGCTGTGCGGAAATATCCGATGCATCGAAGCCTTTCTCCAAACCTCTTTATCCTGCCTTGAGTCTACAACCGACTTCCCGGGGTTTTCATGTGCTATCTTTATGAAGATTAATAATAGCCGCGTTTAATCCCTATGAAGATTTTTCTACTATTCAGACAAAGCAAAGGACACCCCCGGACACGAGGCAGATGTGACGACACACGGCAACCATACGGCGCAACGCGCGGGCAAGCTCATGGCAGGCGCGCTTGCCGTCAGCCTCGCCACCTCGGGCACCCCTCTGGCGCCCGCGTTGGCGGCAACGCTTGCCGAAGAGGCGCAGGCAGCAGGCGAGACGGAGGCGGTTGAAAGCGACGAAGATGCGCGGGCGTCTTCTTTTTCGGACGAGCTGAACAAAACAGGCGAGACGGACGGGGCAGACGGCACGGACCTAGCTATCCGCGACATCGCCGACAAGTGGGGCGCCGGCTCCTGCACTCTGCGCGAGGCGGGCACCTACGTGCTCTCGCGCGATATCGCGAACGCGGGCACGCTTTCCATAGAAGCGCCTGCCGGCCAAACCATCACCCTCGACTTGCAGGGACATTCCGTCGAATGCGCCCCGGACGTGAAGGCGGCCATAGAGCTAGGAAACTCGAAAGGAAAAGTCGTCGTCACGGACTCCGCGCGCGCAGGCGCGCTTTTGGGTGAAAAGGACGGCGTCGAAAAGGCGGGCAACACCGCACGGGCGAGGCTTGTCGTGCACGCAGCCCCCGCGCAAGAGCAAGTTGCAGGCATCTCCTTTGCCGCGTCGGAGGCGCAAGGCGAAACGGAACCAGACAGCGAGCAGGGCGCGAGCGCGGCGGAAGTGGAAATCTCGCACGTGGCCATAGAGGTCGCCGCCACCGTCGACAGCGACGAAGGCAACGACACGCAAACCGAGAGCAGCGCAGATAACCAGAGCGCACGAGAGCAGGGCGGCTGCGTCTTTGGCGTACGCGTGAAAGGCGCAGACACGACGGCAGGCGCGCAAGGCGAAGAGAGCATGCCGCACTTCACTCTCTCCGATTGCTCCGTCGATGTGGACGGCACACCTGAAGCACAGGCAGGCGAGGGCGGCAACGACGACACCAGCGAGGCTTCCCCCGCCACAAAGACGGCCTGCGCCATCGACGTGGACGGCGCACGTCTCGCGCTCTACGGCGAGATGGCCTGCAAGGCCCAAGGCGCCGAACACGCGCTGGAGCTGCACCTCGCGAAAGCCGACTCCCTTTCCCTGAATCAGGACATCTTCCTGCCTGAGACGTTGCGCGTGGAGATGGACGGCGCGTGCGCGGGGGCGGTGCTGGCAAGGAGCGCCGACGACAGCGAGATAGACGCGGAATGCGCCAAAAAGTTCGAGAGCACCGACGTCACGTGGAAGCTCGCCGCCTCCGAAGACCGGAAATCCCTCGTGTTTGCCTCGGCACACGGCACAGACGGCGATACGAACACGGGCGCGTCAGGGCACGACGGCGATGCCGCGAGTGAAGAAAGCGCCGGTAGCTCCAAGACGGCTGCAACGGACGGCTCCTCGCGCGCCTTGGAGCTGCACGCCGCAGGCGAAGACGGCGCACAGGCTGGCCTGGCGGCGGCGGCCGATGACTCGGCGACGGCTGCGTCCGGGCGCATCGAGGCGCAAAACCTGCTCGCAGCCGCCGCGACAGGTACGAGCCTAAACGAGCTTGTGTCCGCATGGATGGCAAACCCCGACAACGGCTCGGACTTCACCATAGACAAAGGCGGCGTCTACCGCCTCGACGAAGACCTCGCCACGTCGTGCCGCATCGTCGTGAAAGCGCCGGGGCAAAACGTCGTCTTCAAGTTGGGCGGCCATGCCCTGTCCATCGACACGCAAAGCATCGGATACGGCATCGACATCCAAAGCGCCGCAAAGGTGACCATCGACGGCTCGGGCGGCGAGGGCTCGGCCATACACTTTTCCGGCGACCCGTTGCTGGCCGCCGTGAGGTCTGCGGCCGACGCGCTCGTGGTAGGCGACGTCGACATAGAGGCAAGCTCGCGCCAGACGCGGCTTTCGAGCCTCTCGGGCGCGTGCATCGCCGTCGTCGCGGGCACGCTGGAGGCCACACGGGTGAAGGCACGCCTGGACCAGTCGAACCAGTCCGTCGTCTCGAACACCTCGGCGCAAAGCTTCTACGGCGCCCCGGCAGCCTTTTCCATAGGCACCGATGCGGGCACGGCAACCTTCTTCAACTGCACGGCGGCCACGATAGGCTCGCCTTGCGTCGCACCAGGGTCGTCGCCGGATGCCGAGATAGGCTATGCATATGCCCTGCGTGCGCAGACGGCCGCGCAGGTGACGGTAGACGGCGGCAGCTGGAGCGCGCAGGTGGCCAACGGGACGGCTGTCGCGGCATCTGCGAAAAACCTGCTCGTCACAGGCAGCGAGGCGGCGTTTTCGGCATGCGGGGCCACACGCGCCGCGTGCCTGGAGAGCACAGCGGCAAACGGGGTGAAGGTGGACGCAAAGCTCTCGTTTTCCTTTGCAGGTCCGGCCGAGCCCGCGCTGGCGGCGGGCTTTTCAACGGGCGTGCAGGGCGGTTTCACCTTCACGGGCAACGCGGACTTTCCCGCCACGGGCGCGCTTGTCGAGGCAGGCGGCGGGCAAAACCTGCCGGATGCGGTGTTCGCGCACACGGACGGCGCCGATGCGGCAACGCTTGCGGCAAAGCTCGAAAATGCGCTCGGCGAGACGTCCGGCTGCGATGCGGGCGCAGACGGCTCAGACATTGTCTTTTTCTTCGACCAGACGCGCGCGGCGGCCGAGGTCCGCACAACAGCAGGCCAGACGACGCGCTACGCAACGCTTTCCCAGGCAATCGAGGCAATGCAAGACGGCGACACCCTCGTCTTGCTCGCCGATGTCGGCGACATCTCGTTTGCAAAGGCGGGCAACGCACGCATGGCCTTCACCATCGACATGAACGGCAAGACCGCAGCCTCGCTTGCCCACTCCTCGGCCTGCGCGCTCTCGGTCGTCTCCTCGGCCGGGCGCGGGCGCATCGAAGCGGCGCCGAAGACGGGCGCGGCTGTCTCGCTGTCCACGGGCGCGACGCTCGTCTTGTCGGGCATCGACGTGGTGAACCGGCAGGCGGCCTCCTCTGCCTGCGGCATCGAGGCAACGGGGGCCGGCACACTGGAGCTTGACGACGTGAACGTCGAGGTCTCGGCGCAGACGGGCATGGCGCGCGCGATCCGTCTTGGCAGCGCGCAAGGCTCGCTTGCGACGAGGGGCTCTTCCATCAAGGCCTCGACGGCATGCCCGGGCGTGAGTGTGAGGGGGGTGCAGGCGGCCGCCAACACGAGCTGCGAGATTTCTGCGACCAACATCGAGGTGCAAGGCGCGTCCACAAGCGCTATAGGCATCGAGAGCAGCGGCGCCGTCTTGTTTGCCGGCAAGGACGTGGACAGCCCCGCACACCTTTCCGTGCGCACAAGCCAAGCGGCATCAAGCGTCGCATGCATCGACCTGACCCGGGCAACCGCAAAGGCCATCGTAAAAGACGCGTCGTTTGAACTTTTCGCAGGAGGCACGTCCACGTCGTCTGCCGTGCTCATGGCAGGCGCGCAGACAGCAAGCGTCGCCGCCACATGGGTGCTCGACGGCGCGGTGGACTTCTCGGGCAACGCCGCCGCACATATCTCGCACACGGCCACCCCGCTGCGCATAGGACCGGCCTTTCGCAGTGCCGCGTCCATCACCGTGGCCTCCGCGCAGCTTTCCGGCAAAGTCTTCGCGCAGGCGGCAAGCGAAAGCGACCTTGCGCTCGATGGAATCGGCGCCGCCGAGGCAAGCTCGTCCATCGAGTCTGTGGCTTCTTCCTTCACCCCGGCAGGCGACTACGCGGGTTGGACAGCGCAGGCCGAACAAGACGCAGGCGGCACACCCTCGCGCCTGCGCTGGACGCGCACGGCGGTGGCCTACGTCGAAAGCGGCACGCAGACCCAAGGCTACGAGACGCTTGCCGAGGCCTTCGCGGTAGTCACAGACGGCGATACGGTCGAGCTTGCCGCAGACACCGAGGAAAAGCAGCAAGTCTCCTGCGACAAGCAGGTCGTCTTCGATTTGTGTGGGCATACGGCACGCCTGTCCGTGGCGGGAGCGGCCGGAAAGAACGGCGCTATATCCTATAAAGGAACGAAAACCTTCACCATACGCGACAGCGCCGCAGGCACGGGTGCGCTCGAGATGGAGCTGGGCGCAAACCCCGAGACCGCAAACAGCGCAAGCGGCGCCTACAAGGGCATCGCCGTCACGGGGGGCGGACGCGTCGTGCTCGACGGCGCGACCCTGCGCATCTCCTACACGGGCAGCACCTTGGCAAGCACCGCCCCCACCCCCACCGTGCAAGGCGTCGGCATCGTGAGCGGTTCATTTTCCATGGAGGGCGCCTCCGTCTTGCAGGTGAAGGCGAGCGCGGGCGCGGGCGACTTCGGGGCAAACACCGCCACGGGCATCTACACCCAATCTGCAGCGGACGGCTCTTGTGTCGAGGTGGGGAAAAACGCGCGCATCGAGGTGGACAACGCCGCCGCCGTCTCCACATCCGGCTCGTTTCAAGTCCTCAGCCCAGGCGCTAGCAACTCGAGCGCCCAGCCAGCCTACGTCGTGCAGGTCTTTCCCGACACGTCTTCGGATTTCTACCGCGAGATATGCGAGAAGTTCACCGAGCAGGCGCGCTTCGACGACGCGGCAGAAGACGGCGACTACAGCTCCGAAATCTACTACTGCACGCCGCTCACCCTCGACGATGGCACCTACGTGTGGGCATACTCCGAGCCCGTGGACACGGCAGGTCGCGGGCACCTAGCCTCCATCGTGCCGACGCGCTTTTTCGTGCAATGCGGCAAGGAGGTTCCGACGAGCGCCTGGGGTATCCAGTCCGCAGACGCGTTTTGCGGCACGGTGAAGGTGGACGGCGCGGTGGATGCGAACTGCGCACATGGCGACGCCTACGCCCTCGACGCAAAGGGCGCCTCCACCTGGGAGGCCGGCACAAACACCCTGTCCGAGTCGCATGGCGACGAAGAGCACCTCCTCGAGGGCAGCCGCATGGACATGCGTGACTACTTCGACTTGGGCTCGCGCTACACAGAGCCAGTCTATCTGCCAAAAAACGGTGCGGCCCAGGTCGCCCGCGTGCGTGCCTGCACAGGCAGCGCAGCCCGCGTGGACGCAAAGGCCAAGGTCGCCATCGGCGGTGTCGAAGTCGAGGAAAGCACCGAGGAGGCTGTGGACGTAAAAGACGACGGCATCCACGGCTTCGGCGACGAAAAACGCGCGCAAACATGGGGCGCAAAGACGGTCGCGGTCGCCTTCGACAACGTGCGCGACGCGGCCGGCAACGCCTCGCGCATCGAGGCCGCGACTACAGCTCCCTACCTCTCGACGCTTAGTGAGGCGGGCATCTCGCTTCCGACGCCCGCCGACTACACGCTCGACGACGGCACCGTCATGCGCTTTGCCGGCTGGTGCGCGGCAAACAACTCCGACAATTACGTCTATGCCGCCGACGAGCTGGCAGACAAGGTCGTCCTCGACGGCTCCATCTCCGGCGCGAGCAGCGGCAGCGTCGTCTTCTCGGCGCATTACGTGCCCGTCGGCGCAGGCGAGCACCTCGTCTCCTTCAAGGTTGACGCGACGGTGCTTGCCTATGCCGTCGCGGATGGGACGAGACCTTCCTATGCAAAGGTCGCCGGCAACACGCGCGCCGCGACGCCGGCCAAGGTGGACTCGGAGACAGGCTGCTACTACAGCTTCGCGGGCTGGACGGACGCGGGCGGGCAGACTTGGTGGACCTTGCCCGCCGCGAGCGTCGATGCCGTCTACATCGCGGGCTTTTCCACCGAGCAAAGCCTCGTGTCGCTCACCTTCACCTACCGCGACGCAAACGGCGTGGAGCGCAGTAAAAGCGAGAGCGTGGAGTTCGACACGGACGTGAACGCACGTGCCGCGCAGCTCGTGCAGGCAGGCGACGTGGTGAAGACCCCCGAGACCGTCTACACCTTCACCGGATTCGGTCCGCGCAAGACAGACGTCGAGCCCTACTACCAAAACGGCGCCTTGCCCTCCATGCGCACGGATTCGTTTTGGCGCTACTCGAACGTCTACTACGCCAAATACGACAGCGCAGCACGCACGGTGGACGTGCAGTTCATGGACGGCGATGCGGTGTATGCCGCCACCGACGCGCCCGTGGCCACGGGCAAGCTCTTAAACGATGTGCTCTCCGAGTGTGGCAAAAAGGCTCCGACGGCCGCGGACAGCACGCGCTCTTTTCTCGGCTGGTCCAAGACGAAGGGCGCGACGACGCCGGACGTGGAGAAGGCGAACAGCGCAAAGCTTTCCACCCTCGTGGATTCGGATAGCGATACCGTCGTGCTCTACGCGGTCTACGGCAAGGCTCAGCCGGCAAGCGTCGAGTTCTACGACGCCGAGGCCTTCCCCAACAACATGGGCAAGGACACCCTGCTGTACACCCTGTCTGTGGAGCAGGGACAAAGCATCGACGAGGCGTTTGCCGCTGCAAAGAAAAGCGTGCCCGTCCCCACGAAGGGCGGCAAGTACTTCGCAGGCTGGGTTGATGCCTCGGGCAACGCCGTGTCGTTTGCCGATGCGGTGAAGGCGAACATGAAGCTGTTTGCCACCTACAAAGATGTGACGGTGCTCTACGGAGGCGACGCGGCCGACAACTTCACCCTCGACCTCTCCGGGCTGCTTGTCGGCGAAAAGGGCATCGAAAAGGCGGAGAAAGTGGTCGTGTCCATCGAGCGCGTGACGGCCGCCGACAGGGCGCTTTCCAGCTTCGTAGCAGGCGGCCTTTCCTACAGTCCGATGCTCAACGCCGCCCTGAAGAGCTCCGTCTATTCTTTGCGCCTCTACTATGTGAAAAACGGCAAGGTCTGCGATATCGAGAGCGGGTTTGGCAAGATGGGGGTGAAGGCGAAGGTCCCGACATCCTTCCAAAGTTCCAAGACCCGTGCGTTTTGGGTGGGCGGCGACGGGATAGCCTACACAAAGGTCTCGCAAAACAGCGCGCAGATCGCCTTTGCCGTGCAGCATCTGGGATATGTCGAGGACGGCTACGGCAACCTCGTTATCGGCATCGCCGCCAACAGCTCCGAGAGCAAAAAGCTCGTCCCGAGCATCATCGACGCAGGTGACGCGACGGATGCAGACGACACGCAAGACGGTGAAAGCGGCGGCGCGGACACGGGCGACGAGGAGGAGAAAAGCGACCTGACGCCTTCTACGCCCACCCTACCGGCAAGCACCCTGCCGGGCGGCGGAGCGCTTCCCGCCATCGCGGGTGCCTCCCTCGCCCCCGTAAGTGCTGCTCTCGCCCCGGCGCTTGCCGCCGGAGCGGAAGGTGCCCAGGCGCTCGCAAACGCCGCCGCAGACGCGCTCGGAGCCGAGGCGGCGTCTGGGCAATCCCTTAGCGAGGTGGAGTCGCAGGTAGACGTGGGCCAAGACGGCAACATGGCCGGACTGGCCATCATAGCTGCGGCGTTTGCCGCCCTGCTCGCGCGTTTGGCCTTCTTCCTCGTCGGGCGCCGCAAGAAAGACGACGAGGCGGCAGACGAGGCACCCATGCCCGTCGAGGAGACCGTGCACTTCTGATGGCCACCGAAAAGCATAGAAGGCGGCGGATGAAGCCAACCCCGCCACCCAACGAAACGGACATCAGCTTCGCGCAAGGAGCAGGCGACAACGCCTATGCCCGCGCGCGCGAGGCCGGCCACAAGGTGGACAGGCGCGCGCAGAAGATCTTCGTCATGGCCGTCGTCTTGCTCGCCGTCTTCGCGCTGGGCCTGATCGTCCCCAAGGACATGCTGAACAGCGCCCTGCACAACACGGGGTATGCGGGCGGCTACACCTTCTCGTGGTTCATCGACAGCCTTGGCGAAAACGTAAACGGCCTCGTGGCCTTTCTCACGGGCAACGACAACGGTCCTGTCCCCTTCTCGAACACGGTCTTTCGCTACGTGGTCATCTGCCTGGCCGGCGCAGGGCTGGCTCTGTGCGGCGCGGTCTACCAGGGAGCCTTTCGCAATCCGCTGGTCTCGCCGTCCACCCTGGGCGTGATGAGCGGCGCATCGCTTGGCATGGTGCTGTGGGTGGTCTTCTTCATCCCCGACGAAGGCGACAGCGGCATCACCTGGGTGGAATCCCTCGTAAGCAGCTCGTCAGGTGCCACGGTCACAAACACCACAGCTACGACCGGAAGCGACCTGCTCTCCACCTACGGGCTTTCGCTCATCTCGTTTGCCAGCTGCATGGTCGTGGTCGTCCTCGTCTTGGCCACCATGCGCGCGCTCGGGCACTTCACCGCCTCGAACCTCATGGTCGTCATCGTCGGCCAGGTCATAGGCGGGGTATGCGGAGCCGTCGTGAACACGGTGCGCTACTACTACATCGCGCTCGACCCCTACAGCACGAAAAGCCAGCTGCTCACCCAGCTGCAGATCGCGAGCTTCTATCGGACCTACGGTTGGCTCGACGTCACGGCGCTCGCTGTCTCTATAGCGGCCTGCGCGGGCGTGGTGCTCGTGTGGCGGCGGCGCATGATGCTGCTGTCGCTGGGCGAGGAAGAAGCGCGCGCCCTCGGCGTGCAGACGCGCCGTCTGCAGGTGGTGGTCGTGGCCGTGTGCACCCTGCTCACCGCCATCATCGTCTCCTTTGCCGGCACCATCGGCTTCGTGGGCTTTCTCATCCCGCATCTCTCGCGGCGGCTCGTAGGCCCGGATTTCGGCTACCTGCTGCCGGCAGCCATGGTGCTCGGCGCCGTCTTCGTGTTGGCCGCCTACATCCTCGTCTCAGCGCTTTTAGGCCCGGACTACGAGAGCATGAGCGGCATGTACATTTCCATCGGCGGCGCCGTGGTCTTCCTCGTCACGGCTTTGCGCAACCGCGGCAAAGGGGGTGAGCGGGGTGGCTTCTGAGACGCGCACGCAAGGGCAGACCGGCGCGGGGCGCGAGAGTGGCCGGCAAGGAGGCGGGGGCCAAAACCCGCAGGCCGCCCAGGTCCAATACACTGCCTCCGACATCGCGCGCTTGCAAAACGGCTCGACGGTCTACCGCAGCCGACTCATGAACGTCGGCTCCATCGCCTCGACGTTGTCGATGAAAGAGACCGGCAAGCTGCGCCGCGCGGAGCGTGACCATGCGGCTGCCCGCACCGCCGTCTTCCTATTGGCCACGCTCGTGCTAGTTTTCTTCTCGCTGTGCTTCACCGGCGCCCAAGGGCAGTGGTACCCCTACTGCACCCCGTACGCCTTCTACACGCCCATCGAGGTGGGAAACGCCCTCTACCTGCACGCATGGGACGCGCTCGCGCAGGCCACGCACGCCTTCGAGCCGCACACGAAGGCCTGGCTTGCCGCAAACTGCAGCTGCTACTGGGCCGTCTTCGAGCGCCTGCAGGTGGTGGGCGTGACCCTCATATGCGCCGCGCTTTTGAGCATCTCCGGCGCCCTATACCAAAACGTCTTTGCCAACCCGATTGCCGGTCCTGGCATGCTCGGCGCCTCCAGCGGCGTGAGCCTCGGCATGATGCTGCTCGTCGCGCTGTTCGGCTCCCAGGCCCTCAGCATGGTGCGCGAGCGCTACATCTTCTGCTATGGCCTGGGCGCGGCCATCCTCCTCGTCGTCATACTCGCGGGCAAAAAGCTCTCCGGGCGCGGCAAGCCCTTCGACATCGTCACCATGCTGCTCATCGGCTCTATACTCGGCCAGCTCATAGGCTTTGTCGTCTCGTACATGACGCTGTTTGTCATGGATGCCGACGACTACCAGGCATTTTTCACCCTGTCCCAGATACTCACCGTCGACACCTCGGCCATCTCCTGGCTCACGCTGGCGCTAGTCTCGCTTGCGGCCATCGTGCCCGTCTACTTGCTGCGTTTCCGCTTGAACGCCCTGTCGTTTACCGAAGAGGAGGCAAGGCCTCTCGGGGTGAACATGACGCGCCTGCGCGCCGTGGCCCTCGTCGCCGGTGCCATCATGATGCTCGCCGCTCAAATTCACACCGGCGCGGTCGGCATGATCACCTTGCTCGCTCCCTTCATCGCTCGCAGCACCTTCGGCTGCGAAATGTCGCGCCAGCTGGCCGGCAGCGTGCTCGTCGGCATGCCGCTTTTGCTCGTATGCCGCGACATCACCGATTGCATCCCCTTCGTGGGCGACGGCATCGCGATTGGCTCGGTGGTCTCGGTGGTCGCGCTGCCCCTGTTCGTCTTGATCGTCGTGCGCGGCATGCGCGGATGGGAGTAGAAAAAAGATGAAGCTGATAGTGAACAACGCCTCAATCGGCTACGACGCGGCCAAGCCTGTGCAGCGCCACGTGAGCTTTTCACTGTCCAGCGGCGAGGTCTGCTGCGTGCTCGGCCCCAACGGCTGCGGCAAGACGACGCTCGTGAAGACGATACTCGGGATGAGCCCGCTCTTCGACGGGTCCATTACCCTCGACGGCAGCGACGTCACACGTTGGAGCGCCGCGCGCCTGGCCGATTCGGTGGCCTACATCGCCCAAAAGCACGCGCAGAGTTTTCCTTTCCAGGTGAAAGACGTGGTGATGATGGGGCGCACCCACAAGATGCGTACCGCCTCCGGCCAGCCCGGGCGAAAAGACTACAACATCGTGGAAAACGCTTTGGAGGAGATGGGTATACGCCACCTGCGCGAGGCCTGCATAAACGACATCTCCGGCGGCGAGCTGCAGATGGTCATGTTCGCGCGGGCGCTGGCGCAAGAGCCGCAGATGCTCATTATGGACGAGCCGACGGCGGCGCTCGACTATGGCAACGCCGTGCGCGTCATCGAGAAGGTGCGCCACCTGCGCAAGCTGGGGTATGCCGTGCTCATGGTTACGCACAATCCCGACCACGCCTTCATGACCGGCGCGAGCGTGGCGCTGTTCATGAAGGGCAAGCCCATGAAGTTCGGCACGGCGTTTGCAACCATCACGCGCGAGAACATACAAGACGCCTACGGGGTGAACGTGAAGCTCGTCGAGTTCACCCACGACAACCAAGAAATCATGCGCACCTGCGCGCCCGAGTTCGGAGGAAAGGACGACTAGGATGATTCCAGAAGAGCAGGCAATGGTGGCGGCAGAGGCGCTCTCGCGCATCGCCGACAATATCGAGACCGTCATCGTAGGCAAGCGCGAGGCCATCGAGCTCGTGCTCATGGCCTTCGTCGCAAGAGGGCACGTGCTGCTCGAGGACCTGCCGGGCACGGGCAAGACCTCGCTTGTGCGCGCGTTCGCGAAAAGCATCGACTGTGGCTTCAACCGCATGCAGTTCACCCCCGACGTCATGCCCTCGGACGTGACGGGCTTTTCCATCTACAACCAAAAGACGCGCGACTTCGAGTTTCGGCCGGGCGGTGTGATGAGCAACCTCGTCTTGATCGACGAAATCAACCGCGCAAGCGCCAAGACCCAGGCGGCGCTGCTGGAGGCCATGGAGGAGCGCCAGGTGACGGTGGACGCGGCCACGCATCCGCTCGAAGAGCCCTTCATGGTGCTGGCCACGCAAAACCCCATCGAGCAGTACGGCACCTATCCCCTGCCCGAGGCCCAGCTCGACCGCTTCCTCGTGAAGCTGTCCATGGGATACCCGCAGCCGGAAGAAGAGGTGCGCGTCATGCTGGAGAGCAAGGCGGCCAAGGCGGCGCTGCGGCCGGTGGTCTCGCGCCGCGATGCGCTAGCCTTATGCGACATGGCGGCCGAAGTGCACGTGTCCGAGGCCGTCGCGCGCTATGCCGTGCAGATAGTGTGCGCGACGCGCTCGACGGGCGAGTGCAGCTGCGGCGCCTCCCCGCGCGGCTCGATTGCGCTCGTGGAACTGGCACGTGCAAACGCCTTGATGCGCGGGCGCAGCTACGTGCTGCCCGACGACGTGAAGTATCTCGCGCCCTACGTGCTCGCGCACCGCATGATCTTGACCCACGAGGCCAAGGTGGCCGGGCGCACGGGTGCCTCTGTCATAGCCACCATCCTCGACTCAGTGGCCGTGCCCACAATAGGCGAAGACGAGCTGGCTGGGTCGCGCGGGATGCGGCGCTAGGGCGCGCGGCAAAAGCAAGGACACGCGGATTTGAGGCGCGGGTAAACGGCAGCATGGACATCAAGAAAACACGCGAGGGCTTTGCCGACGCGCGCGCGAAACGGCAGCGCGCCCGGGAGCTGCGCCGCGCGGGCAAGCGGGACAAGAAGGCAGCACGACGCAGGAGGGTGGGACGTGCGATCGCCTGCGTCTGCGCGCTTGCGCTCTTTTCCTTTCTCGCCTACATAGTGGGCGATTCCGACTACCGCGCCTGCATCGTCGGCTGGGCGCCGGTACTTATGCTCGCATGCGCCATCGTGTTTTCCTTTATCTACGTGCAGGTGCTCGCGCACGGCCTGACCTTCGAGGAAAACGGCAGCTTCCACGATTGCGCGCGCGGCGAATCCCTGCCCTTTTCCATCTCCTTTTCCAACTCGACCATCCTCTTCGCCTTCAAGGTTGAGGCGGTCTTTTTCATCTCGGACATGTTCGACACGACCACGAGCCGCGTGCCCCGCACGCTCTCGCTGTCGCCGCGCGAGACGGTCTCCCTCGACTTCTCCACCCGCTTTTCCCACATAGGCAGCTACGAGGTGGGGCTGGAAAAGGTGGTGGTCAGCGATTTCCTCGGGCTGTTTTCCAAGACCCTGCCCCACAAGCGCGTGCACCCCGTGCTCGTCACGCCGAAACTGCGCGAAATAGGCGGCATCGATTTTTCTAGCGACGCCGAGACGGAGTCCACCTCGGCGGCCAAATCCGTCATCGCCGACTCCATGGACTACGCCTACGTGCGCGACTACGTGCCGGGCGACCCGCTGAAGACCATCCACTGGAAGCTGTCCTCGCGAAACCCCCAGGGCGCCTACTACACGCGCCTCTTCGAGCGCTACACCATGCCGGGCGTGGCCGTCGTGCTCGATTTCACCGCCCCAAAAGGTGCTGACGAGGCGGCATTTCCCCAGCTCTTCGACACGATTGTCGAGTCGGGGCTGTCCATTGCGCGCTATGCCAGGCGCCGCGGCTTTACCACGCGCATCACCTTTCACGACCGCGACGGACAGATGCAGGTGCTGGCCGGCCAGGAGCAAGACGATCTGTGCGCGCTCGTGGAGCAGATGCCCGCCTTGCGCGCAGGAGCGTCTGAAGGCGAGACGGCGGCAGACATCGTGCGCTCGGCGGCCAGCGCGCGCGACGGGGAGAACAACATCGTCGTATGCTCGGCGGACACGGGCGCCGAGCTGGTCTCGGCCGTGCTCGAGGCGCGAGCGCGGCGGCGCTTTCCCCTCCTCGTCGCGGCCGTGCCCACCGAGCTCGTGGACGCCGACCTCGTGCGCTACACCAAACCGCTCAGGCAGCTTGACGCCGCCGAGGTGCCCTACATGGCGATTAAAGATGCCGCCGAGCTTGAAGGGGCGGCTCTGTGATGGCGCGGGCAGAGCAGACATACGAGGCGGCGGCGAAGTGCGGCATGGCGAAAGACAACGGGCATGGCAAGGTAAGAAGCGGCGGGCGGGCTGCGGTAAACGGACACGACGCAAGAAGCGGCCATGATGCGAAAAACGGACGCATGCACCTCTTCTTGCGCTCGTCTGCCTTCGACTTTTTGCTTGTGCTCGTCTTGTCGTGCGCGCTCGTCTTCACCGTTTCCTACGGCTTTGAAAGCGCCCCAGACCTGCGAGGCAACCTCGCACTCGAGGCAGGCGCATGCGCCGTGCTTTTGGCCGTGCTCTTTGCCGGTTCGTGGTCGAAAAAGGCGGTCGCACTCGCGGGATGCGTCTATGTTGTGTTGGCGGCACTCGTTGTCTTTGCAATCGCAGGCCTCTCCCCCGACGATGCAGCGCTGTTTGTCGACGGGCAGGTAAACGACACATCCGGCAACTACGCGGTCTTCGGCATCGTGCTCGTCGTCGTCCCGGCGCTGTGCTACCTGCTCTCGCGCAGAACCTGGGGCGTCGCCGTACTCTTCGTACTGGCGGTTCTTTCCTGTGCGACCATACAGTTCCTCTACCGCGACTGGACTTCGGCCCAGCCCGGGACGGCCGCCTCGCTTGTGGTCTACCTCGCCTGCGGCGCCTGCTACATAAACCAACGCTACCGCCAAAGCGCCTTCACCGCCCACTACGCGAAGAGCGGCTCCTTCGGGCGCGCCGCCGGGTTTTCTGTGCTCGTGACCGGCGTCTGCCTGCTGGCCGGCGCAGGACTTTTCGCCGCCTTCATCGCGCCCCTCGGGCTGTCCACTCCCGACATCAAGCCCTTCCAAGACACCTACCAGCGCCCTGTGATCGAGTACTCGGGCATCTACTCCGAGCAGCAGATCGACAATCCCTTAAATCGCTCGAATCGCACCAACGACGAGGACAAGGACACGCACGACGAGGCTGACAACGGCCAGTCCCAAGACGAGGACACCGGGCTTTCGGAAAACGAGCGCAAGACGCCGACCTCTGCCACGTCGAGCTCGTTTGACCTCAGCAGCTGGAGCGAGCAGTTCCAGACCGTGGCCTACGACCTCGCGAACTGGACAACCCTTTTCGTCGCGGTCCTGCTCGCCTGCCTTGCCGTGGCCGCCGTCGTCGTGCGCCGGGCCATGCGCGAGCAGCGCCTGAAGCGCATCGCGGGCAAGCCGGCGTCGTGGCAGGTGGCCTGGATCTACCGCTTCCTCATGGGGCGTTTCGCGCGCCTCGGCGTGCGCCGCCCCGACAACCTCACGCCGCTCGAGTTCTCGCTGGCATATGCCCCGCGCCTCGAACCCTTCGCCGACGTAAAGACGGCAACCGATTTCTTCCAAGCGACGCTCATATACACGCGCGCGGCCTATGGCGGCGGCGCCACGGCAGACGACCTCGCGCGCATGCACGGCTTCTACCGCAGCTTCTACCGAGCCGTGCCCCACGAGGTCGGTCGCTTGCGCTGGCTGTGGAAGTTCTGGCGCATCTGAGACGACAAGGCGCCCCTATACCATCTTCACGGCCTGCTCGCCCACAATCGAGCCCAGCTTCGTCAAAAGCTCGGGGCTCTCGCAGTTCACCTGCACGGGCAGCTCCGCGCGAAACTTCCGCCCGTCTTTTTGCTCGATGAACAAGGTGACGGGCTGCGCGCCCGGGTAGTTCTCGAAGATGCCGGACAGCCGTGTCATCACCGCCTCGGAAAACACCTCGGATTTCAGGTGTATGGACAGCGCAGAGGGCCCTCGTTTTCTTGCTGCCGCAGGGTCAAGCAGCCCTAGACTTTCCACGATCACCTGCGCCCCACGATCCCCGCGCTCCAGCCTGCCGTGCACCAGCAAGATGGAGTCTTCCTCGATCATCGAGCGCTGACCCTTGTCGTCGAGCTCTTTTAGGGTGCTCGGCCACACGACGCACGGCACCGACCCTTCGAGGTCTTCGAGGGTGACTATGGCCATGGTGTCCTTTTTCTTCGTCACCTTCGTCTGACAGGCCGAGACCATGCCCGCAAAATCGTAGGTCTTGCCATCGACAAACACATCCGCGTCGTCGATAGACCCAAGCGGCGCCGAAGAGCGCTCGCGCAGCAGAGCCTCGTAGGGCGAGAGCGGGTGATCAGACACATAGATGCCGACAATCTCTTTCTCGAAGTGCAGCTTCACCATGCGCTCCCACTCCACGCCATCAGGCTCGGGCACCTCCTCCACGAAATCCGACGCGCCATCATCT
Source organism: Ruthenibacterium lactatiformans (assembly GCA_963614215.1). Taxonomy (GTDB): domain Bacteria; phylum Actinomycetota; class Coriobacteriia; order Coriobacteriales; family QAMH01; genus CAVAWX01. Next base: position 19,682 of record CAVECB010000012.1, read on the forward strand.
GGGTCGGCCGCCGCCAAATCAAACAGCGACACCTGCCCCGTCTCGCGCTCGTTTCGCCGGCGCGTGGCAGATTCCAACAAGGCGCCCTCTTCCACAAATCCCCACAGCTGTTTGCGCGGATAGCCCGTCGAATCGAACGCCCCCGACTTCACCAGCGCCTCGACCACGCGCTTGTTGCACGCATCGGCCGGCAGCCGGTTCAAATAGTCGTGCAGGCTCTCGAAATCGCCGCCCCGCTCGCGCTCGGCGATGATCTCCTCGGCCACGGACTCGCCCACCCCGCGCAGGCCAGCCAGCCCGAAGCGGATGCCTTCTGCCACCGGCGTGAACTGCGTGCGCGAGCTGTTGATGTCGGGCGGCAGCACGGGCACGCCGCTTTCCCGGCAGCCAGCCACGCACTTCACCGTCTTGTCCGTCTTGCCCATGTAGCTCGTGAGGTCGGCGGCCAGAAACTCGTTGGGGTAGTGCGCCTTCAACCACGCCGTCTGCATGGTGAGTATGCCGTAGGCCGCCGAATGCGACTTGTTGAAGGCGTACTCGGCAAACTTCAAGACGTCATCCCATATGGTCTGGGCAATTTTGCGCGAGTAGCCGTTGCGCTCGGCGCCGTTGAGCCAGTGGTCTTCCATCGTCTCGCTGGTGCCGTCTGCCCAGGTCTGCACGACCTCGCGCATCAAGGCGACCTTCTTTTTGGCCACGGCCTTGCGCACCTTGTCGCTTTCGCCCACGGTAAAACCGGACATGACCACCGAGATGCGCATGACCTGCTCTTGGTAGACGATGCAGCCGTAGGTGCCCTCGAGTATGGGCTTTAGACGCTCGTCGTAGTAGGTGACGGGCTTGCGGCCGAGCTTGCGGTCTACGAAGTCGTCGACCATGCCGGCGCCAAGAGGGCCGGGACGGTAGAGCGCAAGCACGGCCACGATGTCGTCGTAGCGGTCCGGTTTCATGCGCTTGAGCAAGGCGCGCATGCCGGGGGATTCCACTTGAAAGACGCTTGCCGTGTCGCCGCGCGCGAACAGCTCGAATATGGCCGGATCATCCATGGTCATGACGCTGGGATGGTCCCCTCGCGTGGCGGCCGGGTCGACCTGGCCGTGCGGGTTCAACTCCACCTCTATACCGAAATTGCGCTTGATGTTTGCCAGCGCATCTTGGATGACGGTCAGGTTGCGCAGGCCGAGGAAGTCCATCTTCAAAAGGCCCATGTCGGCGGTCATGTGCCCGTCGTATTGGGTGATGATGACGCCGCCCTTGGTGTCGTATTTCACCGGCACGTAGTCGCTCACGTCGTCGCGGCAGATGATGACGGCAGACGCGTGCACGCCCTCGCCGCGCGTGAGGCCCTCGAGCCTGCGGGCTGCGTCGACGATGCGCGCGGTGTCGGGGTCGGTCTCGTACATCTTGCGAAAATCGGGGTTGCCCTCGATGGTGCCGTCGATCGTGGCCTTCGGGTCGTTGCCCACGAGCTTGGTGATGCTTTGGCTTTTCCACACGGGAAAGCCCAGCACGCGCGCCGCGTCGTTAATGGCGTTTTTGGCCTTGAGCTTGCCGTAGGTGATCACGTGCGCGATGCGCTCGTCGCCGTAGACCTCGCGGCAGTGCTGAATCACGTCCAGGCGCCGGCGGTCGTCGAAGTCCATGTCGATATCGGGCATCTCGGTGCGCTCCGGCGAGAGGAAGCGCTCGAAGATGAGGTCGTTTTTCAGCGGGTCGAAGGTGGTGATGTCAAGCGCATAGGAGATGATGGAGCCGGCCGCCGACCCGCGCCCCGGCCCCACGCCGATGCCGTTTTCCTTTGCCCAGCGCGCAAATTCCTGCACGATCAGGAAATAGGCGGCAAACCCCTTCGTGCATATGATCTCGTACTCGTGCTCGAAGCGCTCGACCACCTCAGCCGGCAGCGGGTCGCCGTAGCGCACCTTCAGCCCCTCGATGGCCATCTCAGACAGCGCCTCTTCTGGCGTCTGCCCCTCGCGCAAGAAGGGGTAGCGCGGCAAGATGATATTGCCGAACTCGATGGTGACGTTGCACTTGTCGGCGATTTCGAGCGTCGTGGCCAGGCACTCGGGATGCTCGCACAGCGCCTCGGCCATCTCCTCGTAGCTTTTCAGGTAGAACTGGTCGTTTTTGAACTTCATGCGCGTCGGGTCGTCTACCTGCTTGTTCATGCCGATGCACAGCATGAGGTCTTGCAGGGAGGCGTCCTCGCGCTTCAGGTAGTGCAAATCGTTCGTGCCCACCGTCTTTAGACCCAGCTCGGCGGCGAGCTTGCACAAAAGGTCGTTTAGACGCGGTTGGGTGAGGCCACGGTCGGTGACAATTTCTGGACCTTGGTTTTGCAGCTCGATGTAGAAATCCTCGGCGCCGAATATGTCGACGAAGGTCTGCGCCCACTCCTTGGCGCCCTCGTATTGGCCCTGGTCGAGGTATTTCGGGATGATGCCGGCGATGCAGGCGCTGGTCGCGAGTATGCCCTCGTGGTATTTGCGCAGGCTGTCAAGGGTGACGCGCGGCTTGTACCACATGCCCTCCACGGCGGCGTCCGAGACGATGCGCATGAGGTTGCGATATCCCTGGTTGGTCTTTGCCAGCAAGATCATGTGGTAAAGCTCGGGGCGCGATTGACCCTCGTGGTCGAGCGTGGGCGCGGGGGTGAAGTAGACCTCGCAGCCGATGATGGGCTTGATGCCGGCGTCGATGGCCGCGCGGTAGAACTCAGCCGCGCCGTACATGTAGCCATGGTCGGTGATGGCCACGGCCGGCATGCCCAGCTCCTTGGCATACGCGCACAAATCTTTCAGGCGCGTGACGCCGTCGAGCAGCGAGTATTCCGTATGCACATGCAGGTGGACGAAGTTGCCCGCGTCGCGGCAGGTGGTGGGAATGGGCCCTGCGCCCTCGCTGGCAGCCTTGATGGCCTCAAATCCCGGGATATCCGCTTCTGCCATTGAAGCCTACCTCCCCGCCGTCTCGTGCGCGGCCAAAACATCGAGCGCGCGACGGTAGCCCCCCGTGCCGTAGTTCAGGCACTTCGACACGCGGCTGACCGTAGTGGCCGACGCGCCCGTCTTCTTCTGGATCTCCACATAGCTCGCGCCGGCATCGAGCAGGCGTGCCACCTCGAGCCGTCCTGCCGCGTCTTCTATCTCGCGTACGGTGAGCAAATCGCAGAAAAGCTCGTAGAGCGCATCGACATCCGAGATCTGCGCCAGCACCGAAAGAAGGGCATCTACCTTGTCGTTTCTCACTTCGTGTTCTGCCATGCACGCACCTCTGCTTCCCGCGTGGACGTCGCTTACTTCGATTTCGCCCCATGGTACTACGGAGCGCGGACGGGATTGCGGCGGGGGCAGCGGTCTGCACGCATTCGCCGCATGGTGAAGGTGCGGATGAGGGTGAAGGGCGGCGCTTTACAGGCGAAAAGTGAAGGCGGACGGACGGGGCGGGGCGGGGCGGGGCGGCGGTCCCGCTTAAACAGCGTCGGGGTCTTCGCGCTTCAAGATGAAGTGCCAGATGAAGAGCAAGACCACCTGCACGCACACGCAGATGATGGCGATGGAGGCGACGGTGTGCAAGGCCAGATGCGTCCGCGCGTAGATGAAAGCGGCCACGCCTAAGACGAGCCCGACGACAATCGCAGCCCAGGTGCGCTTTTTCCCTTTGCGCCCCAGACAGGTGACGGCGTATCCCGAGATGCCGCCCACAAGCGAAAACAGGCCGGAAAACCAGCACACGGAGGCCATGATGTTGCCCACCTCCTGGAACTGGATGAGCAGGCTGTAGGCGCTCGCCGCACCGCCGACGGCGCACACGAACACGGACACCGCGCGCATCGCGACCCTCTTGAATGTGAGTTTCTCATTTGCCATGACGTCGGCAATGGTAGCGCAAGAAACGCACGCAAGGCGCCGCATCCGCACGGCCGCACGCCTTCTTCAGTCAATCGCCACGCCTTAAGGCCCACGTGCGCCTCATGCGCTCCCAGGCCGCATCGCGCATGGCGGCCACGGCAGCTATGTCGGCATCGGCTAGGTGCGCGAAGCGGCGCTGGCCTTTCAGGTAGGCGCCGAGGTCGGAAAACTCGCCCGGGTCGTGCGTGAGGCGCGTCTGCCCGCTCTCGCCGTCGTATTCGGCCAAGTACCACAGGCCGCAGTCCACCGCCTGCCGCGCGATCTCGCAAGACAGTTCGGGGGCATGTCCCCATCCCGTGGGGCACGGGGCGAGCACATGGATGAAGCGCGTGCCCTCTACGGCGGCGGCACGTTCAAACTTGGCCAAGAGATCGGGCAGGCAGCCGGCAGAGGCCGTCGCGGCATAAGGGATGCCGTGCGCGGCGACAATCTCGAACAGGCGCTTTTTCTCGGTGGCCGTGCCATCTGCGACGGCGCCGGCAGGACTTGTGGTCGTGGCGGAAAAACGCGGCGACAGTGAGCTTTCCTGGATGCCCGTGTTCATGTAGGCCTCGTTGTCGTAGCAGATATAGAGAATGTCGTCGCCGCGGTCGATGGCGCCCGAAAGCGAGGCTAGCCCGATGTCGGCCGTGCCCCCGTCGCCGGCGATGGCGACGACCGTACAATCGTCGGGCTTCTTGTTCTGCGCGCGCAGACCGGCCTCAATGCCGCTTGCCACGGCCGCACACGAGGCAAAAGGCGTGATAGCGGCGTTTGTCGTGAAGGCCATCTGCGGAAAGTTGAAGGCCACGGCGCTCATGCACCCAGCGGGCAGCGCCGCCACCGCATGTGGACCCAAAACCTTCATCGCATGGCGCACCACGAGCGAGGCCGCGCACCCGGCGCATGCCGCGTGCCCGAAGAAGCGTTCCTCGGGCGCGGGCGGGCGCAAGCCGCGTTTGGGCATGTGCGCCGGCGGGCGCGTGCCGCCTTCCCCTGCGTGCATGTCATGTTCCCTCATGCGGGCCTCCCCTCTTCTTCGCCGTCGATGAAGGCGACGGGACGCTCCTCGCAGCTGCCGTCTGCCAGCTCGGCAAACAGGGCGCGCACCGCAGACGCCGATATGTCGGCCCCTCCCAGTCCGCCGATGCGATTGCAGGTGCGCACGGACAGCCTGCCTTGCTGCAGAGCCGAGTTCACGTTGGTAAACACAGTGCCCTCCGCGCCGAAGGACACATCCTTTTCCAGCACGGCTGCCCGCTTCACCTGCCAAAGCGCCGCGCACAGCCCGTCTTTGGGGAAGGGGCGCAGATAGCGCAGCCGCACGAGGCCGGCGCGCACCCCTTTTTCGCGCAGCTCGTCTACCACCGAAGCCACAAGCCCCGCGACGCTGCCAAGCGTGACCACCGCCACCTCGGCATCCTCGCAGCGATACGCCTCGATGCCGCCCGTGTAGACACGTCCGAAGATGCGGGCGAACTCGCGCTCGGCCTCAAGCCTCACTTCAGGCACGCGCAGCATCGCCTCGTGCGCCTCGCGTTTGTAGCGCCAGTCGTGCGCTGGCCCTGCGGAATACCCGATGCTTTTCGGTGTGTCGAAGTCGAAGCGATTGTCCGTGGTATACGGCGGCAGGAAGGCATCTGCCTGCGCCGCGTCGGGCACGTCTACCGTCTCGTAGGTGTGCGTGAGGGCAAATCCGTCGAGGTTGACCATGAACGGCGTCGCCACGCGGGCATCCTCGGCAATGCGGTAGGCCAAAAGCACGAGGTCGAGGGCTTCTTGCGCACTGGCCGCATAGGCCTGTATCCAGCCCTGGTCGAGAAGTCCGATGCTGTCGCGCTGGTCGCCGTAGATGTTCCAGGGCAGAGCCGTGGCGCGGTTGGCGTTGGCCATGACGATGGGAAAGCGCCCTCCTGCCGCATAGCTCAAGACCTCGGCCATGTAGAGCAGGCCCTGGCTGGAGGTGGCGGTGAAGGTACGCGCGCCAGTCATGGACGCGCCGAGGGCAGCCGACAGCGCCGAATGCTCGGATTCCACGTGAATGTAGGCGGCGGACAGCTCGCCGTCGGCCTTCATCTGCGCGAGGGCCTCCACGATGGTCGTCTGCGGAGTGATGGGATAGGCGGCTACCACGTGGGGCCGCGCGAGGCGCACCCCGCATGCCACGGCCTCGTTGCCGGAGATGAAATGCGTGCTCATGCGGCCGCTCCCTTCTCGTGCTCGGGCACCATCTCGATCGCGTGCACGGGGCAGGCGCGCGCGCATATGCCGCAGCCCTTGCACAGGGCGTAGTCGATTTTCACGGGGTGCCGCCCGGGCCGTTTGCCCGAGGCCGGTTCGGGTGCTGTATCCGAATCCGGGGCTGCGCCCGGGCCTGCGTGCGGGCTGTCGTCTTTTCGGATGATGCAGGCATCTGGGCATTGCATCCAGCAATGCCTGCAGCCCACGCAAGCACCAGCATTCACCACCGGGCGCACGCTGCGCCAGCCGGCGTTGCCGTGGTCGAGATATCCCGACGAAAAGCAGGTGGTCTGCGCGATGGCCGTGTAGTCGAGCGCGTCATGGCGCACGTGCGCTATCGGGGCATACCCCTCTTCTTCCTGCGCGCCTGCCCCGTCTGCGGCGTCTGCGGTGCCGGCCGTGCAAAACTCGAACTCCACGAGGTCCGGCACCGCAGCGTCCATCATCTCGCGCATCGCGCGCGCGGCGGTTCGTACGGCCTCCTTGTTGGCCTCGCGCAGACGCGGCGGCATCAGCTCGTCAATGGCGCGCAGCGCATCGGAGACGTCGAGTGCCTCAGAAAGCTCGCATATGGCACCGAGAAAGACGGTGTTGGGGATGTCGCGCCCCAGCGTCTCGGCAGCGATGGCGCTTGCCGGCAGACAGAAAAGCCCTTCTGGTGTGCGCCCAGCCTGTGCGTGATTCACGAGCACGGTCGTCGCGGTCGTCGCAGTCGCAGCGTCCGCCGCCGACAGTGCAGCACCCGCAGCACCCGCAGCACCCGCCGGCGCCTTGCGACACTCTCCGCGCCACCCCTCGCCCAGCAGCGTCTCGTCGAGGTAGACGACGATGTCGGCGTGCGCGGGCACGGAGCGGTCGGCGACGGCTCTGGTGTCTATCTTGGTGAAGGCGCGCATCGGCGCCCCGCGGCGCTCAGGACCAAACGAGGGAAAGGCCAGCGCATGCAGCCCCTCGTGGCCGGCTGCCGCCGCGCCGAGGAGCCTCGCCGCCGTGAAGGCGCCTTGGCCGCCGCGTCCGTGCCAAACAATCTCGAGCATCCCTCTCACGCCTTCTTCACGTCGAGGGCCATCGCGCGAAACTCCACGCCGTCGTCTCCCGGCACCGTCTCGACCTGCGTGCCCTCGGTGTATCCGCGCGAAACGGCCACCGGATAGCTGTCTTTTACCTGCACATCGCCAAAGCCCGCAGCCTTCAGCAAAGCGAGGAACTCCGCTTCGGTGCCGGCCGCCTGGACGCTGTTGCCTATGTCTTTGGCCTTTGCGCGCAGCGCCTCGTCGCGCTCCCTGTCCGCAAACACCGTCTCGCACACGAGCAGGCCGTCCGGGCGCAAGACACGCGCGAACTCGGCCAAGGCGCGACCCGGGTCTGCCAGCAAGGTGATGACGTTGTTGATGTAGACGACGTCAATGGTGGAGTCACCGATGCCTGCCGCCATGAGGTCTTCGGGGTAGGCGACGTGAAACTCCATGTTGTTTTTCTTCAGGCCGCTGTCGCGCCACGCGCGCTCCATGCCTGCGCGCGCCTCGTCGATAAACGACGGCGACCAGTCGATGCCGATGGCCCGGCCATCGTTTCCCACCTTCGCGGAGAACTTGTAGACGCCCATGCCGCGCCGGCAGCCGATGTCGAGCACAGTCTTGCCCCGCACAGCCGCGGGGTCGAAGGTCATCTTGCACACGCCCGCAAATCCCCACTCAAACTGGCGGCTGTCGTAGAAAGCGGCCAAGTCAGCTGCGTCCGCGCCGGATGCCTGCGGCCGTCCGCCCTGCGTGCCGATGTCCTTTTCCACACCGCCGTCTGCGCCTTGCGCCTGCGTTTTTGCAGCCGGGGCAGACGCGGCGGCCGAGGCAGACGCGGCGGGTGCAAGTCCCACCCGCTCGTTTGCAAAGCTCGCGTGGCCGCCGTCTCCTTCGCCGTCCGTGTCGCCTTCGCCGTCCGCAGCGCCTTCATCTGCAAAATCGCCCAGCGCGGCCAGGCGTCGCCCCAGCTCCACACGCGTCGCGTCCACCTGCAGCTCGTCGCTGTGGGCGTAGTACTTCTCGTTGCCATAGCGCGCGAGAAACGACGCCGTAGACGCGCGCGTCGCAAGCTCTGCGGTGAAGACGAGCATTTCGCGGCCGTCGCCGAAGCACTCGTCTAAAAAGTCGAAGGCGCAGTCGAGCTGCCTGCCCGCCTTGCCCGCCAAAGTGGAAATTTTCTCCACCTCTGCGGTGTAGGCGCCCTGCAAGGTCGCAAAAGCGGCCTCGCCTTCAAGCGTCTGTTCTTTCGCGCACAGCCCCTCTAAGTCGCGCAGCATGTTCAGCACCACGCGCTCGTGGCGTATCTTGGCGCTGCTGGCGCTGTGCCCCAACGTGTGTCGGCGCAAGGTGGCCAGGCGCCGCGAAGCATCCTCGCCCACGGTCTCGGCCACGCTTTTGCCTTCGAGCAGGGCGGGTTTGGCGTCGCGCAGCACGTCGCGCAGCTCCAACACGGCGCTTTCGTGTTCCACTGCCGCCGCGCACGACACGGACAGCGCGTCGAGGACAAGCCCTGTCAAGGCGACGCGCTCGTCGAAGGCAGCCGCTCGCGCACGCTCCTTCACCTCCTCGCTTGCCCCGCCTTCTAGGATGCGTCCCACCTGGTAGTCGCTGCGGTATTTGTCGAAGAGTACGTAGTAGGTGGAAAACGCATCGGCCACCTCGTCGTCGCGCAAAAACTGGGCGAACAGGTCGCGGTCAAGCGTCTTGTCCATGCGCTCGTAGACGGCGATGGTTTCGGCGAGGTCTTCCCAGCCGCGCGCCGTGACGAAGCTCTTGCCGCCGCCGGGACGGCTCTCCACCTTGTAGAAGCAGTCGGGCTTGGACTCGAGGAAGGTGGTGACGGCCGAGTGCAGCCCCTTTTCCTGGGCATAGTGCTTCCATGCTGCATAATCCGGCTCGACGTCGATCTCGCGCAGGCGATCAAGCGTGACGATGTCGAACTCGTGCACGGACTTGTTGTACTCGGGCGGGTTGCCTGCGCACACAATCGCCCAATCCTTGGGCACGCGGTGCCGGCCAAATGTCTTGAACTGCAGGAACTGAAGCATGGCGGGGTGCAGGGTCTCGGACACGCAGTTGATCTCGTCGAGAAAGAGTATGCCGCGGCGCAACCCAGTCTTTTCCATGTAGTCGTAGATAGAGGCCACAATCTCCGACATCGTGTACTCGGAGGCCTCGTAGGACACACCCTCGAACTCGCGGTGCTCGATGCGCGGCAGCCCCAGCGCACTTTGCCGCGTGTGGTGCGTCATCGAATAGCTCACGATGCCGATGGACAGCTCTTGGGCCACCTGTTCCATCACGGCGGTCTTGCCGATGCCGGGCGCGCCCACGAGAAAGATGGGACGCTGGCGCGACGGCGCGATGCGATACATCCCCGCCTCGTCTTTTTCCAGGTATGCCTCGACCGTGTCCGCGATCTGGCGCTTCGCAGTTGCGATGTTCATGCCGAAACTCCTTTTTCCCGCATTTGCATGCCACTATCTTAGAACCTCGCCGCGCGCTGCGGGCGTGGAAAACCCGTCGATATCCTCCTCGTCGACGACGAGCTTTATCGCCCAGGGGGGCACGGCGGGGACGTCTTTTCCCGGCACGTCCATAAAGACGAAAGCCGTCTCGTAGTCGGGCGGCTTGTCGGGAAAGCTGCCCAGTCCGTCGGTGAAGTAGACGAGCCCCTTCAGGTCGGCCAGCTCGCCTGCGCGGCGCAAGTCGTTCACATAGGAAAACACCGGCCGAAAGTCCGTGCCGCCAAATCCGCGCACGGTGAAGGAGTCCAGGTAGGCACGCAAGTCCTTGCGGTCGGTCACGCGCGTGTCGGCCTGCACCTTCGAGTCGCATTGCACGATGCGCACGTCCACGTGCGAAGACAGCGTCTGCGAGGAGGTGAGCATGTCGAAGGTGTGGGTGACGAAGCGCTCGACAAGCTCGCCGGAGCACGAGGCGGAGGTGTCAATCGCGATGACGAACTGGCGCACGCGCTGCGTCTCCTGGTATTCCAACGGCTCGATCAGGGGCATGTTGCCGTAGAGCCCCATGCCGTAGGTGTAGTAGACGTAGTCGAACTCGTCGTCGTTAATGCGCATCTCCTCGGACAGGGTGGCAAAACGCCGCAGGAAGGCGTCGTAGTCGTAGCGGCGGCGCGTGGCTGTCTTCAACGCGGCGACAAGGCTGCCCGCCGCCTCGCCCCATTCCCTCGAAAAGGTGTGCAGGTCCATCTCCATCTGCCGGGCGATGTCGCGCCACTCCTGCTGCGCCTGCTCGCGGGCCTCGTCGCGCTCCCGCTTTGCTTCGTCGCGGGGGTCGTCTGCGTCGGCGGGGTCTGCGGGGTCTGCGTCGTTTGCGACATCTGCCCCGCGTCCGCCGCCGCTATCGGCATCGCCTTCCTCGTCTGCCTGCGCATCCAAGACGGCCGCGCCTTCCTTTCGCGCGTCACCGGCGTCGTCTTCACCGTCCTCATCTGCACGCGCCTGCGCCTGCGCGCGAACCTCGTCACCTTCATCTGTCTCAGGCTGCTCAGGGGCCTGGACGGCTTCTGTCTCGGGCGAGGGCTCGCCGTCGTCATCTGGCCTGTCCGAGATGTCGTTGTCGGGGTCTCCCGGTTTGCCCTCGTCTGCCTTTCCGCCCGCGCGGCTTTCCCAGGCGTCGTGGGAATCGCGCTCGAACAGCGCGCGCATGTCGGCCAGCTTGGACGGTCCTATGTTGCGATGGGCATGGCCTGCCGGAGCCTTCAGTGCTGCGTCGAAAAGGCGGTAGAGCTTCGCGGGCGAGGCCTCGTCGCCTTCGAGCAAGGCCAACTCGTCGAGGACGCGGCGGCGCTCGGCATCTCCTTCACTTGCAAAGCGCCCGGCGCACATGTCCATCGCCGCGCGCTCCACCGTCACATCGCAGGCCAGATCCCACGCCTCGGCGTTTTTGTGGCGCGTGTCGAAGGGGTGGCAAAACACGCAGTGCAAGACGAGGTGCAAATAGTCGCGCACGGCTTCCTCGAAAGACTCGGTGAAGCGGGAGAGCACGCGCTCGGGGCTGAAGTAGAGGGTGGAGCCGTCCGTGGAGAGCGGGTAGCGCATCTGGGCGGACAGAGGCTCAAGCGGCATGCGCCACAGCGCCACGTCGAGGAAGCGGAATTTCAGCATCAGCTGCACGCGACATTCTTCTATCACATCACAGGCCAGCGCACGCGCCTGCTCGCGGCGGCGTTCTTTCTCGCCGGCCGCAGGCGCGCTCGGCCGCAGTTCGCGCACGTCCGCGCCTGGCGTCGCCTCATATCCCGCATCTGCCGCCATCTTCACCCCTCCTCGCGTCTCACCGCGCGCCTCATCCATACCACCCTATTGTTGCCGCCCGCGCCGCTTCCACCTGTGCCTTTCGCCACCGAACGCCCCCTCACAACGCAAAATCGGGCGCCGCGTGCGCGAAACGCCGCCGCTTCAAATCGAGCAAATAGGCCGTCATGGCCGCGTCTTGCAGCCGCCCCACCGCCTCTACCGCCCGCGTCAAGTTCTCCGCGTTCAGATAGCCTAGGTCGGCAAGGTCTTCCAGCAGGGCGCGGTCGTCGTGGCGCGCAATCTCAGTGCACACGCCCTCTATGCCGGCGCCAAGTATGCTCGCGTAGACCTGCGCATATCTAGGCTGCAGGAGCACCGGATCTTTCATCCGCGCGACGATGCGCCTCATCTGCTCGTAGAGGCTCACGGCCAACGTGGCGCGCGTGCCCTCCCCCGCGTCGTGGACGTTGCCCACCGCGTCGTCGTAATGCGACATAATCGACTGCACGTCCACGAAACCCGAGGTCCCCAGCGCAAGCGATATCTCGTGACGGCTGCGCTCGGTGTCGGGGAAGTAGACGTCGAGGCAATCGTGGCCGTCGATGGGCGCGGAAAGGTCGATGTGCAAATGCTCGATGAAGCAGTCCACATTCAGGCCGCACACCTCCACGTCGGTGACGGCATCCGAGATGACCAGCTCGCGTATGCCGCGCGCGCCGTTTAGGGCATAGCTTGCGATGGAGCGCGTCGCAGGCGGAAAGGCGACCACGTCTGTCATGGGCGCGCGCACAAGAACGCGCACCGCAGCGTCGTCGCAGCGCTCACACAGCAGGCCAGATTCCACGAAGAAGCGCCGCGAACCGCATCCGACCGAGATCTCTTGCAACGCCGGTGCCATGCGCCCGTGGTGCGCCCCGCGGGTGATAAAGGCGAGGTGCCCGACGTGCTTGAGGCCCGCAGGAAGGGCGAGGCGTTCTATGGAGCTGTCCAGGAAGGCCTCGTCGCCTATCTCGCGCACGCCGTCTGGAATGTTCACGCGGCGCAAGGCGTAACAGCCCTTGAACGCGGCGCGCCCTATGGAGCGCACGCCCGCGGGCACGACAACCTCTTCTAGGCGCTCCCTGTGCGCAAACGCGCGTGCATCCACCGCCACCGTCTCACCTCGCAGCTCGTAGCGGCGCACCTGCGCGTCGAGCAGCTGAGAAAAATGCAGCCCGTCGTCACAGCGGCGATAAAGACCGCCGGCGTCGCTGATCTCGAAGGGCGAGCCCGGCTCTATGGTGAAGGTGGCGTCTGCGCCGCCGAAGGTGAGCGAGGTGTTGTCCACGAGCGCCTTTCCCAGCTCGCGCAAGGTGGCGGGCAGGCGCAGCGAGGCGATGCCCGTGCTGGAAAACGCGCCGTCGCCAATCCGCTCGACGGGCGCGGCGCACACTTTCACCTCAGAAAGGGCGCGACAACGGTAGAAAGCCTTCTCCCCTATCTCGCGCAGGGAGCGCGGCGCAGTGAAAGAGGCGATGGAGGTGCGTGCCATGGAAAAAGCGCCGAGCGAGAGAACGGTGTCGGGCAGTTCTATGTCGGAGAGGGCGATGAAGCTGCTGAAGGCCTTTTCGGCCAAAGCCGTGCACGCCGAGTCCACCGCATATGCGCGGCATGGCACCGCAAGCGCCACAAGCGTCTTTTTGCCCTTGGTGTAGATGGCCACCCCGTCTGTTTCCAGCTCCTCGTTTTTGGGGTCGATTGCGACGCGTTCGAGCTTGCTTTTGGAAAAGGTGCCGGGGACGAGTCCAGAAGTGCCTGCGCCGATGCGCAAGACCTTCAGGGCAGGCGCTTCGAATATGGACGGGTCGAGCCGCGCAAGCAGACCCGGCAGCTCCAGCTCTTCGAGGCGCGGGCAGTGGCGAAACCACGAGCTGTCGAAATCGGGCAGCCGACGCGGCAGGCGCAGTATGCGCAGGTCGGGGCAGTCGCGAAAAGCGCACGACCCTATTTCTTGCACGCTGTCGGGGCACGCCACCTCCTCCACGCCCTCAAGGCCGCGGCAGGCATCGGCACAGATGGCGACGACGGACACCCCGTCGATGGCGCTTGGAATCTCGAGCCGCTTTCCCGCGCTGGCGCAGCCATCGATGCGCAGCCCCGCATCCCCCAGCGCCGCATACGTCCACTCCACCCCGCCGTCCGGGTCTGTCCAAACCTTGCGGGCATCGACTCTGGCCTGTTCGAGAGCGTGCGCCTCATCTGCCGCGAGACGCACGCGCTCGCGCATCGTCTCGGCGTCGTGCAGCTGGGCTGTGGTGGCAGACGCATCGGTGACGGGCATGGAAGGCATCCTTTCGAAGAAAAGGACAATGCGGCAAGTGTAGCAAAAGGGGTGTCAAAAAAAGAAGAGACCCACCGCCTTCAGGCGATGAGCCTCCTCCCAGCGCTCCGTAGACAGCGGAGACGCTATTTTCGCAGGTTGCCCGCTACGTCGAACTTCCGCATCGGCTCTATCTCGTCGCCGTAGAGAATGCAGTAGCGCAATCCCTTCAACGTGACGTAGAGGCTGGCGACGGTCGCGCTGCCTTTCGCACCGTGGTTGAAGACATCGTAGGTGAGGTACTCGCGGTCGATCATGGGCTGGTAGATATCCGACCCCTCGACCTTGTCCAAGAGCATATTGGTCTGCTCGCGCCCGAGCTCGTCTTGCCGAAGCGAGATGTTGTAGAGGATGACCTCTTGCTCGGGAGTCAGCCGCCCCAGCTCTTCGACCTCTGCCTTGATTTCCTCTTCCGTAGCCATCGCCTGTACCAGCGCCTCCTTAGGTTGTACGCGTTTTGTCCCCAAAGGCCTCTCTCGACGTCTGAACTAGACGCCGGCGTAGCCCTTGCTCGGGTCGCTGCGGCCGACACCCTCGGCGGAGTCGCCGGCCTCGTTGCCGGTGCGCTTCGTGGAGGTGTAGCCACCCCATGCGCGGGCGATAAACTTGTCTTTGACGAAGAAGACCTGGGACTTCATGATGTCGGCCTGGGTGATGCCGAACTCGTCCATGGCGGCCTTCTTGTCCTTGCCGGCTGCAAGCTCGGCGTTGAGCTTTTCGGCCTGGTCGACGGCGTCAAGCTCCAAGAACTCGTCTTTCGTCATTTTCGTACCCTCCTTCAAATGTCAACTCACCGGGCGGCCATCCCCCTACAGAGGACGGCCGCCCACATTTTACCCTAACTTACAGTGCACTAGAGCTGGAAGAGAACCATAGGACGGTCGAATTCTTCCATCTTCTTTTGCATCTCCTCGAGCGTGCCGTAGTACATGGACCCAGACTCGTCCACCTGCACGGCCAAGGGACGCTGGCCGGCCTTGTCGCCGCCCGTGCCCCAATGCTTGGAGAAGATCGCCGTCGGCACGGGGATGTAGTTCCAATCCCAATCGTCGCCGTCGTTGGTCTCGCCGTAGTGGAACGGCCCGACCTCGACCTCCTTGATGCCGTACTGCTCGAGGGGAAGCCCCAGCTCCTCTTTGCAACCAATCTCTGCCGCATGGTTGCCAGAGTAGTAGGTGTAGTCCACCAGCAGAGCGTATTTCTGGTCTGCCATTTAGGCCACTTCCTTTCTAGTCCTCGAAGTTCAGGCCGCGGATACGGCGCAGGTTGCACATGACGCCCTTGTAGGGTGCGCCAAAGCCCAGCTTGCCGATGTTTTGGTGAGGCACCAGCGAGTTGAAGTTGGACTTCCACACACCGAACAGGTTCGGCTCCTCGCCGTCTTGCTCGGGGAACCACCAGCCATGGGCGCACATGAGGATGCCCGGCTTCATGATCGGGGTGATGTGCGCCTTGAAGCGCGCCTGGCCGAACATGTTGTAGACCTCGCACCAATCGCCCTCGGTGACCTCGTACTCCTTGGCCGTCTCGGGGTTGATGTCCACCCACGGCCACGGATCGATCTGGCGCAGGGAGGGAACCTGACGGTGCTCGGAGTGGAAGGAGCTGTAGCGACGGGCGCCGGAAGTGGTGATGAGCGGGTACTTCTCGGCATCCTGCGGCCGGCTGATCGGGGAGTAGTTGGGCTCCTCGTAGTACGGCAGCGGATCCTCGCCCCAGGACTCGTAGAGAATCGAGTAGGCCTCGATCTGGCCGGTGATGGTGTTGAAGCCCGGGTTGCCGTCGAAGCGCAGCATGCCCTTCTCGTACTTCTCGTACTCGAAGCCGTGCGCGCCCGGCTGGTAGATGCCGTCCTCGCGCAGGTCGTTGAAGGTCTTGCCCAGCTCGAGCATCTGGTCGTCGAAGAAGGCCTCGACGCCCTTTTGCAGCGCCTCGAAGTCGACCTTGCCGCGCGTGTCGGAGGTGACGGTGGGCGCGTACTCGCCGGACTGCAGCGTGGAGGCGTCCAGGGTGTCGCCGGCAGCCTTGTACCACGGCCACCAGGTCGGGTTCAGACGCGAACCGAAGATGAGGCAGACCTCGATGTCGGAGAGCGCCTCGCCGACGGTCAGAGCCTTGTTCATCGGGCCCATGAACACGGTGTTGCGGCCGTAGTGCGTGAGCACGATGCCGTCATGCTCGGCCCAGGTGGACACCGGCAAGAAGTAGTCGCCGACGGCCATCGCGGTCGGGGTCATGAACAGGTCTTGGACGACGCAGAACTCGATGCTCTCGCACAGAGCGTCGTGCCAACGCTTGGGCTGCGCCGAGCAGGTCGGCGCCAGGAAGTTGGAGCTGTTGAACCAGGCCATACGCAGCTGATAGGGCTGGTGCGACTCCATGGTGTTCAGGGTCTCGTCGGGCTGCGTGGTTGCCATGCCCGTGGCCAGACCCGGCCACTGAGCCGCGCCGATGCGCTTCTCCCACAGCTCGTCGTTCATCGCGCCGCGCTGCTCCATACGCCACTTGCCGAGCAGTGCCGACGGGGGACCCAAGGTGATGCCGCCGGGGCGGTCGATGGAGCCCGCCATGCCGGCGAGGATGATGAAGGACTGGGACAGCTGCACGCCGTTTTTGTTCTGGTCGAAGGCCAGACCCCACGCCCAACCGATGGGGCGCTCGGTGCCGATGATGTGCGCAACGCGCTCAATCGTGGCGGCGTCGACGGTCGTAATCTCGGCGACCTTGTCCACCGGGTACTCGGCGGCGCGCTCTTTGAGCTCGTCGAGGCCGTAAATCCAGGTCTCGGTGAACTCGTGGTCGTACTCGTCGTTTTGGAACATCAGGTTCATGATGGCCAGCGCCATCGCCGTGTCCGTCTGGGGACGCAGTTGAACGTTGATGTTGCCGTTGCGAGCGCCGACCCAGGTGACGCGCGGGTCGATGGAGATGATCTTCGTGCCGAGCTTCATCATGTCGACGAGCGCGTGGCCGAAGAAGCCGTCGCCGTTGGACGGCAGGGGCTCCTTGCCCCAGACGACGACGTACTTGGAAAGCGTGTACGCCGGGTCGTCGAAGCGGCCGGGGAGATGGCCTGCGTAGTCGAGCTCGGGATAGCCCGCGCCCAGCACGTAGTCGGCGATGGAGCAGCGAGGCCCGTAGCACGACCAGCCGGACTGGGTGTAGCAGCAGTTCGGCGACTGCAGAACCGAGAAGGTCAGGGCGTAGTAGTAGATGCACGCCTCGCGGCCGGTACCACCGAAGCAGACGATGGACTCAGGGCCGTAGGTATTCTGGTAGTAGCGCACCTTCTCGCAGATGGTGTCCACTGCCTCGTCCCAGGTCGTGCGCTCCCACTTGTTCTTGCCGCGGTCTTCCACGGCGCGCTTCATGGGATAGATGATGCGGTCGGGGCTGTGCGTGTACTCGCGCAAAGCCAGGTTCATGGCGTTGACGCGACCGTTGGTGATCGGGTTGTCGTCATCGCCTTCCACGCGGATGAGCTGATCGCCCTTCGTGACCACCTTGACACCGTAGCCGACCGGGTGAGACCCCGGAGGAGACCAGGTGTTGCTTCGGGTAACCACCGTGCCGTCGTCGCGTTCGACACGCCACTGCTTACCATAAGCCATAGTGTTACTCCCTTTCCTCAATAGACTTCGGAAAACACCCTTTGATTCACGCCGTGTCCGCTGGTGTCTGGGCAACAGGCTCGACATAGAATCAACACATCGATTCTAACAGCCTCGTAACGGGATGGCTTATCTACTTGGGGAATAAAGATTCTCTCACCCCAGACGTGCTAGTACCATTCACCCTACGGGGCTTTTTTGGACGTTTGAATAAAACACCCAGCGTGAGACTATAGAAGTTGCAGAATAATACCAGCGGGATGAGAGACGAGCGGGCGGTAGTACCTTGCAGGCGTAGGGAAAAAGCGCACCGAAAGGGCGTGCGAGGCGGCCCGAAAAGGCGTGTGCGCGATACAATGACGCCTGCACGCAACGCAAAAAAGACACGAGGAGATTTTCGATGACGCAACCGCATTTCACCCTGAGCTCCTACGAGCCGGTCTACGTGACGGCTCCGGAGGTGAAGATAGAGGAAAGCGCCGTGCGCGCCCAGGCCAAGCGCTGGCTGGAGCTAAACGCGTGCGAGAGCGGCGAGAAGCCCGTCTTGTCTGACGAGTGGGTCGCCTCGCACGTGGACGAGGACGCCATCAAGGGCGTGGACGACCTTTTGGTCTTCATCCGCTACAACATGTACCGCGACAATCGCGAGGTGCAAAAGCTCGCCGACCAAAGCGTCATCTGCAAAGAGCTTGCGAGCCGGCTGGTGGAAGATTTGCCCGCGCAGTTGGTCGAGGAGTGCAAGTACGCGGCACACATGCGCCTAGAGGAGATGCTGCGCCGCAGCGGATTGCAGGTCGAGGACTATTGCAAGCAAAAGGGCATCAGCGAAAAGCAGCTCTACGCGGACGTGGACGAAAGCGCCGTGCAGAGCCTGCGCGAGGACTCCGCTTTGGGCGCTTGGGCCGACAAGCAGAACTACACGCTCGAGCCGGAGGACTTCTACGCCGTCATCCCGGGCGACACCGTCGAGGAAAAGGCCTACAAGCGTCGCCAAATCGAGATGGATGGGCGCCTGGCGGGCATGGAGGAGTACGCGAAGAAGGTGAAGGCGCTCAACGAGGTGATGGACAACGCGATGTTGCGCCGCGCCGACAACCTCGAGTACGTGCGCTACGGCGACGTGAGCACGAACGTGATGGACGCCGTAAAGGACAACCCGGAAGGCTTCATCGGGCTGTAGGGCGACTGTGGGGCGCGGCGTGCTGGCCGGCAACGTGAGGCTACGCGCAGGTTCAGCCCCGGGCTCAGACGCGAATGCCCAAGACGCGGGCAAAAAGCACAAAAACGCGAAAGGGGAGCTGCAGCGCTCCCCTTCTCTTTTGCATATGAAACGAGAGTGCGGCCACGGCCTTGCGGACGCGGCTGCAACCCTGCGGGCGCGGACGTGGCATGCGAGCTAGCGCCGCGCATACGGCGCTAGAGCACGACGGTGCCGCCGCCCTCCCCCTCGCCTTCAAGGTTGTATTGCTTGCCCATTTGCTCGTCGCGCTTTCTCTGTTCTTCGGCCGAGACGAAGTCTTCGGGCGGCTCCTCGACGTCCAAAAGCTCCACCTCGAAGGTCAGCTCTTTGCCCGCAAGCGGGTGGTTCATGTCGAAAAAGACCTCGTCGCGGTTCACTTCCTTTACCGTGACGGGCACCTTGTCGCCGTGCTCGTTGGTCATCCAGATGCGCTTGCCCGGCTCGACTTCCACCGGCACGTTGGCACGGGGCACGCGCTGCACGAACTCGTCGAGGTACTCGCCGTAGGCGTCGTAGATCCCTAGCGTGAACTTCTTTTTCTCCCCCACCTGCATCTGCATGACCTCGCGCTCGAAGCCGGGGATGGTCAGCTCCTTGCCCGTTTGAAAGACCATGGGCTCTTCTTCTTTCGCATACCCAAAGACCGTGCCGTCCTCAAGCGTGCCCGTGTAGACCAAGCGCACCGTCGAACCGAGTTCCATCTTCGATCACTCCTCTTTTCTCTTCTCGTAAATGACGCGTCCCGTTTTCGTAAATGACGCGTTCTAGTGTATCGCATGAGTGGGGGCGCGAGGTGCGGGCAGGCGGCACATGCCATGCCACCCAAACGCCGTGCCCACATGCACGCTGCCCGCATACACGCCGCGCCTGTGGGCAGATAGGGAAAAGCCCCTTACGGCACGACGCGCCGCAAGGGGCTTTCCAAACAGGCGGGGCCTGGAAGGGGCTTTTCCAATACTTGCGAGAAGCCCCAAACCGCCGCATGTGGCGCGTGCGCGCCGGTTGCAAGAAGTGTCCTTTATGCCTTGGCGGGGACCTTCTTGTTGCGTGCGAGCTGCATGCCGCCGAACACGAAGAAGTACAGGAACGGCAAGAGCAGGCCGATGGCCATGAGCGGCAGCGCAACGGGCTGCTTCGACCAGTTCGACACCGCCAGCGGGCACACGATGCACAAGACGAACAGGAAGACGATGATTGCGATCATGACGGCAAACGCCCCCATGCCGGAATCCTCCTCGCCTTCCGCTTCCTTTGCCGCCAGCTCGTCCATTGTCTGGCCGCCTGTCTCGGAGACAAACAGCAAAGTGCAGATGAACGCCAGCGCGAACGGGATGATCAAGACGAGCACGACCATCGAGAAGTTCGGGATGAGCGGGGTCTCTGCGGCCTTCGCGATGTCGGGGTTGGCCATCTCGAAGATGGACATGGACGCGATGGCGCCCAGCACGATCGAGGAGGCCGAGCCGCCGAAGCGGGCAAACGCCTGGCACCAGGCGACGCCGGTGTTGCGCAGCGCCGTCGGGTAGCTCTCGGGCATCAGCGGCTGGACAGCCGTGATGGCGTAGTTCAGGCAGTAGCCGAAGAGCAGCATGAGGATGACGTAGAGGACCATGCGCGAGTTCTCGGGATCGTAGGTGATGAACACCGAGCACAAGACGATGGCCACGATGCACAAGATCCACGACAGCGCCAGGTTCTTCTTGCGGCCAATCTTGTCGGACACGAAGCCGACAGAGACGTTCGAGAGGATGGCCGCGAAGTTGTTCCAGGTCTGCAGGTTCACGGAGTCATGCGCGCTGTAGCCGACGTTTTGGAACCACGAGGGAATCCACGCGTTCATGCCGTAGACGCAGAACTGGCCGACAAAATACGTCGTCCAGATGGCCGCCGTGGCCACGATGTACTTGTGCGAGAACAGCACGTTCACCGAGGTCTTGGCGGGCTTGGGGGGCACGACCAGGTTGGCCGCGTCGCGCTCGGTCACGTGCCCGAGCGTCTTCTTCTCGATGATGGCAAGCGCCTCGATGGCGTCTTCCTTGCGGCCGCAGTTGGCGTACCAGTGCGGGGTCTCGTGCATCGCAAAGATGAGCACGATGCCGTAGATGATGGGAAGTGCGCCGATCAGGTAGCAGACGCGCCAGTTCTCGTAGAAGGTATTGCCCGTGGCGATCGTGATTTCAGAGCTGCACAGACCGGGGATGATCGGGGCACCCGAGCTGCAGATAGGAGCGCAGATCAGGCCGGCGAGCACCCAGCCGGCGACCATGAAGGCCATGCCGAAGGTGACGAAGACGCCGCGGTTTTTCGAGGGCATCGTCTCGGAGAACACCGTCGTGACGACGGGGATGCACGAGCCGACGCCAAAGCCCGCGATTAGGCGGAAGGCCGCGAAGAACGGGATGTTGGTCGCGAACGCCTGGGGCAGGGTGAACAGACCGTAGAACAGGCAGGCGATGATGAGCATCTTCTTGCGCCCGATTTTATCGGACATGATGCCGCCCACCGCGCCGCCAAGCACCATGCCGAGCAGGCCCCACGTGGTCAGCGAGCCGATAGCGGCCTGGTTGCCGATCACTCCAAAGGATGCTGCGAGGTAGGTGTTGGTGGAGTTGACGACCATGAAATCGTAGCCGTCGAAGATGTTGGCCAGGCCAAGCAGAACAAACATCAGCCAGGTGTGGCTGTTGATACCGAAGGAGTCGATGACCTCCGATATCGTGAACTGCTTGCCAGCCTTTGCAGTGCTTTCGCTCATTAGATCCCTCCTTAGGATGACGACCCGGTCTGGGCGGGCCTGAGCGATATTCGGTTGCGGAAGCTCCACTTCTTTAAGCAAGAGAGCCTCCAAGGCGAGCTTTCCGGACGTTCACCCCGGCCGAGACAGCCGCCCTCCCTTTTGCGGAGGCAGCCGTCCCGGCCGAAACGCACATCTTTCGGCTCTCGGGGTGCCAGCACGCGCAGAAATTGCATCCGCGCGAATCCGAACTACCCCGTATCCCCCGAAAATTCGGACGTTAGACGTCGTCCAAAAAACCGAGAGCTTCGGCATCTGCCGGGTGAAACCCGAGGGATTCCCCGTCCGACATACAGCGTTCCACTTCGTCGAACGTTTAGACACAACCCCTCGAACGGCTTCAGGCGGACAGGCGCCGCGTGGAACCGAACTTCTTTAGGCGCCGGGAGCCTTCGGAGCGCCGGGAGCCGCAGGGGCACCAGGAGCACCGGGGGCCTTCGGAGCGCCGGGAGCACCGGGAGCCGCAGGGGCACCAGGGGCACCAGGAGCCGCGGGAGCACCGGGGGCACCAGCGCCAGCGCCGGGAGCCGCGCCGCCCATTTGCTCTTGCAGCGCCGCCATATCCTCTTCAGTGAACTCCTCCTTGCAGAAAGGGCACTTCTTGAGGACGGTGTTGCCGATGACGGGCAGCACTTTGTCGCAGTGCGGGCACTTGATTTCCACACCACCGCTTGCAGGTCTAAAGCACATGTCAACTCCTTCTTTCTACGTTCCCCTCGTATGCAGGGTCAAGGGAAATAGGCCATGCGTGGACTTTCTTGGGCACTTCACAAAGCCCACACAGTGGACATTCTAATCCAGAACGGATGATTATGCACGGCTCATGTTTGTAGTTAAAGAAAAATAATAGTCATGCTCAAAATAGGAACCTACGCCGCGCACAAAGCGGCGCCCGTAGCCGATGCGCACGCCGGCGATCTGACGCAAAAGAACGTGCACGAGCGGGCCGGGGGCGCGGGATTTTACGCTACACTTTCCGCACCAAGAGAAGGAAAAAACGCGCCGCGCGCGCGAGAAAGGCCGGATGTAGCATGGCATCGCGCAGAAAACACCTGGAGCAGGCAGCCGCATGGAAGCGCAGTGAGCGCAACGCGTGGATCGCGCTTGCCATCGGAGTGCTCGTGGCCATCGCGTTGTTCGTGGGGTGGAACGTGCTACTACTGAGCGGCACCATGCAAAACTCCATCTTCGTGCTGCTGCTGGCGTTCCTCATCGCGTTCGTGCTGGGCACCTTCGGCAACAAGGTGGCCAAGGCCAGCCGTGAGTGCCGCAAGATATTGATGGCGCACGACCTGAGCAACGAGGACCTGAAAGAATACATGCGCACCCACAAGGGGTGAGTGCCGCCCGCGCGCTGCGGCACATACGGGGTTTGCGCGTGCGAAACTTTTCAATAAAAGAAAACACGTCGTGCACTTGGCCGCCCTGTGAGGGGAGGCTCGGCTATTCGGCTGGAGGGTTTTCGGTGAAGCGCACGGGCGGCACGTTGATGCGGTGCGCGATCTGGCCAGCTCCAAAGCCGTTGTCGATGTTGACCACCGAGACCCCGCCGGCGCAGGAGTTGAGCATTCCGAGCAGCGCCGACAGCCCGGCAAAGCTCGCGCCGTAGCCCACGCTCGTGGGCACCGCCACCACCGGCACGTCCACAAGACCGGCCACCAGACTGGCAAGGGCGCCTTCCATGCCGGCGACGCAGACGACGACGCGTGCCCGGCGCAAGGTCTCGACGTGGCGCAAGGTGCGGTGCACGCCGGCAACGCCCACATCGGGCAAAAAATCGACGGCAGAGCCCATGACGCGGGCGGTGAGAGCGGCCTCTTCTGCTACGGGAAGGTCGCTTGTGCCCGCGCAGGCCACAAGCACACGGCCGGCCGCACGATGCGGGCAGGCCAGCACCTCTTCGAGGGTGGCGCCTTCCACGGCATCGTCGCGCACGTCGGTGAAAAGCACACCGCTGCGCTCAAAGAAGCGGGCCTGCGGTATGCGGTCGCACGTGGCCTTCGCGGCCTCGGGTGCCACCCGCGTGGCTAGCGCCACGTCGTGCGCTGCCACGAGCGCCTCCATGATGGACGAGACCTGTTCGGGTGTCTTGCCCGCGCCGTAGACGACCTCGGGAAAACCGCAGCGCGCGGCACGCTCGAAATCGAGCTGCGCAAAGTCGCCCAAAACGCCGTCGCCACCGCCTGCCACGCCTGCCATGCCCCCTACCCCAGCTGTGCGACGATGAGCTTCAGCTCGCGGCCCAGATCGGCGGCATCCGCGCGCACTTTTTCCACGGCCTCGGGCGCGGCCTTTGCCAAGAAGTTCTCGTTGGAAAGCTTCTTGTCCAGCTTCTCCAGCTCCTTTTGGGCGGCGCTACGACGCTTCTGAAGGCGCTTGGCCTCCTCGGCGAAATCCACGAAGCCCGAAAGCCGCACGTAGACCTCCACATCGCCCACAAGATCGATGCCGCACTCGGCCGGGCGGGGCGCATCGTGTGCCAAGACCTCGAAGGCGGACAGGCGGGCGAGGTTTGTGATGAGGTCGCGCTGCTCAAAAAGGAAGCGCTCCTTGTCTGCCGCGCTCGCACCGGCGGCAGCTTCACCTTCACCCGTCGCGGCAACGGCGTCTCCGCCTTCACCCGCAGCGGCGCTACCTCCGCCTTCACCCGCATCCGCCGCATCGCCTGCCACGCGCACGGATACGACCAGCCCCTGACGCGGGCTGATGCCGTAGCGCGCACGCGTCGAGCGCACGCTGGAGACGACGGCGCAGGCCAGCGCGACCGCCTGCTCGCCGTCTTCGTCGATCCAATGCGCCAACTCGGCCGGCTCCGGCCACTCGGCCACCATGAGCGCCGGCGCGGGGTCGACCGCCGACGTGGGCAGATAGGCCCAGATGGCCTCCGTGACGAATGGCATGACGGGATGCAGCAGGCGCAAGGCGATGTCGAGCACGTAGACGAGGTTTTTTTGCGCGATTGCGCGCCCCTCTCCCCCGCCGGCCAGCCGCGCCTTGCACAGCTCGATATACCAGTCGCAAAACTCGTTCCAGAAAAATCCGTAGAGCGCGTGCGCGACCTTGCCAAACTCGTAGGCCTCCAGGCTGTCAGTGACCTGCGCGGCAAGCTTGGCCAGCCGCGAGAGGATCCACGCATCAGCCGGCTCTGCCACCTGCGGCGCCCCCGGCTCGTAGCCATCGAGGTTCATTAGCACGAAGCGCGAGGCGTTCCAGATCTTCGTGACAAACGAGCGGGCGGCGTCCGTGCGCGGCGAGCCCACCAGCGCGCGCGTCTTCTTGTCGAGCTGCGCGTCGAATTTCACATCCTGGCTGCCCGTGACGAGCGTGAGCAAGTTAAAGCGCATCGCGTCGGCACCGTACATCTCGATCAGGTCCATGGGGTCGACGCCGTTGCCTTTGGATTTCGACATGCGGCTGCCGTCTTTAGCCAGGATGGTCGCGTAGATGAAGACGTCGTTGAAGGGAATATCGCCTGTGAAGTAGATGGAGCTCATGACCATGCGCGCCACCCACAACGCGATGATGTCGCGTGCCGTGACCAGCACTTTCGTGGGATGGTGCCCTTCCAGCTGCTCGGGGGCGTCCGGCCAGCCCTGCGTGGCAAAGGTCCACAGCTGGCTGGAAAACCAAGTGTCGAGCACGTCGTCGTCTTGGCGTAGCGCCGCGCCGCATTTCGGGCAGGTGTGCGCATCTTCTTCAAGCGCGTCGGTCCAGCCGCATTCGTCGCAGTAGAACACGGGGATACGGTGCCCCCACCACAGCTGGCGCGAAATGCACCAGTCTTTGAGATTTTCCATCCACGTGAGGTA
This sequence comes from Ruthenibacterium lactatiformans, assembly GCA_963614215.1. Classification (GTDB taxonomy): domain Bacteria; phylum Actinomycetota; class Coriobacteriia; order Coriobacteriales; family QAMH01; genus CAVAWX01. Next base: position 44,913 of record CAVECB010000012.1, read on the forward strand.
GGTCTGCGCCCAGCGTTGCGGGTGAAAGGCAATGCGCCCGCTTTCGACCGCCTCGGTGGCAGGTCCTTTCAGCTTGTCCACGGCCACGAACCACTGCTCAGACAGCCACGGCTCCAGCGTCGTGTCGCAGCGGTAGCAGTGCATGACGGAATGCTCGATGTCTTCCACGCGCTCTAGCAGCCCGTGCTCTTCAAACCAGGCCACGACGGCCTCGCGGGCCTCATCGCGCGTCATGCCGGAAAACTCGCCAAAGCCGTCTACCACGACCGCATGCTCGTCGAAGATGTTGATCTGCTCAAGTCCGTGCGCCTGGCCCATGGCATAGTCGTTGGGGTCGTGCGCCGGCGTCACCTTCACGAACCCCGTGCCGAAGCCCGCGTCCACGTGCCAATCGGCAAAAATGGGAATCTCGCGGTCCACGATGGGCAGCACGACCGTCGAACCCACGAGCGCGGCCTTGTCCGCGTCGCCTTCGGCCACGGCCACGCCACTGTCGCCCAGCATGGTCTCGGGGCGCGTCGTGGCCACGACGACATAGTCGCGCCCGCCGACTGGCTCTTTCAGCGGATAGCGCAAATACCACAGGTGCGAGGCCTCATTCTCGTATTCGGCCTCGTCGTCGCTGATGGCGGTGGCGCAGCTCGGACACCAGTTCACGATGCGCTTGCCGCGATACACCAGCCCGTCGCGATACCACTGGCAAAAGACCCGCCGCACGGCCCGCTCGTAGTCGGGGCTCATGGTGAACTTCTCGTCGGAGAAATCCGCAGAGCAGCCCATGCGCTTGATTTGCTCGACGATGACCCCGCCGTATTCCTCGCGCCACTTGCGGCACTCCTCGACGAAGGCCTCGCGGCCTATCTCAAGGCGCGAGATGCCTTCGGACTTGAGCTTTTTGTCCACCTTGGTCTGGGTGGCGATGCCCGCGTGGTCGGTGCCCAAGATCCAACGCGTCGAGTACCCGCGCATGCGCGAGTAGCGGATATAGGCGTCTTGGATGGTGTCGTCGAGGGCATGGCCCATGTGCAGCATGCCCGTGACGTTGGGCGGCGGGATGACGATGGTGCGGTCCTCGTCTGCGTGCGCGCCCCTGCCCGCCGAACGCGCATACCAGCCACCCTCGAGCCACTTCGAAAGGACGGCCTGCTCGTTTTCGGCAGGGTCGTAGGTTTTGGGCATCTCCTTGTCCGGCACGGGAAAACTCCTCTTCTTTCGATGCGTGCTTGCCGCGCGCGTTCCTGCGCGTGTCTTGGCGCGCTCGTTTTTATATACGCTTGGCTTTCGCGCGTTTTCACGCGTCCACCTTCATGCGTTTTCGCACGTGCGCCTTCACGCACGCGTTTTGCACGTTTTACCTCTACGCGCTCGCCCGGCCAAGGCGCGCGCGCCCCTCGTGGCCGCGACGCACGAGCACGGGTCTAGCGCCTTCCTCGACGCAAGCACGCGTCACGACCACACGGTCGATGTCGTCGGCGCTGGGCAGCTCGTACATGGTCTCTTGCAAGACCTCTTCGCAGATAGCCCTAAGCCCGCGCGCTCCGGTGCCACGCTCGATGGCCAGCTGCGCGATGGCGCGCAAGGCGTCGTCTTCGAAGACCAGCTCGGCGCCGTCGAAGGAGAGCATGCGGCGGTACTGCTTTACCAGCGCGTTTTTCGGCTCGGTCAAGATACGCACGAGGTCGTCTTCGTCGAGGTCTTCCACCGACGAGATGACGGGGATGCGCCCGATGAACTCGGGGATCATGCCAAAGGTGTTGAGGTCTTCCGGCAGCACTTGCGAAAGCAGATCAGCGCTTTTCGCCGCGCCGGTCTTTGCTACCTCGGAGTTAAAGCCCACCCCGCGCTTGCCCACGCGCTCGCCCACAATCTTGTCCAGGCCGACGAAGGCACCGCCCAAGATGAAGAGGATGTTGGACGTGTTGATGTGAATCAGCTCTTGTTGGGGGTGCTTGCGCCCGCCAGCGGGCGGGATCGCGGCGTCGGTGCCCTCGACAATCTTCAGCAGCGCCTGCTGCACGCCCTCGCCGGAGACGTCGCGGGTGATGGACAGGTTTTCCGCTTTGCGTGCCACCTTGTCGATTTCGTCGATGTAGATGATGCCAATCTGCGCGCGGTCGATGTCGTTGTCGGCCGCGT
>CAVECB010000013.1:0-1990 GCA_963614215.1 Ruthenibacterium lactatiformans
CTGCGCCGCAACTGCCTCGCTTCGTTTTTTAACACCTGCGCGCAGACTTTCGTCACCACGACGAACCTCGGATATTTCAGCGACGAGGTGCTGGCTGGCGCGCGCATCGTTGAGCTGCCCATCGAGGGAACGCGGCATATATACTGAACGCGTGAAATTCATCTCGCGGGAATGCGGATGTTTAAAGAAATGAGGCGCGTGACGAAAGATACGGTAGTGCGGGCGCAGGCGACGAGAGGAGGTGTGCATGAAACGTGGGTTTTCGGGTGTTGTGAACATCGGCGACGAGGTACAGCAGCTGGCGCGAGCCATGGAGAAAAACGACCCCGATATTGCCGCGAGTGCGCGCGTGCAGCTGGCCTGGCAGCGCGCGGTCGACGAAAAGACTTTACAGCACACCGTCGCCGTCTTTTCTGTGCCTGGTAGCGGCGCCGGCGAGGTGTTGGTCTACGTCGACTCGTCCATACGTGCCGCCGACATGAACATGCAGTCGGAGCGCTTTCGTATGCACCTAAACATCGCCCTAGCCGAGCTGCGCGAGCAGGAAGGGGAGGATTTCCTCGCCGGCGACGACGCACTTTTTTCTATGAGAAAAAACGTCGAGGTGGTGAAAAAGATTAAGTTCATCGTCTCAAAAAAGACCTACGCGCCACCCGAGAGGAGAAAAAGTACCGCCGAGCTGCTTGCCGCTGAAGATGAGGCCGCTCGGCAGGAGAGGGTGGAGGTGCCGGATGCAACGCGCGAGGAGCTTGCCCGCGCCGCTGAATCCATCGACGATGAACGCCTGCGTCGTACGGTTTTGGAGGCCGCACAATCGAACCTTTCTCGCGCCGTCCAGTAAAAGCATGTGCGCCACTGGAAACGCGCGGAGTAACAGGAGCGTGCGAGCCGCTGTGCAACCCGACGCACGAGCCGACATGCGAGCCGATGAGAAAGCGCGAGAGCGCCCGCGCGCCGAGTTTTGAGTTTTTCTTCACATCAACTGGGAAAACCCTCTTATCTCAAAAATTAATAAGCTATCTACCCACAAAATCTTGTGGTTTCAAATACAATAGCGAATATATGTTGTGATGTACACGGCCGGTTCGTGTCGCACCTTCGCGTGCGCCAAAACCGGCCGCGACATGGTGTTGACGGAGGGTGTTTTGGCGCAGGAATCATCTTCTTATTCTGGAAAAGACATCCAGGTACTCGAAGGCCTCGAGGCCGTGCGCAAGCGGCCGGGCATGTACATAGGGTCGACCGGTCCTAAAGGTCTGCATCATCTGGTCTACGAGGTGGTGGACAACTCCGTCGACGAGGCGCTCGCGGGGTATTGTACGAAGGTGGACATCACTATCAACCCCGACGGGTCGGTGACGGTGGTAGACGATGGCCGCGGTATCCCCGTAGACGAGCATCCGAAGATGAAGATTCCGACGCTCGAGGTTGTCTTGACCATCCTGCATGCTGGCGGCAAGTTCGGCGGCGACGGTTATAAGGTGTCCGGTGGCCTGCACGGCGTGGGCGTGTCTGTGGTGAATGCCCTGTCCACGAAGGTTATTGCCGAGGTGCGCCGCGACGGCTCCACCTACGAGATGCAGTTTGCGCGGGGCAAGACCACCCAGAAGATGAAAAAGACCGGCAGCGCGGACTCGACGGGTACCTCCATCACGTTTTGGGCAGACCCCGAAATATTCGAGACCACTGAATACGACGATAGTGTGCTGCTCACACATTTCCGCGAGACGGCCTTCTTAAACAAAGGGTTGAAGCTCCACTTCACCGACAAACGCGAGGGTAAAGACGTTGACGAGACCTTTCAGTACATGGGCGGCATCGTCGATTTCATCAAGTACCTCAACGAGAATAAGACCCCCGTCAGCGGCACGGACCCCATCGACTTTAACGCTGAAAGTGAGGCCGGGCAGGTCGAGGTGGCCATGCAGTGGACCGAGGCCTACAACGAGACGGTGCTTTCCTTTGCCAACAACATTCACACCGCCGAGGG
>CAVECB010000013.1:2339-46993 GCA_963614215.1 Ruthenibacterium lactatiformans
AAGAGCGTGTTCGAGGGTGCGGGCATGCCCGGCAAACTAGCCGATTGCTCGGTGAAAGACCCAGCGCTGACCGAGCTCTACATCGTTGAGGGCGATTCCGCAGGTGGTTCGGCCAAGCAGGCGCGCGAGCGCAGCTATCAGGCCATTTTGCCCCTGCGCGGCAAAATATTAAACGTCGAGCGCGCAGGCCAGAGCCGCGCCCTCAACTCCGAGACCATCACCTCGCTCATCACCGCCATCGGCACCGGCATTGGCGAGGAGTTCGACGCCGACAAGGCGCGCTACCACCGCATCATCATCATGACCGATGCCGACGTGGACGGCGCGCACATCGCCATTCTGCTGATGACTTTCTTCTTCCGCTTCATGCCCGAGCTTATTGCGCGCGGCTACATCTACATCGCGTGTCCGCCGCTCTACGGCCTAAAGAAGAAAAACTCGCGCACAGGCAAAGTGTTGCAGTACCTCTACAACGACGCGGCGCTCGCGGAGTGCATGGCCAGCATCGACGACCCGTCCAAATACGATGTGCAGCGCTATAAAGGCTTGGGCGAAATGGATCCCGAGCAACTATGGGAGACAACCATGGACCCCGAGCAGCGCACTTTACGCCAGATCACCTACCAAGACGCCGGCGAGGTGGATAAGGTGGTTTCGGACCTTATGGGAAATGACGTCGAAACAAGGCGCCTGTTCATCCAAGAACACGCCAAAGAGCTCGACGAGAGATTCTTGGACGTGTAGGGAAAGGAGGGACAGCACATGGCAGACGACACGAATTTCAACGATATGCCCGATATGTCCGGCACGCCCGAGCATGGTGAAGATGGCAGCATCGATAATTTGCTCGGCCGCATTAACGACGCCGACACGCAAGGCGACGGCAGTTTGGAGGCCGACGTGGAAGAAGCGGCCGCGGCAGGCGACGGCTTCGGCGAGGGGTTGTCCGCCGCACCCGAACACGTGGTCGGCGAGGATATGGAGTCGAAGATTAATGCGGGGTTGGGCGTGAGCGATGCCAATGTGGGTAAGGTGTCGAGCACCGAGTTCTCCCACGAGATGCGCTCGTCGTTTCTCGAGTACTCGATGTCGGTTATCGTGGCGCGCGCCCTGCCCGACGTGCGCGACGGCATGAAGCCCGTGCACCGCCGCATCCTCTACTCGATGTACAGCACCGGCATCACCCCAAATAAACCGCATGTGAAATCGGCACGCTCCGTCGGCGATTGTATGGGTAAGTACCACCCGCACGGCGACGCGGCCATCTACGACACGATGGTGCGCATGGCGCAGGATTTCTCCATGCGCGTGCCCCTGATCGATGGCCACGGCAACTTCGGCTCCGTGGACGGCGACAGTCCGGCGGCTATGCGCTACACCGAGGCGCGTCTGAACAAACCCGCTATGGAGATGCTCGCCGACCTGGATAAGGAAACGGTGGACTGGCAGCCCAACTACGACGAGTCGCTGCAAGAGCCCAAGGCGCTGCCGGCGCGTTTTCCGAATCTGCTGGTGAATGGCTCGAACGGCATCGCCGTTGGTATGGCCACGAATATCCCGCCGCACAATCTGGGCGAGGCCATCGACGCGACCATCGCGCAGATGGAAAATCCCGACATCTCGCTTGAAGAGCTGATGGAGATCATGCCTGGGCCCGATTTTCCTACGGGCGGCACCATCATGGGTAGGCGCGGTATTCACGAGGCCTACGCCACCGGCCGTGGCTCGATCACCGTGCGTGCGAAAGCACATGTGGAGAAGAGTAAATCCGGGCGCAACCGTCTGATCGTGACCGAGATTCCCTACCAGGTGAACAAGCTGCGCCTGATCGACAAAATTGCCGACCTTGTGCGCCAAAAGAAGATCACCGAAATTTCGGGGCTTAACGACGAGTCCGACCGCAAGGGCATGCGCATCGTCATCGACCTAAAGCGCGGCGAGGAACCGCAGGTCGTGTTGAACAAGCTCTACAAGCATACACAACTGCAGACTGGTTTTGGCATCATCAACATCGCGCTCGTGGAAGGCGTGCCGCGCGTCTTGACGCTTAAAGAGATGCTGCAGCACTACATCGACCACCAAGAAGATGTGATCGTGCGGCGCACCCGCTTCGATTTGCGCAAGGCCGAGGAGCGCGCACATATACTCGAAGGCCTGATGGTTGCTCTCGACAATATCGACGAGGTCATCAGCATCATCCGTGCGTCGCGCACCGACGAGGAGGCCAAGCAGCACCTAGTCGAGCGCTTCGGGTTGTCTGATGTGCAGACCGAGGCCATCCTGCAGATGCGTCTGCGCCGCCTGACCGGGCTAAACCGCGAGGCTGTGGAAAGCGAGCTGGCCGAGAAGCGCGAACAGATCGACTACTACAAGCGCGTGCTGGCCGACGAGGGTATGGTCAAAGACATCATCAAAGACGAGATGCTCGCCGTGAAGAAGAAGTATGCCGACGCTCGCCGCACGGACATTTCCGACGATGTACGCGACCTCGACATAGAGGATATGATCGCCGACGAGGATATGGTCGTCACCATCACGCGCAGCGGCTATATCAAGCGCTTACCCGTGGACACCTACCGCCAGCAAAAACGCGGTGGCAAGGGCATGAGCGGGGTGAATCTAAAAGACGACGACTTTGTTGAGCAGCTTTTTGTGGCCTCAACCCACGACTACATGCTCTATTTCACCAACGCGGGCAAGGTCTACCGCCAAAAAGTTTACGAGATCCCGCTGGGTAGCCGGCAGGCGCGCGGCACAGCCATCGTCAACTTACTACCGCTTGAAGATGGCGAGACAGTCGCGGCCGTCATCAATACGCGCGACTTCCCTGAAGACGAGTATCTGCTGTTCGGCACCGCGCAGGGCATGGTGAAAAAGACGGCGTTTTCCGCGTATAAAAACGTGCGCAGCTCTGGGCTGATTGCTATCAATCTCAGGGACGGCGACGAGCTGATAGCGGTGCGTCGCGTGAAGGCGGGTATGAAGGTGATGCTCGTGTCGAGCGCGGGCAAGGCCATCATGTGCGAGGAAAGCGAGTTTCGGGCGATGGGTCGCGACACCAGCGGCGTGCACGGTATACGCATCGACGCTGATGCGGGCGTGCGCGTGCTGGGGATGGAGATAGCCCGCCCCGACACTGATTTGTTCGTGATTACGGAGAAGGGCTACGGTAAGCGCACGAAGACCTCCGAGTACCCCACCCAGCATCGCGGCGGCGGTGGCGTGACCACCATTAAGCTGACCGACAAGAAGGGGCAACTCGTTGCGATGAAGGTGATTGACGACAGCCACGAGCTGATGATTGCCTCCGAGGAAGGCGTCGTCATCCGTGTGTCGGCCGGCGACATCTCTGAGTTGGGACGCGCGACGCAAGGTGTGAAGGTGATGAACGTGGGAGAAAACGACCGCGTTGTTGCCGTGGCCCGTTTGGCTGAAGGTGGTAAGAAGAAGGAAAGCGACGGGCTAGTCGAAGGGCAGGATGAGCTGGTTTCGGGTGTGTCCGGGCAGTTCGATACGAGTACCGACGGCGCCGACGTAGATGAGGTCGATGAGGGAGAAGAGGCCACCGGCGCTGCCGAGTAGGGTTTGCGCGGCGTGCCCGCGCCCGTTTCATATGTGAAAAACCCCGTCGGAGGGGCATCTCCGGCGGGGATTTTCAATTTTTTGAGCCGTTCACCAAAAATTTTTTGAAAAACCGCAGTTCACTTGAAAAAAAGTTCTAACATTTTTCTTGCAATTGAGCGAGGTTATGGCATCATTCATTTTTGCGTGTTTTTGGGCCTTTAGCTCAGTTGGCTAGAGCGCACGACTGATAATCGTGAGGTCAGAAGTTCGAATCTTCTAAGGCCCACCATTCGTTGCAATAAACGCCCCGGCGTGGGCCGAGTCGCCGCCGGGGCGTTTATTAATAAGCAAACGAGACGAACACGCACGGCACGCCCAAAGATGGGGATGTAGCTCAGCTGGGAGAGCGCGGGCTTTGCAAGCCTGAGGTCGTGGGTTCGAGCCCCATCATCTCCACCAAAATCCTGAGCACAACCCGACATCCCCGAATAATGGATGATGGGCGGTGTTTGCGCTAGAAGGCGAAGGCGACGCCGATGATGGCACAGGCGAGCATCCAGAAAAAGGGATGGACACGCTTCAGCGGCTTGAGGTTTGAAAGCACGGCCACGACGGCGAAGAGCGCAACCGCCTTCCAATTCACCGCTGCGGCAAGCGTCTGCGCCAGCGTCCCCTCGCTGAGCATATCGGCCAGCTCTACGGTTTGCGGTAGTGCGTCGGCATGGATGAACGCAAGCGAGAAGAGGAGGAGCGCGGCGGCCACGAGCAGCGCAAGCGATGCGGGGCGTATGGCCGTCATTACGCTGTTTACCATGCGGTTTTCCCGAAACTTCGACAAAAAGCTGGCTACGATGAGGATGATGACGATGCTGGGCAGCACGCTGCCGAGTACGGCGACGAGCGCGCCTGCAGGTCCTAGCTGCGAGAACCCCACGTAGGCCGAGAGGTTGATGCCCATCGCGCCCGGCAGCGATTGGGCCACGGCCAGCATATTGGCCAGCTCCTCGGCGCCGAACCATCCCGTGCTTTCGCCCAGGTGCTGTTGGAAGGGGATGCTCACAGCACCGCCGCCTATGGCGAAGAGGCCGATTTTTGCCATCTGCAAAAAGAGGAAGAGGGCAAGGGGCATTAGGACCGCCCCCTGCGCCCGCGCAGCTCGCGCACACCCTGCAGCACCACGCCGAGTACCGCCGCGCCCACCACGACAAGCACTGGTGAGGCGTCGACGAGCAGCGTGACCGCGAGTGCGACGGCGAAAATGCACGCCGCCAGCGCGTCGCGCACCGAGACTTTCCACAGTTTCACGATGGTGCTGAATATAAGCACGCACACGGCGACACGTATGCCGCAAAACGCCGATTGCACAGCCGGGATGTCCATGAACTGCCCGAGCACGCTGGCCGCGATGGTGACGAGCACGACCGACGGCAGCACGAAGCCGAGTGTGGCCACGATACCGCCGATGTTGCCCGCGAGCTTCTTGCCGCAAAAAGTTGCCGTGTTCACCGCGATCATCCCGGGTGTGGCCTGTGCAATCGCGTAGTAGTCGGCCAGCTCCTCTTCGTTGATCCAGTGCTTGCGGTCGATCAGCTCGCGTTGCGCGATGGGCAGCAGCGCGTATCCCGAGAAGGTCATGACGCTGATTTTCACGAATGTGGAAAAAAGCTCCCACAGCTTGCGTGCCATCTATCCGCACTCCAAAACGAGGATGATAAGCCTTAGAATACGGAGCAGATTATATACGCCGTCGCGGCGTTTTCGCGTGCCGCCCGTGCGCGGTGCTCGGGCGTTGTGCCATTTAGCCGGCGGCGTGCAGACCATATACGATGCGAAGGAGAAAGCCCATGGAGCAGGGGCTGTTCATCACATTCGAGGGAACGGACGGTTCAGGAAAGACCACGCAGGCCGCCCGCCTGGCCGCGCATCTGCGAAAAGAGGGCTACGAGGTCGTGCAGGTCCACGAGCCCGGTGGCACCGAGATAGGCGAGCGCGTGCGCGGGCTTTTGCTGGACAAGGAGCTGGAGGGCATGGACCCGATGGCCGAGCTTTTGCTCTACGAGGCGGCGCGCGCCCAGCTCGTGCGCGAGGTGGTTGTGCCGGCGCTTAAAGAGGGCAAGGTCGTGGTGTGCGACCGCTTCGCCGATTCGTCGGTGGCCTACCAGGGCTACGGGCGCAAGCTGGGCCCAGACATCGTCGAGCAGTTAAACGCTGCCGCGACGGGCGGGTTGGTGCCCGACCGCACCATATTGCTCGACATGGATCCCGAGATCTCGATGCAACGCGCCATCGACGGTGATGACGGGCCAGACCGCATCGAGGCGGAGGGCGCGGGGCTGCAGCGCGACGTCTACGACGGGTTTCGGGCGCTGGCTGCGGTGAACCCCGAGCGCATACGCATTGTCGCGGCGCACCGCTCGCCCGACCAGGTGCAGCTCGCCGCTTTCGTCGAGTTGCAAGACCTTTTCATGGACGCGCAGCTGCCCGATGTGGGCGTCGCCGGCTGATGCAGGCGCTGCTGTCTGGTATCGACGGCCAGGACAAGGCCGTTTCCTATCTTTCCCATGCCCTCGAGGCAGGGCAGTTGACCCATGCGTATTTGCTCGCGGGGGCGACGACCGCCACGCGACGCGAGCTTGCTCGGCGCTTCGCGGCCGTGGTGTTGGCGGCGGGCGAGGATGTGGGCGCGGACACAGGTGTGGGGGCCGGAGGCGAGGCCGCCTGCGAGGTGCGTGCCAAGAAAATCGCCGAAAGTGGGCATCCCGACCTGCGCGAGCTGTCGCCGCAAGGCGCGGGGGCGTATTTGGTCGAGCAAGTGCGCGAGGTGGTGGCCGACGCCGCGCTTGCCCCCATACGCGCCAAGCGCAAGGTCTACATTTTCGACGACGCCGACTGCCTGGCCGGCGCCCCGGCAAATGCGCTGCTGAAAACATTGGAAGAGCCGCCCGCCGACGTGGTGTGCGTGCTTTTGGCTCAAACGCCCGGTGCGTTGCTGCCCACCTTGCGCAGCCGCTGCGTCGTTTTGACGCTGGCCGCCGAGGAGGAGGCGCCCGCCGAGGACACCGTCTTATTCGAGCTGCTGTTCTCGCTTGCGATGCGGGCGGACAATCGCGCGGTGCTTGCGGGCGCGAAGTCGATGGTCGAGGCCGTCGAGACGGGCGACGACGAGTTGGAGAAGCGCCATGCCGAGGAGGCGGATACTTACGCCGAATATCTGACGGCTGGCGCGCGCAAAGCGCTTGCCGAAAGGCACAAGCGCGAGTTGAGAAGCGCAAAACGCGGCGGCCTGGACGCGGAGCTGGCAATCGTGCGCTCGTGGCTGCGCGACTGTTTGCTCGTGCAGCAGGGCAGCAATGCTTTAGTGCGCCATGGCTGGTGTGTGCAGCGCACGGCGCAGGTGGCAGGCCAGGCCAGCTTGTCCGGGGTACTGGCCGCCATCGAGGCCGTGAACACCTGCGAGCACCGCATTCACTATAATGTGACACCACAGCTTGCCTGCGAGGCGATGCTGTTCGAGATCAGGAGGGCCTTATGCCGATGATGGCCGTTGTGCGCCTTCGCTATTCGTCCAAAGACTATTGGTTCGATCCGGCGGGCATAGACATACACGAGGGCGACCATGTGCTGGTCACCACGGAGCGCGGCGGAGACATGGGCCTCGTCGTCGCAGAGCCCGTGGAGATGTCGACCGACCTCGTTCCCGATTCGCTTAAACCCATCGACCGGCTGGCGACCGAGGAGGATTTCGCCCGCGCCGAGGAGCTGGAGGAGAAGTCGCGCGACGCGATGGCGGTGTTTCACGACCTGGCCGACAAGCACAAGCTGGACATGAAGCCGGCTGCCGTGCACTTCCTCTTCGACGGCAAGCGCGCCACCTTCTACTTCACCGCAGACGCGCGTGTGGATTTTCGCTCGCTCGTGCGCGATTTGGCCTCGCATTTCCACGTGCGTGTGGACATGCGGCAGGTGGGCGTGCGAGACGAGGCGCGCATGGTCGGCGGGCTGGGACATTGCGGCGAGCAGCTGTGCTGCGCCAGGCTCGGCGGCGAGCTGCAGCCGGTGTCGATCCGTATGGCAAAAGAACAAGACCTCTCGTTGAACCCAACGAAGATTTCCGGGTTGTGCGGGCGCCTTATGTGCTGTCTGCACTACGAGTATGACGCTTACAAGGATTTCAAGCAGCGCGCGCCGAAGAAAAACGCCGTCATCGAGACGCCGGCGGGCACGGGCAAGGTCGTCGAGTTCGACATGCCGCGCGAGCGCCTGACCCTGCGCATGGAGGACGGGTCGCGCCTGGTGGTGCCGCTTGATGCGATGGACACGGGCGGCAAGGAGCCTAAGGAGGGCGAGCGTCTGCGCCCCTGCCACATCGGCGACGAGGCTTTCGAGCGCATCAACGAGGAGCTGCGCCACGACAAGACGTTGGCCATGATGGGCGGCAAGATGTTCAGCGACAACCCGGAGCTGGCCGATCGCGAGGTGAAGGGTGGCTCCATCGAGCGCAACGCAGGCGCCGGCACCGCGCGTAAGCGTCGCCGCAAGTCTGCGGACGAGGGGACGTCTTCGTCGGGCGGCAGGCGCAGGCGGCGCGGGGGCTCTGTTTCCGGCGGCGGCGAGGGTGGTGGCGAGAAGCCGCGCGATACCCGCAAGAGGCGGCGCTCAGTTTCTGCGACAACAGGCGAGAAGGCACATCGCGAAGACGGCGGTGCGGGCGCGGGCAGCGGTTCGCGCGCTGGCTCCCCGAAAAAGAAGAGGGGGTCTGCGGACGGTGCGGGCGCGGCCAAGAAAAAGAGCGGCGCACGTCCCGGCCAGCACTCCTCGTCCATCAGCGGGGACGCGGCAGGCGCGCGGCGCGGCGGTGGCAACAACAACGGCGCATCCGGCGCCGATACATCCGGCGGCAATGCAAAAAACGGCTCTGGCAACGGCTCTGGCAACAGCGGCAGGAGACGGCGCCGCAGGAGGCGCGGCGGGTCTGGCGCATCCGGCAGCTCCAGCAACCCCGGCAATGGCTCTAGCGGAAACAGCGGCGAGTAGCCCATCGCGAGCGCCCTTCACCCTGCCCATATAGAACCACACCATTTTCCCCTTGCGCGAAAGCCCCGCGCCTGCGGGGTGCTCGCCTATAATCGGGCGCGCTTTGCACTTCGACCCGCCCCTAAAAGGAGAGCCTCATGGAGATACTCGGCACCGCATGGGCATTGCTGCCGCCGATCGTCGCGATTGTCTTGGCGCTTGCCACGAAGGAGACCTACACCTCGCTGTTCGTCGGCGTCCTCGTCGGTGCCATCTTGCTGGCCGCCGCCTCCGGCGATGCGGTGAACACCTTAAACTACATCATCAGCGGCGAGGTCTACAGCGCTGATGCGGTCACGAGCGGCGCGGCGCCCGGCGTGGCCGTAGGCTCGGAGGTGCCGGCAGACCTGGCGGACAGCGTCTCCGAAGTCGGCCTAATTCCGGCGCTCTCCGGCTCGGCGGGCATCTTTGTCTTCCTCGTCATACTCGGCATCATCGTCGCGCTGATCAACTCGGCGGGCGTTTCGGCGGCCTTCGGTGACTGGGCGGCCAAGCGGGTGAAGTCGCGCGCCGGCTCCCAGCTCGCGGCCTTTCTCCTCGGCGTGCTCATCTTCATCGACGACTACTTCAATTGCCTGACGGTCGGCGCGGTCATGACGCCGGTCACCGACGCCGAGAAAGTCTCGCGCGCAAAACTCTCCTACATCATCGACGCGACGGCGGCCCCTATCTGCATGATCGCCCCAATCTCGTCGTGGGCGGCGGCTGTCTCGGACACGGCCAGCGGCCTGGACACGGGCATCTCCGGCATCCAGCTGTTCATCAACGCCATCCCCTTCAACTTCTACTCGCTGCTCACTATCGTCTTCGTCGTCGGTATCGTGCTCATGGGCTTTGACTACGGCCCCATGGCCAAAGCCGAGCTGAAGGCGCGCCGCGACGGCGATTTGGGGGCGCTTTCTGAGGCAGAAAAACCCACCAACGAGCGCGCGCGGGTCTTCGACATGCTCCTGCCCATCGTTGTTTTGATCGTCACCTGCGTCATCGGCATGATGTATGTGGGCGGATTTTGGGAAGTCGGCGGCGACTACTACATGGACCTCGCGGGTGCGTTCGGCAATACGGACGCGGGCACGGCGCTGCCCTGGGGCTCGATCATCGCGCTCGTGTTCACCTTTGTCTACTACCTCGTGCGCGGCATCCTGAAGTTTCCCGAGGCGGCCGACTCGTTCGTGGACGGCTTCAAGGCCATGGTGCCGGCCATGATCATCCTCGTGTTTGCCCTCACGCTGAAATCGCTCACCACGGCGCTCGGCGCGGCCTTGTTCGTGAGCAACGCGTTGTCGGGCGCGGCCGAGACGCTCTACATGCTGCTGCCGGCCATCATCTTCCTCGTGGCGCTGGGTCTGGCGTTTGCCACGGGCACGAGCTGGGGCACCTTCGGCATACTCATCCCTATTGTCGTGGCGGTGTTTCCGTCCACCTCGATGCTGCTGACCATCGGCATCTCGGCGTGCCTGGCCGGCGCGGTGTGTGGCGACCACATCAGCCCGATATCGGACACAACGGTCATGGCCAGCGCGGGCGCGAACGTGAACCACATCGAGCATGTGAACACGCAGCTGCCCTATGCGCTGACGGTGGCGGGCATCTCATTTGTGATGTTCCTCGTGGCCGGCTTCGTGCAGAATTGGATGATTTGCCTGCCCATCGGCGTCGTGGCGACCATCGTTGTGTTGATCGTGTTGCGCAATACCGTGGGCAAGGCCTCGCTCGCGCAAAACGAATAGTCTGCCCCGCCACTGCGACCGGCCTGCGCTCTCGCCCCTCTGGCGTGTTGCGCCCCCGTCCACCGGGGTGGTGAAGCCCGTCCGCGCGGCCGGGGCTTGCGGGTATTTGCTGCCGGATGGTAACTTGACATCAGCTGGCATTTGTGCAAAGGAGGCGCCCCATGAACGCGAACCCGCACCAAACGACCAAGCAGCTCCTGTGGAAGACGAGGGGATGGTACAAGCTCCTCCTGCCCTTTATCGCCGCCGCCGTTTTCGTGGCCGCCGTGTGCGTATACGGAACACCTGCCGCCCAAGCCGCCCCCACGACGACGGTAGACGGCGTCATCTACGCCATCGACGAGTCCGCCGGCGAGGCCTATGCGACCACGGCCGTGAAGGCGGAGCTTCCGGCCGACCTCGTCATCCCCGCAAGCATCGACTATGTGGGCGTCACGTACAAGGTTGTTTCGCTGAACACATCGTGCTTCAGCGACTGCACGTCCTTGAAGAGTGTGACCGTCTCCGACGGCGTCACCAGGCTGGGCACCTCCCCTTTCATCAACTGCACCTCTCTTGAAAAAGTGGTGCTTCCCGACAGCGTCACCTCGATCGGCAACAACTGCTTTGCCACCTGCAGCGCCCTCACCGACGTCACCCTGCCTAAGGGCCTGACCTCGCTGGGGCAGGGGTGCTTCATTGCGTGCAGCTCCTTGACGAGCGTCGAGATTCCCGAAGGTGTGACCACGTTGGGGCAGGGGTGCTTCTCCAATTGTTCCTCCCTCAAGGGTGTCGAGATTCCCGCCACCGCCACCGCTGTGGAAGCGTCCTGCTTCACCAGTTGCACGTCCCTTGAGAGTATTGAGATTCCTGCCGGAGTGACCTCGCTGGGCGATATGTGCTTCTATAGCTGCAGCGCCCTGAAGAGCGTGACCGTCCCCGCCGGCGTGACCTCGCTGGGCAGGATCTGTTTTTCCGAATGCGGCTCCCTGGCAGAGATCGTCTTCGAGGGTGATGCCGTGGAAAGCTGCGGCGAGAACGCGTTTTTCGGCGGGCCGGACGGCAGGAAGTGCATCTTCAAGAAAGCACGGCCGTCTGCGCTGGCAGAGGCTCTTGCCGATGAAAGCTGCTGGTACTACGTCACCTTCTGCGGCGCCGACGGTTCCGTCATCGACGAGCAGCTTCTCGTGACGGGCGCCACGGCAGCAGAGCCTTCCGCGGATAAGGTGCCCCAAAAGGACGCGGAGGGCAGGATTTTTGCCGGATGGAGTTCTGATGCGTGGAGCAAGCCCGTCGCAGATACGAGCGTCGCCGTGACGGCGGTCTATTGCGAGCGCCCCGCTCCTGCCGAGATCTGGACGCGGCTTTCGGGCGGCACGGCCATCGGCACGATGAAGCAGATTGTGAACGCGGGGTGGGACACGAGCGAGTGGGCCATTGTGGCCACGAACAAGAGCTATCACGACGCGCTGGCCGCAAGCGGGCTGGCGGGCTTGCTGGACTGTCCCATACTTATGACTTCCCCTGCCAGCCTCACCGATGCGACGGCCAAGCTCATCACCACCAAGGGCGTGGAGCACGTTGTCGTCGTGGGCGGTACTTCGGCGGTCTCGGATACTGTGTTCAACCAGATAAAGAAGCTCAGCGGGGTCTCGAGCGTCGAGCGCGTGTGGGGCAACACCGCCGTCGGCACCGCGAACAAAATTTACGACTATGGCAAGACGCTTGTCGCAAGCGGCGCCATCAGCGAGGGCTGGGGCACCGACGCCGTCGTGGCCACGACTGCCTCCTACCAAGACGCCGCTTCGATTGCGCCGTATGCCTACGCGCAGCACGTGCCCGTTTTCCTCGTCGCCGGCGGCCTTGCCGACGGTACTGCCAAGCGCGTGGCGGCCGCCGGCGCCTTTGACCGCACCCTCGTCATCGGCGGCGCCGCAGCTGTGAGCGCCAACGTGGAAGCGCAGCTCAAAAATCCGACGCGCCTCGGCGGCAACACGGCCTACGGTACCTGCAAGAAGGTCGCCGAGTTCTGCCTGGCCAACGGCATGACCGCTGCGCACATGGGCGTGGCCACCGGGCGCAGCTTCCAGGACGCCGTCGTGGGTGCGGCCCTGTGCGGCAAGAACAATTCCGTCCTCGTCTTGGCCGACGACAAAAACTCGGCCAACGTGGGCGGCGTGGTGAAGTCGCACAAGGACGACCTGCGGGAAAACTGCTACGTCTTCGGCGGCGAACAGGCCGTCTCGGCTGCGGTCTACTCCGCCATCCTCGCTGCGAGCGAGTAGTACCCCGCAAGCGCACGGCGGCAAAGTGCGCCGCAACGCCCTTTCACCCGGCCTGTCCGTGGCGGCTTTGCGAAGTTTCACAGGAAAACACGAGACGCCCACGTGTGCGCCGCACGTCGGGCGGGTACAATGCCGCGCATGAGAAAAGACAAGGACAACCCCATCGATTGGGGCGGCTTCGACCCCAACCAACAGCAGCCCAAGAGCCATACGGCCATACTCGCCGTGTGCGCCGTCGCCGTCGTCGTGGTCGCGGTCGTCGTGTTTTGCGCGGTCGGGTGCGCGGAGCTGGCAAGTGTCTTCTCCCAAAGCTAGGGTGAAAACGGGCGTCCTGCTCGTCAACACAGGCACCCCCGACGAACCGACCGTCGACGGCGTCCGCGCCTTTTTGGCCGAGATGCTTTCCGACTCCATGCTCGTCTCGATGCCGCGCCCTCTGTGGAACATCATCTTGAAGAAGTGCATACTGCCGCGCCGCCCGCAGCGCACTGTGCGCGCGTATCAGGAGATGTGGACGGCCGACGGCGCGCCGTTTTTGCTCACTTCATACAAGCAGCGCGATCTCATAGCCGCCGAGCTGGAGCGCCGCGCCGCAAAAGAAGATGAGGCTGCGCCCGACGCCTGGCAGGTCGAGCTTGCCATGCGCTATGGCAACCCTTCCATCGCGCGCGGGCTGGAGGCGCTATACGCGGGCGGGTGCGGGTGCGTGGTACTGGTGCCGATGTATCCGCAGTATGTGCGCGTGTGCGCGGGCACCTGCCTGAAGGAGGCGCATGCCGTCCTCGACGCGATGGTAGCCGAAAAGGGGTGGTGCCCCGAGCGCGTGGAGGTGGAGGACTTCTACGAGCAGCCGGCCTACCTCGACGCGCTGGCCGAGAGTGTGGACGCGTGCTGGGAGCGGCGCCCGGGCGCGAAACTCGTCGTCTCGTTTCACTCGACGCTGCTGGCCGACATCAAGGACGGCGACCCCTACGAGCGCCAGACGCGCGAGACGGCCTGCATGCTCGCGCA
Organism: Ruthenibacterium lactatiformans; assembly: GCA_963614215.1. GTDB lineage: Bacteria > Actinomycetota > Coriobacteriia > Coriobacteriales > QAMH01 > CAVAWX01. The sequence continues at coordinate 15,982 of CAVECB010000013.1, forward strand.
GCGCCTGGGCGTGCCGGACGAGGATTTCATCTTGTCGTATCAGTCGCGCTTCGACAACCGCAAGTGGCTGGGGCCGCACACCGCCGAGACGGTCGAGATTTTGGGCGCGACGGGCACCTCGGACGTGTGCGTGGTGACGCCCGGTTTCGTGGCCGACAACATCGAAACCTGCATCGAGATAGGGCGCATCCTGCGCGAGAGCTTCCTCAAAGAGGCGCGTCGCTTCGGCACGACCGCGCCGCGCTTCACCCGCGTGCCCGCCCTAAACGACGCGCCCGGCCTCGCGAAAGCCGTGGCCGATGCCATCTGCGACGCGACGTGCCCGCGCTGATTTTCCTGCTTTCACCCGCCGCGCCCGCTTTCACCACCTGCAACGCCGCCTGACGCCCCCCGCTTTCACCACCTGCAACGCCGCCCGCGGCTCTTGCGCCCTCTTTCATTCTGATGGATACGAAGTGAATATGCGCACCGCGTTTGCCGAACGCGCCTGTGCTTCTCTATAATCTGGCGGTACGCCATTGGGGCATCGTTCAACGGTAGGACAGCGGTTTTTGGTACCGTTAATGGGGGTTCGATTCCCTCTGCCCCAGCCACTTTTTGCAAAGGAGCGCGTGTTGGAAGCCAGAGCGTTGATTCTCGCGGCGGGCGTCGGCACGCGCATGAAATCCGATAAACCGAAGGTCTTGCACGAGCTGCTGGGAAAGCCGCTGGTGCGCTGGGTCGTCGACACCTCGTATGCGGCCGGCTGCCAGATGGTGCACGTGGTGGTCGGGCACAAGCGCGAGCGCGTCGAAGCCGTCTTGGATGATTGCACCATATCCTTCCAGCCTGAGATGCTCGGCACGGGCAACACGGTCATGTGCGCCGCCGGCGAGCTGGGCGGTTTTTCCGGCACTTTGTTCGTCATGTGCGGCGACACTCCGCTCGTGCGACCCGAGACCCTGCGGGCGCTGCGCGAGGCCCACGAGCAGGCGGGCAACGCGGCCACCGTCTTGACCATGCACATGGACGACCCGACCGGCTACGGGCGCATCGTGCGCGACGAGTCCGGCGCCGTGGCGCGCATCGTCGAGGAAAAGGACTGCGACGAGGCGCAGCGCGCGGTGCAGGAGTGCAATTCCGGCATCTACTGCTTCGCCGCCGCCGAGCTGCTGGGCCGCCTCGACCAGCTGGATTGCGATAACGCGCAGGGCGAGTACTACCTCACCGACATGCTCGAGGTCTTGCGCGCGGCCGGCCTGAAAGTGGGCAGCATGGTCGTGGGCGACAACGACGAGTGCCTCGGGGTGAATTCGCGCGTCCAGCTCGCGCAGGCCACGAAAGTCATGCAGCGGCGCATCAACACCGCGCACATGCTCGCCGGCGTCACCTTTACCGACCCCGAGCTCGTGTGGGTGGGCCCGGATGTGCAGCTTGCGCCCGATGTGGAGCTGCTGCCCATGACCATGCTTTGCGGCACCACGCGCGTGGACGCGGGCTCGACGATAGGGCCTGCCACCCGCCTGACCGATTGTGTGGTGGGCGAGGGCTGCAGCGTCGAGGAGACCGTCGGCATCGAGGCCGAGATAGGCGACGGCTGCTCTGTGGGTCCGCGCGCCTACCTGCGCCAGGGCACGAAGCTGCTGGCCGGGGCGCATGTCGGCACGCACGTCGAGATAAAGAAGTCCGTCATCGGCGAAGGCGCGAAGGTGCCGCACCTGTCGTATGTGGGCGACGCGGCGGTCGGCGCGCGCAGCAATCTGGGCGCGGGCACCATCACCTGCAACTACGACGGGGTAAACAAAAACCCCACCACCATCGGCGAAGACGCCTTCATCGGCTCGTCGACCATGCTCGTGGCCCCCGTCTCGGTGGGTGCGGGCGCGGTCATCGGCGCGGCCAGCTGCATCACCAAAGACGTCCCGGACGGCGCGCTGTCGCTGGAGCGCAACGAGCAGGTCATCAAGGAAAACTGGCGAGAGAGGCACGAGGCGAAGCACTCGGGCAAATGAGAGGAGCGCACGATGTCGAAGCGGCGTAGCAAGGCGGCGACCAAGCAACTGCACATTTTCTCGGGAAGCGTCCATCCCGAGTTGGCCTCCGAGGTCGCGGCTCACCTTGGCGTTGAGCTGGGCGACATACGCCTCGAGCGGTTCAGCAACGGCGAGAGCTACGTGCGCTACATGGAGTCGGTGCGCGGCGAGGACGTCTTTCTTGTGCAAAGCGTAAGCGGGCAGGTAAACGACGCCTTGATGGAGCTGCTGATCATGGTGGACGCCGCCAAGCGCGCGAGCGCGAACCGCATCCACGCCGTGATCACCCACTACGGCTATGCACGCCAAGACCGCAAGAGCGCCGCGCGCGAACCCATCACCGCAAAACTTGTGGCCGATCTGTTGCAGACGGCCGGCGTCCACGACGTCACCACCATCGACCTGCACCAAGGCCAGATCCAGGGGTTCTTCAACGTGCCGGTGAACCACTTGACGGCGCTTAACATCTTTGCCGAGTACTACAAGGCCAAAAAGCTCGACGACGTGTGCGTGGTCAGTCCGGATGTGGGGCGCGCGAAGGCGGCCAAGAAGCTTTCCGACATGCTGGGCGCGGACCTGGCCATCATGCATAAGGGGCGCCCGCGCCACAACGTGGCCGAGATCACGAGCATCATCGGCGACGTCGAGGGCAAGACCTGCATCTTAAACGACGACATGATCGACACGGCCGGCACCATCTGCGCCGGCATGAAAGTGCTGAAGGACCGCGGCGCGAAGCAGGTGTTCGTGTGCGCGACACATCCGGTGTTTTCTGGCCCGGCGTTCGAGCGCCTGGAGGCGTCGGTGGCCGACGAGGTGCTGGTGTGCAACACCATCCCCGTGCCTGAAGAGCACCTGCAGGGCAAGATAAAGACCGTCTCGGTCGCGCCGCTGTTTGCGCAGGCCATCGAAAACGTCTTTTCCAACGCTTCGGTTTCGAGCCTGTTCGACCCCGATTTCGCGCTGTAAAGGGGCGGGGCGGGCCTTCAAGCAGCGGATTTTCGACGGCACAACCGAGGACGAGGGCGACATGGCCATCAAGCTTGTGGCGGGGCTGGGAAACCCCGGCGAGGAGTATGCGGGCACGCGGCACAACGCGGGCTTCATTGTCGTGGACGCGCTGGCCGAGGCGTTGGGCGCGCGCTACTGGAAAAGCGAGGACGGAGCGGCCGTCGCGTACGTGAAACGCGGCGGCGAGGAGCTGCTTTTGGCCAAGCCCCAAAGCTATATGAACACATCAGGCGGGCCCATCTCGAAGCTGATGCGCGCGCATCGCATCGAGGCCGGCGAGCTACTGGTGATCCACGACGATTTGGACTTGGAGCCGGGGCGCATACGGGTGAAGGTGGGCGGCGGCAACGCCGGGCACAACGGGCTGAAGTCCATCCAGGCGAAGCTGGGTACCAACGAGTACGTGCGCGTGCGCGTCGGCATTGGGCACCCGCCAGGGAAAAAGCCCGTGGTCGATTTTGTCTTGCAGCGCCCGAAGGCAAAAGACGCCGAGGATTTCGAGGCTGCCTGCGATCTGGCCGCCCGCGCGGCTCTACGCGTGGTAGACGACGGGGCTGTTGCGGCCATGAACGAGTTCAACTAGCAAGGCGCACAGACCCTGCAAAGCAAAAAGGCGGCCGCATTGCAGTGTGCGGTCGCCTTTCTTTTTGAAACGCGTGATGTGGTGCCGAGGGTCCTAGTCCTCGACGAGCGCCAAATCTTTAGTCCTCGAGCGCCAAAGCCCCCATCGGGCATTCCTCGACGCATTCACCGCATTCGACGCAGGCGTCCTCGTTCACGACTGCCACCGCGTCGCCGATGATGTCGAGGACGGACTCCGGGCACGCGTCCACGCAGATGCCGCATCCGGAACACTCGTCGCTGTTCACTTCAGGTGCTGCCATATGGTTCCCCTTCAAACACATATCCGACGCGCCGCGCGCGCCGCTCTCTTTACCGTCGCGCATGAAAATAACGATAAAGGGGGGGACGCGCAATAGGGAACGTGAATTTTCAGGCGAGCGTTCGGCCAGCACCCCGTACAGGGTGAATTTCACGTTACGCCAGCCGCCTGCGCATTGACCACGCCGCACGCATGCGCCTATCGTGGGGCACACCACCTTCACCACAAGAAAAGGGGATGTGCGTCCATGCAGATGAGCGAGGAGCAGTTCGCCGCGATGAAGCGCCAGCTTTCGCGGGTTATGGCCTTCGAGGGCAACATGTATCAGGAGAAGTTCGCGGGCATCTCCTGCGACGACATCCAAAGCCAGGCCGATTTCGAGCGCCTCCCCTTCACCGACAAGGCCGACCTGCGCGCCACCTATCCGCTAGGGCCTGCCTGCGTGCCGGCCGACGACATCGTGCGCATCCACTCCTCGTCGGGGACGACGGGCACGCCGGTGGTCATTCCCTATACGGCCCGCGACGTCGACGACTGGGCGACGCAGTTCGCGCGCTGCTACGAGATGGCCGGGCTGACGCGCGCCGACCGCGTGCAGATTACGCCGGGCTACGGGCTGTGGACGGCCGGCATTGGTTTTCAGCTGGGCTGCGAGAAGTTCGGCGCGATGGCCATCCCGATGGGGCCGGGCAACACAGACAAGCAGCTGCAGATGATGCAGGATTTCGATTCGACGGTGCTGTGTGCCACCTCCAGCTACGCGTTGCTTTTGGCCGAAGAGATTGAGCGCCGTGGCCTGCGCGACAAGATATCGCTGAAGAAGGGCATCATCGGCTCCGAGCGCTGGAGCCCCAAGATGCGCCGCCGCATCCAGGAGCTTTTGGGCATCGAGCTTTTCGACATATACGGCCTGACCGAGGTCTACGGTCCGGGTACGGCCATCAGCTGCACCGACGGCGGGCCTATGCACAGCTGGGACGACTTCAACTACGTCGAAATCATCGACCCCGAGACCGGCGAGGTGCTGCCAGACGGGGAGTGGGGCGAGCTTGTCTACACGACGCTGCGCAAGGAGGGCGCGCCGCTCATCCGCTTCCGCACGCACGATTTGACGCGCATCCTGCCGGGCGTGTGCGCCTGCGGCTCCCCCTTCACCCGCATCGACCAGATTCAGGGCAGAAGCGACGACATGATGAAGATTCACGGGGTGAACGTGTTCCCCAAGCAGATCGAGGAGGTCTTGCAGGGTTTTCCGCAACTGTCGAGCGAGTACCAGATCCGCCTGTCGCACCTGGATTCGCGCGACACCATGCGCATCTACGTCGAGACCGACGGCACGCAGGACTTCGTCGCGTTGGCCGCCGCGATTGCTCGCGAGGTGAAGGCACGCATCGGCTTTACCCCGCTCGTGAAAATCGTCGAGGTGGGCGTTTTGCCGCGCAGCGAGAAGAAGACCAAGCGCGTCATCGACGAACGCTACGACTAGGGCCGCACTCGTCGCGCGCTTTGCTATCATCTGAGCCATGTCACTCGTAGTAGCCAAATTCGGCGGCACCTCCGTCGCCACGCCCGAGCGGATCATGAACGTCGCCAAGCGCGTCGTTGCCCGCAAGCGCGCCGGCGACCAAATCGTCGTGGTCGTCTCGGCCATGGGCAAATCCACCGACGACTTGATCAAGCTGGCCGCGCAGGTGAGCGACAACCCGCCCGCCCGCGAGATGGACACGCTTTTGTCCACCGGCGAGATGGTGTCGATGTCGATGCTGGCCATGGCGGTGAACGCCTTGGGCGAGCAGGCCATCAGCCTGAACGGGCGCCAAATCGGGCTGGTCACCGACGACGTGCACGGCAAGGCCTCCATCCGCGAGATCCACGCCGGGCGCATCACCGACGCACTCGAAGAGGGCAACATCGTCATCGTGGCCGGTTTTCAGGGCATCGACGCGGCCGGCGACATCACGACGCTAGGGCGCGGCGGCTCGGACACCACGGCGGTGGCCATCGCGGCCGGCATCCAGGCCGACGTGTGCGAGATCTATACCGACGTCGAGGGCGTCTACTCGGCCGACCCGCGCGTCGTGCCGCACGCGCGCAAGATAGATACCATCTCCTACGAGGAGATGCTCGAGATGGCCGCATCCGGCGCGGGTGTGCTGCACAAACGCAGCGTCGAGTTCGCGCGCAACTTCAACGTCATCGTCAACTGCCGCTCGTCGTTTAGCGACAACCCCGGCACCATCGTCAAGGAAAAGGACATCGACATGGAAAAGGCCATCGTCTCCGGCGTGGCACACGACCTCTCGGAAGCCAAGCTCACGCTGCGCGACGTGCCCGACACGACGGGCGTGGCCGCCACGGTATTCGGCGCGATGGCCGACGAGGGGCTGGCCGTGGACATGATCATCCAGAACGTCTCGGAAAACGGGCACACCGACATTTCCTTCACCACGCCGGTCTCGGACCTGCCTAGGGCGCGCGAGGTCATGAGCCAGCTGGTGCGCGATTTGGGTGCGCGCGAGCTGATCGTCGCCGACCAGGTGGCGAAAATCTCGATTGTGGGCGCGGGCATGAAGGTGAACTCGGGCGTGGCGGCGCTGATGTTTCGAACGCTGGCCGACGAGGGCATCAACATCACGATGATTTCGACGTCCGATATCCGCACGAGCGTGGTGATTCCGGCCGACCGCGCCGAGGATGCGGTGCGGCATCTGCACACGGCGTTCGGGCTGGACGCGAGCGAGACCTTCGAGGAGACGCAGCTGTCGGCGGCCGAGATTGCGGCCAAGGCCGAGAAGGGGCGCTAGGGGCTGGGCGGTTGCTGCGCCGGCCGCGGCGGTTGCAGTGGTTGCAGCGGTGTGGCGGTGTGGTGCGGGCCTTGTGTGTGCGGGCGTCTTGGATAGAAGAAGCTGCGGGAATCTATGGAACGCAAACCGAATATACGCTTGACGCTTGATGAGGGGCTGGCCGTGGCGCGCGACGTGCAGGCAGACGGCAGCTCGGAGACGCTCGCGCATCTGCTCGGGGTGCGGCGGGCGTATCTGCTGCGGCGCTCGGTGGATGCGCGGCATCGCGACGACGTGCACTTCATTGTGACGGCAGGCGTGGCCGATGGTGAAAGGGGCGGCACGTGCGGCGCTTCCGGCGCGTGCGGCGAGGACGGCGGCAATGGGCGCGGTGAGGCAGAGCCCCGCGCGGTCGTGCCCTTCGCGCAGCGCTCCCTGCCCGATGCCGCGTTTTGGGCGGATGAAGGTGTCGGTGAAGCGGGAAGCGGTGCCGCGTCTTGCGCGGGCATGGCGGAGCGCCCCGTCGTCGTGGGGGCAGGGCCGGCCGGCCTCTTTGCGGCGTTGGACCTGGCGGAAGCCGGGTGCTGTCCGCTGCTTGTGGAGCGTGGGGCGTGCGTGGACGAGCGCCGCGCGGACGTGGAGCGCTACCTAGCGACACGAGTGCTCGACACGCAAAGCAACGTGCAGTTCGGCGAGGGCGGCGCCGGTACCTTTAGCGACGGCAAGCTGACCTGCGGAAAGAACTCGCCGCTTTCGCGCCGCGTACTGGAAAGCTTCGTCGCGGCCGGCGCCCCGCCCGACATTTTGTGGCAGGCAAAGCCCCACATCGGTACCGACGTTTTGAGCGGCGTGGTGAAAGAGCTGCGCGCGCGCATCGTCGCCTGCGGGGGAGAGGTGCTGTTTCGCACGCAGCTCGTCGGAATCGAGGCAGACGGCGGGCAGCTGCGCGCGGCGCTGTTTCGGGATGCGGGCGGTGAAGAGACGCGCGTCGCGTGCAGGCGGCTTGTGTTGGCCTGTGGGCATTCGGCGCGCGACACCTTCGAGATGCTGCGCGCGGCCGGCGTGGAGCTGGAGCGCAAGCCCTTCAGCATCGGCGTGCGTGTCGAGCATCTGCAACGCGCGATCGACCGCGCCCAATACGGTGCGGCGGCCGGGCATCCGGCGCTGGGGGCGGCCGACTACAAGCTGCATTGCAAGACGGCTGCCGGGCGCGGCGCCTACACTTTTTGCATGTGCCCGGGCGGGACCGTCGTGGCGGCGGCAAGCGAGGAGGGCGGCCTGTGCGTGAACGGCATGTCCGTGCATGCGCGCGACGGTGAAAATGCGAACTCCGCCCTGCTCGTGGATGTGCGGCCGGAAGATTTTGGCGGGGATGCAGACGACATGCTCGCCGGCGTGGCATTCCAGCGCCGCTGGGAGCAGGCGGCTTTCGCGGCCGGCGGTGGCGACTGGAGCGCGCCCGTGCAATACGTGAGCGATTTCCTTGCGGCGGCGCGGGGCGAAGGTGCGCGCCGGGGTAAAGGCAAAGGCGGGGGTAAAGCCGGGCGCAACCGCCGCCCCCGCGCTCGCGTCGAACCGAGCTATCCCCTGGGCGTGCGCGAGGCAGACCTGCGAGCCTGCCTGCCAGCTTTTGCCGCCGACGGCATCGCCGAGGCACTTTCCACTTTCGGCCGCCGCCTGCGCGGCTTCGACGATGCGGGCGCGGTCCTCACGGGCGTCGAGGCTCGGTCCAGCTCGCCGGTGCGCGTGCTGCGCGACGCGAATACCTTGCAGTCCCCGAGCATCGCCGGCCTCTACCCTTGTGGCGAGGGCTGCGGATATGCGGGCGGCATCATGTCTGCCGCCATGGACGGCATCCGCGTCGCCCGTGCCCTCTCCGCTGCGGGCGAGGGGTGAAATCGCCCTCACCCCACCCTTTCACCCCTGCAATGCCCGCCCCCGGGTCATGTGCGCCTTGCGACCCCTCCCTAGACTTCCTTGGCATGAAAGCCCGTACTCGTCGTCGGGTTTTCGGCAGGAACGTTTCCAAGAGAGAAGGAGAGGTCAATGATCGAGATGAAGGCATCGCCTGCCGTCAAGCTTGATACGCTGTCCGACGTGAACGACCTCGGCAAACCCTGGCGCTACCAGGAGGGCGACCTGACGGTCACCCGCCTGTCCCCTTGGTCTGCCCCCGGCTGCCATCCCGCGGGATGCGGCCTGAAGGTCTACACCGACGACAACGGCAAGGTCGTGAAAGTGGAGGGAGACGAGAACCATCCCGTCTCGCAGGGGCGCCTGTGCGTGCGCTGCCTGACCTTGAAAGACTACATGTACAACCCCTCGCGCGTCTTGAAGCCGATCAAGCGCGACCCGAAGTACCGCGGACAGGCGGACAAGTGGGAAGAGTGCACCTGGGACGAGGCGCTCGACATCATCCAGGAAAACTACGACCGCCTGACCAAGCAGTATGGGCGTGAGACCTGCGTCGTCTTCGTGGGCACCGGCCGCGAGGGCGGCACCTTCAACCCCTACGGCTCCGTCATGCTCGGCACCCCCAACTACTGCTACACGCAGTCCGGCTACGCGTGCTACATCCCGCGTCTGGCCGCCGCGTCCTACATCGTCGGCGCCGCCTACCCCGAGATCGACTACGCGTGCTCGCTGCCCGGCCGCTTCGACGACCCCAACTACACGTTGCCCGAATGTGTGATCATGTGGGGCAAGATGCCCCTTGCGTCCAACGGCGACGGGCTGTTCGGCCATGCCGTGGTCGACATGATGCGCCGAGGCACGCGCCTGATCACCGTCGACCCGCGCATGAACTGGCTGTCGTCGCGCGCCGACGTGCATCTGCGCCTGCGGGCGGGCACCGATGCCGCGCTGGCCATGGGGATGCTGTCCGTCATCATCAACGAAGAGCTCTACGACAAGGACTTCGTCGAGTGCTGGTGCTACGGCTTCGACGAGCTGAAGGCGCGCGTGAACGATCCGGAGAAGGGCATGACGCCCGAGCGGGCATCCGAGATTTGCGGCGTCCCCGTCGAGAAAATCAAAGAGGCATCCCGCCTGTACGCGCAGGCCAAGCCCGCCGCCATCAGCTGGGGCCTTGCCATCGACCAGAAGGCCAACGGCATGCAGGCCGGCCAGTGCCTGCTCGACCTCATGGCCATCACCGGCAACATCGACGTGCCGGGCGGCAACATCTTGGGCGACGCCACCACGGGCCTCAATGAGGTGGGCTTCGGCTTCGACAAGGGTGTCGGCGATCTGGCCAGCCAGATGATCGGCCTGTCCGACTATCCCGCCTACTGCAACCTGATCATGAACGCGCACGCCGACCTCATGCTCAAGGCGCTCGAGACGGGCGAGCCCTACCCGGTGAAGTTCGGCATGTACGCGGGCAACAACCTGATGTCGTGCACCTCGGCAGAGCCCAAGCGCTGGCACGACGCCATCGTGAAGTCGCTGGAGTTCTGCTTCACCATCGACGCCTTCATCACCCCCTCGGCACAGGCCTCTTGCGACGTCATCTTGCCGCTGGCCGCGTCCGCCGAGCGCGACGGCACGACGTTTACCCACTACGGCGCATCCATGGGCATCAAGGGATTTTCGCAGGCCGCGACCCGCACCGGCGAGGCGAAGAGTAACGCCGAGGCCTGCTTTGCCATCGGCAAGCGCCTGAACCCGCACTGGTGGGAGGACTACGAGACCGTCGACGACTTCACCAACCACCTGCGCCTGTCCAACAAATGCGACTTCCGCACGGTGGCCAAGGAGGTCTACGTCCAAGACGAGACCAACTACCGCAAGTTCGAGAGCGGGCGCCTGCGCGGCGACGGCAAGGCCGGCTTCAACACCCCGACCGGGCGCATCGAGCTGTGGTCCACGATTTTCCAGCAGTTCGGCGACGACCCGCTGCCCTACTACGAGGAGCCGCAGTACAGCCCGCAGCGCACCCCGGAGCTTTTGGACGAATACCCCTACGTGCTGACCACCGGCGCGCGCACCTACGCGTTCTTCCACTCCGAGAACCGCCAGATCCCCTACTGCCGCGAGCTGAACCCCGACCCCATCGTCGAGGTGAACCCCAAGACGGCCAAGAAACTCGGCATCTCCGACGGGCAGTGGTGCGAGGTCTGGAACCAATTCGGCAGCTGCAAGCAAAAGGCGAAGGTCACCGAGACCGTCGACGAGAACACGATCCACTGCCAGCATGGCTGGTGGTTCCCCGAAGAAGACGGCAACGAACCCAACCTCTACGGCACCTTCCGCTCCAACATCAACAATCTGGTGCCCAACTTCCACTTCGGCAAGATGGGATTCGGCGCACCGTTCAAATGCCTGCTGTGCAACATCAAGCCCATCGACGAGAACCTCGACACCGACATGGAGCTCGTCTGGAACAAGTTCAAGAGGGAGGACCTGTAAATGAAAGCGGAACACGGACTTCTCATCGACTACGAGTACTGCTCGGGTTGCCAGAGCTGCGAGGTCACCTGCAAGGAAGAGCACGGATACCCCGTGGGCAAGTGGGGCATCCGGGTGCTTGAAGAAGGGCCTTGGGAGATCGAAGACGGCACGGGCGTGTTCAACTACAACTACATCCCCGTCCCGACTGACCTGTGCGATTTGTGCGCCGAGCGCGTGAGCACGACGGGCAAGGAGCCGGTGTGCGTGCACCACTGCCTGGCCAACGTCATCACCTACGGACCGATTGACGAGCTGGCCGAGAAGCTGAAGACCAAGACCAAGCAGGTGCTGTGGGCACCGCAGTACAAGCCGATTGAGGCGAAGGGCAAGTTCGTGCCCACGAAGAAGTCGAACAGCGACGGCCTCGAGAAGGTCGACGTTGAAATCGAGTCCAACGAGAACTGGAGCACCGCCGCGCACCGCCGCAGCGATGATGACCACTTCGAGTTCGGGCTGGTTCAGTAGCGTTTCACGAGACCGGGCGGGCGCGCGTGCCATGTTCATGCGCGCCTGCCGCCTGCCTCGCGCGATAGGAGGGAAATGCCCTGCACGCGCATGGCGGGCGGTTCGGGTGCGTATCGTCGCGGATTTTTTCGGACATGGCATGTCTGGCGCGCGCCTGCTTTTGGTCGCATTTCATGTTTGGCGAAAGGGGAAAAACCATGAAGGACAACAGCAAGTTCGGCACCTGCCTCTACATCCACTACAAGGGCGGCGTAGACGGCGAGGAGCCGGTCGACGACCATTCCGCCGGCGAGCCGTTCAAGGTCGTGCTTGGCGCCGGCCAGGTCTGCCCCGGCATCGAAGACGCGCTGTGCGACATGGAGCCGGGCGAGGAAAAGACCGTCGTCATCCCCTCCGAGGAGGCCTACGGGCGCTACCAGGACGAGGGCGTGCAGGTCTACCCGCGCATCATGTTTCCCTTCGGCGACGAGCTGAAGGAAGGCGACGTGTTCAAGTGGACCAACCCCGCGTCCGGCATGCCTATACCCGTGCGCGTCGTCGAGGCCTACGACAACGCGGTGAAGGTCGATTTCAACCACCCCTGGGCGGAAAAGACCCTGCGCTACTGGCTCAAGGTCGAGCGCGCGGCAGCCTAGGCACGCGGCCGCTTGGGCGCACGCGGATAGGGCGGAAGGCGGGTGGTTCACGGTGAACTGCTTTCCTTGCAAAGGACCTGCCTGCAACTCCTGCGGGAAGTTCGATCGCATCAAGGCTGCAGTCGATGCCGCCGTCGTGGTGCGCTGCCCGTCGTGCGGGGGCAAGGTGGACCTCTCGGAAGGAACCTGCGTCGAGTGCGGCAGGCGCGTGATTAAGGAACCCGGGGTGCGCTAGCCCGGGAAGGCGCTACTATGGGGAAGCGGGTGAGGGCGAGGATGAACCCCGCCGAGTTCACCCGCTGATTCGTTGCAGCGAAAAAGGAGAGCGCCGTGAACGAGGATCTGAAGGTCGATTACAGGCGCGAGGGGGTGCCCGTCCCCTCCGGGGTCTTGAGGAGGAAGTTCGACTGCCCCGCCGTGCCGAATGGCTACGAGCTGACGGGGCGTCTGCGCAAACCGCTCGTGCTCGCCCACGACTGGGGCGTCTATCTTGTGAGCGCGCCGCCGGGCTACGGCAAGACCGCCTTTCTTTCCAAAATGCACGAGCAGCTGAAGGCCAAGGCGGGCTGCGTGTGCCTGTGGATATCGCTCGATGCCCGCGACGCCGACCCCGCCCGCTTCACCGCGGAGCTGGGGTATTGCCTGAGCGCTCTCGATCGTGGCTTTTGTGAAATCGTGCAAGACGTGTCGGCTGACGGGCACGAAAACGCCCTTGTCGACATGCTCAACTTGTTGGAGCGCTGCCTGCCGGGCAATATCCGCCTTTTTGTGTTCCTCGACGACTACGACGCGGCGAGCTGCCCCGCTGTCGACGAGGCCGTCATCTTCATCGAGCGCAACGCCCCCGCCAACCTGCACCTCGTCTTGGCGGCGCGCAGTTTTCACCGGCGCATCGACGACCTTTTGCTCGACGGCGACGTCATGGAGGTGACCTGCGACGATTTGGCGATGGACAAAGACGTCGTGGAGCGCTATGCCTTGACGCTTGGCGCGAGCTTGTCGCACGAGAGCTTCGAGGAGCTCTACGGGCGCTTCGGCTCGTGGCCGCTGGGGTATCGCTTTCACGTCATGGCCGCACGCCGTGCCGACGGGCCAGCGCAACGCGACGAGCTGCTTGAGAGCTGCTGCGAGCGCTTTTTCTCCACCTGCGCCATGGACCTGCTCGATGGCCGCACGCAGGAGTTTCTCATCGAGGCATCGCTGCTCGATTTGCTCGACCCGGCTGTCTGCGCGTCTGCGACGGGTGAGGAGGCAAGCGCAGAGATTCTCGAGCGCCTCGTCTACGGCAATATCTTCTGCGTCCGCGACGCCGGACGTGCCTCGTATTCCCTGGCGCCCGCGTTCAGGCACTTTTTGCGCGAAAAGCTCCTGTCGCTGAGCGCGAGCCGCATTGCGGAGCTGGCACTTAGGGCAAGCGTCGCCTACCGCGAGCTCGGGCGCGAGGATCTCTACGCCAAGTACCTCGTGATGACCTGCGACCCGCTGTACCTCCTTGGCTCTGTCGAAAGCTCGACAGACATCGACATCGACTTGGGCGGCGAGGAACCGACCGCCTTCTTCCTCGACCAGCCGGCCGCTGCATACGCAAGCGACCCGTTTCTCATATGGTGCGTCATCTGGGCGAAGGTGAGCGCCGGGCTGGTGGACGGCATCGACGCGTGCTTCGAGGCGCTCATGTCTGCCACGGGGGATGCGGCCAACGCGCGCGCCATAGAGTATGTGCGCGCCATCTGCCTGGCTCTCGAAGGAGACAGCGCCACCTCCCTGGCGACCATCGACGGTATCAAGGACAGGGAGGGCGGCGAGCTTCCCCGGGCGTTTCAGTGCTTGTTGATCCACATGAAGGGCGAGGACAACGAGCGCATGGGCGACTTGCGGGCTGCGCGCGACCTCTACCTGCGGGGATTGAGTTTGGCGGAGCGCTCGACCACGAGGTTTTATAAGGCTTTCGACCTCTATCTCCTCGCCCACCAGTGCTATCTTCTCGGGGAGTTCGACGATGCGCTCCGGTACTCGTCTCGCGGCCTTGGCATCGTGCGCGACAGCGCCGCCATCTGCGGCGAGTTCAACACGGTCATCGCGTCCGTGGCCATCGAGCGCGGCGACCTCGAAGAGGGCGAGAGGCGCCTCGAGCGCGCGCTTGCCCGCGTCAGCCTGCAGACCAACATCGACATGTACGTGGACACCCATCTTGCCCTCGCGCGCCTGCGCATGGCGAAAGGCGAGCTTGCGGAATCGCTCGAGACGGTCGTCGAGCTGCTCGAGAACGTCGAGGGGCGCCTCATCCCGCGCAAGCTCGACATCTCCGCCCGCGCGTTCGGGGTGCGGGCGGCGCTTGCCTTGGGCGATACGAGCAGGGCGTATGCGTGGAGGGGGGAGCTGGAGGCATACGCCGGCAACTCCGATGTCTTACGCGCGGCGCCGTGCCTGACTTCCCTGGCGGCGCTTGCCCTTTACGAGGGCGATTATGCGAGGGCAACGGAGCTGGTGGGCACCTGCGAAAAGCGGCTCGCGAAATCCGGCGGCCGCTACATGGGCGCGACGCTTGCGCTGCTCAAGGCGATCATGTGCGCGGAGATGGGCAACGCGGCCGAGGCCAACGTCTCGATGACCAAATCGCTGGAGCTGAGCATGCGGGGCGGCTACCTGATGATGTATTGCACGGGCGGGGCGACAGCCTACGGCCTGCTGCTCGATTTGGCGGCGCGGCAGGGGGGTTCGGCCATGCTCAAGTCCCACGCCAAGCGCGTGCTTTCCGTGATGGAGGCGCCTGCGGGCGAGGAGGCCGCCGCGCCTTGCGCCGAAGAGGCGCCGGGGTTTTGGTCGCTCACCGAAAGGGAGCGCGAGGTGATGGAGTTGCTGAACCGCGGCCTGTCGCGCAACGAGATTGCGCAGGCCCAGTCTGTCTCGCAAAACACGGTCAAGACCCACTTGAAGAACATCTACGCGAAGCTCGGCGTCCACAGCCGTAGTGAGGTCTTGCGCATCGCCCGGGAAAACGCCGGGGACTAGGCGGGTGAGACGGGGTTACATCACCCCTTTTCACCCGTTGAATCATCATCGGCGGGTCTAACGGGCCGCCTTTCCTTTCCATAGCATCTTCACCATGAGCCGGTTGGCGGGGCCTCACCCCTTGGCGAAAGACCTGTCTAAACAGCCGCTTCGGGCCTGTTTTCGCGCCCGACGACGAGAAGCGACGTGCATGAGGGGCAGGTCAATCGTTGTCTGAACCGCACAAGGCGCTTCGCCGCGACGCTCTTTCGTTTAACTCGCAAGAGGAGGGTTTGAAATGACTGAGGTGAGTGCAGCCAAGAAGGGCAACATGGGCCGTGCCTGGCCTGTTGTGCTCGTCGTGTTCCTCGCGGGATTCTGCATGCCCGCGAACATGGGCGAGACCATGTGGGTCGCGCCGCTCGTGATGGAAGGGCTGGGGTTTGGGCCTGACACGCTGGGCTGGGTGAACGGCGTGTTTTATATCTTGGGCGCTGTGATTGCCTTTCCCGCAGCGTCGTTCATCCGCCGGTTGGGGATACGCTGGTCGGTGGTAATCGCGCTGGCATGCGGCATCGTCGGCAATCTGATGGGCGCCTTGGCCGGCGGCGTCGCGATGCTCATGGTCTCGCGCATCATCCAGGGTGCCGGCTTCGGCCTTATGGGCGTCATCGGCGTTGCGGCCATCACCCCGTGGTTTCCCAAGGAGCGCCGCGGCCTGCCGCTGGGCGTGTGGGCCATGTGGGTCGCCGCCGCAAACGCCGTCACCCCGATGCTCGACACCGCCATCGCAGAGCAGACCGGCAGCTACGTCAACGTCTGGTGGTTCTTCCTGATTGTCGATATCGTCGTCATGGCCTTGTTTTTGCTCGTCTACCGCGAGCCGTCCGACCCGTTCATCGACGAGGCCGAGAAAAACGGCGAGGTGGAGTTTTCCTACAAGGAGCTGTTCGCCAATAAGGTGGTGTGGGTGCTCGGCGTGCTGTTCTTCCTCGAGGAGGGCGCGTTCATCGCAAGCCAGGGCTTCCTGTCCACCTACGTCACCACCAATCTGGACGCCCCGCTGATGATCGGCACCGCGCTTGTTTCCATAGGCGCCATCTGGGGTGCGTGCTTTGCCCCCATCGCGGGAAAGATTTCCGACGCCATCAAGTCGCGCCGCAAGATCATGATCTTTTGCATGGTCTGCGCCGTGCTCTTCGGCCTGGGCGTCTTCACCGTGACCGACATCAGGCTCTACATCGTGGTGATCATCCTCAACGGCTTTGTCGGCGGGGGCATCTCGTCGATGCTGTGGGCCTCGTGCACCGAGACCGTGCCGAGCCATCTGGTGTCCGGTGCGACCGCGACGCTGGCCTGCATGCAAAGCGTCGGGATGTTCCTCGGATCCATGTTCGTGGGCAACGTGATTGCCGCCATCGGCTACACGATGACCAGCGTCTGCATCGGCTCCATCTTCTTCATCGGCCTGCTGGTCGCCGTCTTCGGCCTGAAGGGCAAGCTGCGCTAGAAGGTCGTGCGCCTTTCGCGCTGGACGCCTGCGCGTGTGCGGCAGTTTTGACGCAATGCGGCGCGGGTGCGAAACATGGCGGGTCGGGCGATTGCCGTCGCCCGGCTCGCCATTCATCGTAATCAACAGACATGCTGCGAGCATTTTCAGGTGCCCAAGGTGATGACGAGGAGGCAGACGAGCATGCCGGGGGCAAGTGGGACGTGCGTGCCGCGCAGCCTGCGACGTGCGAGAGCAAAGCCGACGCCTACGCAGGCGGTGATGAGCGAACAGGCGAGCATGCCGGCAAGCAGCGCTTCAACGCCGCCGAAGAGGGCGAGCGCGGGCAAGGTCTTCAGGTCGCCGCCGCCGAATGCCGATTGCGCGTGGTGCAGGCGGCTGACGAGATTGCACAGGCAGAGCATGCCGAGGACGAACAGGGCGGCGGCCAGGCGCCCGCACATCGTGGCAAGCCCACCGTCTGCCATGCACAGGCACAGGCCGCAACACGCGAGCGCTACCGCAAGTTCGGTGGGGATGATGCGCGCCATGCAGTCGCAGTAGACGGCGACGTGCAGCACGAAAAACGCGGTGATGCACAATGTGTAGACGAGCATCCCTGCCCCGCCCGCAGCAAGCAACAGCCCGTACGCAAGCACGGAAACGGCCCTTGCGCATGCTGCTGCCCGCATCGTGAGGCATGCCTGTGGGCGCGCGGACGCGCTTGCCTCTTGCGCGGGAGAGGGGAGTCCTTGCCCCATGCGCCCTCGCCGCGCACGCTTGGATGCGATTGCCCCTTGCGCGGGCACGAGAAGGACGCGTGCGTCCGCTCCGACGCATGCAAACTCGCGCCTCGCGAGCAAAACATCGCCCAGACACGGCACACCCCATGCGCAGAGCAGGGCTGCTGCGCATAAGAGAAGTATCTGCCCGACGGCAAGTGCCACGCGCCCGCTCCTTTCACCTCGTATGCCGCGTGCCATGCACTCTAGCGGGTGGACCTGTACGTTTCACCGAACGAATCCAAAGCGAACTTTGAACGCCTTCCAACCGACTCCTATACGAATCCCGAACAAAATCCGGATGGTTCCCCTTCGATCCACGTCCCGCGATTCGAAAACCCGGATGCCTTCCCCAACTACATGTCTTGTGTCTCTCGCCCGGAAAATTCAACCCCAACCCAAAGCGCCGGGGCGCCCACATGCCCGGCCTGCGCGGCACCACCGCACACATACTCTGACCTCGTCTACTTTCAGATTATGGTGCTTCCTACTTTCAGATTATGGTTCACCCTACTTTCAGATTGTGGGGTGAGTGAAGATGCGCCTGAACAGCCTACGGCCGCCCGACAGCGCGCGGGTTTGCGCGGGCGAAGGCGAGCTGGGCGGCAACACGCAGCTACAAAGCGTTATCGGAGAGGAGGCGGCACGCTTCCTCGGGGTCGAGCCGCTTTGCCGGGCTGTTCTCGAATGCCCGCACGTCGCGGGAGACGATGCGGCTGCATGCGCACGACTGCGCCGTGACTCTGACTATACCGTCCTCGAAATCTGGCTCGTCGGACGCCAGGGCGGTTTGCGCCATCTCCTCGGTCAGGTTCACCACGGAAAACATCTCCATGATGCGCGCCACCGCGGCTCGGGCGCTGCGCTCGTCGGTGTAGTTCTTCTGGAGGATGTAGTAGACGTCTTTCAGGCCGGCCACGGAGACGCAAAGCTCGACGCCGCACCCGACGGCGGCTCTGACCACTTTGCACGCCGTCTCGTGGTGCGCGCGGGTGTTGGCCGCCAGATCGATGAGGAAGTTGGTGTCGAGCAGCCACCTGCGCTTTCTACTCTGCATAGCGCCCTCCGACCACCGCGCGGTCGCCCTCCTTGCTTTCGTCGCCCGCGTACGCCCTGCACGCCATGGAGTCGAAGAAGGCCAGACCCTCCTCTATTTTTTCCAGAGGTTTTTTCCCTTCCCCCGCTTTTTCCAGCTCGATGACGCCGTCGGGGCGAGACGTCAGCACCATCTGGTCGCCGATGTGGATGCCGTGGGCCCGACGCAGGGCCGACGGCAAGACAATCGTTGCGCTGTTTCCCGTCTTCGTGACGGTTGCGAATGTCGACATCACGCACCTCCTGTTTCGTAATGACCGTAATTATACTACAGCGACGCTACGCCAGCGCCCAATGACGACAAACCACGCCAGGGCTACAGATAAATACCCTCGACGAGACGTTCTGGGAAATCTTCATGGTGTGCTTTGGCATAGGCAAAAGCATAGGCATCCATGTTGCTGATGGCGTAGGCGTCAATGTAGATGGAAGCTGATGTGATTGCGCCGTAAACTTCGGCAACATCCACTTTCGTAAACGTCAGTTCCTCGAGATCTTCCGGCGTCTGAACAAAAAATGGCGACCCCACCTCGCTGAACAACATGAAATTGCCTTGAAGTTTGCCGCAATGCGTGCAGGTGTTAGCCATTTGAAAATCGTCAACAGTCTTGGAAAACATTTTCCGGTAACCGCAACGCTTCTCGATATACGTGCGGATTTCAGCGGGCACACACCCAATCGGATTCACGATTGTCAGCGAATCAGCCTCTGAGGTATCTCCTTGACAGTAACCAACAAAACCCTCCTCATTTTCATTTCCGTCGTCATCAGCTTCTCCCTTTGAGGCACAGCTTTGATAAGGGATACCGAACCCTACCACCTCAGTCTGCTCGCCGCAGCTCCAGCACTCGCGCTTGGCAAATACAAGGTAGATGTAGGCGCCATCTTCCAGTTCGTCCTCGTCGAGAAGCCACTTTGTGAACGGTTCAGTGCTCATGCCATCTGGCACGTACCAAATCTTCGCCGCGGGATCCCACCTCGCACCAAGTGCCTTAGCGTCATTTTTCTCTGCGAATGGAACGTTCAGGTCGGTCCTCATCGCGATCATCTCCTATCGAGTCCGAATTCCAGTAGAGCAACTCGCTCCGCAATATTCCATTGCAGACCGATTGGACACTCTTCCCGCCTAGGAAAAACATGGACAGAATTTCCTAGCTAGAAGAAATCCCTTACGAAGCATGCCCCCCTTTCCACTCCAATAGCGCCGTAATGTTTTGGGCAAGCCATTGCTGGGCTTCGGGGTTGAAAAAAATGCCCGTGTTCCCGTCCTTTTTGAAGCTACGCCATCTAATTCCGAGTTTGGCGCCCGCTTCGGTCGGCACTCTGCCAGAAACGCCGTCGATTGCGCCTTGCCCTATCAGTTCTTTTCCCTTTAGCCACTCGAGGATCTCCGTGGAACTGAATCTTGCATTCTTTAGGCTGGCAAACCTGTCATCCTTGAGCAAGGCACCGGCCGAGGCACAGTCGTCCCCCTTCGTTGACTCTAGATCTGCCAGCGAAAAACTCGAGGATGTGCTAGTCGAGCTCTTAAGCTCAGGGTTTACGGGTTCTGACGGTGCAGTGTTTGAATGCGTTGACGGGTTTTCTACGGCTTCGAATTTCGGAAACTCGACGTTGCCGAAATCCTTTTTAACAAGCGCGGCATAGACATCGTTTGCGTCGCTTTTCAGAATTGTGATTGTGGGTTTGTCCGAACCGTTCCCATCTGAAGTTGTCTCGCCCCTGATTCCCATGCAACCGAGCGCCTTATTTACGTCATTGAGGCCGACCGGGTTGACGTGCGCTGCCTTGTTTCTCTCGGCGGCGAAATCCCTAACAACTTCTGAAAGGGCTTCCCACCAGCTTGCGTCAGCGCAAGGAGACTCCTGCTTGCCGACGAGCTCTGTCGTTCCCCACGCCAGACGACGAGTGGCCAATGTATCTCCGACAATTCGGCTGTATTGACCAATCGTCACGTTCTCACATTCCTTGAGGTTCTGCTTTTTCGGCATCCTGTAGTCTGGAACCACTTTCTTCAAGGCGGGAAGCGCCTGAAGGTTGATATAGATTTCGGCAGCTTTGTCGAACATCTTGAGAACAAAGCTCAGGTCGAAATTCTCGTCGACTTCTGGCCCACATGTAAACATCTCGTACAGAAGAATCCCCTGTTTGATGTTGCTCAGCACCCTGTTGTTGTTATCTTTATCGACGCAGTCCTTAAACATGCTTTCAAGTTCATCCAACGAAGGAAACCCGCACTTTGCAGGGTTGTTCTTCTCGTCCCTGAGAAGGCGATCCGTGCGTTCCGACATGTTTTCCAAGTACGGTTCGGTGTCGTAGACAAGCTCCTTGTCGCCTGCGCCATCCGCGCCTGCTTCCACTTCTTTGAAAGGCAGCGATTCGCCAACAGGGAGCATCTGACGGGCGAGGCGCAACTCCTCCTTTTCACCGGAATCAAGATAGTTCTCCCAGTGCTTGACCCATGCCGTGTCGAGAATTCGTTTCATTTTGCTTACGTATTCGTTCTCTTTCCACACGTTGAAGTCGCCCACGACGTAGAGCCGCTGCTTTGCCCGGCTTGCCGCAACGTTGACAATGTTCGAGTTCACGAACTGGACTGCACCGCGCGCCTCCTTGTCACATCCGAGGACAAAGACGACCTCGAGAGCCTCTTTGCCCTGGAAGGTGTGGACGGTGCCGATGTTGTTCTCCTTAAACTTCTCCCACATCTTGCCGCCATCTGAATTCGGTGCGGCGCTTCCCAGAGCTTCGCGAATTCCTTCAACCACCGTTTTGAAGGGGGAGATGATGAAGAGGCTGGGGATTGTTTCCCCTTCGGGCAGCTTTTTGAACGCTTGCTCGACGATTTCGCGAACCCTCTTGCCTTGTTTTTCGACGTAATGGTTTTTGTTGCCCCTCTCGCTGCCCCCGACGTTGAGCCACTGGGAAGAGGGGTGATAGAAGCTGTTAAGTTTTTTTCTGTCGTTTTCCTTCTCCGGGTTGAGCGATGCCGTTTCGTTAAGCATGCTCCCCTGGTAGGAAACTTCGTTGGATATGTCGAACATCGGCGACACGCAGCGGCGGTGAACAACCAAGGGGCATCCCACCCATGATGAGTTCTCTTGGCCGCCTTCGAATATCCAGCGCTCTTGCCCGTGCGGGTTGAGTTCGTCGGCGAACTTTTGGACAGAAGCGGTGTCGCCCGTGTAGAACGGGTCTATGTTTTGGGCCATGGCCCCGCGCAACGCCTTTGCCTCTTGACAGACGACGGGCTCAACCTGGAAGGGGTCTCCGACGACCATCGCCTTCCTGCAGCGAGACAAAATGCCGAGCGCGGCGTGAGGCACGGCCTGGCCAGCCTCGTCGATGATGAGAAGACCGAACGGAGCTTTTTGTCCGTCTTCGATGGTGACGTCCTTGAACATCGCCTGTACCGAGGCAAACGTAGTCGAGATGACGGGGGTTAGGATATTGAGGGTCTGAAAAAGCGCCGGCACCATCGCCTTTTTGTCGTTCTCGTCAAACTTGATGATTTCTGGCGCGCCGGATTCCCGGCTCTTCTTCTTTTGGCCCCAATAGGCGCAAAGGTACTCGAGATTTGCCTTCATCTTCGAAGAGGAGAGTATGAACTCGCGCGTGAGCTGCAGAGCCCTCAAGAAGAGGAGGTCCCGTTCTCGCATGAGCGCCTTGCCGGCTGCGGGGTTGAATAGGTGCGCTTTTTTGCGCCTGTCTTCATCGTCGCTTGTCAAGTCATCGATAAGGTTCATGTTGATCGACGGGTAGGCAGAGCCTTCACCCATGATGTACGGCCTGTAGTTTTCGGCTTCTTTTTCTGCATCTTCTAGATTGCGCTTTGTCTCGTCGATGCGCGAAGACACGGAAGCGATTTGTTCCTCCAGTTCATCAACGACAGAAGCCTTTTCCTCGCATTCGTTCAACATGGATCTCAGCTCATCGACAAATTTTGCAAGCTCGTTTTTCCCTCGATGTTCCGCCTTAAAAAGTTCGAGCTGGTACTGCGCGTTTTCGAGTTCCCTTTCAGCTTCGGCAAGCTTTTTCTTGTGTCTAAAGATTGTTTTCTTTTCAGTAACCGCCTTTTTTGCCTCGTCCGCATTCGCAACAACTCGCTCAAGATGCTGCTCTTTGATATCAAGGCGTGTCAGGAAATCATCCAGCTCTTCAATAAAACCCCTAAGCCCGTTGAGAGATTTATCCCCAAGCTTAACTTTAGCTGCGTTTTGTTTGCGCGCAACAAAATCCAGCCCCTTCTGAAGAGCTTTGTGATACGCCGCCTTCTCCTGCTTTACATCGGCCTTGAGTTCTTCGATTCTTTCGTCCAGATAATCAAACTCACATTGGTAGAATTCGGCTCTGTCCAATATGAAAAAGAAATTCGAGAATAGGTTCTGCACCCTCTCGTACTGCTCGTTGAATTGCTGTTGTGCCTCCGCATAATTGCTTTTACTCTTACTCTTGCGCAAGGGAAGGCTGCTCAACGATTGGTACAAGAAGCCGTTTATGTTCGACCTTTTTCCAAGCCGTGCCGCAAGCAACAGGTGAAGATTTGAATCCTTGCGATCGTCGTAGTCTCGTGCTTTTACTTGAGCTCCTCTCTGCCTGAATTGATTGAAAGCGGCATACGAGAAGTAAAGATCCCGTTTCTCCACGGGCTCATTCTTCTTTCCGCTCTCTTTTTCAACCCAGTTGGGCCAAGACACCCGAACCTGGCTGCTGTCCAGAAACTCCTCTTTTTCGTCTTCATCTATGCCGTCGAAAAGGCCTTCTGCATCTGGAAGCTCCTTCGAGATGTTCTCGACAGCGGTGTTGTTGGACGAGCAGACGATGATGCCGAGGTCGTTGATCCTCTCGTCCTTCAGCTTGTAGACACCATCTGCAAGATAGCCCCTCTCCTTCAACAGGCGAACTTTCTCGAATGCATCATCCGGGTTGTCATATGTGCTGAGCAGTCGGGCCTTTCCCACAACGTTTGCCGCGATGATGTCCTTGAGGAGCGTGGTCTTGCCGGTGCCCGGAGGCCCGTTCACGGACATGATGTCGTTTGCGGGGAATTCTGCGTTCTCGCGGTTTTTTTCAGCCACGAGGTCGACGGCAACCTGCTGCATGAGCGACAGCGAGTATTTGCTCGGCCAGCGCCCCAACGGAATAGAATCGTATCCTAGCGCCTCTTGATAGAACCGCAACTGTCGGGTTTTGTTGTCCGCCTCGCCGTCATCTGCGCCGCTGAGAATATCTATTCTCTCGGCTTTTTCGCCGCCGCTTTTGTGCTTGAGCCCCGCTTTAAGATAGTGAAGCACGAGGGACAGCTGCCCGTTTTCAAAGGCGTCGAGCGTGTCTGCGTTCTCGACGCAGGTGCGCAGGTTCCCGATATCTTTGGAGTAGTAGCTGCGGAAAGAGACTTCGTATGAAAAATCTTCTTTTGTTGAGGCCTTGTAGTCGAAGAGAATACTTTCCAAGCATTGTGATCTTTGAGCCTCGTTAAGCTGCTCGCTCTCGACGAGTTTTTCCAAGTAAGGGGCGATATGTTTCTTTACAATTTCCGCAACAGATGCAAGGCCAAGCGGTTCGCTGCCGAAACGTTCGGCAAGATCCTCATTGATGTCCTTGTTTTTGACCTCATATTCAGAGACCTTGATTTTCCCGTCGTCGTCTTTTGCGCTTGCCGCCCACAGAAGCGGCGAAAGCTCGAAGTTCTTAAATGCGCCTTCGGGAGAAATTTTAAGAAGGGCAGCAGCCACCTCGTCAATTTCCCTCTCAATTCGCTTCCCCGCACCGTCTTCATCACTTTCGAAATACGAGATGAGTGCCTCTCGCGGAATTGCCCCCAGATGCAAGTACGTAAAGCGAGATTCCAAATCAAAGGCGCCGGGGAATCCAGAGAGGCGCTCCTTGATGAGGTCGTTGAGTTCTGAGACGGAAGATGAGCCGCCAGGCTTGTACACATCCGAAACGGAGGTGATTTCCCCCTTCTCTCCCTCCTCTTCTTTCTTCTTTTTGATCTCTGGTTTCTTTTTTGGCTTTGGAAGGGAGCTCTGCGACATGAAGTCCAGATAGCACCAGTAGTTCAGAACATCGAGAATCTCATTTTCGACCTGCATGTTCACTCCTTTGCTGTCTTTGCTTTTGCTGCTCGATATGCTGCGATGAGTTTCTTCTCAGAGTCGTCAAGGCCTTCAACGGTGCAGATTTCGTCGGGAAGCGTCTCGCCGCTCGCATCGAAAAGATCGATTTGCTGCTCCCATAGCCTTATTCCCAAATTATAGCGGCAATCCAACAGGTATTTCCTCACGCGCTTGGCTGCGTCCTTTGGTTCCAGCAACACCACGTCACGCACGCGCTGCTTGGCCCATAGCTCTACGCCGTAAGGATGCGCCATGAACGTCAGCTCGTACCACGGGTTCGCTTGCCTGGATTGCTCGCTTTCCGGGCGCAGAGTCGCCCCCTCTTTGTCCAACGCCTTCGCCGAGGCGCTTTTGTGAATTTCGAACTTCTCGAAAGGGGAGAACTTTTCATAGGCATCATGGAAACCGTTTCCTTTGCATAGCATGCGAATGCATACTTTTTCTTTGGTGGAACCCCAGCCCAGCACCGCGCCGTCCAGGTAGCACTCGACAAGGCCGTCGAACTCTGGGCGGCAGGCGGGTTTCAGCTTTATCGGTTCGCCGACTATGTTTCTCGGGTCTTCTGGGTCGACAACGTGGAGCTCTGCAATTTCTACAAGGCGGACGGACGCGAGCTTGTCTCTTTTGCCCGTCGCATTGACAAGCACGTAGAATTCCCCGTCGATGGCTTTCACGGCAAATGGCCACCGCCCTTCCGCATAGCGGTTCTCGTCGGTGGCATCGTTTATCCCCCGGGCAGGTTGAACCCGGTATTTTCCCCCGCGCCATGGGCCTACGATATGGTGCACCTTTTCGTATGAGATGGCTTTCCCTTCCTCGATAGCCCTCCTCAGGCGGGCGGCTATGGCAAGAATGTCTTCGGCGGAGCGCCCGACACCGTTGTCCGGCCAGTCTTGTCCTGCGGTTGGAAGCTTTTCTTCGATGGCATACGGCATGAACTCGACGGATTCTTTTGCGCCCATCAGGATGGCGAAATCGTTTGCGAGGTATTCGAGTTCGCTGCGGTCCGCCTGGCGTCTCTTGACGAAGTAGAAGGTGGTGCCTGATTTTTCCACCGTTTCGATTCTGGGCGGCCTCAACGGATGGAATGCCGTCTGCTCGCTCTCGGAGCCGACGATAACCTTGATGGCCTGTTTGGCGCGGGCCTCTTCGGTGTCGAGCGCCGACCACGACGCGATGGCTTTGAGGCAGTTCCTGATTTTCTTCTCGCCCGGGACCATATTCTCGCCGTATAGCTGCGCAGCTCTTGCGGCGACGTCGTTCACGGAGAGAGGGTGTTCCTCGTCGGAATATTCTTGAAGCACCCAGAAAAGGGCAAGGATTTCGGCTCCGCTGTAGCTTTTGCGGTTGCCGACGTGCGTCGTTGAGCTTACGTTCGAATCTGCCATGTCAACCTCCGTCAGGGCAACCTAATAGCAGGTGAGGCGCCTCCCACCTGTAGGGACACGCCTCATCCCCCGATGATACAAGTCGTTACGGACTTTTCAAGCTCCGCTTCTCCTGGATCTCGAAACACTGTGCCTAGTTGCTAGGGTGGGTGAAGAATTCTCCGATTGGCTCGGCGATGGCCTGGAAGGCGGCGTCTTGATCCAGGGTCATGGTCTGCGAGACGGCGTCGGCGGCAAGCGCTACAAGCAACACCGCGCACATAATGGCGATGATTATGATTTTTGGGTTGTCGTGTAGAATCTTCATTTTCTTCCCCTTTTGTTCCTGATGCGTCTGGTGCGATTTCCTGATTACATGTAGCAGCGGTAGATGAGTATAAAGAGCGGCATGATGATAGCCATCATGGCCAAAGCCACGATGAAGCTGATTATGAACATGCCCGCCAATATGACAACAGTTAAGATGCATGTTGCGAGAATAGGAAAAAGGGAGAAGGCAAGGCACATGAACATCCAGCGTGCGACAGGGTGGAGCTTCAATGCGGCGCTGGCACGGCGCATGCGGGAAAAGCGCTGTCCTTGCGGATGAAGCCGAAACACTGTGCACATCAAGGCTATCGACACGGCAAAAATAACGGTGAACACCGTGGCAAGCAGGGCGAGATCCGACAAATCCTCGCCCCCCGCAAGTGGATATTGCTTGTACCCGCCCTTGCATACCACAAAGACTATGAAGTGTGCCGAAAACGCAAGAGCCATCCCAACGGAGGAAATCCATTGGAGAGCGGCCATCACTGCGGGGCGTTTGGGCGCAGTTACCAGCCCGCGGCGTGCTAGGCATCCGACGGCAGAGAACCCAAGTTCCAGCCCGAGATAGCAAACCGAAATGAGAACTGCGGCTTGCCCAATCCAGCCGAGGGCGTTTATCCACTCGGGCGCTTCAAACGCTTGGACGATAAGAGAGATGTCATACTCGCTTGCCATGAGGCAGCGCGCAGCACCTGCGAAAAATGCGAATGTCCCGACGACGACGATGTTGACCGCCAGACCGATAATGTCGGTGTTTTCCCTTAGCCTAGTTATGCTCTTACGTGCGACGAGTTCCATGATGCAACCTCCCGTAGGTCTTTCCTGTTGTTCGTGCCGAAACAGACAGTACTATGGGGCAAGATGATTTTCAGGGATTCCAGAGTCTATTTAGGCCGTGGAGTCGCTCTCGCTTGATTTCCCTTGCAAACTGCCTGCAAGATTCCCTGTCACGGCTTGAATTAGAACTATTTAGAACTATTTAGAAAAATTTAGAACTTTTTAGAAAAGTTTAGAGCTGTTTAGAAAAACGCCGCTATCATGGAGATGTCGGGGCACTTCCCCCTTCCCGACAGCGGACGAGGAGCGCAATATGAGCGAGACGAGCGTTGTGAACAGCGTGAACAGCACGAACGAAACCGAGAACCCTTTCACCCCGAGCTTCGGCGAGGTCCCCGCGCACGTCGCCGGCAGAAAGCAAATGCTTGCCGACATAAGCGCCGCCTTCGCAAAAAAGACGCGCTCGCCCGAGCTTACCTGCCTCTTTTCCGGCGCGCGCGGCATGGGAAAAACGACGCTTCTCTCGCTTTTGGCGCACCGTGCTGAGGGGGCGGGCTGGATCGCCGTGGACGCGACCGCGCTGCCCGGCATGCTCGACGATCTCGAGATTGGCATACGCGAGAAAGCCCAGCACCTGCTCGCGAAAAAGCCGGCGGCGAAACTCTCTGGCGTGGAAGTCGCCGGGGTCGGGGCGCTTTCTTTTGCCGAGGGCGTAAAGGAGAAGAGCAACTGGCGCAGTAGGGTCTCGGGCATCTTGGAGCAGCTGGCCGAGACGGAGACGGGCTTGCTGCTGACGGTGGATGAGGTCAACCCATCCCTGCCCGAATTGGTCGAGCTCGTGGCGGTCTACCAGCACTTTGTCCGCGAAGGACGTAAAGTCGCCCTGCTGATGGCGGGCCTGCCGGGCAAGATTTCCAGCCTGCTCAACGATGAGACGGTGTCGTTTCTGCGGAGGGCGCAGCAGTTTTCCCTGACGCGAATCGAGGACTTCGACGTCGAGGAGGCGCTGCGCATGACCATCGAGGAAAACGGGCGCACCGCAGATGTACAGGGCGTCGAGCTGGCTGTTCAGGCGATCGCTGGCTTTCCGTTTCTCTTGCAGCTCGTCGGCTACAGGAGCTGGAACATGCACCCCGCCGAGAAAGAAATCTCCGCACAGGATTTCAAAGGGGGCATCGAGGCCGCACGCCGGGAGATGCAGGCGCGGATCCTCGACGCCACGTACAGGGAGCTTTCGGAAGGCGACAGAAAATTTGCCGCCACGATGCTTGAAGACGAGGGGAAGAGCAGGGTCTCTGATTTGGCCAAGCGCCTCGGATGGTCGGCTGCGCAGACTTCCCAGTATCGTAAAAGGCTCATCGATGCAGGCGTTGTAGAGAGCAGGGAGCGCGGCGTTGTCGAGTTCAGTCTGCCGTTTTTCAAAGAGTTCTTGCGCGACGAAGGGTGAAGTGCGTGTGAATGAGCGCGGGGCGGACTTGCGGCGAAAGTTAACAACTGCTAACATCCGCGCAAACACGTTAACGGATTCGCGCGCGAGGGTTGGCGCACGGACACGCATGGAAAACGAGGCTGGGACATGAACGCGGCAAGTTGGATCATATTGGCACTCATCGCGCTGTGGCTGGGGTGGACGGCGAAATCGCGCCTGTTCAAGAGTGCGGCCAAGCGGCGTGGCGGCTGCTGCGATACGGGGGATGCGGACGCGGGCTGCGCATGCGGCGGCTGCGCGGGCTGCGATGCTTGCCACGAGAGCGCCACACGCCGAAACGCCGTCGTTCCCATTGTGAAAGAAGCGCCCAAAGGGGATAATTCCCACAGCGCCGCCTGAACGGGCGGGCGTCGTTGCGGGGCGACCGGTTGCGGAAAGCCCGTCACGAAAAGCGCGCGCCGCATCCGGCGCATGCGCAGGCGACAAGCGGGAGAAAGAACATGGCAGAGCACAGCGCCGACAACGCGACCCTCACCTCCTCCTACGAGGACTACATCGAGGCCATTTTCGACCTCGCCCAACGCGGCGGCGGCTCTGTGCGCAACGTCGACGTGGCCGAGGAGCTGGGCTTTTCCAAGGCAAGTGTCGCGCGCGCGACGAAGAACCTGCGCGAGGAGGGCTACATCGACCAAGAGCCCTACGGCGAGATCAGCCTGACGGAAAAGGGGCGTGCTTACGGCGAGCGCATCATCGCGCGGCACTGGGCGCTGCGCACCTTCCTCACCGACGTGCTGGGCGTCGACCCCGAGCAGGCCAACGAGGAAGCCTGCGAGATGGAACACACCATCAGCCAAGACACCATGGACAAGTGGATCGCCTGGCTGGGCGAGCAGGGCGTGTCCATCGAGCCGGGCAGCCTGCACAACGCCTGAGCCCTGCCCCGCCCCGTGCCTCCTCGTCCGCGCTGCGCATCCGGCCCTTCACGCAAAAACGGAGATTGGGCGACACCCGAAGTCTGTTTTTGCGCGTCAAATGTGCAATAGTGGACTTTGGGCGACGGAATACCCCCTTGTCGCCATCGCCCGAAGTCCCTTTTTGCGCAAAAACCCTTCTAGACGCACATGAGACCCCCCAAAACGTCGCCCGAAGTCTGTTTTTGCGCGTCGCTGTTCCTCTTCCCCTTTTTCCTTCTGCCTTTCCACCTCGTCCTCGCCCTCTGCGTGAAACATCCCCGAAACCGCACTTTAAAACAGGCGTAACGCGCCGTTCACCATCGCGTTACGTGGCCGCCCCACCATTTTCACCGTCATATCCATGTTTCGAGTGAGGAAGGTGAGCGCTATGGATACCGCATTGACGGCATTCACCATCATCTGCGCCGCGTTGGTGTTGCTGATGACGCCCGGCCTCGCGTTTTTCTACGGCGGCCTGAGCCGCAAGAAGAACGTGGGCAACACCATGATCATGAGTTTTCTGGCCATTGGAATCACGGCGGTCCTGTGGGTGGCCGTCACGTTTTCCACGGCCTTCGACGGGCAGTTCTCGCCCGACGACGGCTGGGTCGGTCAAATCATCGGCGGCTTCGGCCAGCTGTTCTTGAACGGCACGGACACCGTGGCCGAGGGCAGCTTCGTCGACGGCCTGCCCGACATGGTCTTCGTCGCCTTCCAATGCGCGTTTGCCATCATCACGGTCGCCATCATTACCGGCGGCGTGTCTGGGCGCATCAAGTTCGGCGCCATCGCGGCCATACTCGTGGCCTGGGTGCTGCTGGTCTACGGCCCGCTCGCGCACATGGTCTGGGGCCACGGCCTGATCGGCGAGACCATCGGCGCCATCGACTTCGCGGGCGGCGACGTCGTCCACATCTCCTCGGGCGTCACAGCCCTCGTGCTGGCCATACTCTGCGGCAAGCGCCGCGGCTACGGCACCGTCTCCTACCGCGCACACAACGTGCCCTTCGTGGCGCTCGGCGCAGGCCTTCTGTGGTTCGGCTGGCTCGGCTTCAACGCGGGCTCGGCGCTGGCCATCGACGACGGTGTCGCGGGCATCGCGTTGGTGAACACCGTGGCGGCTTCGGCGGCGGCCATGCTCTCGTGGATGGTCGTGGATAAAATCGTCACTGGTCACGCCACGCTCGTCGGCGCCTGCACCGGCCTTGTTGCCGGCCTCGTGGTGATCACCCCGGCCGCAGGCTTCGTGGCCGCGTGGGCCTCGCTTGTCATGGGCATCATCGTCAGCCCTTGCTGCTACTTCGGCATCAGCGTGCTGAAGCGCAAGTTCGGCTACGACGACGCGCTCGACGCCTTCGGCTGCCACGGTATCGGCGGCATCGTGGGCGGCATCCTGACCGGCCTGTTCTGCGTGCCCGAGCTGTCCTGGACCGACTTCG
>CAVECB010000014.1:0-10563 GCA_963614215.1 Ruthenibacterium lactatiformans
GCGCGACGCCAAGCGCGCCATCGACCGCGCCATCAAGGAGCAGCGCCGCGGATAGTTTGGGCGAAATCAGGGCTTGCGTTTTACGGCGCGCAGGCGTAAAGTATCCCCTTGTGTTTGAAGCGGAAGGGCGCACCTGCCTTCCCACCTTTCGACGGAGTGCGAAAGCTCTTGTCGCCGGGTCGCCATAGCTCGTGAGTTTTCACGCGTCTAGACGCCCGTCGGCTGCGCTTTCACGCTCGATGGGCTTTTTTATTGGAGGCGATTGCCATAGCCACACAAGAGTCACGCATCAACGACGCGATCCGCGCACCCGAAGTGCGCCTGATCGGGGTCGACGGCAGCCAGCTGGGCATCTACAGCAATAGCAATGCCCAAAAGATTGCCGAAGACCAAAACCTCGATCTGGTCGAGATCGCGCCCAACGCCGAGCCGCCGGTGTGCCGCATCATGGATTACGGCAAGTACAAGTACGAGCAGGCGGTGAAGGCCAAGAAGGCGCGCAAGAACCAGACGAAGGTCGCGGTCAAGGAGATGAAGTTCCGCCCGAAGATCGACACGGGCGACTACGAGACCAAGAAAGGCCACGTGCTTCGTTTCCTCGGCAAGGGCTCGAAGGTCAAGATCACGATTATGTTTCGCGGGCGCGAGATGGCCCACCCCGAGCAGGGTCTGTCCATCTTGGAGCGCCTGGCCGACGACCTGAAGGGTCTGGCCGTCGTCGAGCAGCAGCCCAAGATGGAAGGCCGCAACATGCACATGCTCATCGCCCCGACCCCCGAGGCGAAAAAGAAGCAGGAAAAAGAGCAGGACGCTCAAGAACAGGACACGAGCAAAGGAGCTGAATAGACATGCCCAAGATGAAGACGCACCGCGGCGCAGCCAAGCGTTTCCGCGTCACGCGCACCGGCAAGGTCATGCGCGGCAAGGCCTACAAGAGCCACATCCTCGAGAAGAAGTCGCCCAAGCGCAAGCGCAACTTCCGCCAAGACGGCGTGGTTGCTGCAGGCGATGCTAAGACCGTGAAAAAGCAGCTGGGTCAGGCCTAGCACACCCGCGCGGCTCCGAATGGGGGCGCGCATGTTCACCAGATTATTCACCAAGGAGTTGATAGACCATGGCCCGTGTCAAGCGAGCAGTTAACGCAAAGAAGAAGCGCCGCACCCTCTTCGTTCGTGCGAAGGGCTACTACGGGGCGAAGTCGCGCCAGTACCGCGCGGCAAAAGAGCAGGTGCAGCACTCCCTGCAGTACGCCTACCGCGACCGCCGCAACAAAAAGCGCGACATCCGCCGTCTGTGGATCGCCCGCATCAACGCCGCTGCCCGCATCAACGGCCTGTCGTATTCTGTGTTCATGCACGGCCTGAAAGAAGCTGGCATCGAGCTGGATCGCAAGGTGCTCTCGAACATGGCCATCGAAGATCCCGAGGGCTTTGCCGATTTGTGCGAGATCGCGAAGAAAGCGGTCGCGTAAAAGAGGGTGAAGATGCCAAACGCCGACGACAAAGAGCGTGAAGCAGGGCTGGAAGGTGAAACTTCCGGCCTTTCTTTTGCGCACGACAACACGGAAAAGGTCATGCGTCTCGGGACGGCGCCGGTGGGCCGCCTGCTCTTCGAGTTCGGCGTGCCGGCCGTCACGGCCATTGTCTTAAACGGCCTCTACAACGTCATCGACTCGGTGTTTTTGGGCCAGGCCATGGGCAAGGTGGGGCTGGCTGCCACTACCGTGGCCGCACCGCCCATGACGGTGCTGCTGGCCATATGCATGCTGGCGGGCGCCGGCGGCAACGCCCTGGCCGCGATTTTGCTGGGCCAAGGCAGGCGCGACCGCGCCGAGATGGCCTTGGGCAACACCATGTTCATCGTGCTCGTCGAGGCCATTCCCGTGGCCATCGTCGCGACCTTTTGCCTCGACCCCATCTTGCGCTTCGTGGGCGCGACCGACGAGACGCTGCCCTATGCGCGTCTGTTCATGCAGATTATCTGCTACGGCTTCATCTTCAACAACATCGCCTTTGGCATCAACAACTTCATCCGCACGGCCGGCGCCCCCTACCTCGCGCTTGCCACGGCGGCGCTGGGCACGGTCGTGTGCATCGTGCTGAACTACCTGTTCGTCCTTGTCTTTAACTGGGGCGTGGCAGGCTCGGCCTCGGCCACCATCTTGGGCCAGGTGGCCTCGTCGGCATGGGTGCTGTGGTATTTCATCTGCAGTAAAAAGGCGCCATTTAAGCTGCGCGCGCGCTGCCTGCGCCCCGAAGGGCGCCTGTGTATGCGCATCCTTGCGCTCGGCCTTGCGCCCTTTGCGCTGCAATGCGCCGCGGCGCTCAACCAAATGGCGGGCAACTTCGTGATTTCTGGACTCGGGGCGCTTGATGCCATCGGGACCGACGGGGCGCTTGCCTCTATTGGCGTGGTGATGAAGATCGTGATGTTTTCCATCTTTCCCGCCATCGGCGTGGCCACGGCCGCGCAGCCCATACTCGGCTTCAATATAGGCGCGCGCAAGTACGACCGCGTGAAGCGCACGCTGTTTGCCGCGCTCGGCACCGGCACCGTCATACTCACCGCGCTGTTTGCCGTCGTGCACATATGGCCGGTGCAGCTCGTGGCCATGTTCGGCGTCGAGCAGGAGCTGATGGACTTTTCCATCGACGCACTGAAGGTCATGACCATCCTTTTGCCCATCGTGTCCATCCAGATTATCGGCTCGAACTATTTCCAAGCCACCGGCCAGCCCATGAAGTCGGCCATCTTGTCGGTCACGCGCCAGCTCATCTTCCAGCTGCCGCTGTACTTCATCATCCCCGCCGTCATGCCGGCGCTGTTTCCGGGCGTCTCGCAGCTGTTCAGTTTCTGCTTTGCTTTTCCGGTGTCGGATGCTTTGGCAATCGCCTTTTGTGGTATTTTTCTCCTCGTCGAAATCCGCCGCCTGAACGGCCTTTTGGCACAGGAGGCGCAAAGGAGCACACACGCATGACTACACTTGAGTTCGTCCCCGTAAAAGAGCCCGAGCACATCGCCGAGCTGGCCAATCTCGCGGAAAAGATTTGGCGCGAGTACTTTCCCGCCATGCTCACCCCCGACAAGCTCGAGTACCTGCTCGACCACATGCTCTCGGCCGAGGTCTTGACGCGCGAGATTGCCGACGAGGGATACGAGTTCTACTTCGCCGACGCCGACGGCGCGCACATTGGCTTCATCGGCGTGGCCCCGCAAGACGACTATCTGTTCTTGAGCAAGCTCTACCTGCTCAAAGACGAACGCGGCAAGGGTTACGGGCGCCAGGAGTTCGAGTTTGTGAAGGCTCGCGCGCGCGAGCTGGGGCTGGGCAAGATACGCCTGACCTGCGACCGCAACAACGAGGCGAGCCTCAAGCGCTACGACCACATGGGGTTTGTGCAGGTGGGCAAGGTCGACACCGACGTCGGTGGCGGCTATCAGATGAACGACTACGTGCTCGAGTACACGTTTTCCGACTGATCTGCAAACGATGCCCGCCGCCTTTTCCTCGCAAGGTCTTGGCCGCGGGGTGAAAGGGGCGAGGTTGATGGCATCTTCTCTTTCGCGCCGCTCGTTTCTGGGCGGCGCCGCCACGTTGGTGGGCGTGTGCGCGCTCGGCGGCCTGTCCGCATGCGCGGGCTCGGGGTCGGGCTCGGGCGCGGCGGGCGGCATGGTGAAGATTGGCTCCATGCCCACAGAAGACATCCTGCCCTTTTGGGTGGCCGAGCGTGATGGGCTGTTTGCCAAGCACGGCGTCGAGGCAGAGATAGCGCTTTTCGATTCGGCGCAAAGCCTTTCTGCCGCCATCACCGCAGGCGAGGTCGCCCTTGCCATGACCGACCCCATGCGCACGGTCAAGCTCGTGGAAAGCGGCGCCGATTTGACCATGGAGTGGATATCGCTTGGCACGGACGCGAGCCAGGGGCGCTTCGGCGTGCTGGCAAAGGCCGATGCGCGGTTTTCCACTTTGCGCGAGATGACGACCGTGGGCAGCTCGCGGGGCGTGGGGCTTGCGGCCAACACCGTGCCCGAATACGTTTTCGACAAGCTGTGCGAGCAGGAGGGCTTCGATGCTGCCGCTATTCCCGTCGAGGAGGTGCCCAGCCTGCCCGACCGCTACAGCCTCGTGGCGTCCGGCCAGCTTGCGGCTGCCGCGCTGCCCGGCTCGATGCTTGCGCTGGGCGAGGCAAACGGCATGAAGGTCATCGCCGACGACACGAAAGGCGACAACATCTCGCAGTCGGTGATTGTGGCCGTGCGCGGGAAGGTGGGCAGCGGACAGCTCGAGGCTTTGCGCGGCGCCTGGGACGAGGCGGCCGACGCGATTAATGCTGCGCCCGGAGAGTTTCGCGCCCTGCTGGCCGAGAAGGCCAATCTAAACGACACCATCAAGGACAGCTATCCCATCAGCACTTACCCGCATGCAAGCGCCGATAGCGGTGCCAGCGCGTATCCGCCCGCCTCTCTCATCGACCCGCAGATCGCGTGGATGAAAAAGAAGGGCTACGGCGGCGAGGGCATCGCCTACAACGAGGCCGACGGCAGCTTCGTGGCCTCATGAGCGAGAGGGTGAAGGGGGAGAGGGGTGCAGATGCGCCGATCGGTGCACCAGCCGGTGGCTACGAGCGCCTGACCCCGCTGATGTGCGTGCGCCTGGCCGCGCCGCACACCTGGCCTGGCCCTTCCGTCTTGCCCACGGCCTTCGGCGGCGTCTACGCGCTGGCCTGCGGCTGGACGTTCTCGCCGCTCGTGTGGTGTTTGTTGCTCGCGGTAGCGGTGCTTGCGCAGTCGGCCGTGAACACCTTAAACGACTGGGCGGACTTCAAGAAAGGCACCGACACGGCACAAAACTCTGACGACCCGACCGATGCCGTGCTCGTCTTCAACAACCCCGACCCGCGCCATGTGCTCGCGCTTGCCTGTGCCGAGATGGGCGTGGCGCTCGTGTGTGGGCTTGCGTGCTGCGTGCTGGCCGCAAGCGCCGTGCCCGTCGTCATAGGCGCAATAGGGGCACTCGTGATCGTGGCCTACTCGAACGGCAAGCTGCCCATCTCGTATCTGCCGTTGGGCGAAATTGTCTCCGGCGTTGTCATGGGTTTTCTCATCCCCCTGGCAGACGTCGTCGTCTTTGCGTGCATGGACGCGCCAACAGGAGCGCCTTTCGCTTTCCCCGCCCGTCTGTCCCTTTTTGCCGCCGGCCCGCTCGGATGTCCGCCTTTTGTGTGGTGTACCCTTCCCTTCGTCGTTGGCATCGCGCTTGTCATGGCGACGCAAAACGCCTGCGACATCGAGCGCGATGCGCCGGCCGGCCGCAAGACCTTGGCCGTACTGCTCGGACGTATGCGCGCCCGTATGCTCTATCGCGTCGTCGTGGGCGCATGGGTCGTGCTGGTGCTGGGGCTGTCGCTGTGCTTTTTCAGCGCTGGCGCATGGCTTGCGGTCGTTGTGCTTGTCTTCGGGGTGGGGACGCTGCGTGTCCTTTTCACCAGCCCTCTCGTCCACGAGGCACGCGGCCTCGCGATGGCGGCCATCGGCAAGGCCAACCTCTTCGTGAACGGCGCCTATCTCTTGGGTATGATGTACACCTTGATGAACCCTGCGGCGGCCGCCTTGTTCTAGGGCGCGCCCGCCCGTTTGCGTGAAAGGATCGCAACGCCCATGGCCAAAGAACACGTGCACGGCGTCTTCGAGAACATCGCCGGCGGCTACGATGCGGCAAACGACCGCATCAGCCTAGGGATGCACCGCATGTGGAAACGCTGCTTGGAGGACGTGGCCGTCGCGGCGTGCGCGGATAGCGAACCCGGCATAGTGCTTGATGTGTGCTGCGGCACGGGCGACATCACCGAGCAGATCGCGCGCGCCCATCCCGAGCTGCTCGTGGTGGGGCTGGATTTCTCCGACCATATGCTCGACGTGGCCTGCAAGCGCACGGCGGGACTGGAAAACGTCTTGCTCGTCGAGGGCAACGCGATGGACCTGCCCTTCGAGGACGCAACCTTCGACGCCGCGGTGGTCAGCTTCGGTCTGCGCAACACGCCGGACTACGAGCAGGTCGTGCGCCAGATGGCGCGGGTCACGCGCACGGGCGGCACGATTGCCTGCCTGGACGCCTCGGTGCCCGACGCGGCCTTCGTGCGCCCGTTTTACCGCCTCTACTATAAACACGTCATGACCTTGTTGGGCGGCGGTGTGCGTCATCATGGCGAATACGAGTGGCTCTACAAGAGCACGCAGGAGTTCTTGAACAAGATAGAGCTGGCCGCGCTGTTCGGGCGCGTGGGACTCGAGCAGGTGGCCGCGCGTTCGTTCATGTGCGGAGCGGCGGCCCTTCATACGGGCGTGGTGGGTGATGTGGCGCGTGGGATGGCGGATGCGGCCGCATGCGGCGGTACCGGCGCCGGCGCCGGTGCAATCGACGAGGTCGTGTGCGCGGAAGGCTCCGACGGTCGCTCGCTTGTCTCGTTTGCCGTCGCCGACGAGATCTGAAAGCACATGGCCGTGCCCGCGATGCCGCACCTTTCTTTCACGGATGTCTCGCTGTCCTATCCGCCGCGTCGTCGTGGGGACGTTGGACTGCTCGCCTTGTCCGGCCTGAACCTTGCCGTCGAGGCTGGGCAATCCGTGGCCGTCATAGGGCCTTCCGGCTGCGGCAAGTCGAGCACCTTGCAGTTGGCGGCAGGCCTTGCGACTGCGAGCAGCGGGCGCGTCGAGGTAGACGGGGTGCCCGTGGAAAGGCCTCGGGAAAAGACCGCCCTCATTTTGCAGGATTTCGGGCTTTTGCCTTGGAAGACGGTGCAAAAAAACGCCGAGCTAGGCTTGAAGCTGCGCAAAGTCGCCTCAAAGGAGCGCCGCGAGAAGGCGAAAGTTGCGCTTGCGCAGGTGGGCCTGGCGGAGTTTGCCGACAGCTACCCGGACGCGCTGTCCGGCGGGATGCGCCAGCGCCTGGCCTTGGCGCGCAGTCTCGCCCTCGACGTCGACCTTTTGCTCATGGACGAGCCGCTATCTGCGCTCGATGCCTTGCTGCGCGAGCAGATGCAGGAGCTTTTGCTCGAGCTGTGGCAACGCGGCGCATATGCGCAGGTGCTCGTCACACATTCCATTGACGAGGCGGTCTTTCTCGGACAGCGCGTCTTCGTCATGTCTGGCCGCCCCGGACACGTCGTCGCGGCTCTGGACAACCCCGAGGCAGGCGAGAAGGGCTGGCGCGAGAGCCGGGCTTTCTTCGAGCGCACCCGCACGCTGCGCGCCCTGTTGCGTGAAGGGGGTGGCGACGATGCATGAGGAAGCGGCGTCGATGCGCGCGGGCCGCAGGCGCGCGCTACGCAGCAGTGTATGGCGCAAGGCCGCGGGTCTTGTCTGGGGCAGCGTCTTTACCATAGCCCTGTGGTGGCTGCTTGCGTTGGTCGTGGGCTCGCCTGCCCTGCCCACGCCTGCGGCCACCTGGCCGGCGCTCGTGGACAATATGTCGCGCATGCTGCCCGAGCTGGGGCTTTCCGCTCTGCGCCTCATGGCCGGCCTTGCCATAGGCGCCGTGCTCGGCGTGCCGGCAGGGCTTGCTCTTGGGCGCTCGCGGCATGCCGACGAACTGTTCGGACCTGTGCTCTACGTGCTCTACCCCCTGCCAAAAATTGTGCTTTTGCCCGTGCTCTTCATCCTCTTTGGTCTCGGCGGGCAGACGAAAGTCATCCTCATCGCCATCGTCGTTTTCTTCCAGCTGGCCGTGACCATGCGCGATGCCGCGCGCAACGTGCCCGCGGGTGCCGTCGTTTCCTTGCGCTCGCTTGGGGCGACGCGCCGCCAGGTCTTCGCCCACGTCGTCGTGCCCGCGACCCTGCCCGACCTTTTCACCGGCCTGCGCGTGACCTGCGGCGTCTCGGTGGCCATACTTTTCATCGCCGAGAGCATGGCCGGCTCTTCCGGCGGCCTGGGCTATTTTGTCATGCACGCCTACAGCCTGCTGGAATACGAGCAGATGTTTGCCGGGATAGTGGTCTTTGCCGTTTTTGGCATCGTGCTCTACGAGGCCTTCGACTTGGCCGAGCGGCGCCTCACGCGCTGGCGGCGCATGTAGCAGATGCCGCCTTCGTTTACCATAGAGATTCCGCAGGCAGCGCGCCGCGTGCTCGACGCGCTGGAGGCGGGCGGGCATGAGGCCTACGTGGTGGGCGGCTGCGTGCGCGACGCGCTATGCGGGCGAGAGCCGCACGATTGGGACATCACGACAGATGCGCGCCCAGACGAAGTCGAGGCCTGCCTTGCCGCGGCCGGCATCCCGTATGTCGAAACGGGGCTGCAGCACGGCACGGTCTCGGCCATCGTCGAGCATGCGCCCTACGAGGTCACGACCTTTCGCGCGGAGGGCGCCTACAGCGATGGCAGGCACCCGGACGCCGTCAACTTTATCGACGACGTGGAAGGCGACCTGCTGCGACGCGACTTCACCGTGAACGCGATGGCCTACAGCCCCGCGCGTGGGCTTGTGGACACGACGGGCGGACGCGAGGATTTGGCGGCCGGCATTCTGCGCACGGTTGGGCGTCCCCGCGAGCGCTTTGCCGAAGACGCGCTGCGCATATTGCGGGCGCTGCGCTTTTCGGCGGTGCGCGGACTTTCCATCGAGGCAGACACGGCGGCGGCGTTGCACGCGGATCGCGAGTTGCTGGCGCAGGTGGCGCCCGAGCGCATCGAGATGGAGTTTCGGCGCCTTATCTGTGGGGATTTCATCGTGGACGTGCTGCTCGAATACGCCGACGTCGTCTCCGTCTTCATCCCGCAAATAGAGCCGTGCATCGGTTTCGACCAGCGCAATCCGCACCACGTCTATACGGTGTGGGAGCACATGGTGCGCGCCGCGTCTTTTGCGCCCCCGCAGTCCGTCATGCGCTATGCCGTGCTCTTCCACGATATAGGCAAGCCCGCCACTTTCCGGATGGGTGAAGACGGATGCGGGCATTTCTACGGACACCGCGAGGCGGGCGCAGAGATATTCCACGAGCTGGCGCGCAACCTGCGTCTGCCGCGTCGGGAGGCACACCTGGCCGAGCTGCTCGTGCGCTACCACGACGCAAACCTGCCCACGACGAAAAAGGGGTTGCGCCGCTGGATTGTGCGTTTCGGCGAGGAGACGATGCGCCGGATACTGGCCATCCACCGCTGCGATATCCGGGCGCTAAACCCTGCGGAGGTGGACGTCGCGCTTGCGAACATGGATGCCTACGACGCGTTTTTTGCCGAGACGCTGGCTGGAATGCAGGTCTTCGGGTTGTCCGATCTGGCCGTGGACGGGCGCGATCTCATGAATGCTGGCGTGCCGTCCGGGCCGCCGGTGGGGGCGGCCTTGCGCGCGTGTTTGCAAGCTGTCGTGGACGGCGAAATCCCCAACGAGCGCGACGCCCTGTGCGCCTACGCGACACGCTAGCAAGGTGTTCATTTTTTGCATGCGCCCGCTCCTTTTTGCGAGGGGCGGGCGCTGTTGTTCGGTCTAGGCGAAGTAGTCCACGCCGCCTTCGAAGAGCGGCTGGCGCACCTGCCCGCCCACGTTGCGGTAGAGGCCGTCGCGGCTGCGCTCCGTGTGCCCCATCTTGCCGAAGACGCGCCCGTCGGGGCTCGTGATGCCCTCGATGGCGAGGACCGATCCGTTGGGGTTCACCGACAAGTCCATGCCCGGACACCCGTCTGCGTCGCAGTATTGCGTGGCCACCTGCCCGTTTTCCACAAGGCGCGCGAGCACGTCGTCGCTTGCGGTGAAGCGGCCCTCGCCGTGGCTTACGGGCATCGTGTGAACCTCGCCTGCCGCGCAGCGCGACAGCCACGGCGATAGCGTCGAGGCCACGCGGGTGCGCACAAGGCAGCTCGCATGCCGCCCGATTGTGTTGGCCGCGAGCGTGGGGGCGCCCGCTTCGGGTGCGACGATGTCGCCGAAGGGCACCAGTCCGAGCTTTACCAGCGCTTGAAAGCCGTTGCATATGCCCAGCATGAGCCCGTCGCGGTCGAAGAGCAGACGCCGCACGGCCTCGGTCATGCCCGGGTTGCGGAAAAAGCTCGCGATGAGCTTGGCCGCGCCGTCCGGCTCGTCGCCGCCGGAAAAACCGCCTGGCAGCATGACAATCTGGCTTTTGTCGATGGCGTCGGCCAGCGCGCGACTGCTTTTTTCCACGGCGGCAGGAGAGAGGTTGTTCACGATAAAGGTCTGTGTGGTCGCGCCCGCTGCCTCGAAGGCTTGTGCGCTGTCGAACTCGCAGTTCGTGCCGGGAAACACCGGGATGACGACATGTGGTTTTGCGAAACTCGACGGGCAGGTGAGGGGGAGCTTGTCGGTGAAGGAAAGTGCCTCGACTTTCGGCCCGTCGCCACGCCAGGGGTAGATGTCTTCGAGCACGTCCATCCACGTCGCCTCGAGCACGTCCAAGTCGATGTCCTCGTCGCTTATGCGCAGGCGGTAGTCCGATGTTGTCGTGCCCATGACGTGCACTTTCACCCCGTCTGGCAGCTCGTCTTGCCGCGGCGCCTTTTCGCCTTCGTCCAGCTCGACGATGAAGGCGCCGTATGCGGGGGCAAAAA
>CAVECB010000014.1:11450-45730 GCA_963614215.1 Ruthenibacterium lactatiformans
TTGTTCGCGCCGTCACCCACGTCCGCGCCCATGCTTGCGTCCTGTGGCTTTTCCACATGCGCCGTCTGGATGCGCGTCGCGCCGTTCGTGTCGAGGAAGGCGCGGTCTATGTCGACGATGCGCGCGCCCCGCCAGCTCATGCGCAGGTGCGGCTCCTCGCTCACGTGCGCGATGACGCTTGCCTCGAGGTTTTCCTCATGCGCGTAGGCGATGAACTCGTCGACGTCGCTTTCGTCCAAGACGACGGCCATGCGCTCCTGGCTTTCCGATATGGCCAGCTCCGTGCCGTCGAGTCCTTCGTATTTGCGCGGCACCGCGTCTAGGTCGATGTCCAGCCCGTCTGCCAGCTCGCCCACGGCCACGGCCACGCCGCCCGCGCCGAAATCGTTGCAGCGCTTCACCAGGCGCGTTACCTCGCCGCGCCTAAACAGTCGGCAAATTTTGCGCTCGGCAGGCGCGTTGCCTTTTTGCACCTCGGCGCCTAAGGTGGCCACGCTTTTCGCGTCGTGTGCCTTGCTCGACCCGGTGGCTCCGCCGATGCCGTCGCGTCCCGTGCGCCCGCCCACGAGCACGACCGCGTCGCCTGGCGCAGGCGTCGCGCGAACCACGTTGGCCGCAGGTGCCGCGCCCACGACCGCGCCCACCTCCATGCGCTTGGCGGCATACCCCGGGTGGTAAATCTCGCTCACCTGGCCTGTGGCGATGCCGATCTGGTTGCCGTAGCTTGAATACCCTTCCGCGGCCTCGACGCATATCTTACGCTGCGGCAATTTGCCTGCAAGCGTCTCGGAAAACGGCGTGCGCGGGTCTGCGGCGCCGCTCACGCGCATGGCTTGATAGACCCACGCGCGCCCGGACAGCGGGTCGCGTATGCAGCCACCTATGCAGGTGGCCGCCCCGCCGAAGGGCTCGATTTCGGTGGGATGGTTGTGCGTCTCGTTTTTGAAGAAGAGCAGCCAGTCCTCGTCGTGGCCATCTACGTCGGCTTTCACCTTCACCGTGCAGGCGTTCACCTCGTCGGATTCGTCGAGGTCGAAAAGGTGCCCGCTTGCCTTCAGCCAGCGCGCCGCAATCGTGCCCATGTCCATGAGAGTGACGGGCTTGTCCTCGCGCCCGAGCTTTTCGCGTAGCTTTAAGTAGCGGGTGAAGGCCGCTTGCGCACGCTCGTCGTCGAAGGAGACGTCGTCGAGCTGCGTGTTGAAGGTGGTGTGGCGGCAGTGGTCGGACCAGTAGGTGTCTATCACGCGCAGTTCGGTGATGGTGGGCTCGCGTCCCTCGTCGGCGAAATGCGCGCGCACGCAGGCAAGGTCTTCGCAACTCATGGCAAGGCCACGCGCTTCGATGAAGCGGTGCAGCTCGTCGTCGCCCATGCGGGTGAAGCCCTCCAGCACCTCGACGTCGGCAGGGCAGGCGGCCGTTTCGGACAAAACCTCGGGAAGCTCCATCTGCGCCTCGCGGGCCTCGACGGGGTTGACGAGGTATCCCTTTGCCTTTGCGACCTCCTCGGCGGAGATGGTGCCTTTCAGCAGGTAGAGGGTGGCCGTGCGTACGGTGGGGCGTGCACCCCCGCAGACGAGCTGTATGCATTCCGCGCACGAATCCGCGCGCTGGTCGAACTGGCCTGGCAGGTATTCCACCGCGACGATGTGCTCG
This sequence comes from Ruthenibacterium lactatiformans, assembly GCA_963614215.1. Classification (GTDB taxonomy): domain Bacteria; phylum Actinomycetota; class Coriobacteriia; order Coriobacteriales; family QAMH01; genus CAVAWX01. The sequence continues at coordinate 13,104 of CAVECB010000014.1, forward strand.
TCGGCGGCAGGATTTGGCAGCTCTTCGCACGCGAGGTCGCTTTGCGGCTCGGAGAAGACGCCGTTCACGCAGCGCTTAAAGTCGTTTGCGTCGATGCCCTCGACGTCGTAGCGCTTCACGATGCGCACCCGTTTTAGACCCGAAAGCCCGAGGTCGGCGCGGAGGCGCTCGCACAACTGGTCTGCCCGGGCGTCGAAGCCGGGCCGTTTTTCCACGAAGACGCGTCTGGGCATGGGCGTGTTCCTCTCTTCAGGTTGTATGCGCGTTCACCATGATAAAGCTTGCGTGATATACTCGCTCGCACATATGCGTGTGTTTTGCCTGTCGGTTTTGAAAGAGGTAGGGAAACCGTGTCGTCTGCTCTCATGTTCAACATCTGTGTCGCCGTCATCGTCGTCGCCACCATCGTCGTCTTCGTGTTTGGCATGCTCATGAGCCGCCGTCCCGAGCATCAGATGCCGGTGATAGTGGCCTTTGTGGTGAATGCGCTGGCCATCGTTGCGTTTTTGCTGCTCGTGGCCTTTGGGCGCCAGCAGGCAGCCGCGCCGTACGTGGCGGGCGCGTGCGTCGTGCTGCCGTTTTTGTCGTATTTCATTGCGTCGAAGGTCGCCAAGCGCCATCGCGAGGGCGACAAGATAGACGACGCCTGGGGCGCCTACCAGGCGCAGGGCGCGCAGCTGGCGGACTTAAACAACGCGCAAGACCAGGCGCTTTTCAACGCACATGCCGGTGCGGGCGCGGCTGCGGGCGCGTCGGCGTTCGGCGGCCAGGGCGCGGCGCTGTCTGGGGCGCAAGGGTCGGGCGCACAAGTTCTCGGAGGGGCGGCCGCATCCGCCGCACCTGCCACAGACGATGCGTTTGCCCAGCTTGTCTCGGCTGCCCAGGTGCCCCAAGCTGCTCAGGGCGTTCAAGCTGTCCAGGCCGCTCAAACTGTCCAGCCCGTCTCCGCCATGGGCGCCGCCGACCCCGCCGCCGCGCAGCTCCAGGCGCTTTCTGCGGCAGATTTCGCCGCAACCGGCGCAACCGGCGCGTTTTCCGCTGGCTCCGACCCTGCCTCCACGGGCGCGTTCCAGTCGCTGGGTGCCGCAGGTGCTCCCGCGCAAAACGTGCAGCCCGCCGACAACGCTTTCTTCCCGTCCGCTGCGGGTGCTGCCGCATCTGCTATACCTGCCGCACAGGTTCAGGCGCAGCCGCAAGCCCAGATGCAGCAGGTGCAGCAAGGGCAGCTGGGCGGCTTTTCGACCGCAGGTTCCGCGCAGACCCAACAGCCCCTGCAGTGGTCGCAGCAAGCGCCGCAGGCGCAGCAGGGGTGGCAGCCGCAGCAGCAGCAGATGCAGCAGCAGGCTTTCGGGGCGGAAACCACCTCTCCTCTCCCCGTCATGCAAGGCGCCGCTCCTTCCCCCACCGCCGCATCCGGCTTTTCTACGGCCGGTTTTCCGTCCGCGGCCGGTGCAGACGACACCCAGCCCCTGCCCCTGCTCGCCGCATATGGCAGCGCAGCCGTGCCGGCGACAAGCTCCATGATTGCGCAAAAGATTCCCTCCCTGCAGGCCTCTCCCGCGCCGGCGCAGGCCCAGACGCAGACCCAGACTCAGGCGTTTACGGGCGCTCCTGTAACGCAAAACGCGCGTGCCGCATCGCCTGCGACCCCGGGTTTTGCGGCGGAGTCCTCTGTGGCCGCCGACGTCTACCGCGCCACGGCGGCAAACCTTGCCCGCGAGGACGCTGCCCGCGCACGTGCCGCCGCATCCTCTTCGGCGGCGCAGACCGGCGCAGACGACCTGCGTGCAAAGCTAGCCGCCTACCAGGCATCTTCTGCGTCCCAGCAAGGTGTTGGCCTTGCATCTTCTGCCGCTGCGCCCGCCACGGCGTCTGCATGGGGGGCAAACGTGCAGACGGCCGCCTCGCAGGCTCCTGCGGCGACCGACCGCGTGGAGTTCTTCCCCGACATAGACGTTCCTGGCGCCGCTGCCGCGTCTTCTGCGGTCCCTGCGGGCATCGACCTCGAGCAGCCCGATTTCGCAGACCTGAAGGCTCGCGCCGAATCCTTCCAGCAGCGCGGCGTGCACCTCGTGGCCGCCGGCCTCTTTGCGCAAGCGGCAGGTGTTGCCCCCACGCGCGACGCGTGGACGGAGGTGCTGCTTAACGAGATGGCGTGCTACGTGAAGGCCGGCAAGCCCGCCGAGGCGCGCAACATCGCTTTCGAGCTGCGCCGCAGCGGCCTTCTCGACGCTGCGCAGGCCGTCAAGGTAAACGCCGTCATCGGCATGATGTAGGCGCCCGTTTCCGGCACCGCCTCGACGGTCTTCACCGCCTCTTCGTCTTCGTGCTTTCGCACCACGGCGCCCGTCTCCTCTTCGTGCAGGCGGGCGCTTTTCGTTTGCCACGACCCATTTTCCCGCCCCCGCACATGCTTTCCCGCCCGCCCCCGCACATGCGGTGACACGCGCGCCCGACGCCGTCTGCGAACACCTCTTTCACCATGCCCCGCGCCCGTGCGCGTCGCGTGGTATGTTTTGCGCACGTGAATATAGATGAGCGGCGGGGAAAGGAGCGTTTCCATGGGATACAAGAAGGTAGTCGTTGCGGGCGGCGGCGTGCTGGGTAGCCAGATTGCGTTTCAGTGCGCGTACTGCGGATTCGACACGACCATATGGCTGCGCAGTGAGGGCAGCATCGGGCGCACACAGCCCAAGCTGGACAAGCTGCTGGCCACCTATGAGGACGCCATAGCGGGCATGGAAAGCGGCGCGGGGGAGTGGTGCGCGGGGCTAGCCGATGCAGACGCCTTCGACGCCGATGCTTGCCGAAGCAAGGCGAAGGCGGCCCACGAGGGGCTTGCGCTCGAGTTGGACCTAGGCGCAGCGGTCGCGGACGCCGACCTCGTCATCGAATCCATGGCCGAAGACCCGAAGGCAAAGACCGCCTTCTACGAAAAACTCGCGCCGCTTCTGCCGGAAAAGACCGTGCTCGTTAGCAATTCCTCGACGCTTCTGCCCTCGCAGTTCGCCAGGTATACGGGGCGCCCCGAGCGCTACCTGTCGCTGCATTTTGCGAACTCCATCTGGAAGAACAATACGGCCGAGGTCATGGCGCAACCCGCCACCAATCAACGCTACTTCGACGAGGTGGTGGCGTTTGCCAACGAGATTCGCATGATCGCCTTGCCCGTGTTGAAGGAAAAGAGTGGCTACCTGCTGAACTCCATGCTCGTGCCCTTCCTGCTGTCGGGGCTGGACTTGTGGGCGGCGGGCGTGTCGGATCCGAAGAGCATCGACGTGGCCTGGACGCGCGGCACGGGTGCGCCTAAAGGGCCGTTTCAAATCATCGACACGGTGGGTCTGAACACGGCCTACAACATCGTCTTGCAGTACCAGAAGGTGCCGGGGCTGTTCAACGGCCTTTTGAAGAAGATGATGCTGCCCTACAACTACAAGGCCATGGCGGCGCGCCTGAAGGAGATGATTGACGCCGGCAAACTCGGCCAGGCATCCGGCCAGGGCTTCTACACTTACGACTGAGCTTTCTACGAGCTGGTCGCCATCGCCTGAAGCCGCGCGGTTTTTAAGACGCGTTCGGCCTGAGGGCAAATTCTTTTTGAAAGACCGCTTGACAGGCGGGCGGGGAGCCGTATACTTGCGTTCAACATATGAACAGATGTGCAGATGAACATGAATGCATGAAAGGTTTCATCATGGAAAACGCGAAGACGAGCGAAGAGACGGGCGGCGCAGGACACGACATGCCCGCCGACGAGCTGCTCTACGATTTGGCCGACCTTTTCAGGCTTTTCGCCGACACGACGCGCATCAAGATCCTCTACGCGCTCATGGGCGGCGAAAAAAGCGTCGCGGCGCTGGCCGATGCCGTGGGCGTGTCGCAATCGGCGGTCAGCCACCAGCTGCGCAACCTGCGCCAGGCGCATCTTGTGAAGTTCGACCGCGCGGGCAAGCAGGCCATCTACGCGCTTTCCGACGACCACGTCTACACCATGCTCGAACAGGGCATGACGCATGTCTGCGAATAGGAAGGCGGTGAAGAGACGGGCGTCTTGGGGGGCTTTTCCCGCGATTGCAAGGCAGGTGGGGGCGAAAGAACGCGCCCCGCGACGACGAAAGGGTATTTCACCATGAAGAGGGCCTACAAACTGCAAGGCGAGCTGTGCGGCAATTGCGCGGCCAAGATTCAGGACAAAATCTCGAAGATGGACGGGGTAAACGCGGCGTCCGTCAACTTCATGACCATGCGCTTTCGCCTCGACACCGACGACGCACACCACGCCGAGGTTCTAGAGGCCAGCAAGCGCGTCTTTTCCGACATCGAGCCGAGCTGTACGGTCTGCGCCTGAGCGCCTGAAAATCGCGGGGACCTGCGTGCCGGGCGTCTGTTTTCCGCACATCTGTAGTCCTGCGCATCCGCAGCCCTGCGCATCCGCAGCCCCGCACGTTTGCGACCTTGCGTGTATGCAACTCTGCATGCCACGCGCCTGAGGTTTCATGAGTTCGAGAGTTCGAGAGCCCGCGCACCCTTGAGCCCGCGAATCCGCGAACTCCACACCCCTGAAAGGAGGGCGCCCGCAATGGACGCCACGTACAAAAAGCGCCTCTACCGCATCCTTGTCGCCCTCGGCATCTTCGCCGTCATGGAGGCCTGCGCGATTGCCGGCGCCTTCGAGTTCGAAAACGGCTTGTGGGTCGAGTTTGCCTGCTTCCTCGTGCCCTACCTCGTTGCCGGCTACGACGTGCTCGCGCGTGCCTGGCACGGCATCGTGCACCGCCAGCCCTTCGACGAGAACCTGCTCATGACCATCGCCACCATCGGCGCGTTTGCCCTCGTCTTTTTTCCCGAAAGCGAGCCGCACATGGCCGAGGGTGCCGCCGTCATGCTCTTTTACCAGGTAGGCGAGCTGTTCCAGGACTATGCCGTGGACAGGTCGCGCGGCTCTATCGCCGAGATGATGGAGATTGCCCCCGACCACGCGAACCTGCTGCGCGCCGACGGCTCGACGGCGCAGGTCGACCCCTACGACGTGGAGGCCGGCGCGCGTATTGTGGTGAAACCCGGCGAGCGCGTGCCGCTTGACGGCGTTGTGGTCGAGGGCAGCTCGCAACTCGACACCTCGGCCATCACCGGCGAATCCGTGCCGCGCGCCGTCTGTGCGGGCGATCTAATCGTCAGCGGCTGCATTAACGAAAGCGGCCTGCTCGTGGTGGAGACGACGGGCGCCTACGAGCAGTCCACCGTCAATCGCATCCTCGAGCTGGTGGAAGAGGCTTCCGAGCGCAAGGCCCGCACCGAAAACTTCATCACTCGCTTCGCGCGCGTCTACACGCCCGTCGTCGTGGGCTGCGCGGCCCTGCTCGCGCTTGTGCCGCCGATTTTGCTCGGCCAAAGCTGGGCGGCCTGCGTACAAAGCGCGCTCGTGTTCCTCGTTGTGTCGTGTCCCTGCGCGCTCGTCATCAGCGTGCCGCTCTCGTTTTTCTCCGGCATCGGCGCGGCCAGCCGGCGCGGCATCCTGGTGAAAGGCTCGAGCTATCTGGAAACGCTTGCCGAGGTGCGCACGGTCGTCTTCGACAAGACGGGCACTTTGACCAACGGCAGCTTCGGTATCGTGGCCGTGCATGCGCAAGAGGGCATGAGACGCGAGGCGCTGCTGGAGCTGGCCGCGCACGCCGAGGCCTTCTCCGACCACCCGATCGCCGCAAGCGTGCGGGAGGGATTTGCGGGCGTGCTCGATGCGAGTCGCGTTGCCGATGTGGAGGAGCGCGCGGGTGCCGGCGTGGCCGCGCGGGTGGACGGGCGGCGCGTGCTTGTGGGCAACGGCGCGCTCATGGAGGCCGAAGCCGTGCCCTTCTCCGAATGCGAGCTGGTCGGCACCGTCTTGCACGTAGCCGTGGACGGCGCCTACGTTGGGCACATCGTCATCGCCGATGTGGTGAAAGAGGATGCGCCCGAGGCGCTGGCGGCCTTGAAGCGGGCCGGGGTGCGGCGCACAGTCATGCTCACGGGCGATGCCGGGGAAGTAGCCGCCGCCGTGGCCGCGCGGCTCGGCATCGACGAGTACCACGCGCAGCTCATGCCCGCCGACAAGGTGGCGCGCGTCGAGGAGATGCTCGCGGCCGCAGGGGCAAGCGGTGAAGGCGCGGGCGCGGGTAAAGACGCCGTGGATGAAAGCGATGGCGCGGATGCGGTGGGCGGTGCCCCGGGCAAGGAGGAGGGCGCCAGAGCTGGTGCGGGCAAGCTCGCCTTCGTGGGCGATGGCATCAACGACGCGCCCGTGCTTATGCGCGCCGATGTCGGCATTGCCATGGGCGCGATGGGCTCGGATGCGGCCATCGAGGCAGCAGACGTCGTGCTTATGGACGACGAGCCCTCGAAAATCGCGACGGCCATCGCGGTAGCCCGCAAAACCATGCGCATTGTGTACCAGAACATAGTCTTTGCCATCGGGGTGAAGGTGGCGATCATGGTCTTGGCGCTGCCCTTCATCGGCCTGGCGAACATGTGGCTGGCGGTCTTTGGGGATGTGGGCGTGGCCTGCCTGTGCATACTCAATTCGATGCGCGCCCTGCGCGTGGACTAGCGTGCCCCGGTCGGGCGCTGCGGGCAGCTGCAGGTGCCGCGTGCCCGCCGTTTTTGCCGGACGCGCGAACCGGGGGACGTGAGCTGCGATGTGTGAACCTGTCGGCGCGTGCGCGTATACTTTCCCCTCGTCGTTTTCACCGAAAAGAAGGGGATGGGGCGCGTGGCGCTTCTCGATTTGCTGCTCATAGGCGTCGGCCTGTCGATGGACGCTTTTGCCGTGGCTATCGCGAAAGGCCTTGGCATGCGCCGCGTCAACTGGCGCCATGCCGTCGTCATCGCGCTGTTCTTCGGCGGCTTTCAGGCGCTCATGCCGGCTATCGGCTGGGCGGTCGGGGCGCTGTTCGCCGCCTATGTCGAGGCCGTCGACCACTGGATTGCCTTTGTCTTGCTTGCCTTCATCGGCGGCAAGATGCTGTGGGATGCGTTTCACGAGGACGAAGAGGGTGGCGCGGGTGAAACAGACGAAGCGGACGCCGTGGATGCACCTGTCGACGTGCCCGCAAAAAGCGAGCGGCTCGACATGCGCGAGCTGCTCATGCTGGCCATAGCGACGAGCATCGACGCGCTGGCCGTGGGGGTGAGCTTCGCGTTTCTAGAGGTGGACATCGCGCCTGCCACCTCGCTGATTGGTTGCACGACCTTCGTCATCTCGCTGGCAGGCGTGGCCATCGGCAACTTCTTCGGCTCGCGCTGGGAAAAACCCGCCACCATCGCCGGCGGCATCGTCCTTATCGCCATCGGCGTGCGCATACTCCTCGAAGGCCTTGGCATCCTCGGCTAGACCGCCCCTGCTTCCACGCCCGTTTCTGCCTCGCGTTTACCCTTCCTGTCGATCATATGTCGCGGGAAACGGGCTTTCGTTGGCGCTTCCGTTTGAGGGATATGGCAGAATTGCCGCAAAATGTGTAATAATCGTGGCAACCAAAGGAGGCGTGGACATGGAATCCGCTCTTGTGAAAGATACCGAGATAAGGTTTAGGACATCGCGTACCGTGAAATCCGAAGCGGCGAAAACCTATGCGCGCTGGGGTCTCAATCTGGGAGATGCAATTAACGCGTTTCTCGTGAAGTCTATCGAGATGGGCGGCATTCCCTTCGACATGCGTGACGAACGTCCGAACGAGGAGACGGTTCAGGCGATACGTGAGGTGGAGGCGCTGAAGCGGGATAAGCACAAGAAAGCTTACGCTTCGTTTGCCGACGCGCTGAAGGACATAGATTTTGATGAAGTATGAAATGATGCGGTAGATGCCGACGAGCTCTACCTTTATCTGACGAGGACGGGAACTCATTCCGACCTGTTCAAGTGTTGAAGTCGGTGGGATTTCAATTTCGTGTTGAGTGCAGAGTTGCCGCTGCGTCCTTTGCGTTGTCTCGCTCCCAGGGCTAAATGTCGAAGACCGCACCGACGAGGGAGAGCACCTCGCCCATTTGCTCGGTCGAGGCAAACCCGACGTGCTTGCAGCGCCGTGCCCCCAAGTCGAGCGCCCGCAGCTGCTCGATGCAGGCAAAGCCGCTAATTTCATCGCAGGCGACTCCCACATGCATGGGGTAGCCGTTGTCGAGCGAGGTGATGGGACAGACGACGGTCATGGAAGAGCGTAGGTTGAAGGTGCTCGAGCTGACGACGAGGGCGGGGCGATATTTGGCCGGCTCGTGTCCGACGTGTGGCTCGAAATCTATGTAGACGATCTCTCCTTGCTCGCAGATCATCTTCACCACAGCTCCTTGCCCGCAGCGCCGCCCCATGCGCACTCCTTGCCCGCACCCGCCTCGCCGGCAAGGTCTTCCGGCAGCTCGTAGGAGCCGTCCCAATCCGCGAACACTTCTTGCGCCGAAAGTTTGCGCGTGCGCGTCGCGTGTCGCCGGACGGGGGTGATCTCGATTGAGCCACCCGTCTCGGAAACGGAAAGTTCCAGCTTGTCGCCTGCGACAAGCCCCAGAGGCTCGCATATGGATTTGGGAATGATGACCCCTTGGCTGTTTCCCCATTTTGAAAGCGTTGCCGTTGCCGATGCCGCCGCCATGCCGCGTCCCCTCGTCTAGACTACGTATATACCATGATAGGGTAAACGGGGTACGGGCACAATATCTTGTAGTTTATTCTGATTTGCTTGGTATACTTTTCTAGTGTGAAAGGAGGCGCGAGTGGTCAGGGTGCATGGCAATGCCTTAAAACATGGGCTCACCGAAAAAGACGTCGCGTATGCATGGGAAAACCCCATCAGGTGCCGCCAGAGAAACGGGACCGACGATCCGCCCCTGTGGATCTCAATTGGCGGCCTTCCCGACGGGAGGTTTGCCGAGTTGATTGCTTTCGTGGATGTCGACGGCGTATGGTGCGTGTTCCATGCTCTGACGCCCCCAACGAAGAAGTTCAAGCGCGAGCTGGGATGGAGGTAGACATGAGTGGGATTGTCGCCGAGAACGGCACGCTCGTCACCGACGAGATGATTGTTGGCTGGGAAAGCGCCCTCGAGCAGGACAAGTGGCCCGAGGGTTGGGTGAACGTGGGCGAGGTCTTCGACGGGGAGTTACCGAAGACGTCTCGTGAATCCGTGACGCTTTCGCTGAAGGTGCCCGTCTCCATGAAAAAGGCGCTGGAGAGGGAGGCCAAGGCAAAGGGCAAGTCCACGGGTGCGTACGCGCGCGGGCTGCTCGCTGATGGTCTGATGGCCGGCGTGTAGCGTGTCGGCCGAGGTGTATATGGCAGTGAATCTGGCGAATGGAAAGGGTGGGGATCATGAGCGTTGAAGAGACGGTGCGAAACATGGTGGAGGCGCTGCGCGCCGGGCGCAGTGTGGAGTGCGAACCGGCGGATTTTCCCTGCATAGCGCAGGCGATAGAGACGAACCCGCTCGTGAGCGAGGCCGGCGTGCGGGCAATCTTTTCTTCGCTTGGCCCTGACGACGTGCCTGCGTTGGAGGCGGCTGCCGCTGCGGCGGCATCGGGGGCGCAGGCCTGGCTCGGCTTCAAGCTCGTCACCGACGAGAAGGCCGCGCCGCAGCGCTCAGGCGAGGGCAAGTGGATGATGATGTTTGACGAGGGCAGTGCCGACGGAAAGCCCGGCGTGTTTTTCGCCGACGTGAACAAAAAACTGCTGGCCGCGCGCCCTTACACGCGCCGCGACGAGTTCCAGATGCACGACGTGACGACCGGACCTTCCATGCACTGCGAGCAGTTTCCGGGCGTCGTGTGGCTGGCGCAGCCGCTGTTTTCCTCGCCGCAGGTCGCCATTTTCGGCGCGTGCGACGTGGCCATGCACCTGGCCGAGTATGCCTCGCATGTGGGGTTCAAGACGGTGGTCTACGACGACGACCCCGAGTTCTTGAACGAGGAGCGTTTTCCCTGCTCAAAGCTTGTGCAGATAGATTTCGACCGTATCGGGGACGTGGAGTTGACCGAAGACGACTATGCGTGCGTGCTCACGCGCGGGCACGTGCACGACCCCGAGGTCTTCCAGCATGCGCTGAAGTCGCCGTGTCCGTATGTGGGCATGATTGGGCACAAGGACAAGGTGACGAAAAACATTCTGCAGGCAAAGGATGCCGGCATCTCGCCCGAGCGCATCGACGAGGCCCATTCGCCCATCGGCATCAAGTTCGGGGCAAAGACGCCAGCAGAGATTGCGGTTTCCATCATCGCTGAGCTGATTGACGTGCGGCACAAGGCGCGGTGCGCGGGAAAGTAGAGTGAACGGGCGCGCGCGTTGTGCGGGCGTGGTGCGGGCATGGTGCGGGCGTGGTGCGCCTCGTCCCATGGCGATGTGCGCTTCGCGCGTTGCGCCGAACACATAGGTTTGCATAGCTTTCGTTCAGGGGTTTTCAGAAGCGCGATAGATTTTGTTTGGGAGCTGTTTTGGTTTCGTGTGGAACTCGCATAGGGTTCACTCGGCGTTTTGTCCAGATTCGCCTGCCACAATCGATGCCGTCATGGAGGCGTCGACAGGCGGGGATGGTGAGGAGATGGACGGCGAGCTGAAGGCGAGGGTCGCGTCGCTTCTGCGACGTGCGGGGCTGTCTCACGTGAACAAGTCTGCGCTTTGCTGCGTGGCCGTGCTCGCTATCGTCGCCGTCTGCGTTGCCTTGTGGCGCTTTTGGCCGGCGTCTGGCTCCGACAGCTTCAGTTTGGACGGCGCATATGCGGACGCGGGGCAAAGCGTGCAGCAGGACGTGGTGGCAGGCGGGATGGCCGGGTCGGGGACGGCTGCCTCGGATGCTGGCACGTCCAACACGGCCTCTGCTGCGCAGGATACGGCCTCGCAGATAGCCGTGGACGTGGAAGGTGCCGTCGTCTCTCCCGGCGTGTACACGCTCGCAGCCGGTTCGCGCGTGGGAGATGCCATAGAGGCGGCGGGCGGTTTTGCCGAGGGCGCCGCCGCCGCGCAGGTAAACCGCGCCCAAAAACTCGAAGACGGAGTGCAGGTCTATGTGGCGCGTGAAGGCGAGGCCGCGGCGACGGGTGCGGCCGGCTCTTCGGCTGGCTCGGCTTCTTCGGCCGGCGCGGGCCAGCAGGCAAAGGTGAACATCAACACCGCGACAAGCGAGCAGCTCCAGACCTTGCAGGGCGTGGGCGAGGGCATCGCCTCGCGCATCATCGACTACCGCGAGAAGAACGGCTCCTTCAAAAAGATTGAGGACTTGAAGAACGTAAGTGGTATCGGGGATGCGCGCTTTGCCGCCATCGAGGAAAGCATCACGGTGTGAGCGTTTCCGGTGCAAGGCCGGCTGCTCCGCGCCGTCCTGCGCTAGGCTCGCTTGCGCCTGCCGCGTGCGGCGCATGGGCGGCGGTGCTTGCCGTCGAGCGGGCAAGCTGGCAGGCGTATGCGGGCACTTTCGATCCCGTGCTGGCGACGCTTGTGTGCGCTGTCCTTTGCTGTACTGCGTTTCCCGTGGCGATGTGCGCAAAGCGCAACAGGCGAGGCGGCCGGCATGCGTGCGGGTGCGCCATGCCGCAAATGTCGCATGGCGCACCGTCGGGCGAAAGCACCGGGCGTATGCGCCGGGGCGGAGACGAAGCCTGCGCAACACGCGTTGGGCGTGGCGGGGATGCGTTGCTGGGCGCGGGGAAGGGAAGGCGTCCGCTTTTGCTCGGGGCGGCGGTCTTTGCCGTCGCATGCGCGGCATGCGCCGTGTGCGCGGCGCTTTATTGGCAGGGCTGGGCGGCCGACGTGGCGCTGCTTGAAGATGCGGCCTTGCAGGACGCGACGATAGAGCTGACGGGGGACCCCGCTGCCCGCGACTATGGCGAGGTCTCGACAGGGCGTGTCCTCGTCGACGGGCGCTTCGTTTCGGTGCGCGTGCTGTGGCCAGACGATATGGACGAGGTGCCGGCCGCCGGGCATGCCATCGTCGCCGACGCGCTCTACACGGCGCCCGCAGACGATGCCGGAGGGGAGTGGAATCACAGGAACGGCTATGCGGGCATGCTGCGCCTGACCTGCGCGCGCGATGCGGGCGCTGCGCGGAGCCTAGGCGGGGCGGTCAGCTCCTTTCGCGACGGGGCGTTTTTGCGCATCAAGGCCTACGGCGGTGACGGCGCCGCGCTGCTGGCAGGCCTTTTGCTGGGAAACCGTACCCTGTATGCGGGCAGCGAGCTGGAGCAGGACTTCAAGACCTGCGGGCTTGCGCATCTCATGGCCGTCAGCGGCACGCACTTGGCCGTCGTCACCGCCATCTTGTCGTGGCTGCTCGCGCGCACGCCGCTGCCCCGCCTTGCGCGTGCCCTCGTGCTTGGCGTCGCGCTGGGCTTCTACGTCGCCCTTACCGGGTTTTCCCCTTCAGCGCTGCGCGCAGGCGTCATGTGCGCGGTCGCGCTTGCCTCCGGCAGCTTGGGCAGGCGCCGGCACGTGTGTTCCGCACTCGCATTGTGCGTGCTCGCCTTTCTGGCTGTAAATCCCGCGAACGCCTACAGCCTGAGCTTTGTTTTGTCGGTGCTTGCCGTGTTGGGGCTCGTGGTCATAGGACCTCTCGCCTCGTGTTGGGTCGCGCATGTGGCGCCCGCGCGTTTTTCCAAGGCAGCCTCCGGCATCGGGGTGACGCTTGCGGCGACGCTTGCCACCCTGCCCGTGGCCGTGCCCATGTTCGCGCAATTTCCCCTCGTCGTGCCGTTTGCCACCCTCGTGGCCGCGCCGTTTATCACGCTTGCCCTAGGCGCCGGGGTCGTGGCGTTAATCGTCGGCGTGGTCGTCCCCGCGCTTGGCGGCCTTGCGCTCTCGTTTGCCATAGCCGTCTCGTCGGCAAGCGCATCCCTCGTCCACGTGATGGCAGACATCCCGCTTGCCTGCATCCCCCTCGATGCGGGCGCGGTCCCGCTTGCGCTCGTGTCGGCAGCGCTCGGCATCGTCTTGTGGGCGGCATGGCCGCTGCCCGCCTCGGCCCAAAACGCCCCGCCCGCCCCGTGGAGGCCGTCTGCTGGGCGCGAAGGCAGGCGTTTTACACGCCGTGTTGGCGGCCGTGTCCTTGTCTGCGCGTGCCTGTGCCTTCCTGCTGTGGCGCTTGTCGTCTACGGGATGGCCGGCGGCGCGGGGTTTGCTGCCTGGGTGGGCGTGCCGGATGCGACAGAGCCTCAGGTGGTCATGCTCGACGTGGGGCAAGGTGACGCGCTGCTCGTGCGCGACGGAGACGCAGCCGTGCTCATCGACACGGGCGAGGAGGCCGATGTGCTCGCGCGCGGGCTTGCGCGCCACGGCATCACCCATCTTGATGCCGTGTTTGTCTCGCACAAGGACAGCGACCACGTGGGCGCGCTTTCCGGCATCGTTGGAGTTGTCGGCATCGACCATGTCTACGTGCATGCCGACTTGCTCTCGATGCCCGAGGAGGCGCAGGTGCTCGAATCGGCCCGCCGCGCGACGGCTGGACACGGCGCGGAGGGTGTGCGGCCCGGCAGCACGTGTAGGGCGGGGGCTTTTACCATCGAGGTGCTCGCCCCCGAAGATGGTGGGAAAAGCGGCAACGACGATAGCTTACAAATGCTCCTCAGCTGCGACGCAGACGGCGACGGGCGTCCTGAAGCGCGGGGTTTTACCAGCGGAGATGCCGAGGAGGACGCGATTGCTGCCACCGTGGCCTCCGTCGGCGACGTGGACTTCGTGAAGGTGCCCCACCATGGCAGCCGTGGCGGCATGAGCGCCGAGGAGCTGGCCACCCTCTCCCCGCAGATTGCGCTCATCGGCGTGGGCGCGGACAACAGCTACGGGCACCCCACGCGCCAGATGCTCGACTTGCTCGCGCGGGCTCGTGCTAAGGTGTATAGGACAGATGAAAACGGCGACGTCACGCTGCGCTTCACGGGCGGCAGCATAGAGGTGGCCGTCCAGAGAAACGAGAGTTGAGGAGCGCCGCAACGTGGGCGATGCACAGGATTTTCTCGCAGGCTACCTCGTCGTCGGCGCCGACGCGATGAAGAGGCGCTACGTGGTCTCGCGCCTGCGCGCGCGCCTGGAAAAGACCGGCGACCTCTCCTTGAACGAGGACGTCTTCACGGGCGCGGACGCGACAGGCGATCAAATAGTCGGCGCATGCGGCACCATGCCTTTTATGAGCGACTACCGCTTCGTCTACGTGCGCGAGGCCGAGCACCTGAAAAAGGAGGCCTCCGAGGCGCTCGTCTCCTATTTCGACGACCCGTGCGCCTCGACGGTCGTCTTGTTGGAATCGGCCTCGCTAAAAAAGAACACGCGCCTCTACAAGGCCGTGGCGCGCCTGGGGGCAAAGGCCGTCATTGATTGCGCGGCCCGCTCGAAGCGCGACCTTCCCGCTCAGGTGCGCGATTTTGCCGTGAGCCACGGCGTGACCATCGTGCCCGCCGCCGCCGACGAGCTGGTCTCGCGCGTGGGCGAGGACACGGTGCACTTGGACGCGGAGTTGCAAAAGCTCGCCGCCGTGCTCGGACGCGGCGCAGAAATCGGGGTGGGCGACGTGCAGCGCTACGTGGCGCGCACGAGCGAGGTGAAGCCCTGGGAGCTGGCAGACGCCTTGGGCGCGCGCGATGCAGCCCGTGCGATGGCGCTGCTGGCGAAGATGCCGTCTGCCTCGCCTTTCGGGCTGCTCACCATATGCGTCAACCGCGTGCGCGACCTGCTCGTGGCAAAAGACCTCGCCGGCGAGGCGGCTGCGCAGCTGGCATCTGCACTGGGCAAGCCGGAGTGGCAGGTGCGCAATCTGCCGGGCCAGGCTTCGCGTTTCACCCTGGCCGAACTCACCGACATCCTCATATCGGCCGCCGAACTGGAGCGCCAGATGAAGACGGGCGGCGACGCGCAGGCCCTCTTCGAGCTGTGGCTGGGACGTGCCTGCACCCCTGCAGCGGTGTGAAGCAGCGTTGCGTGTCGGGAGAGATTCGGGTCGCCGAGCTGTTTGCCGGAGTAGGCGGTTTTCACCTCTCGTATTGCGGCGATGTGTCGGGCGACAGACGCTTTGGGTATCACTCGCGCTGAGTTTGTTCGCCGGGCAATAGACCATGAGCTACTGTCCATTGCGTGATTTCGCCGTTGCAATAGTGCTTGCCTGAAATGTCTAATAGGGCTGGCGGGGCTGTGCGATAATCGCCGAAAAACGGCGGGCGCGAGCGTGCCCGCGACAGGCCGAAAAGAGGGGCGGAGAAGATGCCGGACAAGCGCGGGGACGTCATAAGCTGGGACGAGTTCTTCATGAAGGTCGCCGTCGCGGCCCAAATGCGCAGCAAGGACCCGAACACGCAGGTGGGCGCCTGCATCGCCGACATCCACAACCGCATACTCTCGGTGGGCTACAACGGCACGCCTATCGGCTACGACGACAACGATTTTCCCTGGGCCACCACCGACGACCCCCTGACCGACAAGCACAGCTACGTGGTCCACGCCGAGGCCAATGCCGTGCTGAACTACCGCGGCTCGCTCAAGGACTTCAAGGGCGCGACCGTCTACGTCACGCTCTTTCCCTGCCACGAATGCGCGAAGTTCCTCGTGCAGGTAGGCATAGGCCAGGTCGTCTACCTGGAGAACAAATATGAGCACACCGACGACCACAAGATATCGTGCAGGATATTCGACAAGTGCGGCATCGCGTATCGCGCGTTTGACGATTCCGACATATGAGGAGCCGGGGCGCGAACCCTCCCGTCTCCCGCTCCGCGCCCGCGTCCGCTTTTCCCCATTAACACGTCGATGTAGCTGCGGGGCGCGAACCCTCCCGCCTCTCACCCCGCGTCCGTTAGGCGCTTGGCAACGTCTGCTAGACGCTCGGCAGTTTCACGGTGAAGGTCGAACCGGCGCCCGGTGCGCTTTCCAGCTGTATCGCCCCGCCCGCGTCTTCGACTGCATGCCGCACGAGCGAAAGCCCTAGCCCCGTGCCGCCCATCTCGCGGCTGTGCGCCGTATCCACGCGGTAGAAGCGCTCGAAGATGCGCCCCTGGTCGGCATACGGGATGCCGATGCCTGTGTCTTCCACGCTCAAGACCGCATGCCCACCCTCTGCGGCCACACGCACGTGCACGCTGCCGCTTTCCGTGTAGTTGATGGCGTTTTCCAGCAGGTTGTCCACCAGCAGAGCCGCATCCGAGCCGGATAGCCTCACGCGCAGGGGCTTGCCCTCGGTCGTCTCGTCGAAAAGCTCCATCTCGATGCCCTTCGCGTCGGCGCGGGTGAGGTGTGCGTCGAAGGACATGGCCACGACCCCGGCAAAATCGCTCGTTTCCGTGTCGCGCTCTTTTGCCTGCCTGTTCTCGAGTCGCGCGAGGTCGAGCAGGTCGCGCACCAGGTGCTGCAGGCGCGAGGCTTCCTTTTCCAGGCGTTTGGAAAACATCGATATCGCCTGCGTGTCGCCATCGTGCGCGGCAGAGGCGATGCTTTCGGAGAGCAAGGCGATGCCGGCGACGGGCGTCTTCAGCTCGTGGCTGGCGTTGGCGACGAAGTCCGTGCGCATGCGCTCTAGGCGGGTGACTGGGCGCCGCGAGCGCGAAAGCGACAGCCAGGCCACGACGACGCCGACAATCACGGCGACGGCCAGCAAGACAAGGCCCGTGTTGCGAAATTCCGCCGTCACCGCCTTCACGCCTGCCACCGAGCCGGCCAGGCGCAAGACGACGCTTTGGCCTTGCCAGGTCGCGGGCACGGCGGTGTAGAGGTACTCCGTGCCGTCGGTGGTCGAGCTGCGCCGCGCGTGCCCGGTCTGCCCCGCGAGTGCCGCGGCCACCTCCTCGCGCTCGGCGTGATTGCCCATGCCGGCGGCATCCGCCTCGCTGTCGGCCAGCACCTGTCCGCTTGATGCGATGATGCTCACGCGCAGGCCGCCGCCTGACAGCTCGTCGGCCAGCTCCTGGGCGCCCTTGCTGCTTTCGCCCAACGCGACCTTTCCCGCATACGCCGTCGAGTCCAGCTTGTCGTAGGCGCGCTGGACCTCCTGCTCGTCGATGGGAGAAAACAGCGACCATCCCCACAGCAAGGCCACGATGGCCGCCACGGCAACATATCCGCCGACAATCCAGGTGCGCCAGCTCTCGCCGTCTTTCGTGCTGGCAGACAACGTCATGACGCGCCGCCTTTCTCGTGACGCGCTTCGAAGCGGTACCCCATGCCGTGCGCGGTCTGGATATAGGTCCAGCCGTCGCGGTTGATGGCCTTGCGTATGCGGCGCACGTGCGTGTCGATGGTGCGCGAGGTGGAGAGGAACTCCTCGTCCCACACCTGCTCGGCGATCCACTGGCGCGTGCACAGCATGCCGGGGCGCTGGGCCAGCGCAACGAGCAGCGCGTATTCCTTGCTGCGCAACTCGACGGGCTGCCCCGCCACGAGCACTCGCGCGGCGCCCCTGTCGATGCACAGTTGCCCGGCCTCGATGTGCGCGCCCTCGCCAACCGCCTGTCCGTGGAGCTGCGAGCGGCGTAGGTGAGCCCGCACTCGCGCGAGCAGCTCGGCCGTGGAAAAGGGCTTGGTGATGTAGTCGTCGGCGCCGGCGTCTAGCCCGCGCACCTTGTCCGCGTCGCCGTCGAGCGCGGTGAGCATGATGATGGGCACCTCGTCGCCCGTCTCGCGCAGGGCGCGCGCCACCTCGATGCCCGTCATCTCGGGCAGCATCACGTCGAGCAAGATGAGGTCGGGCTTTGCCTCGCGCGCGCTTGCAAGCCCGGTGGCGCCGTCGGCGGCGCAGGTGACGGCGTATCCTTCCCGCGTGAGGGCAAACTCCGTGGTAATGCGTATGGTCTTGTCGTCTTCGACCAGGAGGATGTCGGCCATCTTCTCGCGCGCCCCCTTGCGCCTCGCCTATTGCGTCCTGCCCGCCTTCGTGCCGCCCGCGGCGTTTTTGCTTGCCCCATCATGCACGATGCGCGCCGCCATGCGCGAGCATTTCACAATAAGTTTGCTTTTGGCGTTTCCTGAAAACGCGCTTCAGGGAGCTTTGGGGGGCTTTCAGGGTCGCCTCCTATCATGGGTGCCGTCAGTTTCGAGCGCGACGGCAAAACGGAAGCGAGGATGCAGACGATGAAAAACGGAAACGAGATAATCGACGTGAAGTCGTGGGCCGCCGGCGAGGCAGGCGGCGCGGATGGTGAAACGGGCGCTGGCAGCGCCTCGGCGGCGCATGGGACAACAAGCGCCAAGTGCGACACAGGCGCCGGAAACGGGCATGGGGCAAAAACGGTGCCCGGCGCGATGCATTTTCCGATGTGGAAGCGGGTGGGCGCCGGCGTGCTCGCAGCCGTGCTCGTGGGCGGCTGCGTGCCCTTGACCGCTTTTGCCGCCCAGTACCAGGCAGGTCAAAGCGGCACCGTCGCCTCGTCGAGCTCGGAGTCTGGGCAGTCGACGCAGCAAGGCAGCGGCCAAGACGGCTCTCAAAACGGCCAGCCCCCCGCGATGCCTGGCAGCAGCGCGAGCAGCTCTTCGGATGGGCAGGCGCAAGGCCAAGGCGGCACGCCTCCTGAAAAACCCGACGGCGACACGAGCGGCCCGCAAGACGGCCAGGCGCAGGGCGAAAACGGCCAGCCCCCCGCGATGCCCGACGGCAGCTCGCAGCAAGGTGGCGACGGCCAGCAGGGAGGCGGCCCGGGCGGCCAGATGCCGGGCGGCGGCGGCGCGAACACTCAAAGCTTCGACTATACGGGCAGCTATTCGGGCGTGCTCACCGCCGACGGCGAGGAGAAAAGCTCGACGGGCGAGACCGTCGAGTCCACGACCGCCGACCAAAACGCCGCCCTCGCGCAAAACGGCGGCTCGCTTTCCATCAGCGGCGACACCATCACCAAAAGCGGCGATTCCACCTCTAGCCAAGACAACGTGAACTTCTACGGCACCAACGCCGGTATCCTGGCCGTGGGCGAGGGTTCTGCGGCCTACGTGGATGGCACGAGCCTGACCACCGACGCGGCCGGCTCCAACGGCATTTTCTCCACGGACAACGCGACGGTCTACGTCAACGACACGGACATCACCACGAAGAGCACGCAGGGCAACTCGCGCGGCCTAGACGCCACCTACGGCGGCACCATCGTGGGCAACAAGCTGTCCATTTCGACGGCCGGCGGGCATTCCGCCTCGATTGCCACCGACCGTGGCGGCGGGTCGATTTCGGTATCGGACAGCACGCTTGCCACGGCCGGCTCGGGCAGCCCGCTGCTCTACTCCACTGGCGACATCGAGGTCGACGGCGTGTCGGGCACAGCAAGCGGCAGCCAGATAGCCGGCATGGAGGGCAAAAACAGCATCTACATCGAGGATTCGCAGCTATCGAGTACCAACAACGCCATCTCGGGCAGCGACCCAGTGAAAAACGGCATCATCATTTACCAGTCCACTTCGGGCGATGCCGACACGTCCACCGGCGATGCAGCCCGCTTCGAGGTGCTGCGCTCGACGCTTTCGACGACGATCGACTCCGGCAGCATGTTCTACTTCACCAACACGAGCGCAAACGTCGTCGTCTCCGAGTCCACGCTCGACTTCGACAGCTCGAAGGTGAACCTCGTCCAGGCCGAGGGTAACGACGCGAACAGCTGGGGCTCTGCCGGCTCCAACGGCGCGACCGTGAACTTCACCTTGAAAAAGCAGGACGCGTCTGGCAACGCGACGGCAGACGACATCTCGACTGCCACGATCTATGTGCTCGACGGCAGCACGTGGTCTGGCGCGGCCTCCATCACGGAGAATACCGCGGCGAACAAGACCACAAGCGACGCGCCTTTGACAATCAACGTCGGGTCGGATTCCACCTGGACCGTGACCGGCGACAGCACCGTGACGAACTTGAATGTGCAGGCAGGCGGCAAGGTCGTGGATGAAAACGGCAAGAGCGTGACCATCGTGGCAGGCGGCACGACTGTGGTGCAAGGCGAGAGCAGCGTGACCGTGACGGTGACGGGCTCTTATGGCACCGATTTCGAGACGGGAGACGCCAACGAAATCCAGGGCGCGAGCATTGAGCGCGCCGCCTTCGACACACGCTACGGCACCAGCACGGAGTTCAGCGTCATCTCGCAGGTGGACGCCTCGTCTGCATCCGG
Organism: Ruthenibacterium lactatiformans; assembly: GCA_963614215.1. Taxonomy (GTDB): domain Bacteria; phylum Actinomycetota; class Coriobacteriia; order Coriobacteriales; family QAMH01; genus CAVAWX01. The sequence goes on from CAVECB010000014.1 coordinate 33,168, forward strand.
CAGCTCGCAAAGCTCGAACAACGAAAGCGCGCAGGGGGGCTCCGAGGGCGGCCAGCAGAATTTCTTCGATTGGGTGCGCGAGTTCGTCGAGCGCCTCTTTGGCGGCGGGCAGGACTCTTCGCAGCAGCAGACTTCTCAAAGCTCGCAAGACGCGCAGGGTTCGCAGGGTGCCTCGCAATCCGACAACGCCCCGCAGCAAGGCCAGCAGCCGCCCCAGGCCCCGGGCCAGCAGGGCGCCGGCGGCCAGGGCGGCCAGCAGCCCGGGCAAAGCGGCCAACAGCAACAAGGCCAGGAGCAGAGCCAAAGCCAGAGCCAGGAACAGGGTCAGGGCCAAAGCCAGCAGCAGACCGGCGGTCAGTCGGCGCAGGCGCAGTCTCAGGTGTAAGCAGCGGCGCGGCCGCGAGCGCTATCCCGTGGCGGCCGCATGGTCGCTGCGGATGCGCTCGTAGGCGTCGAGCCATTTCGCCGCGTGTGTGGGCGTCCCCTTGGCATCGCTCGGCATCTCCTCGTCGGAGTAGCGCCGGGCGATGTCGACGTCGTAGGCACGCACCCCATTGTCCTTGCACCAGCTAAACCATCCGTCCGCGCCGAAGTTGTAGCCCTGTATGACGAGCTGCACTTTCTCGGGCTGCTCGGGAGTGATGCCCTCGAGGTAGGAATCCCACAGCTCGAGGTTTTGCTTGAACTCGAGCACGCCGGCATAGATTGAGGCCTGCGGCGTCTCGGCCTCAAGGCCGCGCTCGGGCCAGCCGTCGATGACGATCCAGCCCCACGCGCCCTCCGCGGCCTGCATGATGTCGTTTTTCACCCCGAGGACGCTTTCCACCGCAAGGTCGCCGGAAGACTCGACCACCATGGCGGCTAGCACCGCGTCCGTCCATTGCTCGCCCAGCTCGCAGTCGATGCAGGCCTGCGTCGCCACGTCGCGCCACTTCTCGCAGTCCGCGTATTTCGCGTCAAAGACATGCCAAGTGCCGATGCGCCAGATGCAGGCGATAGCAACGACGACGGCAAGCGCGATGGCGATGATGCGCACCGTCCGCTTCCTTCGCTTGAGCGCAAGTGCCGCTCCGGTCGTCTTTTTCGCCTGCGACGGCCGCGCTGTGCGCTTTTTTGCGTTTGCCGATGCGGTGCGCCGCGTCGTGCCCTTGGCGCCCGCTGCCTTTGTGCGCGATGCGCGTGCCTTCGTGCCCGCCGCCTTCGCCCGCGCCGCGCTGCCGCCCGCCTTCGCCCGCGCCGCGCTGCCGGTACCCGCCGTGCGTTTTTTCGTGTTTCGTTTCCTCGTCATATGGCGCCCTATGATACCCGCAAGCGCCGCGCTGCATCAGTTGGCAAGACGCACGAGGTCTATGAGCTCTTGTTTCGAGTGAACGCCGAGCTTCGTGTAGATGTTGTGGCTGTGATAGCTTACGGTGCCGCTCGCTATGTAAAGCTGCCTTTGGATGCTTGGCGATGTGTAGCCGCGTGCGAGCAGCTTGAAAACCTCGGTCTCGCGCGGGGAGAGCTCCGCGTCTTGCGCGATCTTGTCGCAGCTCGAATCGAAATCCGCCTTTTCACCGTCGTCGACCACCTCTTGCTCACACGTGTCCTCTGGTGCCGGCGCCCCTGCCGAACCCGGCCGCGTGGATGCGACGACGGCGGCGAAGAGGGCCAGAAGCGTCATCACGCCCACCCCGATGAAGATAAAGGAGGTCTGGGCCTGCATGAGCTTGTCGTCGAGGTAGCTGCCCAGATGGGCAGTCAAGAGAGACGAGAGCATGCCGACAGTCGTCATGGTGGCGCGGACGAGCGCGTAGGATTTTAGGGGGTCTATGTCCAGATACTCGGCCACGCCTATCGCCACGATGAATATGAGAACCTCTGCCGTGATGTTTCCCACCATCAAGACCTGCGTCGGCAACTGTCCCGTGCCGAAAAACGGCACGAGCACGACGATTATCAAGGCGAGTGGCCCTGCGAAGTCGTAGCTGAAACTTGCACGGCTGTTCAAATGCAGATAGACGCCGGCGGCGAGCATGGTGGCGATGCCGATGATGCCGTAGAAGACGGGCGCGTAGCCAGAAGCGCTCGCGCCGTCGCCGTAGTCGAAAAACCCTATGGCGACGGCGAAGACGGCACTAACGGTGAAGACCAAGAAATAGCTCGATGCCCGCTCGGCCTTGAGCTTGGAGAACTCGAACTGCGGCAGGGGAGATTTCCTCGATATGTGAAACAGCAGCTCGGAAAGGGCCGGCAACGCGACGGTCACGGCGGTGATGACGAGATGGTCAAGCCAGGTCAACGTCGCGCACAGGCACACGGAAACCGCGAGCAGGAGGGGAAAGCAGCGTATCGCCTGGCGCAGGCCGATGGAGCGGAACAGGTAGACCCACTGGATTGCAAGCGCTCCGGAGAAAAGGCCCGTGCCGGCGCTGCACACGCTTGCGGCTGGATTTCCGGCAAAGACGACCCCGAAGGTGCTTGCGGTCAGGCCGAGTCCTATGAAAAGCTTCATCTGCCAGCCGGTGAGCAAGACCTTGCGATAGCGCTGCGGGCATATGGCCAAGGCGACAATTGTGGCGACCATGCATATCGCGCTGATGTTGTAGAGGCTTTGCGAAGACGACGCGGGGCTTAAAACCCAAGGCGTCGCGTCCGGGTTTATCACGATGAAAAAGGTCCAGGAGAAAAAGAGGGCAGAACCGAGGTACGTGAGCGGAATCGGCGTCACCTGTGTTTTTTTCATCATGCCAGTCCCTCGTCTTGGCGATGTTGCAAAGCACTTGAAATCTTATCATCCGGCGGGGGTGAGTGGGAAAAGTTGTGAAGCGGCGCATTCGCATACGCGACAATATTTTTGCAGCTGAGCGGCACAATCAAAACGTATGGCCTGGCAAACAGCGCCGTTTGTTTAGGGCGACTTTGCCCGAAACCATACCCCCCAAAGTCCTTTGCTGGTACCCATCTGTGTTCGGCCTTCCTAGATTGCGAGATGCCCGTGGCGGTCGTGCCGCGAGCGCATCGAGGCGCCGGCAAAAAGGACAGGCGCCGCAAGGGAAAGGAGCCGAACATGGCATCCAACATCACGAGGGCAGAGTCGATGTCCAAGCCGAAATTGGTCTTGTGCCTCATCGCCATCTACCTCACGGGCATGACGATCACCCAAGACCTCGCCATCCAGCCGATAACCGATTTGCTTTACGGGGTTTTTGAGGGCGACCCGAGCTGGGCGGTGAGCTTCGGCGTCACGGGCATGGCCTTCGTCGCCGCTCCCATCGGCTTTGTCGCCGGCGGCATGTGCGATCGTATGGACAAGAAGCTCGTGCTCCTCTTGGGCTTTGGGATCTTTTCCGTCTGCGGCATCTGCGCCGGCCTCGTCCCGAGCGCCTACTACTTCATGGTCATGCGCATCATGGCATCTGGTGTGGGCTGGGGCTTCGTCAACACGGCGGTTCTCGGCATCTTGGCCGACCTCTTCCTCGACGAGGCTGCCCATGCGCGCTATGTGGGTTTCTTCACCGCCATCCAGTCCGTTCTCGGTATGATCATGGCGGCCGTCGCGGGTGTCTTGGCCCTAAACGGGTGGAACCACGTTTTCTATGTCTACCTCATCGCGATTCCCATCTTCTTCATGGTCCTTTTCTGCGTGCCGAGCTTTCCTCCCGCGTCGATTTCCGAGGCCGACGGCAAGGCGACGGGCGCAGAGGCCGTCAAGGCCGGGTGGTGGAAGCCTGTCATCCCTCTGACCGTTCAGGTCTTCTTCGCCTCCCTGGTCTTTTTCACCCTGCAGTTCTTCGTTGCGATGTTCATCTCCGACGCCGGCGTGGGCGACAGCTCGACTGCGGGCTTTGCGGCATCCGTCATGACCTTTGGCTGCATGCTCGGCGGTTTTGCCTTCGGGCCCATCTATAGCAAGATGCACACGGCGTTCGTCCCCATCGCCATTGCCTTGTTCAGCGCTTCCATGATAGTGATGGCCATCGCTCCGAGCGTTCCCGTCATCTACGCGACCTGCTTCGTGGCCGGGTTTTTCTGGATGGCCTACATGAGCTACTTCTTCACGCGCTGCGTTGAGCTCGCTCCTTCCAGCAAGGCTGCCACGGCAACCGCCATCGTTGCGGTGGGAGACAACATCGGCGGCGGTCTGTGCGCGTTCGTCGTCACCGCTCTTCTGGGCGCGACGGGCATGAACACGGTCGGTCTGTGGCCCTGCTTTGGCGTGGCGGGCATCATCCTTGCCGCTGTGTCCGTCTTCTTCTACGTGGCGACCAAGCACAAGGCACCGTATGCGAAAAAGGTCGCCGCGGCAGAGGAATAGCCGCAAAGCCGCAAAGACGGCAGTCGCAAGAAGCGCTTCACCCGGACAAGACAAGACGAAAAGGAGCATCGCATCATGAGAACGGAGACCAAGCCTTTCCCCACGGCAAACCTCAAGGGGTCGTGGCACGAGATGGGCGTTCAATACGGGCAGGATTGCAGGGAAGAAATCTGCTACATGCAGGAGTGGTGGAAGAAGCTCGTCGGCGGATTTTGCCCCGAGTTCGACTACGAGAAAGGGCTTGCGGGCGCCATAGCCATGTACGAGAGCCCAATCCAAGAATACGCGCCGCGTTGGATTGAGTTCATGAAGGGGGTCGGCGAGGGCGCGGGGCTCGACTGGCGCTCCATATACTGGGTAAATGTTGCCTCCAACCTCCTCGAGGGGCAGGATTGGGCGAAGAAGCCCAAGGTCCAGGGCTGCACCGCCTTTGCCGTCGAGCCGGAAAGAACCGACAGCGGCAAGACCTATCTGGGCATGAACCTCGACTGGACCGTCGACTCGAAGTTCGTCTGCCTCCACATGGAGCCCGACGACGCGCCGGCAATTCTCGGGTTTTGCATGGCCGGCTGCTTGCCCCAGGTCGGCATCTCCTCGGCGGGCTTCGGCTCCATGGTCAACGGCCTGACGAGGGCCTTTAACAAGCGCGGCGTCCCCATGAACGTCATCTGCGCGGAGGTCTTGCTTGCAAAAAACCTCGAGGATGCCTGCCAGCGCATATCCCTGTGCGAGAGGGCAATGTCGTTTAACCACCTCCTTGCGCACAAGGACGGCTCGATGGTCGACATCGAGACGACGGCCGAGAGGTTCCAGGCCATCATCCCCGAAAACGGGCGCCTGATTCATACGAACCACTATCTGACCGGATGGCTCCAAGAAGGCGACCTCTACAAGTCCAACGTCAACACCTTCGTCCGCTACCGCCGCGCCGAGAAGTTTCTCGACGAATGCGAGAAGGTGGGCATCGAGACTTTGAAGTCTATGCTCAGCGACCATCATGGGACGATTACGGTGTCGTTGTGCTCGCACAATACCGAGGTGCCCTTCGAGCAGACTTGGGGCTCGGTCTTGTCCGTGATCGCGGTTCCCGAAGACGGCGTCGTGTACGCGACCGAGTATCCCTGCAAAAACGAGTACACAGAGTACCGGCTCTGAGGGTTTGCGCAGGACAGGTGGCGTGTGGCGCCTGCTTTACTTGTGAAGCGGGCGCCTGTCTTGCCCAGGCACCTTTTTTGGCCGGCGCACCCGGCTTTGGCGCAACCGGCGCACCCGGCTCTGGCGTAACCGGCGCACTCGACGGGTAAAAAACGAGGCCGCGACCTTCCTCTTGGAGGGTCGCGGCTTTTTTGTCGCCGCAGCTTTTTCATCGTTCGCTTTCTCCCCAATCTGCCCATACGGCATGCGAAAAATGGTTAGAATAGTTAGTAAATGGGCAGCAAATGGGTAGAAAAGCGCTGAGAGAAGGACGACATGCACTTTCAGGAAACGGAAACGGTCGAGTTCAAGGCCATTGTGCGCGACGACATCAGAAAGGAGGTCGTTGCTTTTGCGAACTGCGCTGGCGGCACAATCTATGTGGGTGTTGCCAACGACGGCGCAGTGGTGGGAGTCGAAAACGCCGATGCATGCGCCCTCCAGATCTCCAACATGGTGCGTGACGCAGTGAAGCCCGACCTTACCATGTTCGTTCACTACGAGACGCTTCACATCGAAGGGAAAGCGGTCGTGGCCGTCGAAGTTCAAAGGGGCACGAACCGTCCTTACTATTTGGCGACAAAAGGGCTTCGCCCCGAAGGGGTCTACGTGCGACAGGGGTATTCCTCTGTTCCGGCAAGCGATGCGGCTATACGCCAGATGATCAAGGAAACAGATGGCGACAGCTTCGAGGACATGCGCTCTATCGACCAGAATCTGACGTTTGAATCTGTGGAAAAGGAGTTCGAGGCTCGCAAACTTGCCTTTGGACGGGCGCAGATGCAGACGCTGGGCATGGTGTCTGTCGATGGCCTCTACACGAATCTTGCGCTGCTCCTGTCCGATCAGTGTCCCCACAGCGTCAAAGCGGCCGTCTTCGAGGGGACGGACCAAAACACGTTCAAGGATCGCAGGGAATTTTGCGGTTCCCTCATGCAGCAACTAGACAAGGTCTACAGCTACATCGATATCCACAACCAGGTCCGTTCTACCTTCGACAAGCTCTTGCGCATCGACACGAGGGACTATCCGCAGGTTGCTATCCGCGAGGCGCTGTTGAACGCCTTGGTCCATCGGGATTATTCCTTTGCGGCCAGCACGTTGATCAGCATCTACGACGACCGAATCGAGTTCGTCTCCATCGGCGGCTTGCTCCCCGATTTGGAACTCGAGGACTTGATGATGGGCGTTTCCGCATGTCGCAATCCTCGCCTTGCCAATGTTTTCTATCGGCTGCAGCTTATCGAGGCATACGGCACGGGCATGAGAAAAATCATGGACGCGTATGCGGGCGCGTGCGTGCAACCGTGCTTTTCTGCCACTGCCAATGCTTTCAAAACGGTTCTTCCCAACATGAACGCGGCGGGCGACATGAGGCCGACACCTGCGGCAGATGAAGAAGACATGTCTGTGGACTCGGCTTCCAGGGAGGGGAGAATCGTTCGTTTTTTGGACGAAAACGGGAGCATGACCAGAAAAGAGGCTCAGGAGCTGTTGGGGGTCAGCCAATCGGCGGCAGGCCGCATATTGAAAGAGATGGTAAACGGTGGCCTGCTCACACGTCTAGGCGGCGGTCGTTCCACCCGCTACGAGTCGAGGCTTTGCACCTCTAACCTCTAGCAGGACGAGAGCCTAGGCATATGGCCGCCCGTTTGCCGGTGAATGTCGGCTCGGACGGCGCCGTGGCGAGCAGGTGTGTTCAGGCTGCGGCAGAGAACTTCACGATGCACAAGACGGTGAAGGACACGAGCACGACCCACATGACGATCCAGGCCAGGTGCTGGGGCATTTTGCTGACCGTCCAGCGCAAAAAAGGCCAAAACAGCCAAGTGTAGATGGTCATGGGGATGGCCAGCAGCACGTCGTTTACCAGCCAGGCCTGCCCCAAGACGTTGCCCGGCAGATAGGAGTTGTCCCACAGCGGATAGACGCCGTTTGCGTCCGGCTGGTTCAAGATCAACCCCATCCCCAACTCCATCACAAGGCAGATGAGCACGGCGAGCACGTAAAACGCGACGAGGGCCTGCCACGGGCGTTCAAAGCGCGCCAGCAGCCAGGTGCGAAGCGGCATGAGCGCGATCGAGCATAGCGCCGCGCCCACGCCGTAGACGAGGAAGGGGTAGAAGGGGTCGACAAAGACGAGCGAATCTTCCTCGACGATGCCGAAGCACGCGTCCATAAACAGGCAGTAGGGAATCTCCATCCAATGCCCCACGACGGAAAAGACGCAGAAGGTGAAGACGACGTCGCGCCAGAAGCCTTGGGTGCGCCAGGGGTGCGAGCCGGGACGTGTCGGATCAGGAAGGAAGCTCATGTGCGCTCCGCGCCGTCCGTATCGTCCTGTTCGCCTATCTGCACCGAGATGCTCGGGTCGTTTTGCGTGTCCACTTCTATCGAGATGCCGGATTTACCGCCGTCTTCGCTGCCCGCGTCGTCGCTGTAGAGGGTCGGCAGCTTGATGTAGTAGAGCGCGAGCAGGAAGGCAAACCCCACGAACACCACGACGGACACGACGCGCACCGTGTCTCTTGGCATGCGCATGAGCAGACCTTCGAGCGCGGGATAGACAAACCAGGTGATCACGCTGGCCGCCACGCCGAAGGCGATGGCATTGGCTAGGCAAATTTGCCCCATGAAGTTGAAGGGCAAGCTGCGGTAGTCCCACAGCGGCAACGAGCCGTCGGGCAGGGGCTGGTTTAGCATCAGACCCATGACCAGCTCGATGCCTGCGCACACCGCGGCATTCACGATGAAGCTGATGATAAGCGAGACGCCGCGCACCCGGATTTTTTGCTGCAGCCAGTTCTTGAAGGGGAAAAAGACCAGCGCGCACACGACAAACCCGATGCCGTAGACCATAAAGGGGTAGAGCCAGTCGCTCCAGATCTGCGAGGTGGGGTCGTAGATGCCCGGTAGCAGCCCGAAGCGGATGAGGGTGCAATATCCGGCTTCCATCCAGTGCCCGACCACGGAAAAGACGCAGAAGTAGATGGCGAGGTTGCGCCAGTACACGAGCTTGCGCGGGCGGAACAGCTCCATGTCGCGCTCGACCGCGCGTTTGCGCTCGGCTTGGGTCCACGGGCGCACGAGTACGGCGCGCACGCGGCGCGAGGTGGCGAAATAGCAGATGATGATGATGTCGTAGAGCGAGAGGAAGAGCTGGGAGAGGGGGTCGAAGCTGCCGGTCGCGATGTTGTAGGCCGTGCCCGCGGCGATGTTGAGGACCGAAAACGTGATGGCGATGGCGCGGGTGTGGGCGCGGCGCTGCCACATCAGCCAGAACAAGACGGCGTTGAAGAGCAGGTCGACGAACATGAGCACGCTGTTGAAGGAAAACCCGATGTCGCCTTTGGACGAGCCGGATAGCCCAACCAGCACGAAGAAGGTCTGCAAGGCGATTAGGAACATGATGAAGCGCATGAAGCCCAGGTGGTGCGGGTTGGAGAAGTCGTTTTCCGTCGAGTCGCCCTTGGGTGCAATGGGTCCGCCGTCGCGCGCGGATGTGCGCGTCGCGTGCACGGCCGCGGGCCTGTGCGCGCCTGCGGGGGGCACAGGCCCGCCCGATGCCGCGGTTGTTGCCTGCGTCTCCTGCGCCTCCTGCGCCTTTGTCGTGCTCGCGTCGTCTGTCTTTTGCATGGGGCTCCTCGCCGTGTCGGGCATGCGCGCGTTCCTGTTTCGCGGGCGTGCGCGCCGCATCGCATACCGCATCGTTTCTTTTGATTATGCCATGCACCCCGCCCGAAAAGCGGCGCAAGTGCAAAAGCGCCATATCCGTGTGGCGTGGCAATCTGGTAGTATGGGCGCATTCAAGAGACGGCTTTGCGGGCGCTGAAAGAGCTGGCTGCGCGCAATGGACGCGCGGCACGCGAGCACGCAGCTGAACTCGGGCACCGAGATGTGTTTGGGATGAGGCAGGCGTTGCGACGAGCACTCGCAGATGAAAGCGGGAGACGAGGTAGAGGACATGCCGTTCACGGATAAACTGCCTGGGGGGGGGGTCCTTCACAGCCTGTTGAAAACGGCTTCCTCTTAAAGCGCCGATCCCGCGCAAAGCACGCCTCCAACGAAAGTTCCGCATCTCGTGTCAATCTCTCAAATTGTGAAAATCGCCAATCCTGCGATGCGTCCCGGCTGAATCCTCAGAACTGCGACACTGGGCAAAACCTGAAGCCGCGCCACCTGAATCGTCTGTTTCGTTTGATCCACACTTCCCGCGGACAACGCACCGCCTGCTCGGAATGCTCTTTTGCCCCCAAAGACGTATTTAGCCTGAAAGAATCGAGCTGTGTGGAACGCGGGAGCAGCCGCAGGAATTCGTCTCGTCGGGATTCGTGGAATGGTGAAAACCACAGGCACCAGTTTCGCCTCGGCGGCGGTAAAGGACGGCGGCGGGGTGTGCTGCTGAAGGGCGTGGCGGTCGTGCTGGCAGCTGTGCTCGCGGTGTCGTGCGCGTGGGCGGGCGCGCAGGATGCGCAGGCCTACAGCGCGCCGACCACCTGGGACGACCTGTCGAAGACCGGCTATCGCCCCACCGACGGCATCGCCGCATTTACCAGCGTCTATAACAATCTCACCATAGACAACGTTTTCGTTACGTCCGGTTCTGGTGAATGGAGTCTTGTGGATGCTGGAACAAGTGTGAAACTTCTAGTTTGGAAGACAGAGATAATCTCGAGAGGAGAGCAATCCTTGAAGCCCGTCACCCTCCGTTTCAGGGAGTCATGCAAGACGACGGATGGTCAGTTGCTTGATATGGAGCTAGTGCTTACCCCCTCAGCATATCTCACTGCCAGCGCAGATGAATGGTGTAAAAGCGATATCTTGGATATTTTTCGGCTTAATTTTAAGGCGGATACGGGCGTCGTAACGTCTATGGGTCTCGATGCACGAGCCTTTTATTCTTCTCTTTTTCCATCGACTGTCAGTGATGATTCGAAGTCATCTCCTTGTCTCCGAGTTGCGGTGCAGATGCGCTTGTTTCAGCAAGACGGCACAGCCTACAATCCGGCAAATCGCTGCGCGTATTACAGGTTTGACGACCTCGATACGCCTACCTATGGATGGAACTCTGCAGGTAGTACGTATTATTCGCCATATGCAACCTCCTCTTTTACTGACTTCCAATATATTGGAGATTGCACAAATTACAATGAGGGTGTTCAGTTTCTGAGCGGTGTGCAGTCCATCAACGTGCAGAAGGAAAACAACCTGACCATATCGGATAGCTATTCGAAGTACGTGGCGGCCAAATTTGGGGACGGTGCATCGAATGACTCACCGACCAACGCAGTTGCAGTGAAGGCGGATGCATCAGGTATTTCTTTCGTTTGGCAGGGCTGTAAATGCGGGACAGGCATTTTCGGTGTGGGTAACTATGTGCAGTACCGTCTCGTCGTGAAGAAGGCCTCGTCGGACTCTACCTACACCAGAAGCCGCGCCGGTGCGGTCTATGGGGTGTACTCGGATGCGACGTGCAAGAACCTGCTCTACAGCGCCACCTGCGACGAAGATGGCACGGCCTACGTGCTCGAAGACGGCCGGGCGCTCGTCTACGACACCACCTACTACTTAAAGGAGATAACGGCCGCGCCGGGGTATGCCCTCGATACGAACGTGTACCCCTTCGACGCGGTGAACACTTATTCATACGTGACGAAGGGCGCAAACACCTACGACGACCTCACGGTGAGCGTGGCAGACGACCCGCTGCGCATGCCATTTTCGTTCACGAAGACCGACTCGGCGGGCGATGCGCTTGCGAACGCGACGTTTTCCCTCGTCCAGACGGAAGGCGGCACCATAAGCAAGAGCGTGACGTCCACGGCGGCAGGACTTGTGGACTTTGGGAATTTGAACCAGGGCACCTACACCCTGACGGAGACCTCGGTGCCGGCGGGCTACGAGGGGGTTTCCGGCTCCTGGACGGTCGTGGTGGACGGGCAGACCAAGACAGTGACCGTCACCGCAAACGACGGCGCACCGGCCTTCACAGGCAGCCAAGCGGCCGGCTGGAAACTCGCCAACGTGCCTGTGCCCGTGCCCTTCTCCTTCACCAAGACCGACTCGGTCACGAACGGCGCGCTGGCCGGCGCCACGTTCAACCTAAAGGGCACGTCGGGCATCGCCGAGGCCAAGGCGCTGGACAAGACCGTCACCTCCACGGCGGCAGGTCTCGTGGACTTTGGGAACCTTTACGAGGGCACTTACACCCTCGCCGAGACGGGCGTGCCGGACGGCTATGAGGGTGTTTCCGGTTCCTGGACGGTGTCTGTGGACGCCGACCCCGTATCCGTCACGGTCGCGGCTGTAGACGGCGCCCCTGCTTTCACCGGCACCTACGCCGGCGGCGACCTCGCACTTGCCAACGAGCGCACCATTTCCTTCTCGTTTGCGAAGACAGGCGAGGACGGCACGACCCCGCTGGCCGGTGCTACCTTCGAGCTCTACCGCTGCGGCGACGCCTCGCACACGTCCGCCGCCGACCACTCCTGGACGGCCACAACGGACGCGGGCTGCTGCTGGGACGTAGACGACCCCGTGGCCACGGTGACGAGCGGTGCCGACGGCCTCGTGGACTTCGGCGGCATCGACCCGGGCTGCTACATGCTTGTGGAGACGGCGGCGCCGGCAGGCTATCGCGTGCCGCATGGCCAGTGGCTCGTCACGGCAGATGCCGCCACTCGCACGGTGACAAGCATCGAGGCGCACGCCCTAAAAGACGCCTCCGGCGACATCACAGGCGACCTGCCGCCGGCCTTCAAGAAAGATGCGGGCACAGGTGCCTACTCATTGCCCAATTACAAAGAGTGGGTCATGCCGCTTGCCGGCGGCACCGGCCCCATCGCCCTTACCGCCGCAGGCGCCGCCCTCATCGCCGCCGCCTGCGCCTGGCTCATCCTCGCCCGCCGCAAGCAGCGCACGTGAAATCGGGGGCGCGGGGGCGTGTCCCGCGCGCAGTTCCACAGCGCCACGGACAGCCCAGTGGGCTGTCCGCCAGCGCGAGGACTGTTTGAGCACGGGACATGCCCCCGCGCCCTTTTACCCTTCACCCTTTCACCCGCTGAAGCCAAAG
>CAVECB010000015.1:0-25098 GCA_963614215.1 Ruthenibacterium lactatiformans
GACGAAGAGGCCATAGTCGCCCACCTCTTCTCCCTCTACGCCACCCTCGCCTCCTAAGCTGCCCTGCCCCGCCACCTAGTCCCGGGGGCAAAGGCGAGGTGCGTCAAAGATAGAGTAGCCGCGCTTGCTCTGCCGTTGCCTTCGGGATGGGCGAGCGCGCGAACGCCTCTGCGTCGTAGGACACTATCGCGTCCACCTGCAGGGCCTTTCGTTACGTGCCTCGTACAGGACCTCTTTGAAGCTTTTGTCCTGCGGCCAAGACGCGCCCGGCTTTTCGCGCTGGGAGACGAATTTTTGCAGCTCGTCCCATGTCTGTGCCTTGCTCGCATCCGCATCCTCGATGCAGCTGATGGTGATGACGCCGGGGCGGGGGCATTGGACGGATACCTCGTCGCCGCCGTTGAACCCGCCCGCCTTGCGTATGGCGGCGGGCACAATCACGCCGAGGCTGTTGCCAATCTGTCTGATCCGACTCTTTTCCGCGACAGCTTGCGCCATGTCCCCTCCTCAGACGTTGTTATAACGTATTTAACGTTATACAGCAGCGTTCGCACCGAGGCTTGTTTTTCACAGGAGTCGCCCCGCCGCCCGCTCCGCCGTGCGCCTCGGGCAAGACCTTTTCGAGGCTTGCATTCTGCAATCAAATATCTTGAAGTGCGCCGCAGGGGTGTTTAAAATATAATGCAACGATGCATTATGCAAGTGCGCATACAAGGAGGCAGCTATGTTCGTGGGCAGAGACGAGGAGCTGACCCGTCTGGAGAAGCTCTATCGCACCGGCAGCTTCCAGATGGCGGTCGTCTACGGGCGGCGGCGTGTCGGCAAGACGACGCTCGTGCACGAGTTTGCCAAGTCGAAGAAAACTCTGTTCTTCACCGCGCTCGACCAAGCCGACAAAGACAACCTTGCGGATTTCAGCACGCGGGTGTGGGAGTTTTTCGATATGCCCCAGGCGGCCTTCTTCGCTTCATGGGCAGACGCCTTCGACTTCCTCGCGAAACAGGCGGAGCGTGAGCGTTTCATCCTCGTGTTCGACGAGTTTCCCTATGCCGCCGCGAGAAACAAGGCGCTTCCTTCCGTTTTGCAGACTTGCATAGACTCCAAGCTCAAGCAGGGCAAGCTCTTTTTGGTTTTGTGCGGGAGCAACCAGGGCTTCATGGAAAGCGAGGTCCTCGGGCGCAAGAGTCCGCTGTACGGGCGGCGCACCGCGCAACTCAAGATCGAGCCGCTGGGATACCTCGACGCCGCGAAGATGTTGCCGGGACTCGACGTGCAGGAGTGTTTTCGCTATTACGGCTGTTTCGGCGGCGTCCCCTACTATCTGGAGCAGGTCGACGCCGGGGCCCCGTTTTGGGAAAACGTCGCGGAGCAGTACTTCGACACGACGGGCTTTCTCTACGACGAGCCCTACGGGCTGCTGCGTCAGGAATTCAACGAGCCGGCCCTTTATGCTTCGATTCTGCGGGCTGTCGCGGGGGGTGCGGGGCGGATGACGGAGATATCCGAGCAGACCGGAATCGCTCGCACCTCGCTTCCCCGCTACCTTAGTTCGTTGGCCGCGCTGGGGATCGTCGAACGCGCGGTGCCCTTCGGCGAGAATCCCGCCACCTCGAAGCGAGCTATCTACCGCATCGAGGATGCCTGCTATGATTTTTGGTTCGCGTTCGTGATGCCGCGGGTCTCCGAAATCGAGCAGGGACTCGGGCGGGCGGCGGCCAAGGCCATCGGCGACGCGCGCCTGGACACCTACCTCGGCAAGCGCTTCGAACGCTTGTGCGCGGAGTGGCTCGTCGCGCAGGCTAAGGCTGAGGCGTTGCCCATCGCGGCGACGAGCGTCGGCTCTTGGTGGGGGACCAACCCCGCGCTGCGCGAGCAAGACGACATCGACGTGCTTGCGGCGGATACATCGGGCAAACGGATGCTGATCGCCGAATGCAAGTACCGCGAATCCTTCGACGAGAGCGAGGCGTTCGCGAAGCTGGAGGCGCGGCGCGACCTCGTGAAAGGCTACGAGACGGTCGCGGAGTATCTCTTCAGCAAACGGACGCTCTCCGATGCGACGTTGGCGAAGATTGCGCAAGACCCACGGCGCGCGAGTATCAGCCTGGCGCAGATGTACGCGTCTCCTTCAACGGCGACGAAGAGGCCATAGTCGCCCACCTCTTCTCCCTCTACGCCACCCTCGCCTCCTGAGCCGCGCCGCGCAAATTCACCCATTCACGTCAACATGCAATTTTGAAATGATTAGTGAATTTTGACGCGATTGCTGACATGATTATGACGGGAAAAGGTAGACTGCGGGCAAGAAACGGGAACGAGAGAAACGGAGGCGCCCGTGAAAGCCGAACAGTTCGACATCGCTGAATTCGTCGAGATCGCCAGAAAAATCGGCAGCGATACGTCGGACGTAGAGGTGAAGTCGGCTGCGATGGGCATGCCCAAGAGCATCGTCGAGACGATATCGGCTTTTGCGAACAGCTCGGGCGGCATCATCGTGTGCGGCCTTTCCGAAAAAGACGGCTTTTCTCCGGCGTCTGGATTCAACGCGAAGAAAATCTCCGAGGCGCTCTCCCAGGCATGCGCGGACAAGATGGAGCCGCCCGTCCGCGTCGATGTGCACATAGCGGAGTTCGAAGGGGCTTTGGTCGCCGTCGCCTCGATTCCGGAGACGGAGCCGTTTCAAAAGCCCTGCTATGTAAAGGCACGAGGCCCATACGATGGCTCTTTTTTCAGAACGGGAGAAGGCGATAGGAAGCTTTCCCGCTACGAGGTTGATCGTCTGACTGAAGATCGCCGGCAGCCGCGCCACGACGCCCAAGTGGTCGACTGCGCAAGCAGCTCGGAGCTCGACCCCGAGCTTGTGGCAGGCTTTTTGGTGCGCGAGAGGGCCGCCTCGCCGCGTGTTTTCTCGGGTCTTTCCGACGAGGACGCTCTCCTCACCATGGGAGTGCTGGGGCAAGGCGCGGACGGCGAAGTCAGGCCCACCCTGGCCGGCCTTATGGCGCTCGGGCGGCATCCGCAAAAGCACTTCCCGCGTGCCAATGTCACGTTTGCCGCGTTTCCCAGCACGTCGAAAGAAGACCTGGCTGAAGACGGGGCAAGATTCCTTGACTCGAAGACCATCATCGGGCCTGTCCCCGTCATGGTGGCGGAGACGCTTTCAGCAGTGCGGAGAAACATGAAGACGGCCTCGTACGTCGACGGCGGCTCGCGGCGCGACATTCCCGAGTATCCGCAGGTCGCGATTCGCGAGGCTGTGGCAAACGCGCTCATGCATCGCGATTACTCGCCCGAGGGGATTGGTTCGCAGGTGCAGGTGAACATGTACGCCGACCGTCTGGAAATCGTCAGCCCCGGCGGCCTGTTCGGCACGGTGACAGTCGACAATATCGGCACGTATGGCGCATCGGCGAGCCGCAACCAGTACCTTTCGCGCATTCTCGAGAGCGCGCCGTACCCGGCGGGGTATCCGGAGACGGGTTATGTCGTCGAGAACAAGGGGACGGGATTTGCGCAAATCCAGATGGCGCTCAGGGAGTGCGGGATGGAACCCGCCGTGCCCAAGGACAGCCTCTCGCTGTTCGTGGTGACGATGAGAAAACGGGCAGGCGGCTCCGTTGCCGGCAGCGTTGTGCAGCTGAAAGAGAGAAAGGAGAAGGGGCGGGGGAGTGCGGACACGGTCTTGGACGCGGTTCGCGCGAGCGGGTCCATATCCACCTCCGAGGCGGCTGAGTTGCTCGGGGTGTCGGCAGCGACCGCCTACCGTAGGATAAAAGAGATGGTCGGCAGGGGCGTGCTGAAGCCGACTGGGCGCCGGGGGCGTTCGACGAGGTACGTGCAGGGATGAGCGGGGAAGGGGCTTTCGCCGCTTTGCCGTGCGGCACCGTATAATGGCAGCCGACGACAGTCGAGACAGACCGAGACAGACCGAGACAAACGAAGCAGGCTTGCATGAGGGTTCTTGTTTTTGGTTCAGCCAATATCGACCGCACCTACCAAGTAGATCATTTCGCAAATGCCATGGAGACCGTTTCCGCAGGCAAAATGGAATCGTTTTGCGGGGGAAAGGGCTTCAACCAAGCGATTGCGTTTGCGCGTGCAGGAAGCAACGTCCATTTTGCCGGCGCGGTCGGCAACGACGGCAAACCGCTGATCGACACCCTGGAAAAAGAGGGCATCGGCATCGAGCACTTGAAGGAGACGAGCGAGCCGAGCGGCCATGCGATAATCCAGGTCACACCGGACGGTCAGAACAGCATCATCATCCTGGCGGGCGCAAACGCGTCGGTTACGCACGAAGACGTGGACAGGGTGCTCGCCTCTTTCGCAAAGGGAACCCTCGTGGTTCTCCAAAACGAGATCTCGAGTGTCGATTACATCATCGAGCAGGCAAAAGAGCGCGAAATGCTCGTTGCCCTGAACCCGTCACCCTTTAACGAGAGGATCGATTTGTATGATTTTTCGAAAGTCGACTACATTCTCGTAAACGAGGTCGAGGCGGCATTTCTGAGCGGATGTTTTGAGGTTGAGGGCATGGCCGACGCAGTCCATAAAAAATACCCCGGCGCAAACGTCGTCTTGACGCTCGGGGGCAAAGGTTCTGTTTTCGTGGGCAAAGACGGTGCGACCCTCGTGTCCGGAGTGCTTCGGACTGATGTGGTCGACACGACTGCGGCGGGCGACACGTACACGGGGTTCTTCCTTTCGAAAATCCTCGAGACGAAAGATGCGAAGGCGGCTTTGAGAAATGCCGCGATCGCGAGCGGGTTGGCGGTTTCGCGCTCCGGTGCGTCGCAATCCATCCCCACTTTCGAGGAGGTGGAAAAGGCGCGCGATTCAGAACTGACAAGGTTTTCGTATTCTTTCTAAGGAGGTAACCATGCCCATCAACATCATTCATGACTGCGACCCAGGGCACGACGACGCCGTGGCGATGCTGCTCGCGATAGGCAATCCGGAGATAAACCTTTTAGGGGTCACGACCGTCGGCGGAAACCAGAGTCTCGACAAGGTGACCTACAACGCCCGTGCGATTCTCACGATGGCAGGAGTCGACGATGTCCCGGTATGTGCGGGCTGCGACCGCCCGCTGATCAGA
This sequence comes from Ruthenibacterium lactatiformans, assembly GCA_963614215.1. Lineage (GTDB taxonomy): Bacteria > Actinomycetota > Coriobacteriia > Coriobacteriales > QAMH01 > CAVAWX01. The sequence continues at coordinate 5,099 of CAVECB010000015.1, forward strand.
GACCTCGAAATCGCGGCCTCGATTCACGGCGAAACCGGTCTTGACGGCGTCGAGCTGCCCGAGCCGACCGTGCCCCTCCAAGACATGCACGCAGCCAACTTCATCGTCAAGACGATTATGGAAAACGAGCCGAAAACCGTGACGATCGTCCCGACCGGCCCTCTGACAAACATCGCGATGGCAGCCCGCCTAGAACCGAGGATTGTCGAGCGCGTGAAGGAGATAGTCCTCATGGGCGGCGGCTACAACACGGGCAACTGGAGTCCCGTCGCGGAGTTCAACGTGAAAATCGACCCCGAAGCCGCCCACATCGTCTTCAATGAACCGTGGAAGGTCACGATGGTTGGGCTCGATTTGAGCCATCAGGCTCTCTGCACCCCGGAAGTCCAAAGCAGGATTGAGGAAATCGGAACGCCTCTCGCGCACTTCGTGTCGGGGCTCATGGACTTCTTCAGGCTGACCTACCGGCAAAACCAGGACTTCGTCGACCCTCCGGTGCACGACCCGTGCCCGGTCGCCTACCTCATCGACCCAAGCGTTATCAAGACGAGGCGTTGCCCCGTGACTGTCGAGATCCACGGGACCGAGACCCTCGGTATGACGGTTGCGGACTTGCGCGGCCCTGAGCCTCCCGAAGACGAGTGCCATACCCAGGTCGCGACAAAACTCGACTTTGACAAATTCTGGAATCTGATAATAGACGCCGTCAAGGCAATCGGCTAGAAAGGCTGTTCACAACAAATGGCACATGGAAAAACCCTGGACCGGGGCGGCAAATCGATCATTGCGCTCATGGTCGCGCTCCTCGTCGCGATTTTCGCGTTTCAGCTCAACTCCTCGATGCTCACGCCCGCCCTTGTCCAGATGCAGGCAGAGCTTGGCGCGACGGCCGTCGAAATCGGGAACACCCAAACCGTGTTCTTCACGGCATGCGCTATCTTCTCACTGTTCTTACCGCGCCTAGCAGACCATCTGGGTAGGCGAAAAGTCCTCATGGGGATGCTCGCGATCACGGCTCTCGGCTGCATTGTCAGTGCGATGGCCTCGAACATAACCGTGTTGCTCGTCGGGCGGGTCATGCAGGGGGTGGCCGGCCCTGTTGTCCCGATGTGCCTCATCATGCTTCGCCATAAGGTGGCCGAGGACAGGAAATACGCAAAGCTGATGGCGGTCTTGACTTCGGTGAACGGGGGGATCGCCGGCGTCGATGCGCTGCTGGGGGGCTGGCTTGCAAGCGCGTTCGGGTTTCGCTCGGTGTTTCTGACGATGGCGGGCGTGGCGGTTGCTGCGGTCGTCTTGGTGCTGTTTTTCTCAGAGGAAAGCAAGCTGGAGGAATCGGTTCACGTCGACGTCGCCGGGATGGTCACACTCAGCATCGCGTTTCTCGCGGTCTACCTTGCGATCAACGAGCTGCAACAGGCAACGCTGCGGCCTGCCGTCGTGGCCGGTCTTGTCGTCGTGGCGGCTGTGTTCTTCGTCATCTTTTGGAATGTCGAGAAGAAAAAAAGCGACCCGATGGTGTCGACGAAATACCTCAAGCAGCGCAGGACCTGGGCGCTTTTGGCCACGACGCTCCTCACGATGATGGGTGTTTTCGCGATCATGAACGGCGTGGTTCCCGCAATTGCCCAAGACCCCGAAATGGGAATCGGGCTCGGAGCAGATGTCGTCAGCTTCGCAACCCTTACCCCTTACGCGCTGATCGGTCTCGTTTTCGGGCCGATAGCCGGCGTCTTGGCGTCGAAATTCGGCTACCACGCGGTCTTGAAAGGCGGCCTGGTCGTGAGCATAGCCGGCGTCGTGTGCGGGGCCGTCCTGTTGGCGAGCCCCTCGGTTCCGTCAATCGTCGGCATCAGCGTCGTCCTCGGCTTCTCGTATGCTGGATGTGCGAACATCATGTTGAACGGCCTTGGAATCGTGCTGTCCCCCAAGGACAACGCCGGTTATCTTCCCGGAATGAACGCCGGGGCTTTCAACTTGGGCGCAGGGCTTTCCTACGCTTTGCTCTACTCGGTGATGAACGCGTTCACTCTGTCGGCAGGGCCGTCGACCGGGTACGCGGCCTCGTTCATCGCAGGTGCGATCATCCTTTGCTTGGCTCTTGCGATGTCGTTTGCCATCCCGAAACCAAAGGATTGCGAGTAGCCTTTGGTTTTTTCGCGACTGCCTTCGAGATGGGCGGCGGGCCGCACCTGCCGGCTGGTGAAGGGCAGATAGCCCCCCGACCCTTCACCTCCCTATGCCGCCCCGCCGCCCGATGCGACGCAAAGCGCTCGAATGGCTTCGCATATTTATGTCATCTGGCAATTTTGAAATGATTAGTGAATTTTGACGCGAATGTGCGCGAATGTGCGCGAATGCACGGGAACTTGAAACAAGGCGTTCGGATATTCGCCGCTTATTTCAAGTTCATACGCTGAATTGAAATAGCGGGCGGCACGTCGGGGTGCGTCAGGAGCGGGCGAGGCGCAGGTAGGCGGCCAGGCGCGCATCAGGCACGGCACCGCGCACCGCGCATCCCGGCTCGTGAGTGTGCGTGCAGTCGGAAAAACGGCACGTGTGGGCGAGGCGGGCGATGTCGGGAAAGGCGCGGCGCAGGGATTCGTCTAGGTCGAGAATCTGCAGGGTGCGCAGCCCCGGCGCGTCGATGACCACGCCGCCGCCCGGCACAGGCAGCATGCGGCGCGCGACCGTGGTGTGGCGCCCCTTGTCGTCGCGGGCGCGCACCTCGCCCGTCTGCTGGGCCTGCGCGCCGACGAGCGCGTTTACTAGCGTGGACTTGCCCACGCCGCTCTCGCCTAAAAAGAGCGTCGTCGAGCCGGGCGGGCACGCGTCGCGCAGGCGCTCTACGACCGGGCGCATCCCGCGGGCAAAGGCCTCGTCCGCATCCTCGCGCCCCGTTGCGCCGCCGCCGTCACCACCGGTACCGTCACCGCCAACATCGTCGGCGCCCCCTGCATCTGTAGAACCTGCCGCGCAAGGCGCGGGGCTGACAAGCGCCTCCACGTCCGGCATGATGGCGGCCACCTGCTCCAGCGCCGCGCGCGCCGCCTCCTCACCCGCGACGTCTGCCTTGGTGAACACGAAACTGCACTCCGCGCCGCACCCGCGCACCGCCGCCATCTGGCGCACGAGCAGCCCCGCGTCCACGCCCGCCCCCGAAAGCGACTGGCACACGAACACGTGGTCGACCCCGGACGCAAGCACCTGCACCTGTGTCTGGCCTTCGCGGCCCACCCGCTTTACCCGCTTCAGGCAGCCGCGCCTCTCCAAGATGCAGCAGATGACGGGGTGCTCGTGTCCGGGCGCCGCGTCCACGACGACCCAGTCTCCCACCGCCACCTGGCTGTCGTCGCTTTTTTTGATGGCCGCTGCCAGCTCGCAGCGCTGCTCGCCATCGTGTCCGTCGCATACGACGGCCGGCAAGCTGCGGTCGAGCGAGGTCACGCGCCCAAAGACGAGCTCTCTGGCCGTCGCGGGGCTTGCAGCGCACGCCTCCTCGAATTCGCGGCGCAGCTCGTCTGTACACCCCAATTGCCCGAATTCGATCACGACCGCCCCTCCCTGAACCGCAGCCAGTAGAAAATGGCGAGCAGACACATCCCCACAAGGCACACGACGATAGCGCCGATGCCGTGCTCCAGGTCGACGGTATGCTCGATCGCGCCGCCGGCATCCACCACCTCGACACTTTGCGCATGCAGGTCCAGCTCGCCTTGGTGCTCGTGGCAGGCCACGGAATAGGTGCCGGTCACAAGCACAACCGTGCCCGAGTTGTTGTAGTCGCCCAGCCGCGTGACGGATTCGGCCTGCTCGGCGCTCATGTGCACGCCCACCGAAGTTCCCGACGAGCCGAGTATGTTCACCCACACGCCCCCATCATCGGCCGCCAGCTTGTCGCCCACCGCCTCGCCTTGCACGCGCACGACGCCGCCGTCGAGCGCGCGGTTTACCCGGGTGAGCACGCCCACGCGCGTCTCGACCACCACGTCGCTGTCGTCGGTGTTGGCCTTGCCCAGGTTGGACAGCGACTCGTAGCGGTTCGACAGAGTGCCGATGTCGGCCTCGGCGTCTCCGTTGGCGCCGCCCGTGTTGCCGCCTGCCGCCGACGCGCCCGAGACAGCCAGGGCGGATTGCGCGGGAGCCAGTGCGCTCGCCGACGCGAGGGCGAGCACGACGAGCACAACTACGAGGGCAGCGCCGCGCCCCTTGCCATGCGAGCGACCGCCGCCTTCAGCAGCCCTGCGACCGCCGTCTTCACCATGTGCACGGGCACCGCCTTCACCATGCGCGCGGGCCGCCCGCACACCGCGCCCTTTCCCGCCGCCTTCACCGTTCCCGCGCTCACCCCTTTTACCACGCTTTTTCCTGCGCCCGCTGCGCCGCGAGCCGTCGTGCGGACGCGACACGAAGGTGAAGACCAGCTCGAGTGCCATGGCGAAAAACGCGATGAACTCCAGACGCCCCAACCACATCTCGACGATGTAGACCACCTCGAGCGGCTCTGGCATGTTCGCCGAGGAGATCCCTAACGTCAGCCCCGTGTTTGATGCCGCCGACACCGACTCAAAAATGGCCGGCAGCGCCTCGTAGCCGCACACGATGCCCGCGACCGCACCCAGCGCGTAGGTGGCGATGTACATGAGCATGATGGTCATCGCGCCCGACACGAGGTCTGGCGTGAGCAGCTGGCGCCCCCGGTGGTTGAAGAAGGTGCGCGGCCTTGCGCGGTCCGGGGCGATGGCGCAGCGTATGGTCTGGGCGATGGACTTCACCACGATGCCGACGCGCAGTGCCTTGATGCCGCCGGAAATCGACGATGCCGACCCGCCGATGCACATCCCCAAGATGACGACGAACAACGCGCCGGTGCCCATGGCGTAGAGCACCTGGCCGGGATACAGCGTCGAGTACCCGATGTTGAACGCCGCGCTCATTACCTCGTAGAGGCCGCGCCGCAGCATGGCGCCCAGCCCGGTGAAATACGAGCCGGCCGCCAGCGCGAGCATCATCAAGACGACGAGCATCGACACCCAGATGGCGATGGTACGCACCTCGATGTCCTTGAAGAAGGTCTTCACCACGCCCCGCCACAAATCGCCGTAGAGCAAAAAGTTCACGCAGCTGAAGACCATGATGACCATGGTGATGGCCTCGATCGGCCAGCAGTGGTAGTAGACGATGCCCGCGGACTGCGAGGTCATGCCACCCGTCGTGTAGTCCGAGGCCGTGAGGAAAAACCCGTTCAGCACCGCGCGGTAGGGCTCCATGCCCAAAAGCAGGCACGGGATGGTGCAGGCTACGGTGCCCACGCCGATGATGACCGCCGACACGCGAAAGATGAAGCGCGAGGTCTGCTTCACCTCGGGCATGACGTGGCCGGAGCGGCCTTCTGCCTGGTAGAGCGAGGCGGCCACCGAGCCGGAGCCGAAGATGCCTAGCGCGAGCGCGATCACGACGACGCCCACGCCGCCCATCACGTTCATCACGCAGCGCCACGCAACGATGGACAGCGCCATGTGATCCAAATCGATGCACACGGACAGACCCGTCGTGGTGAAGCACGAGACCGTCTCGAAGAGGGCGTCGAGGTAGGAGGGGTAGTTGTCGGAAAGCGCGAGCGGGATGGCGCCGAAGGCCGAGAGCACGATCCAGCACAGGCCGGTGACGACTAGGGCCTGGTGCCAGTTCAGGACGGCCGGATGGATGCGGCACATCATCAGCAGCGCGGCGGCGATGCCCGCGACGCCGATGCCCATCATGAAGCCCATGACCGCCGTCGTCTCGGCCAGGAGTATGGCCAGTGCGAGCGGCACGAGCATGAAGCCCGCCGTCATCAAGACGAGGGTGCCCAGGTAGTAGGCGATGGTGCGCCAGTCGTCGAGATGCAGGCGATGGATCACGGGGACGGCCGCCTACATGACGGCCCAGACGAGGACGGTCAGGGCGACGAGGAAGGCGATGAACGCGACGGCGGCGGCCAGCAGGGTGAGAAGGCCTAGGACCGGGTGATTTTTCTGCTCTTTTGCCCGCGACTTGCCCATGTGCGTCCTTTCGCCGCGCGTCGGGGAGTGCAAGAGGTGCGCCCCTTTGCCATCCGTCGGGTGGATTGTAGCGCGGGTGGGCGCGGTGGTGCCGGCGGGGGCGCTGCCGGCGGCGACGGTCTCGGCGGCGGTGGCGGGCGCGGCGTCGGTAGCAGTGGCGGGCGCGGCGCCGGCAGCAGAACCTGGGAAAGCTGCAGGGCTTGGGAAGCTGACGCGGGCGGCCGCTTTGCGCGCGCGGCGGGAGCGCAAGGCCCGCCGCAACCAGCCGCTGCGCCCCGTGCGGCGCAAAACCACCTGGCAGGCAATCGTCGCAGCCAGCGCGAGAAGCGCCAAAACCACGGCAACGACGAGGCGCGCGCCGGACACGGGTCGCTCGACAGGGCCGCCTTGCGCCTCGACGGAGATGTTTGCCGCATGCACTTCCAGCTCGCCTGCGTGCTCGGCGCATGCGCGGTTGAAGGTGCCCTCGACGACGATGTCGTCGCCTTCGTTCGTGTAGTCGGTGAAGTGCGCGATCTGCGCCGCCTGCTCTGCGTCCACCAAGACGCCGATGGCATGTCCGGCCGATTTCACGCAGATCCACACGTGCCCGTCGTCTGCGGTCAGAGCTGCGCCTGTGGCGACGCCGGTGAAGCGCACTGTCTTGCCGTCGAGGCGGTAGCTCGCGCCCAGCAGGCTCTTCACGTCTTCGTCGCGGTAGTTCGCGGCGGCAAGCGCGCCATCGGCCGGGTTGTCGGCAGTGGAGGCGGCGTCGGTGGAAGACGGGGCGGATGCGGCAGACGCGGCCGCATCGGATGCGGCGGCTTGCGCTGCGCCGGCTGCGTTGGCAGAAAGTGCGCACGGCCCCTGCAGCGCCAAGCACGCGCAAACAAGCAGTGCAGCGCATGCACCCAAGACACGGCCACCCCTTTTACCACGCCGCGCGCTCTTGCCGTGCGGTCCTAGCATGCGCGTCGAGCGCATCGGGCGAAACGAGACAATGAGGCCGGCCACAATCGCGAACAGCGCGATGAACTCCAGGCGGCCGGCCCACATCTGCAGCATGGCGACGATTTTTTCGACAAGCGGCATCGACGGCGAGGTCAGCCCGGCGTCAAAGCCCGTGTTGCACAAAAAGCCCAGCGACTCGCACACCGAGAGCACCGCGTCGTTGCCGTGCGCGATGAACAGCATCGCCCCGAGCGCGGCAAAGACGATGAAGAAGATGGCGGCCGTCATGGCCGAGGTGGCGGCAGCCGGGGTCAGGCGCTTGGAGCCGAAATGTTCGTAGCGTATGGTCAGCCACGCGCTGTCGGGCACGAGCTGGCGCAGCACCGAGTAGCGAAACCAGCGCAAGATCTGCATGACGCGAAAGACCTTCACGCCGCCCGAGGCGCTGGCCGTGCAGCCGCCAAAGATGACCGCGCACATCAAGAGGATGAGGGCACCGTCGGAAAGCATGCCGCCGAATTGTTCGGGGTAGACCGTCTGCATGCCGCCGGTGGTTGCCGCCGAGACCGACATGAAGGTGGCCTGCGAGACGAGGGCATCGGCGCTCGGAAACGCGCCGTCGCGCACGAGCGCCACCGAGACGGCCAACACGACGAGAACCATCCACACCGCGTAGGTGCGCAGCTCGGCGTTGCGCCGCACCCGCGCCGTCCGGCCGCGCATGCAGCAGATGAAGACGGTGAAGTTCAGGCTGCCGAGCAGCATGAGGACGGCGGCCAGCGCGTCAAGTCCCAGCGAGTGGTAGTAGAGCAGGTTGGAGACATGCGGGATGAAGGCGCTGGTGGACAGGGCGTGCGCGGCCATCGAGAAGCCCTCGACGGCTGCATCGAGGGCGGGCAGCCCCAGGCGTGCAAGGGCGATGGAGGCGGCCGTCCCGCCCACAACGAGCGTGGCCAGCGAGAGGCAGACGACGTCGCGTGTGAGCGAGCGCAAATTCGAGCGGGTTGCGTTGCGCACGCCGCGTTCGTTGAGGGCGCCGCCCTCGTCGTCGTCGGCAAAGCCCAGGCCGAAAAACAGCGTCACGATCACGATGGCCTGGGCGCCCACCATGGCAAGGCACGCACGCCAGACGATTTGCGCGTGCGAGAGCGCGTCGACGTCGGCGGCGAGGCTTGCGCCCGTCGTGGTGATGGAGGAGACGGCGTCGAAGAGCGCGTCTAGAAACGAGGCGAAATCGCCCGAGAGGTACATGGGCAGCGCGGCCACGAGTGCGACGAACACCCAGGCGATGCCCGTGAGGAGCAGGGCGCGGCGGCGGTCCAGGCCGCTTGTGGGCACCATGCGCAAAAGCGAGCCTGCAAGCAGCGAGAACCCGGCGCCGGCGAGGAAGTTCACCACCTGCGCGTGCTCGCCGCATGCAAGGCCTGCGGCCAGCGGGAGGAGCATGAGAGCGCCGACCAGGACCAGCAGCGAGCCCACGTAGTGCGCGAGGGTGAGGATGTCTGTCAAGTGAAAGCGCGGCAACATGATGCGCGTAAGTATAAGCCCCCGCGCCGTCGCAGTGCCCCCGCGCCTGCTCGCGCCTTGCGGCGCTGCGCATCGCGCAGACCTCGCGCCTAGGTCGGGCGCTCGACCGAAAACAGCCCGCTGGGCTGTTTTCCTCTCCCGGGTTCGAACCCGGCACGACGCTGCCCGCCGGAGACGATTTTTCGAGGTGAACGTTGTGGTGGAAGATGGTGGGCCGTCAGGGGTTCCGCGCCTGCTCGCGCCTTGCGGCGCTGCGCATCGCGCAGACCTCGCGCCTAGGTCGGGCGCTCGACCGAAAACAGCCCGCTGGGCTGTTTTCCTCTCCCGGGTTCGAACCCGGCACGACGCTGCCCGCCGGAGACGATTTTTCGAGGTGAACGTTGTGGTGGAAGATGGTGGGCCGTCAGGGGTTCGAACCCTGGACCTTGGGATTAAGAGTCCCCTGCTCTGCCAGCTGAGCTAACGGCCCATCAAGACGCGAAAATGCATTGTACACGTTTTCGCCGCTTTGCAGCCGGGAAAATTGGGGTGGGTGAAGGGATTCGAACCCTCGACCTCCAGAGCCACAATCTGGCGCCCTAACCAACTGGGCGACACCCACCATGTCCCGAACTTCTCGCGCCGCGCACACGGCACACAGCACCGTACGGCAAGCGCAAGCCGTAAGTCTACTATATATTGGACGCGTGCGGCGGATAAATTTGAAGCGTGCCTGCAGCGCCAAGGAAACGGGCGCACCGGAGCCGCGCTCGGCGCCCGCCCGCGTTCACGCCCGCTTTTCCGCGTACTCCACGGGGTCGTCGGTCAGCACCACGCCCTCCTCGAGCACCTCGTCCAAGTCGCGCGCTTCCTGCGCTCCGTCTTCGTCCATGTAGTGGTCGAACTCCTCGTAGATGGACGCGTCCGGCTCGCGGCTGAGCAACGACACGACGACGATGGCGATGCAGCCGCACACAAACGCAGGCAGCAGCTCGTAGATGCCGAACACGCCGCCCAGCGGCTTCACCAAGTTGTGCCACACAAGCACGACCACGGCGCCCGTGAGCATACCGGCAATGGCCCCGGACTTCGTCGTGCGCCGCCAGTAGAGGGAAAACAGAGTGAGCGGCCCAAATGACGCGCCCAGCCCCGCCCACGCATACGACACGACGGTGAAGATGACGGAGTTCTCGTCCCAGGCAATCCATATCCCGAGCAGCAGCACGGCCGCGAGCGTGATGCGGCTGACGACGAGAATCTGGTTGTCGGTCGCATCCTTCTTGAATATGCCGTGGAAGATGTTTTCCGCCACCGACGAGCCGGTGATCAGCAGGTAGGCCGAGGCCGACGACATGGACGCGGCCAGGATGCCCGACACGACGATGCCGCACAAAAACGCAGGCAGCATGTCTTGGGCCAGCACGATGAAGATGTTCTCGGCGGCCGACTGCGTGGCCAACTGCGTTGGCATGAGGTAGCGTCCGATGATGCCAATCATCACCGCGCAAAACATCGAGACGACGACCCACACGATGGCGATACGCCGCGACATCTTCACCTGCTCGTCGCTGCGTATGCCCATGAAGCGCACGAGCACCTGCGGCATGCCGAAATAGCCCAGCCCCCACGACAAAGTCGAGACGATGGCCAAAGCGCCGTACTCGGCCGGGACGCCGAACACGGGCGCGCCGCCTTCTGCGAGCTGCGCACCGTCTGCGCCCAAAGTCGGGCTGGCCTTTTGCGTCATGGACAGGTAGCCCGGGATGTCTTGCAGGAAGGCGACGGTGTTGTCCAGCCCGCCGGCCATGGTGATCGAGCCGGCCACGACTATGGCCAGCGCGAAGAACATGAGGCAGCCCTGCACGAAGTCGGTGGCCACGACGGACAGGTAGCCGCCCACCATCGTGTAGAGAAAGACGATGATCGCGCCGAAAACCATCATCAGCGCGTAGTCGATGCCAAAGAGCGTGTGGAAGAGTTTGCCGCAGGTGACAAAGCAGCTGCCCGTGTAGACGCAGAAGAACAAGAGGATGATGACGGCGGCAATCGTGCCGATGGTGTTCTTGTCGTCGTGGAAGCGGTTGGAGTAGAAGCCCGGCAGCGTGATGGCGTCTCCGGCGCGCTCGGAATAGCGGCGCAGGCGTTTTGCCACGAGCAGCCAGTTCAAATAGGTGCCAAGCGCCAGCCCTATGGCCGTCCAGCCCACGTCGGCCGCGCCCGTGAAGTAGGCCAAGCCCGGCAGCCCCATGAGCAGATAGCCCGACATGTCGGAGGCCTCGGCCGACAGCGCGGTGAACCACGGACCCACCTTGCGCCCGCCCAAGAAGTACTCCGAGGAGGACTTGTTCGAGCGCTTCGCGTAGGAAAGCCCGATAATCAAGATGACGATGAAGTAGACGAGTATCGCGAGTATGACGATGAAATCGCCGTTTTGCATGAGGACTCCTTTACCTTAACGGTGCCGCATGGCGCATCGCGTCACCCTATACCGCCGAGTATAGTACCCAGCACCAAAACGGCCACGACGGCAACGGGGAGCACGTATTTCGCGAGGGGGTAAAACCACGGGCCAAGCGGCTTTTCACGCCCCTTGTTCACTTGCGCGAGCACCCAGTCTTTCTTCATCACCCAGAAGAACATGACGGCGGCCAAACACGCGCCGATGGGGCACAGATACACCGAGAAAAAGTCCATCCAGTCGCTGACGATGCCCGCGATGAGCAGGCTCACCACAAGGCCGATGCCGCCGATGAGCAGGCAGGCCGCCCGCCGCGACAGGCCGAGCAGCTCTTGGAGGCTTGCGATGGGCGCCTCGTAGAGGTTGATGAGCGAGGTGAGGCCGCCGAAGAGCACGGCGATGAAGAAGACGGCCTGGAAGATGGCACCGCCCGGCATCTGCGAGAAGAGGTTGGGCAGGTAGATGAAGAGCAGGCCCGGGCCGCCTTGGCTGAGCTGCTGGCCTGCTGTGGCCATGGCCGGGATGATGACGAGCGAGGCCAGCACCGCAGCCAGCGTGTCGAAGATGGCGACGTACTTCGCGCTGTTGGGGATGTCCTCGTCGTCGCCCAGGTAGGAGCCGTAGATGAGGGTGCCGTTACCCGCAATCGACAGGCTGAAGAAGGCCTGCCCCAGCGCGAACACCCATACGAGCGGGTCGGCTAGGCCGGCTGGGTCGAGCAGGAAGATGTACTCGTAGCCCGCGCCGGAGCCGGGTAGGCAAAATACATAGACGGCCAGCCCCAAAAACATAAGGAAGAACAGGGGCATCATCACCTTGTTGGCCTTTTCGATGCCTGCGCCCACGCCGAAGACGAGGATGGCCACGGCGGCCGCGATGGCGATGACCTGCCACAGTATGTTGCCGCCCGCGACCTCGTTAAACTGCCCGCCGAAGGCCTCGGCGCCCGACAGCGGCGCAAGCCCGCCTGTGAGCGCGTCGAAGGTGTACTTGAAGATCCATCCCACGACGACGGAGTACCCGATGGCCATGGCCAGCGAGCTGAGCACGGGGACAAGGCCGAACGCGTTGCCGAGCTTTTTGCCCTTGCCGCGCGAGGCGGTGGCCTTGCCGAAGGCATCGATGGGGCCGGAGCGCATGGCGCGTCCGAAGGCCATCTCCTCGATGACGCCCGTCGCGGCGATCAGCACGACGAAGATGAGGTAGGGGATGATGAAGGTGGCGCCGCCGTAGGCCGACACGCGCGTGGGGAACAGCCAGATGTTGCCCATGCCCACGGCCGAGCCGATGCAGGCGATGATGAAGCCGCGGCGCGAGCGGAAAGAGTCGCGCTTTTGGGGTGTCGGCTGTTCGGCGGGTGAAGTGTTTGACACGGAAATCTCCTTTGGTGCGAGGTGGGAGGCGGTGAATGGGGGCGCAGACGGGCGATTTGCCGAGCCGCCGGTTTGCTGGGTCGTCGGGGTCTACGTTGGGTCGCCAGGCTCTAGGAAGTCACGACGAAGTAGACGATGATGCCGATGACGGCGACGATGAAGGCAATCTGGACGGCAAGCACCAGCGAGTAGCGCTTTTTCTTGCGCTCCTCCCATTCCATCTGCTCGAGCATGACGCCGTAGTAGGGGTCGCCCGGCTTCATGCCGGCTATCTCGGGCCACTCGCTGCCGTCGGGGCGACGCGGCGGGACGCTGGCCGCAAAGCTTGCCACTTCCTCGCGCGTGGGGGCGCTGTCCGTTGCGGGCGCGGCACTGTCCGTTGCGGGCGCGGCATCGTCTGTTGCGGGCGCGCCGCCTGCCGCGAAAGCCGGTTTTTCCTCGCACGGCTTTGCTCCTTGCGGCTCCCGCTCGCGGTCCTTGCTCATATATGTGCTCCTTTTCGTGCCGGGCATGATGCGCATGCGCGGGCGTCGACCTTTGCATATGCGTTGTTGTTTGGCGAAGTGTAGCGCAGCTCGCGCCCCCATCTGCCCTCGCATCGTGTAGGATGAAGCGAGCGTGGCACGCGCGGCGGCCTGCGGGCATGTGGCAGGCACGTGGCAGCGCGCACGCACGGCCATATTTCACTCAAGGGTTTCACGGAAAGGATTTACCCATGGCAACAGGACAGCGCACCGGCAAGCAGAAGGCATTGTTTGTCATATCCGTCATCTTCATCATCTTCGGGGCGATCGGTTTCGGGACCTGCGCCCTTTTCGCGGCGGCCACCGGCGCTTTGGCCTCGTTTGCGGCGGCATCCGGCTCGGTAGACGCGGGTGCTGCGCTGTTCGCCGGCACCATCGGCGTGATCCTTTTGGTGTTCTCGAGCCTCGGTTGCATCATCGACATCATCATCGGCGTGCTCGGCATCCGCGGCGCGAACAACGCCTCCAAGGTCGGCGCGTTCAACGTCTTCGCCGTCATCGGCCTGATTTTTGCCATCATCTCGTTGGCGCTCACGATCGCTGCGGTCTGCACGAACTCGTCTGTTTCGGGAAGCGCCTCCTCGACCATCATCAGCAGCATCATCGGGCTGATACTTCCCGCCATCTGCGTGTGGCTTGGCACGAGCATTAAAAAGGAGGGCAACCCCACGCAGTTCTAGGCGCTTGGCAAACAGGGTGAAAGGGGTGCTGGCGACCATGAGTGACGCCGGACGCAAGCAGGATCTCGCGCACGAGGACGCACAAAAGCACGAAGGCGCGCACGACAACGACGCGCTGTGGGGCGGGCGCTTCGAGGACGCGCCCACCGACTTCACCCAGGCCTTCGGCGCCTCGTTGCCCGTGGATCGCGCCATGTGGGAAAGCGACATCGCCGGCTCGAAGGCGCACGCGCGCATGCTCGGAGCCTGCGGCGTCATCGCGGCCGAGGACGTGGACGCCATCGAGGCCGGGCTTGATGGCATCGCCGAGCGCATCGAGGACGGCAGCTTCGAGTTCGACATCGCCGACGAAGACATCCACATGGCCATCGAGCGTCAGCTGACCGAGGCCATCGGCGCGGCGGGCGGGCGCCTGCACACGGGGCGCAGCCGCAACGACCAGGTCGCCACCGACACGCGCCACCACGCCAAAAAGCTCGCGGACGGCCTCATGCACCAGGTGCTCGACCTGCGGGCTGCCCTGCTCGACGTGGCCCGCGACAATTTCGGCGTCGTCATGCCGGGTTACACGCACATGCAAAAGGCGCAGCCCGTCCTCTTCACCCACCACATGCTCGCCTACTACTGGATGTTCGCGCGCGACTTCACCCGCCTGCGCCACGCCTACGAGGCCGCCGACGTGCTGCCGCTGGGCTCGGCGGCGCTTGCGGGCACGACCTATCCGCTGGATCGGCAGATGGTAGCCGACGAGCTGGGCTTTGCGGCCGTCGCGCCCAACAGCATGGACGCCGTGTCCGACCGCGATTTCCTGCTCGACCTCGACTATGCGGCCGCCGTCGCGATGATGCACCTCTCGCGCCTGTGCGAGGAGCTGATTTATTGGTCTAGCGATGAGTTTCGCTTCGTCACGCTTTCCGACGCGTACTCGACGGGCAGCTCAATCATGCCGCAGAAGAAAAACCCCGACTTCGCCGAGCTGATACGCGGCAAGACCGGGCGCGTCTACGGCGACCTCGTGCAGCTGCTGACCACGATGAAGGGGCTGCCGCTGGCCTACAACAAGGACATGCAGGAAGACAAAGAGGGCGCGTTTGACGCGGTGGACACGCTGGCGTGCTCGCTGGCCGTCATGTCCGGGATGCTGCGCACGATGCGGGTGAACGAGGATGCGATGCGCGCCGGGGCACACGGCGGCTTCATGGCGGCCACGGATCTGGCCGACTATCTCGTGGGACGTGGGATGCCCTTTCGCGAGGCGCACGCCGTCGTGGGGCGGCTCGTGCTGGAGTGCGAGAAGGCGGGCAAGACCCTGCAGGAACTTTCGGCCGCAGAGCTGGCGGCGGCCGACCCCCTGTTTGGGGCCGATGCGACGGGCGCCGTGGACATCGACGAGGTGGTGCGCCGCCGCACGACTGAAGGCGGCACGGGGCACGAGGCGGTGAAGACGCAGCTCGCGCAGGCCGAAGAGCAGCAGGCGCGCGATACAGCCGCCTTGGGCGCGTGAAGAGGAATAAACGCGCAAGGCGCGCAAAAAGAGAGTGTGCGTAAAAGAGGGGCGGGCCGGCTTTTTCATGTGAAGCCGACCCGCCCTTTTCGTGTCGGCGGCCATGAAGCCGCCGCCCTTTTTGTCCTATGCCCTTACAGCCCGAGGCGCTTTTCCACTGCCGCGTTCACCGCTTTCAGCGCCTTCACCCGCGCGTAGTACTTGCAGTCGGACTCGACGATTTGCCAGGGCGCGTACTCCGTGGAGGTCAGGCGCAGCATGTCGTCGATGCACACGTGGTACAGATCGCTCTTCTCGCGATTGCGCCAGTCCTCGTCGGTGATTTTGTACTGCTTGGCGGGGTCTGCCTGGCGCGCCTTGAAGCGGGCGAGCTGCTCGTCGCTGCTGACGTCCACCCAAAACTTCACCAGAATTGCGCCCCACTGCTGCAGCTCCCACTCGAACTCGTTGATCTCGTCGTAGGCGCGCTGCCACTCCGCCTGCGTCGCGAACCCCTCGACGCGCTCGACCAGCACGCGCCCGTACCAGGTGCGATCGTAGATGGCGACATGGCCGGTGCGCGGCAGGTTCGTCCAGTAGCGCCACAGGAAGGGGTGGTGCTTTTCGTCCCAGGTGGGCGAGCTGCTGGGCACGACGCGATACCCCCGGGCGTCGAGGGCGCGCGCGATGCGCTTGATGGCGCCGCCCTTGCCGGCCGCGTCCCAGCCCTCCAAGGCCACGAGCATGGGGATTTGCTCTTCGTGCAAAAGCTGGCCGTAGCGCGCGAGTTTTTTCTGCTCGGCCTTCAGCTGCGCGCGGTAGCTGTCGGCGTCGAGGGTCAAATCGTGGGAGACGTCCGCGAGTGTGGCCACCTTGACCAGCGGGAATCTGGAGACAATCTCGCTCGCGTCGCCGATCTGGGCCAGCGGCTCGAGTTGCGCGCGCGCCTCGCTTTGCGCCTTCGCCGCCGCCGTGTGCTCCTTTTTGCGCGCAATGCCCTCCTCGATGGCCTGCGCCAGCGTCTCCATGATCTGCAGGTTTGCGCTGCGCGAGTCGGTAGACGCCACGATGTGCCAGGGCGCGAAATCGTAGTCGGTTTTCTCCAGCAGCACGTTGGCCGCCTTGTAGAGCTGCTTGTAGTAGCGGTTGTGGCGGCGATCCTTTTTGGTCACGCGCCACTTCGTCGCGGGGTCGGCCTCCAGCTTGTCCAGCCGGCGCTTTTGCTCGGCCTCAGATATGTGCAAGAAAAACTTCACAATTGTGTAGCCGTCGTCGGCGAACTGCTTCTCGAAGCTGACGATGGACGACGCCAGCGCCTCGACCTCGCTTACGTCGCCGGCCCCCTCGGCGCCGTAGGCACTGCCCAGATGGTCGAGCGACTGGCCAAACTCCTTGGCGCGACGCTTCTTTTTCTTGGTGCTGTCCGGCTCGGTCAAGACATGCACCGCGCGGCGGTACCACGACTGGTCGAAGATGCTCATCGTGCCGTGCGAGCCGACCTTTTCCCAGAAGCGCTGCATGAAGGGCAGACGGCCCTCGTAGCCGATGGGCTTGCCCGTGACGTGCACAAGGAAAAGGCGCGGGTCGAGGTTGGCGACCAAATCCGAGATGCGGCTGCCCTTGCCCGCAGCGTCCCAACCCTCGAAGACGACGATGACGGGCAGCTCGGCGGCGTGCGCCTGCTGCTGCAGGGACGCCAAGCGCGCAACCAGCTCGTCTTTGCGTGGTTTGTAGTCTTCTTTGACGACCTTTGCCTCGAGGTCGACCGTGTCGAGCATACCCATGTGCGTCCCCCCGCTTTTGTGCGGCTGTTCGCGCCGGGTGAAACTAAAAGGGCGCGTGGCCGCATTCGTTTTTTACCGTGGTGAATTATAACCGCGGCATCGCGGCCACATTGTGCTAAAATCCCGTTTCGCGCTGCGACGGGATGTGGCTCAGCTTGGTAGAGCGCTCGCTTCGGGAGTGAGAGGTCGCTGGTTCAAATCCAGTCATCCCGACCATCGTCACAGCAGGGGCGTCTTCGGGCGCCCCTTTTTCGTTGCACCGTGGCTGCGCCCTTTTGCCGTTCGGACGTGATCTCGGATGCCCGCTTCGCTTTGAAGCTGTATGCTGCGCGTTTTCGCTGCATTGGCGCGTGCAAGGGGTTGCCGAGCCGTTTTTTTGTGTTTGCGGTGCACGACGTGGCACGGCCTTTGACTCGTGCTAATATACCCGACGCTATCTAATAAGATCACGGGAGGCACGTATGAGAATCTTCGGCATGGGTCCTACGGAACTCATCATCATCGTACTCATCATCGTCTTGCTCATCTTCGGGCCCAAGAACCTCCCGAAGCTCGGCAAGGCCATTGGGCGCAGCGTGAAAGGCTTGCGTGACGGCCTCGGCGGCGACGATAAAGAAGAGACGAGCGCCGAGAAAAAGAAGGTCGAGGCCGGCGACGACGAAGACGAGATTGTGGGCGAGGAAGCCCCCGCGAAAAAGACCGCCAAGGCTTCGGCGAAGAAGTCCGACGAGGACGACGAGTAGCCCCACGGCCTTTGCATAGGGTTCACGCGGCACGTGCGGGCATGTAGCTTGCACGTGTCGTTTTTGTCGAAGGGCGCGTGACGCGGCGGTTTATGCGCGGCGGGGCGCGACGAGGAAACGACGATACGAGGAGATTGACACGATGGCAGCAGAGATTCTGACCGCAGAGGGGCGCAAGAAGCTCGAAGACGAGTTGCGCCAGCGCGAGACGGTGAAGCGCGGCGAGATTGCAGAGCGCATACGCGTCGCCCGCGAGTTCGGCGACATCTCGGAGAATTCCGAGTACGACGACGCCAAAAACGAGCAGAACATGAACGAGTTGCGTATCAACGAGATCAACCAGATTCTCTCGAACGCGACCGATGCGCCCGTGCTGGTGAAAAACGTGGTCGGCGTCGGCTCGACCGTTACCTTCAAAAACGACAAGGGTAAAGAGCAGGTCTTCACCATCGTGGGCGCGGCCGAGGCCAGCCTCGAGGACAACAAGATCTCCAACGAGGCTCCGTTTTCCCAGGCGGCCATCGGCAAGAAGAAGGGCGACAAGATAGAGTACGAAGGACCTACGGGGCGCAAGCTCTCCTTCACCATCATGAAAGTGGACAACGGCTAGCGAAAAAGCGGCGGCCACATACGGCAAAACGGCTCGCGGAAAAGCGGCGCTCGGATTTGCGGCCGCAGAAGCAGGCAGGACAGAGAAAATGGCAGACGAGGAAAAGGCGCACGCCGCGCAGGGCGCAGACGACACACGTGCTGCGGTGGTAGACGACCCGCGCGAGGTGCGCTTGAACAAGCGCGCGGCGCTGCTTGCGGCAGGCGAGAACCCCTATGGCGGGCGCTTCGAGCGCACGGACGAGGCGGCCGGGCTGGAGGAGCGCTACGCGCAGCTGGCCGACGGCGAGACCACCGACGATGAGGTGAAGGTGGCCGGGCGCATCATGTCGCTACGCGGCCAGGGCAAGGTAGTGTTTGCGGACCTGAAGGACGCGACGGGCACGCTCCAGCTCTTCATCCGCATCAACAACGTGGGCGAGGAGGCCTTCGCGCAGATAAAAGAGCTCGACGTGGGCGATTGGATCGGCGCGCAAGGCGTCGTCATGCGTACGCGTCGCGGCCAGCTGTCCGTGGCTCCGACGCGCGTCGAGCTGCTGTCGAAGTCGCTGCGCCCGCTGCCCGAGAAGTTTCACGGGCTGGCCGACAAGGAGACGCGCTACCGCCAGCGCTACGTGGACCTGATCGTCAACGACGGGGTGAAGGACACCTTCGTGAAGCGCTCGCGCATCGTCTCGGCGCTGCGCAGCTTTTGCGAGGGCGAGGGCTACATTGAGGTCGAGACGCCCATGTTGCATCCCATCGCCGGCGGCGCCACGGCCAAGCCTTTCACCGCGCACTTCAACGCGCTCGACACCGAGGTCTACCTGCGCATCGCGCCCGAGCTGTACCTAAAGCGCCTGCTCGTGGGCGGCATCGAGCGCGTCTACGAGATCAACCGCTGCTTTCGCAACGAGGGCATGGACCTGACGCACAACCCCGAGTTCACTACGCTCGAGGCCTACTGCGCGTTTTCGGACCTCGAGGGCATGATGGATTTCTGCGAGGGCGCGTTTCGTGCGGCGGCCATGGCGGCAAACGGTAGCCTGCAGTGCAGCTACCAGGGCGTCGAGCTGGATTTCTCCAAGCCTTTCAGGCGTGCGACCATGGTCGAGCTGGCCAGCGAGGCGGCCGGCGAGACCGTCGACTTCACCCGCAGCATCGAAGAGCTGCGCGCCATCGCGGTCCGCGGCGGCGTCGAGGTCGAAGACGCGTGGGGCAAGGGCAAGCTCGTCTCCGAGATATTTGAGGCGTTTGCCGAGGAAAAGCTCGTCGAGCCGACCTTCGTCACGCGCCATCCGCTCGAGATCAGCCCGCTGGCCAAGAAGTGCGCCGACGACCCCGAGCTGACGCAGCGCTACGAGCTGTTTGTGTGCGGCCACGAGTACGCCAACGCCTTCGGCGAACTTAACGACCCGGTGGACCAAGAGGAGCGCTTCGCCGCGCAGATTGCTGCCAAGGAAGCCGGCGACGACGAGGCCATGGGATACGACGCCGACTACATCCGCGCGCTGGAGTACGGCATGCCGCCGGCGGGCGGGATTGGCATCGGCATCGACCGGCTGGTCATGCTGCTCACCGACAACGCGTCCATTCGCGACGTGCTGCTCTTCCCGCACATGCGCCCCGAAGCCGGGCTGCAGCAGGGCAAATAGGGCACATAGGAGCTAGTGAACACGAGGGGGTGGCGGGGCGTTCATGCTCCGCGCCCCCTTTTCGACATCCGCTGCGGCATCTCGCGCCTTGGGCACTTTCTTTCTGTTATGATGCCGTCTTGTTCGTTTCGATGCGGAGAGCTGGCCGAGTTGGCTGAAGGCGCTCGCCTGCTAAGCGAGTATAGGAGAATTGCCTCCTATCTGGGGTTCGAATCCCCAGCTCTCCGCCAGA
>CAVECB010000015.1:25152-43748 GCA_963614215.1 Ruthenibacterium lactatiformans
GAGAAAGGATGCTCTGTGAAGCCTCGACCTCACAGTTGCTAGCCTGACCCGGACCGACGTCTGCGCGCGGCCCGGCTGGGCCGTCGCATCATGATTTACCTGCGCCAAATACTCAAGCAGCCTGTGCTCGACTCCGATGGGAGCGAGATTGGGCGCATCAGCGACCTCGCCATCGCCACGGGCGAGGTCTTTCCGCGCGTCACCTCTCTGGCTTTCGTGGGTCCGGGGCACACGCCCTTCATGATCTCGTGGCGCAAGTACGTGCGCGACTTCACCGACGATGCCATACACCTGAAGGTTCCGACCAAGGACATACGCTTCAGCTACCTCCAGCCCGACGAGGTCTTGCTCGCGCGCGACTTGCTCGACAAGCAGATCGTGGACACGCAGGGCATGAAGGTCGTGCGGGTCAACGACCTGAAGCTTTCCGATTCCGGTGTGGGGATGCGCCTGCTGGGCGCCGAGACAGGCCTGCGCGGCCTGCTCTGGGGCATCGCGCCGTGGTTCGAAAAACTCGTCTTCGCCATATCGAAGGCGCTCGGCCATCCGCTAAAGGAAAAGCTCATCGCGTGGAACTACATGGAGCTTATTGAGCGCGACATGTCGCAGATAAAGCTCTCCGTCAGCCATCGCCGCCTGCACGACATGCACCCGGCCGACGTCGCCGACATCATCGAGCAGCTCGACCCGCAGCAGCGCCAAAGCGTGTTTGAGCACTTGGACGCCGAGCAGGCTGCCGACACGATCGCCGAGCTCGAAGACGAGGTGCAGGCCGACGTCATCGACGACATGGACGAGCGCCAGGGCGCTGCGCTGCTCAACGAGATGGATCCCGACGACGCTGCCGACATCATCGGCGATTTGGACTACGAAAAGGCCGAGACGCTGCTGAAGTTCATGGGCGTGCGCGAGGAGGCCACGGTGCGCGCGCTGCTGGGGTATCGCGAAAAGACTGCCGGCGGCATCATGACCACCGATTATGTGGCCGTCGACGAGGGCTCGACCGTCCAAGACGCCATCGCCTTGCTGCGCGAGCTGGGCGACGACGCGGAAAACATCCACTACCTGTACACGACGACGGCCGACAACGTCTTGACCGGCGTGCTCAGCCTGCGCACTCTGGTGGTGAGCGACCCCGGCGAGCAGCTGGCCACCATTGCCTACAAGGATCTCGTCACCACGGCGCCCGAGACTGACCAGGAGGAGTGCGCCGAGACCATACGCAAATACGACCTGCTCGCCCTGCCTGTCGTGGACGAGCGCGGCGTGCTGCTGGGGCTGGTCACGGTCGACGACGCCATGGACGTCGTGGACGAGGAGCACGAGGAGGACCTGCAGCAGCGCTCCATCTTCAGCCCGTGGGTCATCGGCCTTGGGGTCGCGCTGCTCGCCGTCATCGTCGTCCTCGTCTTTTTGTTGATGCGCTAGGGGATGCGCGTGGTGCGAGGCACGGACAAGCGGGCGGGTAAAGCGGGCGGCACGCGCAACACGCGCGCCAAGGACCGCCGCCACGTCACCCCCGCCAAGCAGCAGCGCCGCAGCAAAACCGAGCGTCGTCGCCGCGAGGCCGAGCGCGTGCAGGCCGTCGCCGACGCCGCCCCCGAACAAGACGCCGGCCGCCAGGCGCCGCGTCGCAAGCGCGGGCGCGTCCTCGTGGTGCTGGCCGCGCTGGGCCCGGGTGTGGTTGCGGCCATGGCGGGCAACGATGCTGGCGGCATCTCCACCTACTCGACCATCGGCGCGAACTACGGCTACGGCACCCTGTGGATCATCCCCATCATGGCGCTCATGCTGGCCGTCGTGCAGGAGGGCACGGCGCGCATGGGCGCCGTTACGGGCAAGGGATTTGCCTCGATGATCCGCGAGACCTTCGGCGTGCGCCCGGCCTCGCTTGCCATGCTTGCGCTGCTCGTGGCAAACACGGCGACGACGTTTTCCGAGTTCGCGGGTATCGCCGCCGGCATGGAGCTGTTCGGCGTGAGCAAGTACATCAGCGTGCCCGTCGCGGCGCTCGTCGTGTGGCTGCTCGTCATGGGCGGCAGCTACAAGCGCGTGGAAAAGGTGCTGCTCGCCATCTCTTGCGTGTTCGTCACCTACATAGTCGCGGCGTTTCTCGCCGGCCCTGACTGGGGCGAGGTGGCGCAGGCGACCGTCGTGCCGCACGTGCAAGGCGACGCCGCCTTCATCAGCCTGATCATCGCGACGGTGGGCACGACCATTGCGCCGTGGATGATTTTCCTCACCCAAAACAACGTCGTGGACAAGGGCGTGACGGTCGACGAGCTGGGGCCGGAGCGCATCGACGCCATCGGTGGGGCCATTGTGGCCTGCGCGGTCGCCTGGTTCATCATCATCACGACGGGCACGGTGCTGTTCCCGCAAGGCGTCGGGGTGGACAGCGCCGAGAGCGCCGCCGCCGCGCTTGCCCCCATCGCAGGACCTTACGCGAGCGTGCTCTTTGCCGTAGGGCTTGTGGCCGCGAGTTTTCTGGCCGCCTGCGTCTTGCCGCTCGTCACGGCCAGCGCCGTGTGCGAGGCCTTCGGCTGGGAGCGCGGCGTGGATAGCACCTGGCACGACGCGCCGGCTTTCAAGGGCATGTACACGGGCATCATCGTCGCGTCCGTGGCCGTCGTTTTGCTGCCGGGCGTGGACCTGATGGGCGTCATGCTGCTCGCCCAATTCATCAGCGGCGTCCTTTTGCCGGTGCTGCTCGTCTTCATGGTGAAGATTATGGGCGATGCGCGCATCATGGGAAAACGGCGTTACGGGCGCGTGCTGACGACGCTCGTGTGGGCGCTCATCGTCGTGGTCTTCGCGCTGACCGTGGCGTATTTCATCATGACGGCGCTCGGGGTGTGAGCAGCGCGAAAACGAGATAGGGCGGGTGAAGGCGGATATGGCGAAGTGCTGGGAGACGCGCGGTTGTGAGGGACAGGACATGCAGGACTGCCCGCACGACACGGCCGGCCTGTGCCCGCGCTCGTGCCTGAAGTCCGTCTGCGACAAGCCGCAGTATGAGCGGGCGGGCGGCATGGAGATGTTCGAGGCTGCCGACGTGGACTTCTCTGCCGCGCGCAAGGAGAACTGCCACAGCTGTCGCTTCTTCCTTGCCCACGCCCCGCGTGTGCGCGGCGAGCGGGTATGATGGGCAAATATGGTTTTCGAGGCGCCGCGCGTCTGCAATCACGCGCGTTTTGTGCGCGAGCGTGCGGATGCGTGCGGGCGCGGCGCGTAGGCACGAGGCCGGAACCTCTCATCGAAAGGACAGACTCATGGACCTGGCACCGATGAAGATATTGCTGTTGGGCTCGGGCGGGCGCGAGCACGCTATTGCGGTCGCGCTGGCGGACAGCCCCCTGTGCGAGGAACTGTTCATCGCTCCCGGCAACGCGGGCACGGCCGCGCTGGGGCGCAACATCGACGGCCTCGACATATGCGACGGCGCGGCGGTCGTGGCCTGTGCGCGCGAGCACGACTGCTCCTTGGTCGTCATAGGGCCTGAAGCGCCGTTGGTGGCAGGCGTTGCTGATGCGGTGCGTGCGGCGGACCTCATGTGCTTCGGGCCGGGGGCGGCCGGCGCGCGTCTCGAAGGCTCCAAGGATTTCAGCAAGCAGTTCATGGTGCGCCACGGCCTGCCCACGGCCGCATATGCCACCTTTACCGACGGCGATGCGGCGCTCGCCTATCTGGAAGAGCACCCCGCTCCCATCGTGGTGAAGGCCGACGGGCTGGCGGCGGGCAAGGGCGTGACGGTGGCCGCGACCTGCGAGGAAGCGCAGACTGCGGTGCGCGAGTGCTTCGACGGGCGCTTTGGCGACGCGGGCGCCACGGTCGTGATAGAGGAGTGCCTGAGCGGCCCGGAGGCGTCGATGCTTGCGTTTGTCAGCGGCGCGGACGTCGCTTGCATGCCCGAGGCGCAAGACCACAAGCGCGCCTTCGACGGCGACGCCGGCCCCAATACGGGCGGCATGGGCGTCTACAGCCCCGTCCCCGGCGTCTCGCCGGCCGACCATGCGCGCATGGAGGAGGTCATGCAGCAGGCGGCCGCAGCCCTCGTCGAGGAGGGCATCGACTACCGCGGTGTGCTCTACGGCGGTTTCATGCTCACGAACGATGGGCCTAAGCTGCTCGAATTCAATGTGCGCTTCGGCGACCCGGAGACGCAGGTGCTGCTCGCCCGCCTGCAAAGCGACCTCGTGTACATCATGTGCGCCGTGGACCTCGGCCTGCTGGACGGCATGGAGCCGCAGTGGCGCGACGAGGCGGCGGTCTCGGTCGTGCTGGCAAGCGGCGGCTATCCCGGCTCCTACGAGAAGGGTCTTTCCATTTCCGGCATCGAAGAGGCCGAGGCCATGGCCGGCGTGCGCGTCTACCATGCGGGCACGCGGGCAGACGGCGGGCGCGTCCTCACGAACGGCGGGCGCGTGCTGAACGTGACGGCGCTGGCGCCCGGGTTTGCCGAGGCACGCGGGCGGGCCTATGCCGCGTGCGAGAAGATATCGTGGGAGGACATGTTTTTCCGCCACGACATCGGCGCGCGTGCCCTGGCGGATGCCGAGTAGGTTCACCGGACGTTTTCCAGGAGGCTTTCCCCATGCATTTCGACAATATCGACGAGCTGCGCGCCTACTACGCCCGCGACGAGTTCGCGCGGGAGTGCCTCGGCGCGCGCATCGATTCCTACGATTTCGAGACGCACGAGGCACGCGTCAGCATGGACGTCGACGCGCGCCACCACAACGCCTTGGGCACGGTCATGGGCGGGGTGATGTTTTCGCTGGCGGATTTCGCGCTCGCCGTGGCCTGCAACACCGACCAGCCGGATTCCTGCTCGGTAAACCACTCGATCGACTTCATGCACATGGCAAAAGACGCGCACCTCGTTGCGTGCGCGCGCCCGGAGAAGATGGGGCGCAAGCTCGCGTTTTTCACCGTGGATGTGTGCGACGGCACAGGAACGAAGGTCGCGCGCATGAGCGCCACTGTCTTTCGCCTTTCCTGACGGGGCTGCCTGTCCGGTTCCGTTTGGCCGTGCGGCGCATGCGCGCGCGGCGCGGCACGGGTGTTGCGGTATCATCGTGGATTATGCGGTGAGGGGCGCATGCGCTTTTGGCCATCTCCTTCACCAGCCAAAACGCACGACGCGACAGGAAGCAGCACACGATGAGCGAGCACGAGTACCGTCCCCAAGACATCGAGCCCAAGTGGCAGAAGGCCTGGGAAGAGGCCGACCTCTACCATGTGGACGCCGACTCCACGCGCGAGGCCAAGTACGTGCTCGAGATGTTTCCCTACCCCAGTGGCGATTTGCACATGGGGCACGTGCGCAACTACACCATCGGTGACGTCTATGCGCGCTACCTGCACATGCGCGGCTACCAGGTGCTCCACCCCATCGGCTGGGATGCCTTCGGGCTGCCGGCCGAAAACGCCGCCATCAAGCACAACACGCAGCCCGCGAAGTGGACATACGCCAATATCGCGACGCAGGAGGCCTCCTTCAAGCAGATGGGTCTGTCCTACGATTGGGACCGCAAGGTCGTCACGGCAGACCCTGAGTACTACCGCTGGGGCCAGTGGTTTTTCATCCAGATGTACAAACGCGGGCTGGCCTACCGCAAGTCCAACCCCGTGAACTGGTGCCCCGGCTGCGAGACGGTGTTGGCAAACGAGCAGGTCGAGCAGGGTGAATGCTGGCGTTGCCACAGCAAGGTGGAGCATCGCGAGCTCGACCAGTGGTACCTGAAGATCACCGACTACGCGCAGGAGCTGCTCGACGGCCTGGATGGGCTGGAGGGCTGGCCTGCGCGGGTGAAGCAGATGCAGGCCAACTGGATTGGCCGCTCCGAGGGCGCGCACGTGGATTTTGCCTTGTGCGACGCTGATGGCCAGCCCACCGACGAGACCATCACCGTCTTTACCACGAGGCCGGACACGCTGTTCGGGTGCACGTTCTTTTTGCTGGCCCCCGAGCACGAGCTGGCGCGGCGCCTCGTGGAGGGCACCGAATACGCGGCCGGCTGCGAAGAGGTGCGTGCGGCGGCCGAGGCAGCCACGGCGGTGGAGCGCACGAGCGGCACGCGCGACAAGCACGGCGCCTTCACGGGGCGCTACGTGGTCAACCCGGTCAACGGCGACAAGGTGCCCGTGTGGGTGGCCGACTACGTCCTGACCGGCTACGGTACCGGCGCCGTCATGGCCGTGCCCGCAGGCGACCAGCGCGATTTCGAATTCGCGCGCAAGTACGGCCTGCCCATCGTGCCCGTGGTCGTGGCCGAGGGCGACCCGCTGCTCGAGCGTCTGGCGGGTGAAGAGGGGCGCGTCGTCGAGGACGTGGACTGGGACGCGGCCTGCGACGAGCCGGGCGTCATGGTGCAGTCCGGGCAGTTCACCGGCATGCGCGGCGGCAAGGGCAGCGAGGGCGCGGCGGCCGTCACGGCGTGGCTTGAAGAGCGCGGCTGCGGCGAGGCCACGGTCAATTTCCGTCTGCGCGACTGGCTTGTCTCGCGCCAGCGCTACTGGGGCAACCCCATCCCCATGGTCTATTGCGACACGTGCGGCATCGTGCCCGAGGCCGAGGAGAACCTGCCCGTCGAGCTGCCGCGCGACCTGCGCATCGCCGACGGCCAGACCCTGCGCGATGTGCCCGAATTCTACGAGTGCCGCTGCCCGAAGTGTGGAGGGCCTGCGCACCGCGAGACCGACACTATGGACACCTTCACCTGCTCGAGCTGGTACTTCCTGCGCTATACCGACCCGAAAAACGACACGCTGCCGTTTTCCAAGGAGGCCGCCGGGCGCTTCATGCCGGTGGACCAGTATATCGGCGGCATCGAGCATGCCATCTTGCACCTGCTGTATTCGCGTTTCTGGACGCGCGTCGCCCGCGATTTGGGGCTCGTGGATTTCGACGAGCCGTTCACCAACCTGCTCACGCAGGGCATGGTCAAAGACGAGCACGGCGAGGTGATGAGCAAGTCGAAGGGCAACGTCGTGGCGCCCGAGGACGTGCGCGCGCGCTACGGGATCGATGCGGTGCGCGCCTGCATCATGTTCATGGCGCCGCCCGACAAAGACCTGTTGTGGAACGAGGACGGCCTGGCCGGCATGGCGCGCTACCTGCAGCGCGTGTGGGGGCAGGTGTGGCAGCTGTGCGAGGACGCGGGCGCGGGTGAAGGTGCGGGCGCGGGCGAAGGTGCCGGCGGCGCTTCCGGTGAGGCTTCTGGCGAGGCCCCGGCCGTCAAGGCGCTCGTGCGCCAGATGCACGCGAGCATCAAGAAAGCCAGCGCCGACATCGAGCGCTTCAACTTCAATACGGCCATCTCGGCGCACATGGAACTTGCCAACGCAGTGGGCGACTATTTGAAGCTGCCGGCCACGCAGCGCGACGTGGAGCTATCCAAGCGGGTGGCGCGCGTGCAGGTGCTTTTGCTCGCGCCGTACGCGCCGCATTGGGCCGAGGAGCTGTGGCACGAGGCGCTAGGCGAGGAGGGCAGCGTCTACGACCAGGCGTGGCCGACCTTCGACGAGAGCGCGCTCGTGGCCGATGTGGTCGAGCGCGCCGTCATCGTGGGTGGCAAACCGCGCGCGCACATCGAGACGCCTGTCGACGCGAGCGAAGAAGAGGTTGTCGCGGCGGCGCTTGCGGCGGTGGAGTCGCGCCTTGCGGGCAAGACCGTGCGCAAGACCATCGTCGCCGGCAACGTGGTGAACATCGTCGCGAACTAGCGCAGTTTACGCAGTGCCTGCACGCACGGGCGCGTGTGGACGAGCGTGTGGGCGCGGCCGTGAAGTTTTATCTACGCACGGGCCGCGCAATCCGCTATACTCTGTCTTCGCGCCGCGCGGCTTTCGGCTTTCGTTCGTTGCCCGCGGATGCGTTTTGTGCCGTTGTAGCTCAGCTGGTAGAGCACCGCTCTCGTAAAGCGGGGGTCCAGAGTTCGAGTCTCTGCGACGGCACCATGTATTTTCGAGGGTCGTCCGCGCCGGGCGGCCCTTTTGCTTTTTCGCCGGCACCGGCGCTCGCTTTCGCTGTGGGGCCTGCGCCCGCTTGTACCGGCCAGACCCCTTCACCATCCACATGCTCTGCCACCTGCCGCTGCCACCCACGCCCGCTTTCACCCGGCTTGTTCACGCCATGTCCACACGATGGCATGACATTAGGATAAAATAAGCCAGTTTAGACTCGCTATCTGGAGGTATGTTCGGCATGGCTACAGCTATGGAACACGTGCAGGTGCTCGTCGACCGCATCGGCCCGCGCCCCGTCAGCACGGAAGAGGAGAACCAAGCTGCGCAATACGTCGCGCAAGAGCTCATCGACCTCGGGCTCGACGTGGACATCGACGAGTTCGCCACGCCCACGGGCACGCAGTGGCCCTACACGGTCGCCTTCATCGTCTCCATCGTCGGCATCGTCGTCTCGGGGCTTGCTGCCATCTTCACCACGATGAGTACGACGCTGCTCGTGTTCGGCCTCATCCTCACGGCGGTCGGCTGGTTTCTCTACTACAGCGAGCACAGCGGGCACTCCCTGCTTGGGCGCATGCGCACGAACGGCATCTCGCAAAATGTCGTCGCGCGCTACCTGCCCGAAAGCGCCTCGCGCGAGAAGCGCCGCCGCCGCATCGTCTTGGTCGCGCACATCGACACGACACGCGCCCAGCTGTCCGCGTCGCCGAGCGTCGTCAAGCACGTGCCCTTGCTGAAAAAGATCGTCAACTGGACCATGCCCGCGCTCGTGTTGATTGCGCTGCTGCGCGTGCTGCCGCTGCCCTGGCCGCCCGTGGTGAACACGGTGCTGTGGGTCATTGGCGTCATCGGTTGCCTGCTCGTGCTTTTGAACGCGGTTGACATCATCACGCACCGTTTCATGCCCTTTGCGTCGGGCGCCAACGACAACGCGACTGGCCTGGCCGTCATGCTGGCAGCCGCGCGTGGCCTGCTCGACCCGGCGGAGCGCGCGCGCCGCGAGGCGAAAAAGCAGGAGACAGGCGAGGGTGCCGATGAAGATGGCGCGGCCGTGGCAGATGCCGGGGGGGCCGGCGATGCGGCGGCAAACGGCAATCCCTTCGGCGCGGCTCCCGCAATGGAGCCCATGTCTGTGCACACGCCGGAAGAGGCGTATGCCGCAGGCGTCGTGCCGGAAGGGGCGACGCTCGAGTATGCGGACGGCACGCAGGCGACAGGTGCCAACGCCGCGCTTGCCGGCGCCGACCCCGGACAGACCGTCGTAATGGCCGGCGGAGCGCAGGCCGATGGTGGCGCGAGCGCTGCGTCTGGCGCTGCGTCTGGTGGCGCGCAGGCCGATGCGCAGGTTGCGGCCGAGGCATCCGGACAGGCGGGCGAGGTGGCCACGCAAGCCACCGCACCTTCCTTTGCGGAGCGGGCGGCACGCGCCCAGGCGCGCAAGAACGCGGGGCAGGCGTCTTCGTCTGCCGCCCCCAAGAAGAAGTCGAACTTGCCTTCGTGGTACACGGCCGGCAAGAAGAAGGCGGCCAAGGACCTCGCGGCGGAAGGCGAGGATGCCTTTGTGGACGAGGCGGCAGAGCGCGAGCGCGTGCGTTCTCGCTTTGCCGATGTGCCCACGGCAGACGAGGTTGAAGAAGACGACGCGACGGCGCAGGCCGAGCAGCAGGTGGCGCAATTCGTCGCGGCGGCTCAGGCAGACGAGGTTGCTGGTGCCGCCGCCCAGGTGTCTGGTGCTGCAGAACAGCCCGCTGCCGCTGCCGCGCCTGCACCCGCGCAGGCAGTTGATGCGGCCGCTCCTGCACCTGTGGCAGCCGAGCCTCAGGCAGCCGGCGTGCAGACGGCAGATGCCGGCGAGGTCGATGCGGCGGGCAAGACCACGCAGATGAAGTTGGTCGATGCGGACGCGGAGCAAGACGACGCTGCCGATGCGGCAGAGGACGCCGGGGATGCAAAGGCGTCGGACGATGCGCGGCCTGCCGAAGATGCGGGTGTGGCGCACGACGCCGAGGAGGCGCCCGCCGCAGCTGCAGCCGCAGACGAAGGTGCAGACAAGGACGAGGCATCCGTCAAGGCGGAGGTGCCGGCAGATGCGACGCAGGCGATAGACGTGTCGAGCCTCATGGATGCCGCGCAAGACGAGGCTGTCGAGGAAGAGGCGATAGACGCTGCGGCTGAAGAGGTCTCTCCCGCCGACAAGACCATGGTCATATCCGCAAAGACGCTGATGGGTGGCGACGACGCGGCAGACGAGGCGCTCGACGACGATGACGACCTCGACATTTCCGACGCCGACGAGGACAAGGGCGCTGCCGCGGAGAAGGCGGCGACGACGGCCGATGCGGACAAGGCTGCGAAAAAGGCCGAGGAGCATGAAACGCCCGAGACGCCTGCGAAGGCCGGTGGCGACGACGCGCACGAGGGCGCGGCGGCGCACGACGAGGCCGACGGAGACGATGTCGAGCGGCCGGCGGCGCAAGAAAAGCCGGGCGCAGACGATGCCGATGCGGTAGACGACGGTGCGGCGCCTGCCGATGGCGAGGCACCGGCCGCCGACGAGGCACCGGCCGAGGCCGAGAGCGAAGAAGCCGACGAGGACGCTGCGGACGTCGAGGCTGCCGACGTTGACGACGTCGACGCCGACATCGACGCCGACGATAGCCGCGAGAGCCTCT
This sequence comes from Ruthenibacterium lactatiformans, assembly GCA_963614215.1. Lineage (GTDB taxonomy): Bacteria > Actinomycetota > Coriobacteriia > Coriobacteriales > QAMH01 > CAVAWX01. Next base: position 35,796 of record CAVECB010000015.1, read on the forward strand.
TCAAGGGGCTATCCTCGCTCATCCCCAGCATCGGTTCTTCCTCGCAGACAGGCGACGAGCGCCAGCCCAAGGGGCGCAGCGCGCGCCAGGAGATGTCGTCGAAGCCCAAGCGCCAGCTGCGCTCGCAGGCCGACAAACGCAAGCCCTCGCGCCGCAAGGTCGACGAGAGTTTCATCCCCACGACCGCGCCCAAAGACGACGAGCGCCAGGCGGCCGCGCTGTCTCGGTCGCGCCAGGCCGCGGCGGTCGATTCCAGCTACGAGGACACGCCGCAGGGCGGTCCTGTCGAGCGCGAGGACGAGGGCTTCGAGCAATCGCTGCCGCCCGCACTGTCCGGTCGCCTGCCCGTGGTGGGAGCTGCTGCAGACGATGCGCTCGGCGCGGCTTCGCGCACGAGTTTCCCCACGCTCACGGGGTCGTTTCCCGCAATCAAGGTCGGCGCGGAAAGCATCGACGAGAGCGATTTCGCCCGCCCGTCTGACGCGTTCGGCGGCGAGCACCGCGCTGCGTCTTCCGCGGGCGGCGATGATGCGGCAGACGATTTGTTCGCCCCGCAAAACGACGCCGCCGACTTCACCATCGAGGATTCGCGCTTCCACAACGCGGTGGACGGCGTGACGAGCATATTCGGGCGCATCGGCAAGCGCCGCAAGAAGAAGAACAGAGACGACGACGAGCTCTTTGGCGGCGGCGACGACGGCTGGGGCAACGACGACGAGTGGAAGGGCGGCGCCTACTTCAGCGACGACGACCTCGGTTTCGACGAGATTGCCGAGCTGGGCGGAGCGAGCGCTCCTGTGTCAAACAGCGTCGGCGCGGCGGCCATCAGCGCGGCGAAAAAACGCGCGGCCGAGATCCGCGAGTCCGTCATTCAGATGACGGTCAACGACACGGTGGACAAGGAAGTCTGGTTCGTCGCGCTGGGCGCGTCGGCGGCCGGCAACCACGGCATGAAGAACTTCCTCGAGCTGCACGCAGGCGAGCTGCGCGGCGCGCTCATCGTCAATTTGGAGGGCGTCGGCGCGGGCGACGTGCGCTATCTGTCCACCGAAGGCGAGGGCAGCGTGCACCGCTCCGACCGCCGCCTCCAGACGCTCGTGCGCCAGGCCGCGCAAAGCGTGCTCGGCCACGAGGCGCGCGCCCAGAAGATGGAGTGGCGCGACACGGACGCGACGCCTGCGCTGGTGGCGGGCATGCGTGCCATCACCCTCATGGGCGTCGACGAGGTCGCGCCCGTGGGCTGGCGCTGGACGACCGACACCGTCGACATCGTGGACGAAGAACAGCTCGACGGCGTGACCGAGCTCGTGCTCGACGTGATCGACAACGTCTAACACGGCGCCCGAAAGGCATGGCAGGCAGGTTTTGACAAAGAAGGCGGCGCACATGGCAGAGCAGAAGATACGGCGCGCGATTGTGTCGGTTACGGACAAGACGGGCGTCGCGGAGTTTTGTCGCGCGCTGGCAGACGAGTTCGGCGTCGAGGTCGTCAGCACGGGCGGCACGGCAAAGGCGCTGGTGGAGGCGGGCGTGCCCGTCACGCCCATCGAGGACTTCACCGGCTTTCCCGAGATTATGGACGGGCGGGTGAAGACCCTGCACCCGAAGGTGCACGGCGGCCTGCTTGCGCGCCGCGACGACGAGCGCCACATGGACGACGCGCGCGCCAACGGCATCCAGCCCATCGACATGGTGGTGGTGAACCTCTACGCCTTCGAGGAGACGGTGGCCAAGCCGGACGTGGACTACGCCGACGCGGTTGAGCATATCGACATCGGCGGGCCGTCCATGTTGCGCAGCGCGGCGAAAAACCACGCTTTCGTCACGGTGGTCGCAGACCCGGCCGACTACGACGCGGTGCTGGCCGAGATGCGCGCCCACGACGGGGCGACGACGCTGCCCACGCGCCAGCGCCTTGCTCTGTCGGTGTTCGAGAAAACGAGCACCTACGACGGGGCCATCGCCGGCTGGCTGGCCGGACAGCTCGCAGACGGCGCGGCGGGTGAAGAAGGCGGCGCAGACGCGGCAGATGCGGCGGACGGCGCCGAGGCCTTCCCCCAAGACGAGCTGGTCGTGTTGGAAAAGGCTGCCGACCTGCGCTACGGCGAGAATCCGCACCAGCGGGCGGCCTTCTACAAACTGTGCGCTCCGGATGCCGAGCCGGGTGGCAACGCCTTCACCTTGGCAAACGCCGTGCAGGTCCAAGGCGAAAAAGAGCTGAGCTACAACAACTACCTCGACACGGACGCGGCCTGGGCCAGCGTGCGTGAGTTCGGTACCGAGCGCCCCACCTGCGTCATCGTCAAGCACCTGACTCCGTGCGGCATCGCGCAGGCCGACGCGCAAGCGGATGCCTACCAGCGCGCCTTCGAGTGCGACAGCGTGAGCGCCTTTGGCGGGGTCATGGCCTTCAACACGAAGGTGGAAGAGGCCACGGCGCGGCGCATCGTCGAGGAGAACAAACAGTTCATCGAGGTCGTCATCGCGCCGGACTACGAGCCGGGCGCCCTCGAGGTGCTGGCGCAGAAGAAAAACGCGCGTATCCTCAAGACCGGCGGGGTGAATCCCGCGGGCGGCACGCGCGATTTGCGCACGGTGGAAGGCGGCGTTGTCGTGCAGGATACGGACGCCGTGGCCGAAGACGTGGCCGGATTCACCGTGCCGACCAAGACCGCCCCGAGCGACGCGCAGCTCTCCGAACTGCTCTTTGCCTGGAAGGTGGCCAAGTGCGTGAAGAGCAACGCCGTCGTCTTGACGCGCGACCATGCCACGGTGGGCATCGGCGGCGGCCAGCCCAACCGCGTGAACTCGGCACGCATCGCCGTCGAACAGGCCGGCGAAAAGGCGCGCGGCGCGGTGGTGGGAAGCGACGCCTTCCTGCCCTTCCCGGACACGCTAGAGGTCGTGCGCGACGCGGGCTGCACGGCGCTCATCCAGCCGGGCGGCTCCATACGCGACGAGCTGTCCATCGAGTGCGCCGACGCGGCGGGTATCCCTATGGTGTTCACGGGCGCGCGACATTTCCGGCACTAGGCGCGCGGGAGGCGGCATGTCGGAAAAAACGCAGATGGTGAACGCGGAAAAAGGCGCCGGGGAGATGCGCGCCGCACGCGAGGAAGCACCCATGCCGCGCAACGTCGTGGGCGGCGGAGCTGCGACGGGCGCGGGCGATGGCGGGACAGCAAACGGCGCCGGCAGGCTGCCGCAGCTGTCCGAGGCTGAGTGGCGCGCGCAGAACATGCCGAAGACGCGCCTTGTCGTGCGCTGGGGCTATCGAGGCGGGCAGGTGCAGCTGTTGAACCGGCGCATGCGCAACCTGGCCGAGCGCTGCGTGGGGCCGGCCATGTGCGCGTGGATTCGCGAGCGCGTGGAGTGGGAAGCGGCCAATCGTCTGCGCGAGCGTCCAGACGGCGTCATCGTCGTGGACGTGGACCCGGCAGGCGAGGGCAGCGTGGACGTGCGCGTGGACGCTTTGGGCGAGTCGCCCGTCTTCACCCGCGACATGCTGAACGGCGCTCTTTCCGCAGGTCTGCACCCCTGGGTCGTGACGGCCGACGGGCATGTGCGGCGCTTGGGCGCATCTGCAGCCGACGGCGCGCATGATAAAGCAGCCGGTGCGGACGCGGTTGACGACGACGCGGCGGAAAGCGCCATCGACCGTTTCGCTGCCGACCTTGCAAAGACCTTGGGGTTTGCCGCCGAAGAGGCGGGCGAAGGGGGCGCCGGCGCCACGTTCGCAGACGGCGCTGTCGGCACCGCTGCAGATGTCGCGGGCTACTTTGCCACAAGCGAGGAATGGGGGCTCGTGCCCTGCGCCGGCGATGAGGACCTAGAACCCGTGCGCAAGCTTGCTGCCTGTTTCGCTACACTGTGGAGCGGCAAAGAAGGCGCCTGAAGCGACAGACCCGGCGCATGGGAAGAGGGGCGGCTCCGTTTTTTGTCCCCACCAAAAAATGCGGCGCGGCAGCGTGAAGGAGCGCGGATGCAGGCAACGGTCCCCCCGTTCACCTGCAAAAACGCGTCGCGACACACGAGAGGAAACAGCATGGCAGTCGAGCCGAGGCACGTCGTCGAGACCATCGAGATGGTCACGCAGCAGCATCTGGACATACGCACTATCACGCTCGGGCTGAACCTGCGCGCCTGCGTTCACGAGGACGTCGACGAAATGGCTCGTCGCGTCTACGACCGCCTGACCAGCGCCGCCGAAGGGCTCGTGCCCTGCGCCGAGCAGTTGGAACGCGAGTTCGGCATACCCATCATCCACAAGCGCATCGCCGTCACGCCCATCGCCGAGATTTGCGGTGCGACAAAGGCAGACGACCTCACGCCCATCGCCGTCGCGCTCGACCGCGCCGCCCGCGAGGTGGGGGTGAATTTCGTCGGTGGATTTTCCGCGCTCGTGCAAAAGGGCGCCTCGGACGCCGACCGCCGGCTCATCGACAGCATCCCGCACGCGCTGGCCGCCACGGAGGCCGTGTGTTCCAGCGTCAACGTCGGGTCCACGCGCGCCGGCATCAATATGGACGCCGTGTTGCGCATGGCTGAGGTAGTGAAGGAGACCGCCGAGGCCACTGCCGCCAACCAGTCCATGGGCTGCGCGAAGCTCGTGGTCTTCTGCAACATGGTCGAGGACAACCCTTTCATGGCCGGTGCCATGCACGGCAGCGGCGAGGCCGACGAGGTGATCAACGTGGGCGTGTCTGGGCCGGGCGTCGTGCACGCGGTGCTGGCCGACATGCCCGAGGATGCCTCGATGACCGAGATCGCCGAGGCCATCAAGGCCACGACCTTCAAGATCACGCGCGCCGGCGAGCTCGTGGCCCGCGAGGCGGCAGCTCGCCTGGGCTACCAGAAGGGCATACTCGATTTGAGTCTCGCGCCCACGCCCGCGCGCGGCGATTCTGTGGCCGACATCTTGGAGACCATCGGCGTGGGGCAGGTGGGAGGACCGGGCACGACGGCGGCACTCGCGCTGCTCAACGACGCGGTGAAGAAGGGCGGCGTCATGGCCAGCTCCAGCGTGGGCGGGCTGTCCGGCGCCTTCATCCCCGTGTCCGAGGACGCCGGCATGATTCGCGCGGCCCAAGACGGCGCGCTGTCGCTTGAAAAGCTCGAGGCCATGACCTGCGTGTGCTCGGTGGGGCTGGACATGATCGCCATCCCCGGCGACACGAGTGTCGAGACCATCGCGGGCATCATCGCCGACGAGGCGGCCATCGGGCTGATCAACAACAAGACCACAGCCGTGCGCGTCATCCCGGCGGCGGGCAAGAAGGAAGGCGACATGCTGCACTTCGGCGGGCTTTTGGGCGACGCGCCCGTCATGCCCGTGAACGCGCATGCGGGCACGGTGTTCGCGCATCGCGGCGGCCGCTTCCCCGCGCCCATCAACTCGTTGAAGAACTAAAACGGGGGCAGAAAAAAGATGCGGCCTCGGGTTTTCGCCCGAAGCCGCATTCCGCGAAAGCGCGTGGCCGCCCGACCTTGCCGGCCGCCCGACCTTGTCGGCAGCCTGATTTTTTGGCCGTCCGATTCTGCTCGGCGGCGCAAGCTTTGGAAATCCGAACCTTGATACAGCCAGAATCCTAGGCAGGCGCCCCGCGCATCGCCGCACCTTCTAGCAGCAGCAACCGCCGCTGCAGCAACCGCCCTCGTCCTCGTCGTCGCAGGAGTAGGGCACGTTGCCGCAGCCCGGGAACGGGCCGTAGTGCACGTCCCTGTTGCCCTCGATCTTGAACGCCTTGCCGTAGCGCGTGTCCTCGACCATGGCGCAGCTGTTGCCGCACACGTCAAGCGGCTGGTCGGTGAAGAAGCGATGGTGGTCGTCGAGGTCGAAGAACTGGTTCATCCCCTCGATGGTGCCCTGGTAGGTCGCCACCTGGTTGTACTGCTCGCACAGGTCCTCGATCTTGTCCGGAATCTTGAACGCGCGCACCGTGCGGGAGAAGAAGGTGAAGTCCTCGACCTTGGCCGCAATCTCCTCGTTGCTGATGGAGGACTTGCGGGTGCTCATGTAGCGGAAGTCCTCCCAGCCCACCTTGCGCATGAGACGGCGGAAGTCCTCGATGTACATGGCGCCCGAGATGCACTCGCCGCGCAGCACCGGGTCTTTTGCCAAATCCTCGGGCATGCGCCTGTCGGCGAAGACGTCGGAGAAGTACAGCTCGCCGCCGTATTTCAGCACGCGCCAGATCTCCTTGAAGACCTCTTCCTTGAACGGCGAGAGGTTGATGACGCAGTTCGAGATGACGACGTCGATGCTATCGTCTTCGATGCCCAGCGACGCGAGGTCTTCGATGTAGCCCTTCTTGAACTCGACGTTGGAGGCAGCGTAGCCGAACTTCTGCGCGACCTCGTCTTTGTGCTTCTCGCCGACGGCCAGCTGCTCTTCGCTCATGTCCACGCCGATGACCTTGCCGTGCTCGCCCACGAGCTTGGAGCACACAAAGACGTCGCGGCCCGTGCCGCAGCCCAGGTCGAGGACGGTGCAGCCTTCGAGCATGGGCGGGATGGGGGAGCCGCAGCCGTAGAACTTGTCGCAGATCTCGGCGGGCAGCTCGTCGATGATCGCCTGGATGTCCTTGGGGGCACCCGAGCACTTGCACACATCGGTCTTCAGGTCGCCGCTGGACTGCAGCGACTCGTAGTAATCTTTCACCTGTTCGCGAATGTCGCTCATGTGAAATCCTTTCTTGTCGTGCGGCACGCCGCTTCAACGCGCGCCGCGCCGTTGGATGAAACAGCTGCTAGTCGGCCTTGTAGTAGTCGCAGTTGCCGCAGTGCTGGTGACGCTCGATGAGAGCGGTCCAGAAGAAGGCGGCCAGGCCTGCGCCGACCAGAGGACCCACCACGTAGACGCAGAGGGTGGCCAGGGCGTCGCCGCTCATCACGTCTTGCATGCCAAAGATTGCGGCGACGATGCGCGGACCCATGTCGCGGGCGGGGTTCAAGCCAGCGTCGGTGATGGGGCCCACCACGCAGATGATGATGGTGACGGTGAGGCCGATGAACAGCGGGAAGAGGTTGTTGTCGGGGCGGCCGAGGTTGCTGTCTTCTGTCATGGAGAAGATGACGAAGACCAGCACGAAGACGCCGACGCCCTCGGCGAGCGCGCCGACGAAGGCCGGGGCGATTTCCACGCCGTTGGGATAGCGCTCAGCCCAGATGGACGACCAGTCGACGGAGCTGCCCGCAGCAAGGCAAGACTCGCCGAACAGCGCCCACAAAAGAAGGCCGGCGATGATGGCGCCGATGAACTGGGCTATGACGTAGACGGGGAACTCTTTCCACTCCATGCGCTTGGAGATGCACATGGCGAAGGTGACCGCCGGGTTGAAGTGCGCGCAGGAAAGGTTGCGGGTCACGTAGATGGCGATGGCGATGGTCACGCCCCACACCATGCCCACCTGAAACGGGCCGCCGAATGCGCCAGAGACTCCCAGGGTCGCGTTGGCGACGGCACCGATGCCGAAAAAGCACATCATGAAGGTGCCGATAATCTCGCCCAGCACGGCGCGCAGCGTCTTTTGGCCGGCCGTGTTGTGCTTGGCGCAGTCGAGGCCACAGCACGCCCCGCCCTTCACATCCTGCACCGAAGTTTTCTCTTCGCTCAAAACAAATCCTCTCTTTCAAAAACTCTCGTTGGGGGTGCCGTATGTGCCGAAGACAGGCAGTGCCCGTCGAAAAGCCGGCGGAAACGTCGCCGCATGAAGCGGCGAAATCAGCCCTCCTTTCCGCACGTCTGCGTTTCCAAAATACGGCATAGACTAATACTTGCGTACACATGCTACTAGCAATGTGCAAGTATTGGCGCGCCGCATTGTAGGACATTTCGCCCGCGTCTATTCGAGATTTCGAGAGATTTTTGAACCTGCCGGGCTCCTGCCCCGGCGCACCGCGGCGGACGTGCGGTTTTTCAGGAAACACCTGCAAGTTTTTGCTATGATGGCG
>CAVECB010000016.1:0-39046 GCA_963614215.1 Ruthenibacterium lactatiformans
CCTCGACCACAACCTTGCTTCCGTGAAGCGCGGCGTGGCCCTCACCTGCGCGATGCAGGGCGAGGTTCCCACCTACGACTTGAACTTGGACAAGGCCAAGATGTGGACGGCGGTGAGCGCCCTAGGGAGCAAAGGCGTGACCACGCTCAGCTTCGTCCATGGCAGCGAGGTTCCCGCCACGGCGGCGCTGCAGGACACGCGCGTCCAGGCGGATGGCTCCGACGAGCTCGGCTGCTACTGGGACTCGAGCAGCAAGACCATCTACATCGCGTCGACAGATGCCTCCGAGTCCACGGGCACCATCTACGCGCCGCAAGACTGCAGCGAGATGTTCAAGGCATGGGACGGCTGTCTAGAAGAAGCAATTTCGAGCACGTTGACCTCGATAAACTTCGGCAACTTCGATACCAGCAAGACGACGAACATGAATGAGATGTTCTTTAACTGCCTAGCGGTGACGTCGCTGGATCTGTCAGGCTTCGACACGAGCAAGGTGACGCAAATGAAGGGAACGTTCGTGTACTGCGAAGGGCTGGCAAGCGTAACTCTCGACAAATGGGATACTGGCAACGTCACGGATTTCAGTCGGATGTTTGACACGTGCTATGCGTTGACGACTCTCGACCTGACTGGTTTCGACACCGATAAGGCCACCAGCATGAGCGAGATGTTTGCTTCTTGCGAAAGCCTGGAGACGATAGATATCTCCTCCTTCAGCACGGGCAGTTTGACCGACACTTACCAGATGTTCTATGGCTGCTCTGAGCTGACGACAATCTACGCGAGTTCCGCGTTCGACAACACGAACATAACGAGTTCTGACCAGATGTTTGCGATCTGCTCCGTCCTTCAGGGCGGCGCTGGAACATGCTGGGACGGGTATAACCTCGACAAGACATACGCCCGCATCGATTCCGCCACTACCCCGGGCTACTTCACCGAGAAGAAGTAGCCCTGGGGCATAGGCGTCTGGCCGGGGTCCAAAAGCCGGCCGGACGCTTCGGCGGGCTTTTAGGCGACGCCGCCTCTACTACCGATGCGGACGGACGCGGCGACGCGTAGCCGAAACGCGTCATGGCCGTGAATGCGTGCGCGAACATGATGTTCGCGCACCGCGTCGTCCGCTTCCCTGCGCCCATCAACTCGCTGAAGAATTGAAACGAGGACACGGAACAATTGGGGCCGGCTTTCCTGCGGTCTGGCGGTTTTCCTTCGGTTTTCTCTTTGGGTTAAGTCTCAGGACTGGGTACTGGAGCATGCTTGAGAGTATCTGCGCGGGTTGGGATTTTTCTCTATCCGCTTCACCTTCATCATAAAATGAGCACGACTGGTTTTGTTATTGGCGGGGCTTTTGATACCTGAATGTGCAGCGCCAGTAGAATGGTTGCTTACGATTGACGATGACCGAAGGATGCGAAGTTGGAACTTAACGAGTTCGAGAAATACAGGGAGAACAACAGGCTCGAAGCGAAGAAAGCTCTGGGGCGCGACGGCTTGGGCGAACTTCCGAAGAACATGTGGGAGACCGTTTCGGCGTTCGCCAACGAGGCGGGCGGTGTGATCCTACTCGGCGTCATCGAGGTCGGTCCAGAAAAGAAGCTTGAAGCCGTGGGGATTCCCAGGGCGAGTAAGGTTCTCGACGACTTCTGGAGCGCGGCGAATAGCAAGGACAAGCTGAGCGCGAGGTTCCTTACCGACAAATGCGCGCGCATAGAAACCATCGAGGGCAAAGACATCATCGTCATCGAAGTTCCGCGCGTAGACCGGCACATGCGCCCCGTATATCTGGATAAGGACCTGCTGGGCAAGACTTTCCGACGCACGCACACGGGCGACCACCAGTGCAGCGAGGAAGAGGTGTTCGCGCTGATCCGCGAATCCTCCACGCAGAGCCGAGACGCCGAGGTTGCTAGGACGGCGAAGGTGGAAGAGCTCGACCGCGACACCATCACCAAATACCGCCGCCGCTTCGACTCGAAGAACGAGAACCACGTATGGGGCGAGATGGATGATTCGGCATTCCTCGCGGCCATCGGTGCCACTGCCGTGGACGAGGACGGGCAGGTCAAGCCGACCTGTGCAGGCCTGCTCATGTTCGGCGAAGAGCGCTTCATCAGGCAGGAGTTTCCGCACTACTTCCTAGACTACCGACAGGAGACCGGCGGTAACGAGCGCTGGGAAGACCGCCTCACTAGCATGTCGGGCGACTGGACCGGCAACGTGTACGACTTCTATTTCCGCGTGTACAACAAGATGAAGGCGGCTCTGAAGGTTCCCTTCAAGCTGGTGGACGGCAGCCGTGTGGACGACACGCCCGACCACGCGGCGCTGCGCGAAGCACTCGCGAACTGCCTGACCAACGCCAGCCACCAAGAGAGGCGTGGCGTGGTGTGCGTGTGGCGAGAGGACGCCTTCACCATCGCCAACCCTGGCGACTTCCGCATGCCTATAGAGGAAGCAAAGAAGCCGGGCAGCTCGGATCCCCGCAACGAGACCCTGCTGCGCATGTTCTCGATGATCGACGTGGGCGAGCGCGCGGGCAGCGGGATGGACAAGATCTTCAACGGCTGGGAGTGGGCAGGATACGGTGAGCCCGAATACGCAATCGAGCACGACCCCGATCGCACGACGCTGACCCTGCCGCTGCGCGATTCGTCCAGTAATTCGTCCAGTGGACAAAACGACTGGACGAATGCAGCGGACAAAACGGGGGGCATCGAGGCGCGAAGGGCGACAATCGTCGATTATCTCGCCGCGCACGGGGCGTCTAGCCGTGGCGAGATCGCGGAGGCCGTGGGCTTGAAGAGGTCGTGGACGAGTAAGCTCCTGTCCGAGATGGTCGACAGCGGAACCGTTATCGCCGAGGGCACCACAAGGGACCGTCGTTTCCGCTTGAAGGACGGGCGATGAGGAAATGCTTAGGTGCTCAGACTTCAAGCTGATGCTTGTGGGGAGGGCAGAGACGTAACCCCTACCTACATAAACTCATGAAGCCTCCGAGAAAGGGCGGCTTTCGCGCGTGGTGAAAAGCCGCCCTGCAGGTGCAAGATGGAGCGGGTGACGGGACTCGAACCCGCGAATACCAGCTTGGGAAGCTGGGGCCTTACCACTTGGCAACACCCGCATGCACGCGAGGGATTCTAGCACACCCGCCGCGGTGCGCACGGTCGCGATGAAAAAGGCGCCTGCCGGCTCCGTCCGCGCCTTGCCTGCGGTGCAGCCTGCGGTGCAGCCCTGTTTTGTTTGAGCGCCTGCTGCGGCCGCTAGAGCTTGCGCACCAGCTCGCGGAACTCCTTTTCGGCCGAGCTTTTCACCGCAGCGATGACCTTCTCGCCCGGCATGAGCCGCGTCTTGCCGTCTATCATCACGAAATCCCCGTCGCGGATGACGGCGATGAGTTGCACGTTGCGGTCCAACCCCAGCTGTTTGACCACTGCCCCGTCGCGGTGCTTCATCCGCTCGGGCAGGCGTATCTCGACCATGACGATGTCGCCTTCGCGCAGCCCGAACACCATGCGCATGTCGCGCGTTGTGGCCTCTTCTTCGACCATGCGCGCGATAATCTCGGTCGACGACACCGGCTCGATGCCGATGGCCTTGAAGATGCGCAAGTTCTTCGGGCTGTTCACGCTGGCGATGCAGCGCGGCACGTCGAAGCCGGTCATGGCCAGCTCGCATGCGACGAGATTCTTGTCGTCGTGGCCCATCAGCGCCACGAACAAATCGGCCTCGTCCACGCCCGCGTCCAGCTGGACCGCCGAATCGCAGCCGTCGCCTTCTACAATCATGACCTCGGGCGGCAAGACCTCGGACAGGTGCTCGACGACCTCGTGGTCTTCCTCGATGACGACGATGCGGTGGTTTTGGTCGAGCATCATCGAGATGAGGAACTCGGCGGTGGTGGACCCTCCGCTTGTGACGATGAGCATGGCGCATCAACCTCTCATGTAGCGGGCGAAATCGGCGAAGCTCTCGCGCGGCACGCAGGCAAGCACTATGTCGCCGTCGCGCAGCTCGGACTCGCGGGAAGGCATCATGGACGCGCCGTCGCGGTCGTAGGCCACGATGCGCGCGCCGAACTCGCGTTCGAGGGCGCCGCATGCCACCTCGTCTTCATCCGGGGGCAGGGCCAGCGCAAAGCGGATCAGCTCGAAGTTGCCAAAAGTGTCGATGTGGCTGCCGTGGCCGGATTGGATTTTCGAGAATATCTCCTCGGCCACGAGCGTGGTGCCGCATGCGTAGTCGATGCCGAGCTTCATGTAGGTGTCCTCGCGGCGGTACTCGTAGAGGCGCGTGATGACGTGCTCGACGCCGAAGAGCCTGCGCGCCACCTCGGCCGTCATGAGGTTGCTGTTGTCGTTGCTGGTGACGGCGGCCAAAACGTCGGCCTCTTCGACGCCGGCCTCTTCGAGCACGTCGGTGTCGTAGCCCAGCCCCTTGATTGTGCAGCCGTTGAAGTCGCGCCCGAGGCCGCGAAAGGCCTCTGCCGAGCGGTCGATGACCGAGACGTTGTGCCCGTCTTCGGAGAGTAGCAGCGCGAGATGGCTGCCCACGCGTCCGCATCCGACCACGATGATGTTCATTGCACGCCCTTCCCGAGTGCTGCCTGTGCGCGGTTATGGTAGCGCTTTTTTCATCACGAGTGAGAAGGCGCGGATGGTGAAAAGTTGCAGGTAAAAGAAAACCGCCCGCCCCATGCGCGATGCACGAAACGGACGGTAAAGTGCCTGGCGCCGCGAGCTGCGGGCGCGAGGCGAAAAGGCAAGGCTACTTGGAGCTGCCGATTTTGCAGATGGTGGTGCCGCAGACGGGGCAGGTGCCCTTGGTCATCGGGCGGCCGTTTTTGGTCGTGGTCTGCTTGGGGTCGGTCATCTCTTGCTTCTTCTTGCACTTCATGCAGTAACCCTCCATGAAGCAACACCTCCTGTGGTTGAAATCTGACAATGTAAACGGTGCGCGGCCTCGAGTCGCCGCGCGCAGCCTTTGGCAGTATAGGGAAACGAGAAGAAAAGAACGCGGCAATGCGGAAAAACACACAACCACGACGAACAGGGCAAAAGCGCGCCCACCCAACAGAGCGCGCGGAAACGGGCGCAGCGTATGCGCGGAAAAGCGGGTGAACGGCCGGGAGGTCTTCACCTTCGACAAAAAGCTTGCCCGCGAACTCGACAAGCAGGTGCTTTAGCAGCGCAGCACATGCATGAGCCGAACTGGGTTATCCGGCGAGGTCGTGCATGCGTGTTTCCTTTCAGGTGAAAAACAAGGCGATGGCGGCGAGGTTGACGTCCCAGAAGCGCTCTTTCACGCGGCGCTTGACGGCGGCCTCCAGCTCTTCGCGCGAGATTTCGAGCACGCCCGCGCTGACCGCCGCGGCAAGCATCACGACGTTGGCAACCTTCGGCGTGCCCACCTGCGCGCAGGCGGCCGGCGCGTCCACCTCGACGAGATAGGCCCTGCCCTCTTCGCGCGCGTAGTGCTCGAGCCAAGCAAGCGCCTCGCGCCCGTCGTAGTCCACGCGCTGCAAGGCGGCGCTGGGGGGCTGGCTGGCCTTGGTGTTCACCACTATGGTGCCGAGCGGCTTCAGGTAGTCGATGCAGCGCAGCGCCTCGCCTGGCTCGAAAGCAATCAACACGTCGGCCGTCCCGCGCGGCACGAGCGGTGATTGGGGGCGCCCGCCGCGCACGTGGCTTGCCACCGAGCCGCCGCGCTGCGCCATGCCGATGGTCTCGGCGCATTTCACGTGCTCGCCGCGCTCCATGAGGGCGTCGGCCACGATGCGCGAGGCCAGCACGTTGCCTTGGCCGCCGACGCCGCAGATGACCAGGTCGAGGCCGTCTCGTTCACGCGCGTGCATGGTGGCCTCCTTCCGTGCCGGCATCTGCGTCTGTTGCGGCGCTGCCTGCGTTTGCGCCCGCACTCGCGCCCGGGACGCCGTTGCCTGTGCCGGCGTCCATCGTCTTTATCGCGCCCGTCGGGCACACCTGCGGGCACAGTCCGCAGCCGTTGCAGAGCGCCTCGTCGATTTTCACCGCGCCGTCCTCGATGTAGATGGCCGGACAGCCCAATCGGTCGATGCAGGCGTGGCAGCGCACACATGCGTCTTGGTCGATGAACAGTGGCGGGCGCCTTTCGGAATCGACGTAGATGCACGGCGCCTTGAAGACGATGGCGCGCACTCCGCTGCCTGCGTCGATGGCCGCGACCGCATCTTTTACCGCCTGCATCGCGGCGTCCTGGTCGAAGGGGTTTACGGTCGTGCAGGGCACGTCCAGCGCCTCAAGCACGCGCGGTATGGACAGCGCCGCGCCGTCCGGGGCTGTGCCGGCTCCACTGCCGCCGGCCCCATCACCGCTGGCCTTGCCGCCCGCCACCTCCATGAGGGTACGTCCCGTGCCGGGGTGCGGCTGCTGGCCGGTCATGGCCGTCGTCGAGTTGTCGAGCACGCACAAGACGAGCTTGTGGCGGTTGTAGACGGCGTTCACGACACCCGTGATGCCGCTCGCGAAAAAGGTCGAGTCGCCCACGAAACCGAAGGCCAGAGTCTCGGGGTCGGTGCAGGAGATGCCCTGGGGCACGGTGAAGCCGGCGCCCATGCACACGCAGGTATCGACCATTTCGAGCGGCGCGGCGTTGCCCAGCGTGTAGCAGCCGATGTCGCCGCAGAAGGCCGCCTTGCGCGTGCCAACCGCGCGTTTCACGGCCAAAAAACTTGCGCGGTGCGGGCACCCCGCGCACAGAACCGGTGGGCGTGCGGGCAGTTCGGGCTTCGGCATGGCGCCGTCTGCCGCTTCACCGTCCGCACTACCGGCGGCGCCTTTTTCACTTTGCGTGCCTGCGTGCGTACCTGCGCCTGCGCCTTCATCCGCATCGTCATCTCGGGTGAAAGGGGAGACCGCATCTTTTGAACCGGCGGCACTTTCACCTGCCAGCCGCTCCAGCGCCGCAAGCACCGCCTCGACACTTTGCTCGCCCTCGTAGGGAAAAGTGCCGTCAAGCTTGCCGTGCACCGTGCGCTTCCAGCCGCGCCGTCCGCACAAAAAGACCAGCTCGCGCTCTATGGCCGGGTCGAGCTCCTCGACGACGAGGACCTCTTCGCACGCGTCGAGAAACTCTAGCCCGAGCGTCTCGGGGAAGGGATAGGGCATGCCCACTTTCAACAGCGGCACGTCCAGCCCGGCCATCTCGAGCGCCTCTTTCACATAGTGATACGACACGCCGCCGGCCGCGATGCCGAAGGAGAAGCGCCCCGTCCGCTGCGCGAACGCCATCGTGCCCCGCGCGTGGTGCTGGCCGCCCATCTCGATGCGGTTCGGGTGCCAGCCGCTAGAGAAATCGCGGGCAATCTGCGCGGCGCGGGCCTCGGCGCGGGCATGGTTGGCGCGGCTCGTCTTGGGAAAGACCACCCAGCGAGCCGTGTCGCGTTCAAAACCGGACGGCACATGCCGGAACTGCTCCCAGTACGGGTCGTCGTGCTCCAACCCCACGTGTTTGAAGGTCTCCGCGGGCGCGCAATCGGCCGCCCCGCCCCGCGTTTTCACCGTGCCGCAGGCGTGGCACACCCGCGTCGTCGGCCGCACTATCACGGGCGTGTCGTAGCGCTCCGATATCTCGAAGGCGTCCTGCACGATGCCATAGCACTCGCCGGCGCTGACCGGATCGAGCACGGGCACCTTGGCGAACTGCCCGAACACGCGCGTGTCCTGTTCGGTCTGGCTCGATATGGGGCCGGGGTCGTCTGCCACGACGAGCACCAGCCCACCCTTGCAGCCCAGATACGACAGTGTCATCAGAGGGTCGGAGGCGACGTTGAGGCCCACCTGTTTCATCGTGACGAGCGTGCGTGCGCCCGCCATGGACGCGCCGGCCGCCGCCTCAAGCGCCGCCTTTTCGTTGACGGCCCACTCGACCCGTACCGTGCCATCGTTGTGTTTGGCGACGGTCTCGAGCACCTCGGTGGACGGCGTCCCGGGATAGCCGGTGGCGAAGTTCACCCCGGCGTGCAGCGCGCCCAAGCCCAGCGCCTCGTTTCCCATCAACAGATATACGGTCATGCGCGTTCCTCCTTGCCGGCCACATGGTACCATCGTGGCGTGTGCGCGATTTCGCGCGCGGCGGTCTTGCACGGTTTTCGGCAGGAGGGTTTCGGACATGGCAGGCATGGACATACGCTACACCGACACGCGGGGCACGGTGAAAGACCCGGTCTCGTTTTCCGACGCCTTGCTGCAAGGCCTGGCCCCCGGCGGCGGGCTTTTTGTGCCCGAGGTGGTGCCGCAGGCCACGCTCGGCTCGGTGCTCGCGCTAGCCGAGCTGCCCTATGCCGAACGCGCCGCGCGCGTCTACAGCTGGTTTGGGGTGGACTTTTCCGACGAGGACCTGGCGCGTTTGATGAAGACGGCCTACGCGGACAATTTCGACACCCCCGCCATCTGCCCCATCGAGCAGGTGGGCGACACCTACGTGCTCGAGCTGTGGCACGGACCGACGAGCGCCTTCAAGGACATGGCGCTGCAGTGCCTGCCGGTTTTCTTTTCCGAGACGGTCTCGCGGCGCTTGGCGGCAGGCGAGGCGCAAAACGACTACCTCATCGCGGTGGCCACAAGCGGCGACACGGGCAAGGCGGCGCTGCGCGGGTTTGCCGACCGCGAGCACATCTCCATCGTCGTCTACTACCCCGACGGCGGCGTGAGCGACATCCAGTACAAGCAGATGGCCACGCAGGAAGGTGCCAACGTCTCCGTTTTTGGGGTGCGCGGCAATTTCGACGACTGCCAGACCGGCGTGAAGCGCATGTTTGCGGACGCGGATTTCGCCGAGCGCCTGGCCGCCGAGCACAACATCGCCTTGTCCAGCGCGAACTCCATCAACTGGGGGCGCTTGCTGCCGCAGGTCGTCTACTACCTGTCGGCCTATGCGCAGATGGTCGCCGATGGCCGTGTTGTGGCAGGCGAGCCCATCGACGTGTGCGTGCCCACGGGCAATTTCGGCAACATCTTGGCCTGCTGGTACGCCAAGCAGGTGGGCGCGCCCATCGACCGCATCATATGCGCAAGCAACGCCAACCGTGTCCTCACCGATTTCATCGAGACGGGCACCTATACGGTGGCCGGGCGCGATTTCATCTTGACCCCCTCGCCCAGCATGGACATTCTCGTGTCCAGCAACCTGGAGCGCCAGCTTTTCGAGCTGACGGGGCGCGATGCGGGGCGGATTTCGGGGTGGATGAAGGACCTGAAGGAGAAGGGTGCCTTTTCCGTGGACGAGGCCACCTTCGCGCGCCTGCAGCGCGAATACCGTTGCGGCTCGGTCTCCAACGCCGAGTGCCTGGAGACGATACGCGCCGTCGAGGACGCGCACGGCTATCTGCTCGACCCGCACACGGCCGTGGCCTGGGCCGTCGCGCAGCGCCACCGCTCGGACAATCCGCTGCTCGTGGCCAGCACGGCGCATTGGGCCAAGTTCGGCGCCGATGTCTACCGTGCGCTGTCGGGCGTCGCGGCAGGCGAGCCGCTGCCGGCCGAAGTGGCGGGGCTGACCGGCCCTGCCCTCAACCGCGCGGTTGTGGACCTGCGCGGCGGCCGGGGCTTCATCCCGCCTGCGCTCGATGCCCTCGACGAGGCACCCATACGCTTCACCGAGGTCATCGACGGCAACGTGGATGCGCTCGAGGCGTCCGTGGAGGGTTTTCTGGCCTGAGCGCCCGCCCGCCCCGCGCATTTCGCCTCTCACAAAGTGCCCACACGGGTTTCAGGGAGCTTTAAGGTAGGCCCTCTATAGTGCAAAGCACAGTCGGCGCGGGGCTTTAATCCTTCCCCTTAAACGACTCCAAGCCCCACAAGGCGGCGACTGTAGTGAAAAGCCCGGGACGGACCCCTTTCTCCTCCCTCCCCGAAACTCGTCCGGGCTTGCGCGAATGAAGGCCGCACCCCCATGCGGCCTTTTCGCTTTTTCAGGGGGCATCGGGCAACGCCGACTTTGGGGGCATCAAGCAGCGCCTACGAACGGCGCCTATAGCAAAAACTCCACTTCCCCGGTGTCGGTGTGGTACAGCGCGCCCACCACGCGCAAGCTGTGTTCTCCTTCATCGGCGCGCACCTTGCGGCTCTCCTCGATGCGCTTGACGCTGTGCGCGACGTTTGCCAAGCATGCGCTGGCTTCGTCGCGCTCGAACCCGATGGCCTCGGCAATCTCGTCGGTGATGAACTTCACGGTGCCGTACGGCTCGTGGTGCATCGCGGCGTCGACCGCGCCGCAACCGGTGTGCCCGAGCACCACGACCAGGTTGCAGCCCAAGTGGTCCTCGGCATATTCAATGCTGCCGAGCTGGTGGTTGTCTACCACATTGCCCGCCACGCGGATGACGAACAGCTCGCCGATGCCCGCGGAAAACACCGCCTCGGGGATCACGCGCGAATCTGAGCACGCGAGCACGATGGCGTATGGCTGCTGCCCTTGCGCAAAAGTCGTCCGGCGCAGCGCAGGCGACACGTCCACCTCGGCGTGCGCCGCCGTCAGGTATCGGGCGTTGCCCTGCCGCAGGCGCTCGATCGCCTCATCAGCCGAAAGGTTGTTCGCTTTGTTCAAGAAAACCGCCTCCTCGATAAAGGGTGTATCCGTCCGATCTGCTTACCCGAGCGTAGATGATACCCGCGCGGGCAAGGCAGTTCACGGCACATACGCCGCTCCCTTTGTGGCATGCAGGCACCTGGCTGCACGCAGGCGAGCAGGCCGCATACGGGCATCCGGTCGCAACCCTCCATAGATTGCAAATCGGCTGCCGAAGAAGCTCCGAACGCCTCAACGCCCGCAATCCGAGCCATGTACAATCTTGGTTTGGATGCATCGTGAAAGGTGTGGGTATGGACAAGATCGAACTGGGGACGACGGCAGGCGAGGCGGAAAACACTAGGAGGCTTCTCATGGCAGAGACGATCGATCCGGTCACCCCCGGCGAGCTTCTTAAAGAGGAGTTCCTGGAGCCTATGGGCATTTCGCAATATCGCCTGGCAAAGGAGACGGGTATTCCTGCGCAGCGCATCGGCCAGATCGTCTTGGGTCGTCGCTCCATCACGGCCGACACCGACCTGCGCCTTTGCAAGTTCTTCGGTCTGTCCGAAGGTTACTGGCTGCGCGTCCAGGCTGCCTACGACACCGATGTCACCCGTCGCAAAATCGCCCCCGAACTCAGTCGCATCAGGCGTTTTTCGTCTGTGGCCGCCTCGCTGTAGCGTCTTGGGTTTCAGTTGACGGCAGTGTTTGGATTCAGGACTCGCTGCGTCCTGATTTGGCCGAGGTCATCGAAGAAGGCGGAATCTATATCGCTTTCCCAATTCGTGACGCAGTGCGTCACGAATTGAGCTGAATGCACTACCGCAAGCTCATCAAGGTCAAAAATCTTGATTGGGCCGATGTTTCCTTCGAGCTGCACAGCGCCGGCGTCCGCGAGCGCGGGCGATTTTTGGCCTTCAGCGCTCGGCGCTCCGGTATAATGACGGCAGTAAACCCGCCGGCCTCTCAACGATGCTCACTGGCGGGTCTTTCTGTATCTGGAGGTTAGCGATGGAGTTCACCAAGCCGTCCCTGACGTTCGACGAGCAAGCTGATCTGCTGCTATCGCACGGCATGGTGGCGGACAGGGATGAGTTGATAGAGCATCTGGAGGATGTCGGGTATTACCGCCTGAGCGGGTATTGGCGCATCTTCCGAAACGACGACGAGAAACATATGCGCGCATCATGGCCGCCTCTGGAACAGGATTGCGGGCACGAGGCCGACTATCCCGAACGATAAGAGCGACCCTCGTTGGCGCGTGCCACACGAGGTGGATGGGAGGCGCGTATTCGCGGCGCTCACGATACTGAGCTACCTTCTCGCGTATATCGCCCCTGATACATCTTGGAGGGCGCAACTTTTCGAGCTGATCGCGACAAGATCGGAATACGACCTTAGGCAGATGGGCTTCACGGAGGGCTGGCAGGAATGCCCGTTCTGGACGCCTTGGATGGCAGTCGGAAGGTAGCTTCTTCGCGGCCTGCGTCGTCCGCGAGGTGAGCCCGGTCGATTTTCCAACCAGCGTGTCCACCTGCCCGTCGCCGAGAACCCGCCCTCGAGGCGGCGAAGGCGGGCGGCAAAAGCCGCGCCGAATGCCGGTCAGATGCCGCTCGGATTTGGCCGAGCGCGGCGAGTTGGCCGAGTGGGTGGACGAGACCTTCGGCGGGAAGCTGTAGGACGCGGGCGGTTTCCCTCGTCGCGAGCGCTACGCGAGTGCTATATTTCCTTGTTCATGGGAAAACGAGACGAGGGTTTCCCGACAGCTGTTCGCGGCCGCGACGCGCGTTGCGCCGCTTGTGCCCGCACGACGGGCAAAGAGAGGATGGGCATGGCACTGACGGATGATTTGGCAAAGCTGCGCGACGACACGCTTTCCGCGGTTCGAGCCGCGGCCGACACGGCGGGCCTCGAGGAGCTGCGCATAGGCGTGCTGGGCAAGAAAGGCACGCTCACGGCGGCGCTGCGCGGCATGCGCGACGTGCCCAAAGAGGAGCGCCCCGCCGTGGGGCGCGTGGTCAACGAGGTGCGCGAGGCCGTCGAGTCCGCGCTCGAGGCGCGCAAGCGCGAGCTGGGCCGCGCCGAACTGGAGGCCGCTATGGCCGCCGGTGCCGTGGACGTGACCTTGCCGGGCCGCGCCCAGACCATCGGCAGCGAGCACCTGATCACCCACATCATCCGCGAGGTCTCCGACATCTTCGCCGGGCTGGGCTACGAGATAGAAGGCGGGCGCGAGGTCGAGACCGACTGGTACAACTTCACCGCCCTCAATGCCCCGAAAGACCATCCCAGCCGCTCGATGCAAGACACCTTCTACCTGCTCGACCGTTCAGGCGACGTGGCCGATGTGCGCGGCGAGTCCGACGTGTTGCTGCGCACCCAGACCTCGGGCACGCAGGTACATGTGATGGAGGAGAAAAAGCCGCCCATCTACATGATTTCGCCCGGCAAGGTCTATCGCCGCGACGTGGCCGACCCCTCGCATCTGCCGCAGTTTCACCAGATAGAGGGGCTGGTCGTGGACGAGGGCATTAGCTTCGCGGACCTGAAAGGCACGTTGGAGCATTTTGTGCGCGCGTTTTTCGGCCCGGATCGCAAGACGCGCCTGCGCGCGCATTTCTTCCCCTTCACCGAGCCTTCCGCCGAAGCCGACGTTTCGTGCGGCATCTGCGGCGGCACGGGCGAGGTCGACGGCGCGCCCTGCCGTTTTTGCAAGCATACGGGCTGGGTCGAGGTGCTGGGCTGCGGCATGGTCGACCCCAACGTCTTCGAGTACGTGGGCATCGACCCCGAGCGCTATAGCGGATTTGCGTTCGGCGTGGGCGTCGAGCGTCTGGCCTGCCTGCGCTACGACGTGCCCGACCTGCGCATGCTGCTTGAAGGCGACATGCGCTTCCTGCGGCAGTTCTAGGTTTTGGTGAAAAGACGTGCGGGCCGCCGCGGCATTGCCAGGCGGCGAGCGCGATGCGAGCGATAGCGTGACGAGAGGAGAAACCGCATGCTGGTTTCGTTGAAATGGCTGAAGGAATTCGTCGAGGTGCCGGACGGCCTGCAGGATTTCTGCGACCGCCTCGATCTGACGGGCGTGGGCGTCGAGGGCGTGCAGAAAATCGGCGACGCGCTCGACGGCGTGGTCGTGGGGCACGTTTTGACCTGCGAGCCGCATCCCGACTCCGACCACATGCACGTCACGACCGTGGACGTGGGTGCTGAAGAGCCGCTGCAAATTGTGTGCGGCGCCCCGAACGTGCGCGCGGGTCTGAAGGTGGCCGTCGCCTGCGTGGGCTGCGTGTTGCCGGGCGACGTGAAGATAAAGAAGAGCAAGCTGCGCGGCGTCGTGTCGGCGGGCATGATCTGCTCGGCGCGCGAGCTGGGGCTGGGCACCGACCACGAGGGCATCATGGAGTTGCCGGATGATGCGCCTGTGGGCGTGGCCTTTGCCGAGTGGCGTGGCGCGGGCGACACGGTGCTCGATTTGGAGATTACCCCGAACCGCCCCGACCAGCTGTCCATGCGCGGGTTCGCCCGCGAGGTGGGCGCCATCTATCACGTGCCGTGGAGCTACGAGTCGCCCTGCGAGGTGCCAGGCCCTGTTGGCGGCGAGGATGTGGCCGACCTCGTGGACGTCGAGGTTGCCGATGCCGAGCTGTGCCCGCGCTACACGGCGCGCGTCATACGCGGGGTGAAGGTGGGTCCCAGCCCCGAGTGGCTCGTCGAGCGCATCACTGCTGTGGGCGCGCGCCCCATCAACAACGTCGTGGACGTGAGCAACTACATCCTCTTCGAGCTGGGCCAGCCCCTGCACACCTTCGATTTGCGCGCGTTTCCGAAAGGCACCGACGGCAAGCACCATGTGCGCGTTGAGGCGGCCCGCGACGGGCAGAAGTTCACCACCCTCGACGGCGAGGAGCGCGAGCTGAGCGCCGACACGACCCTCATTTCCAACGGCGATGAGGCCGTGGCGCTTGCGGGCGTGATGGGCGGCTTGGACAGCGAGGTCGTCGACGACACCACCGACATCTTGCTGGAGAGCGCGACCTTTTCCACGGCGCACACGAGCCGCACGAGCCGCAATCTCGGGCTGGTCAGCGAGGCCTCGCTTCGCTACGAGCGCGGGGTGGACGCGAGCACCTGCGACGAGTTCGGCCAGATTGCGGCCGCCCTTATCGCGGACGTGTGCGGCGGCACCGTGTGCCCGGGCGTGGTGGATGTCTATCCGACGCCGGCCGTCTGCCCGCGTATCACGCTGCGCCCGGACCGTCTGCGCGCGCACGTGGGCGCCGACATCTCCGATGATGAGCAGTTCACCATATTGCGCGACTTGGGCTGCGAGATCGAGGGGGCGCAAGGCGACGCGAGCGTCACGGTCGTCGCGCCCACTTTCCGCCCCGATCTCACGCGCGAGGCCGACCTCTACGAGGAAGTGCTGCGCATCTGGGGCATGGACCGCGTCGAGTCCACGCTGCCGGGCAGCGCGCACGCCGGCGGGCGCACCCAGGCCCAAGAGCGCGCCGAGCTCGTGGCTCGCACCCTGCGCGCCTGCGGCCTGAACGAGACTTTGACCTACTCGCTGGTGCCGGCCGACGACCAAGAGCGCCTGCGCATGCCCGACGACGGGCTGGGCGAGGCCGTCGAGCTGCTCAACCCCATGAGCAGCGAGCAGTCCGTCATGCGCCGCAGCATCGTGCCCGGGCTTTTGCGTTCGCTGGCCTACAACGAGTCGCGCGGCGTCTCCAACGTGCAGCTCTTCGAGCGCGGCGTCGTCTTCGGCGCGGCCGACGGACGCAAGAACCCCAAGGAGCGCACCCGCATCGCTGCCGTGCTCGCGGGCGCGTTCCACGACAAGGCATGGAACGACGAGCCGGACACGCTGGGCTTTTTCGACGCGAAGGGCATCGTGGAAAACCTCGTGCGCGAGCTGGCCGTGCCGCGTGTGCGCTTCAAGGCGCTCGATGCCGACGAGGCGCCGTGGCTGCAGCCGGGGCGCGCCGCGCAGGTGCTGTCCGGCGGCTCGGTGCTGGGCTGGGTTGGCGAGATTCATCCGCTGGCCGCCCGCGCCTTCGACGTGGACGGCGCCGTCGCGGCCTTCGAGCTCGACGAGCGCCAATTGCTTTCCTGCGCGACGCCGCAGCGCCCCTACGTGGACGTGCCCGAGTTTCCGCCCGTCGAAGCCGACCTGGCCATCGTCGTGGACGAGGACGTTTCCGCCGAGCGCGTGGCTCAGTGCATCGAGAGCGCGGGCAAGAAGGCACACCTGGAAAGCGTGCGTCTCTTCGACGTGTACCGCGACGAGCGGCGCGTGGGCGCGGGCAAGAAGTCGCTGGCCTGGCGGCTGGTGTTCCGCGCGGCCGACCGCACCCTCACGGGCGAGGAAGTGGAGAAGGCCTACGCGCGCATCGTGAAGAAGGTCACCGGCGCGACAGGCGGCGAGGTGCGCTCCTAGGCGTGTTCCTGTGCGCTCCTAAACGCGTTCCCTTGCGCTCTTAGGGGCGTCCCCGAGCGCATGCCCGGGCGCCCCCCTAGGGGCACTAGTATTGTGGGAAAGGAATGTGACGGAGAGGTACTTCCGATGCCGCGCCCCTTGCGGCGGGTACAATAGACCGGACACGCGACGCGATGCTTTGCGGCAAACGCCTGCCGCATGTGTTCGCGCCGACTTTTCAAAACCAGGTTGGGAGTAGCGGTGAAGTACAAACTTGCGAACCTCTTGTTCGACGGCCTTGATTTGTTCTTGAACTACCCGTCGCTTCTGTACAGGCAGGAGAAGGGCGCGTGCGTGCCCGAGTCGGACCCCTCGGGGCTGCGCATCCCCGCAGGCGCCGAGGTCGATTTCACCACCTACTTCAACGCCTTGTCCGTGTACAAGTGGAAGAGGTACACGGTGGCCGAGCGCTTTTTCGTGCGCTTCATGCACAAGGGAGCCGCGTTCGACCTCGTGCAGCGCTGCGCGGGCAACTTCGACTGGACGTCTGTGGAGGTGCCCGGCACGCAAGTGCACGTCGAGGCCAGCGACGAGTGGCGCGAGTTCAGCGTCGAGCTGGACATCTCCGACACCGAGGTGCTGCACGGCTTTTCCATTTGCGCGCAAGGCGAACTGTCCGTTGCGAACGCCTGGTACTACACCGAGGTCGACGAGGGGCAGGTCCGCGACATCGAGCTTGCGCTTGCCACGACCACGTTCAAGAAGGAATCCTACGTGCTCGCCAACCTGGCGCGTCTGCGTGCCGGTGTCATCGAGTCCGACGAGCCGATTGCACGGCATTTCCGGGTCCACGTCGTGGACAATGGCCGCACGCTTGCCGCCGCCGACGTCGAGTCCGAGCGCATCGAGTTGCACCCGAACCCCAACGTGGGCGGGTCCGGCGGGTTCGCGCGCGGCATGATAGAGGCGATGGAGCAGGAGCCGAAGGCCACACACGTACTGCTCATGGACGACGACGTCGAGGTCTTGCCCGAGAGCTTCATCCGCTCGTTCAACCTGCTCAGCCTTGCCAAAGACAAATATACCGAGGCGTTTTTGTCCGGCGCGATGATGAGCCTCGAAGAGCCGAACCTGCGCACGGAAGACCTCGGGTTTTTCACGAAGAAGGGCAATTTCTTGCCGTTGAAGCCGGAAGGCCGCATGACGAACGTGCACGATGTGGTGGAAACCGAGGTCTATCGCATCCCCACCGACCTGCACGCCGACACCGCCCAGCAGTACGCGGGCTGGTGGTATTGCGCGATTCCCGTCTCGACGGTGGAGCGCGTCGGCCTGCCGCTGCCGCTGTTTGTTCGCTCCGACGACGCGGAGTACGCGCTGCGCTGCAAGCCGCGCTTCATGACGATGAGCGGCATCTGCGTGTGGCACAACGCCTTCCTCTTCAAGTACAGCGCCGCCGTCGAACGCTACCAGGTCAGCCGCAACACTTTGGTCAGCCAGGCCACGTCAGGCATTGCTCCTTTGTCGAACTTCCTGCGCGAAATTCACCGCGAGGTCCAGCTCGACCTAAAGAAGTTCAACTACTGCGACGCGGAGCTGGCCGTGAAGGGGTTGGAGGATTTTTTGCGCGGCCCGGACTTCATCGCGCATCCGGTGGGCGAGGCTCGCTTCATGGAGGCCAACCGCGAGAAGGAGAAGATGCTGTCGCTTGACGAGCTTGCTGTCGAGGCCGAAAAGCTCGGGGTGGACATCTCAAAGCTCACCTACACCGGCATCAACCAGCCGGGGTCGCGCAGCGAGGTCGAGGCGGCCCAGGACTTCATCACCTGCAACGGCCAGCGCTTCTTCGACGAGAACAGCAAACGCAAGGGCAAGGTCGCGGTCATCGACGCCGCCGGGTGGGTGTATCCGTCGGGCAGGATTCGCAACGCGGAGATTCTCGTCGTCGTCGATATGCCCAACAAGAAGGGCGCGATTCGCCGTATGGACAAGCAGCGTTTCAAGGAAGTGTGGTCGCGCTACAAGGCGGCGGAAAAAGAGTTCAAGAAGCGCAAGACCGAGCTATACGCTGCGTACGCCGCGAGAAAAGACGAGTTCACCTCTGTCGATTTTTGGAAGCGCTACATCGCCGAGGCGCAGGAGGGGCTGCAGGCCTAGCCCCTTGGCTGCAGGCCTAGCCCCTCTCAAGACGCCCCGAAGACGCCCGCTATCTGGGTGTAGAGCTCGGGGTTGCAGGCGGCGATGCTGTCGTATTGGCCCGGCTCGACGACGATGCAGGCGGTCAACAGCAGGGAGTAGGCGAGCGCCGCGACGACCACGCCTTTTAGCACGCGCGCCCTCGTCTGCTGCTGTGCGTTTTGCCCCCATCCCTTCAACAGCTGCCAGATGTTTACCGTGCACACGATTGAGGCAAGGAAGAGGAAGTCGGCGAAATAGCGGCGCGTGACCCCGGCGTTGCGTATGTCCACGACTAGCACGACGAGCGCGATCACGCACACCGCCGCGCGGAAAAAGCGCACGCCGGGCATGCTCTTGTCGAGGCGGATCCACGGCGAGGCGAAGATGAAGAGCAGCAGCGGCATGAGGAAGAAAACGCCGCCGTACATGGGCTCGGAGGGAACCCAACCATAGGGAAACTCCATCGCCGTGGTGCGTATCCAGGGGAATGTCCGCGCGAAATCGGGCAGTTGCAGGAGGTAGTAGTACATGCAGCGCACGGTGGTCTTTTTGGCCTGCACGTAGTTTTGCATGTCGAAACCGGTGAGGTTGTAGTGGCTTCCGCCGTTGAGGGGCGACCCGAAGCGGATGTAGTTGTAGTAGAGCAGCGGCGCGAGGCACACGAGGATGGCCGCGACAATCGCTGCGCTGGGGGCAAGGCCCGTGCGCGAGAACAGGAGCCGCCTCTTGAATATCTCGCCCCAAAACAGGGGGAATGCCAAAAAGCAGGCCAGCAGGAACTGCGGACGGCAGCCGAAGTTCATCACCATGAAAAAGGCGCCCAGCGCAAGCCAGACGGTCGGCTGCGCGACGAGGTGCGCTTCTATCTGCGCCTGTTCGGTGTAGGCGCGTTTGGCCTTAAACCAGCAGGCCAGCCCTAGCGCGGTGACGATGAGGGAGGCAAGGATGGGAACCGAGTAGAAGCGGCTGACGAAGGCGAGGTAGCTGACGTTGCTTGCAAGCCACACGAGCAGGTAGCCGGCCACGAGCGCGAAAAGCGGCGGGCGGCGCCTGTAGAACCACGAGCCTAGTTGCCACACCATCACGGCCAGCGCGACGCACATCAACAGCGAGAGGAAGAGCACGGCGTCGGGCGTTGAGAGGTCTGTGCCTGTGACGAGTAGGTAGGGCAGGTAGACGAGGGCGGCGGGCACGACGCCGAAGTAGCAGTAGTAGTGGCCGTCGTAGTAGGCGTAGTCCCAGTACACGTCGCAGCCGTAGGTCTGAATCATCTCGCAGCGGTCCTGGAAGCTGTAGGGGTTTGCCAGCTGTGTGAGGTGCTCGTCGACCGGCAGGTCGAGGTAGGCGTGTCCCTCGCTGAGGGCGCGTGCCTGGTAGGCGTACTGGTTGTTGTCCAGCACGTGCAGGAAGCTCTCGTGTTTGAACGGTTCGTAGTAGCCGGAAAAATCGTGCGTCGGCAGGTTGATGAAAAAGACGGCGACGCAGGAGAGGACGACCACGATGGCGTAGACGGCGGCGGTGCGCGTGCGGTGGGGCGCGGGGGTGGACGCAGGCGCAGGGGCGGGTGCAGACGTTGGCTTGGATGTGGATTCAGGAGCGGGCGTGGCCGCGGTCGCGGACATGCCTTTTGCCGCGGATGCCGATGCTTGCGCTGCCGTGGGGTTGGTCGTCCCTTTGGGGGCGTGCGCCTTCGAGGGCGTGTCGTGCTGCTCGAGGAAGATTTTGCGCGTGATGAAGTTGTAGACCATGACCAGCGCGGTGGCGACGAGCTTGCCCGCCCATTCGGCGATGCTGCACACGTCTACGCAGGCCCACAAGAAGATCTGGTTTAACACCAGCCCGAACACGCTCAAGACAAAGAAAATGGTGAACTGCTGCATCGCCGTCTGCGTCTCCTTGCCCTGGAAGACGTAGCGCATCGAGGCGGCGTAGTTGAAGACGGTCGAGACAAGAAACGAGATGGCGGCGGCGACGAGGTAGTTCACCCCGAACAGGTAGGTGAGGGCGAGGAAGATGCCGTAGTCGATGCAAAACGCGATGAAGCCGACGATGCCGAACTTCACTATCTGGGCTATGAGCTTCCCCAACTTCATGGACGTGCGTCTCCTCGTTTTTCGTTTTCCCGCATGGCGCGTGCTGTGTCTGCCGCGCGATGCTATGTTGCAGTGTGTCGTGCCGTGTCCGTGCGCCGCACCTGGCATGGTGTAAACCGGGCGCGAGTATAGCAAGCGCTCATGATGTTGCGGTGGGCGCTGTTTTGGGGGCGTTTGTGGCCGCGTCTGTGTCTGCGTCCGCGCCGGTGTCCGCATCCGAAGTTCTCGTCGCGCCGCCTGCGCCCGCAACCATCTCCGCGCTCATGCCTGAGGCGCTTGCCGCGCCGCCCGCGCCTGCGTCCGCGTCCTCGTGGTAGCTCTGCTCGGTGTTCACCTGCCATATGCGCGCGCGGTCGAAACTGGGGTCGAGCAGCGCGTCGGCGGCCAGAAACCCCGTCATCATCGAGTGGTCCATGTTGTTGTAGCGGTGCTGGCCGTTGCGCCCGGC
Organism: Ruthenibacterium lactatiformans; assembly: GCA_963614215.1. Lineage (GTDB taxonomy): Bacteria > Actinomycetota > Coriobacteriia > Coriobacteriales > QAMH01 > CAVAWX01. Next base: position 20,690 of record CAVECB010000016.1, read on the forward strand.
GCACAGCAGCCACGGGTGCGCGGACAGCCATGCGCGCAGCTCGTCGATGTGCGCGTAGCTGTCGAAATAGGCGGGATAGGCCTTGGGCACGCGCACGATGCGGGAATCGAGTATGGGGGCGTCCGGTGCCAGCACGCCTATCTGCACCAGCTCGGCATGCGCCTGTTCGAGCAGCGCGGCGTCGTCTGCGCTCCAAAACGCGTCGCCTTCGTCGCAGAAATACTCGAGTCCGAGCCATGTCGTGTGCGCGGGGTCGGGCACGAGGTAGGGCGACCAGTTGTTGAACACCTGGATGCGCCCGAGCTTCACCTGCGTGTCCTGCACGTAGATCCAGTTGTCGCCGATAAGGCCGCCCAACCCGCGCGAGCTGCGGCTGGCCGGCAGCGCGAGCTTGTCTGTGAGCAGCCCGACGGTGAGAAAGCTGCGATAGGGCAGGCCGGCGGCGATGCGCGCGATGTGCGGTGGCACCCCGTCCATGGCGGCGACGAGCTCGTTGAGCGGCATGGTCGAGACGATGGAGTCCGCCGCGTAGGAGCTGCCGTCGTCACACAACACGGTGATGGGGGCAGCTGTGGGGGCGGACGTGCCGCGCCGCGCTGCATTCTCTTTCACCGCGCAGACGCGCTTGTCGAACTCGATGCGCCCGCCCATTTCCTCTATCTCGCGGGCGGCCTGCTCCCACAGCTGGCCAGGGCCGAGCTTGGGGTACTCGAAGGAGTGGATGAGGGACGTCTTGACCTGTGTGTCTTGGGTGGCCGGCTCGCCGCGCCCGTCGCCCGCGCCTGCTTGCCCGCGCCCGCGCCGCCCGGCCAGCGCGTCGGCCACGATCGCCGAGATGGACAGTCCCTTCACTCGCTGCGCGCCCCATGCGGCGTCAATTTCGCGCGGGTGGCGCCCCCAGAGCTTTTCGGTATAGCCCTCGAAGAAAATTTCGTAGAGCGTGCGCCCAAAGCGGTTGATGTAGAAGTTCTCGAGCGAATCCTCGGGCAGCGGGTGCAGTTGTGCGGCCAGGTAGGAGGCGGCAACCTTCGCCATGCGCCCCGCCCCCAGTTGCCGCATCGTCGCGGCCGATAGCGAGAGGGGGTAGTCGAACAGCGCGTGGTCGTAGTAGATGCGCGAGAGGCGCCGCCGCCGCAGCATCACGCGGTCGCAGGCCTCGGGATCCGGCCCGCCCGGCGCGAGGGGCACCGCGCGGCACAGCTCGATGTCGTCTTTGGCCGGCGCCCCCTGCAGCGGCATACGCTCGTGCCACCATTTCACGACGCGCGGCTCCTTCGAGAAGAAGCGGTGCCCGCCCATGTCCATGCGCAGGCCGCCGTGGGCGACGGTGCGCGAGATGCCCCCGACCTCGTGCGAGGCTTCGAGCACGGTCACGTCGTAGCGGCCGTCGCCGCGCGCGAGCAGCTCGTGGGCGGCGGCCAGGCCGGCCGGCCCTGCTCCGACGATGAGGACGGTGTTCTTCAAGGGGACGGGGTGCCTTTCAAACGGCGTGGCGCCGATGCGGTCATTCGTCGTCGTAGCTGTAGGTGTTGCGCGAGCCGCTTCTGCCGCTGCTGTTGCCACTGCTGCTACTACTACTACTGTCGGTTTTCAGCACGTCGCTGCGGTACTCGATCTTTTCGTTGGTGGTGGGAAAGTCCCGCGTCGGCTGGCCTTCGAGCACGGCGGTCATGTAGTCGTGCCACATGGGCGCGCATATCGTGCCGCCGTACATGCCGGTGCTCTTCTCCTGGCGATACCCGCACCATATGGCCGTGGAGTACTGGGGGGTGAAGCCGCAAAACCACAGGTCGCGCGAGTTTTCCGAGGTGCCCGTCTTGCCGGCGGCGTCTTGCCCGTTCGACAGCTGGGCGCTCGTGCCCGTGCCGCTCGTGACGACCTTCTCGAGCATCTTCGTGGCCTCCTGGGCCACCGCCGCGCTCATCACGCGCGTGCCTTCGTCGTCTGGCGTCTGGTAGACGGTCTTGCCACGGTTGTCCACGATTTCGGTGATGACGACGGGGTCGTGGTGGACGCCGCCGTTGGCGATGGTGGCGTAGGCGTCTGCCATCTCCAGCGCGTTCACCCCCTGCGCGCCCAAGGCGATCGAATCGTAGGCCTCCAAATCGGAGGTGATGCCGCAGGCCTTGGCCATCTCCACGACCTTGTCGGCGCCGAGCGCGTGCACGAGGCGCGCGTAGACCGTGTTGACGGATTTCGTGGTGGCGGTGCGTATGGACATGCGGCCACCGCCCTCGCCTTCGACGTTGCGCACCACCCAGGATTCGGCGTTTTCGCCCTGGTCGATGTAGGCGGGGGAATCGGAGTTGAAGGTGGTGTCGGGGTCGACGCCTGCGGCGAGCGCGGCCAGCAGGGTGAAGGGCTTGAACGCCGACCCCGCCTGCCTGCTCATCTGCGTGGCGAGGTTGAACTGGTCGCTGTCGTAGTCCTTGCCGCCGACCATGGCCACCACGTAGCCGTTGTCGGGGTTGATGGACACGAGCGCGGCGTCGAGGTTGTTGTTGCGGTACTCGAGGTTGTTGTTGATGGCGTCGTTGGCGGCGTTTTGGCAGTTCACGTCGAGCGTCGTGTAGACGGTCAGGCCGCCTTGGGCAATCTCGGAGGAGGAAAAGCGCGTGTCGTTGTTGATCATCGAGCGGATGTAGTCGACGAAGTGCGGGGCGATATTGCTGATTTCCTCGTCGCCGGTCTTCTTCGCGACAATCTCGGGCTGGTCGTTGATGACCTCGTCGTATTGCGCCTGCGAGATGTAGCCGTTGCGCAGCATGCGCTCGAGCACGGTGGCACGGCGCTTCAGGGCTGAATCGTAGTGCTCGCGCGGGTTGTTGGCCGTGGGGGACTGGGGGATGCCCACGAGCAGGGCCGTCTGGCTCAAGGTCAGGTCCTTGGCCGAGCAGCCGAAGTAGTCGCGGGCCGCCGCCTCGATGCCGTAGCAGTTGTCGCCGAAGTTCACGACGTTGAGGTACATCATCAGTATCTGGTCTTTGCTGTAGACTTCCTCGACCTTGCAGGCCAGATACATCTCGCGGATCTTGCGCTTCGCGGAGATGTCGTTCATCTCGTCGAGCAAGATGGTGTTGCGCACGAGCTGCTGGGTGATGGTCGAGGCACCCTCCGAGGAGCGGCCCGTCGTGGCGTTCACGAGCACGGCGCGGAGTATGCCCATAGCATCGACGCCGCCGTGGCTATAGAAGCGCTCGTCTTCCGTGGCCACGATCGCGTTCTTCACGTCGTCGGTCACCTCGTTGTCGCCGACCTCGATGCGGTTTTCCAGGTAGAGCTTGCCCAGCACCGTCTGGCGATCAGAGGCCAGCACCGTTGTGTACCCACTCCTTGCGTAGAGGTCGATCTTTGAGTAGTCGGGCAGGTCGGTGAGCCAGGCGTTGCCCATGAACAGCACGGCTACGATTAGGGCGCCGACAAGGCCGGCGATGGCCCCGAACACGCACAGAAACGCGAGCGGCTTTTTCTGCTGCCTGCTGGCGCGCTTCTTTCTGCGGGTTCGTGTCGACACGTGTGCGCTCCTCGTGGACGGGACGGGTTTTCGCGCTATTATGCCCCAATTTTCACGTGCAGGCGACGCGCACGGGACGCACCGCCTGCGACGCACGCGAGAAGCGCACAAAACCGGCGTCTCGCCGTCTTTACTCCTTCCGTTCGGCGTCTGCACGTGCCTGTCGGTGCTTGCGCGAGGCGTAGAGGTAGGCGAGGTTGGCGGCGGCTGCTGCGGCGATGGCGAGAAGCAACATGCGCCGCGCCGCATCGCCCGTGGCGCTCGGGGAAGCAAGAACCGCCTTTTGTGCGGCCGCGTCTGCCGCGGGCTGCTCTTCTGCGGGCGTCGGCGTCTCCTCTGGTTGCTCGGGCGTCTGCGGCTCCTCGGGCGTTTCGGGCTCCTCGGGCTCCTCGGGCGGCGTGTCCGGTTCTTCTTGCACGTAGACGGTCTGGTCTGCGTTGTCCAAGTCGGCGTGCTCGGCAATTGTGGCGCCGTCTTCGGCGCTTGCCGTCTCGAATGCGACCAGTTCTTTGCCTGCAAGCCCCGTCGTGTCCAAGTCGAAGGCCACCTCCACCGTGCCGCCTCCTTCCTGCGCGGTGAAGCTGGTTTGCCCGCGCACCTCTTCGCCGCTTGCATCAAGCGCGGCCTCGCCCGTCTCCTTGTCCATGAGCACGCCTGCCACCGTCAACGCCTGCCCGGGCGCAAATCCCGTGTACGAGACCGTGTCCACGAGGGTGACGCGCGTTCCCGCCTCCAGCAACTTGTCTGCCTGCTCGTCTGTGTTTTCCTGCCCTTGCGCCTGCTCTTGCACTTGCTCCACCTCGTCTTCCCCCTCGTTGTTTTCCCCGGCCTCGCCCGCTATCTCCGTCTTGTCTTCTGTTTTCTCGCTTCCGGCTGCATCCGTGCCGTCGCCGGTTTCCCCGGCATCGCCGGCTTCTTCTTCGTCGTCTTGCCTATCGCCATCGGTCTCGCCGACCTCGTTATCTGCATCGTCTGAGCTCTCTTCTTCGTTGCTTGTCTGCGTGTCGTCGGACGCGTCTGCGACGCGTGCAAGCCGTGTGCGCAGCGCGACGACGCGCACGGTCTGGCCCTCGTCGTCGATGTCGGCATGCGCGGCCAGCTGCTCCTCGCCGGCGAAAAGCGTCTCGAACACGACCAGCTCGTGCCCGGCCAGCTCGCCCGTATCCACGTCGAAGCCCACTTCCACGTGCCCGTCGGTCACGGGCGCCTCGAATTCGAGGCATGCCGCCACCTCTTCGCCGTCCGCCCCGCACACGGCTTCGCCTGTTGCCTTGTCCATGAGCACGCCTTCGAGTCGGTAGCTTTCGCCCGGCTCCAAATTGCCGTAGGCCACCGTGTCTGCGATGCGCGCCGCTTCTCCTGCGACGAGGAACTTGTCGCCGTCGTCTGCATCCATTGCTGTCGTGTGCAGCGTGGGCGGCTGGGGATTGCGGTAGTCGATGATGGTCCCTAGGTCGTAGCCCCGCGCGAAAACGGAGACGTCCGCGTAGACGCTTAACTGGGTGCTGAACAGCCGGTAGCCCTCGTTGGCCTCGCAGGGCAGCTCGTAGAGCAGATAGTCGCCATAGGGTAGGGCGCCCCGCCCGTCGTCGACTGTCGCCTGTCCGCCGTCTTCGCCAAGCCCAAACCAGGTGCCCACACGCCCCGGCTCGCCTGCAGCCTCTATCGCGCCCGCCGAGATGCGCGTGCCGCTGTTCACCAGCTCTTTCACCATCTCCAGCGAGGGTGCCGCCGCGCCGCCGTCTGCCGCCGCGTCGCTTTTTTCGCCTGTGGCCACATCGCTGCTCGAAAGCAGTGCGTCGAAGGCGTTGGTCGCCGTGCTGTGGCGCGCCAACCCCACCGCCGTGTCGATACTTCCGTTGGCATCGGTCACCAGCACGTGTGTCTCGCCCGTCGCCTCGTTCACTAGCGCGAAGGGTACGTGTGCGAGCGCCTCCGAGCTGCCCTCCCCCTTCTTTTGCAGCCGCAGGTCGTTGCGCGCGACATAATTGGAAAAGGCGTTGTCGAAACTTGCGTAGACCCCGCCCTCGCGCACTTGGAAAGCCCGCGCCGTTCCGTCGCTTAAAAGATAGGAGCGGTTCGTGGCCGTCTCGGCTATCTCGTAGTCGCCGTAGGGCAGGCAGTCGAGCTCCGTCGCGGCGCGGTAGCACCGGCGCTTTTCGTCCCAGGCGGTCTCGATGCGTTTCACCACCTGCCCCTTGCCGTAATCTACGCCGTCCACCCGCACGCTGCGCGCGGACATGTTCGTGATGGTGAAGACGATGTGCGCAAGCGAGCTGTGCTCTTTGTCGGCGCCGTCGTGCGCGCCACCCCCGAGCGCCTCACTTGTCCCCAGCTCCGCGTCGCGTTTGACAACCTCTACGCCCCCGCGCTTCACCTGGTTGGGCACACTCGGTGCGTTGAAGGCCTCGACCGTCTCCGTCGCCGACTCCTTTCCCTTGCCCCGAATCTGTTGCACGACAGGCTCGGCGCCCCCCAGCTCGTAGCCTTCCGGCGCTCGGGTTTCCTGCACGCTCACGGTGCCGAGCGGCACGCAGGCCTTGCCTGCAGAATCGCGGTAGAAGGCATCTCCTGCCACCTTGTGCCCATCGTCGAGGCACGCCCGCCCGTCGCCGCCGGTTTTCAGCACCCAGCGCTTCGTCGGGGTTTTCGGCAATGCGCCCTTCTCGTAGTAGCCGTCGTAGTAGTTCACGGTGAACTCGGCGCCCGCAAGCGTCGCCGAACCCTGCGGCGTCGCCGAGCCCATCTCGCGGTCGATCTTTCGCGCAACGAGGTCTATGGGGTTGTTAGGGGCGGTCTCGGCGCTTTCCACCCGCGAGGTCTCGTCGCCGTTCACCGTCACGCCGTGCGCCTGCACGTCGAGGGCATACCCTTCGGAGGCCGCGATTTCTTTCACCCAGTAGTTCCCGATGTCCAGCTCGCCGCTTTTCGCGTACCCGTTGCCGTCGGTCGAAAGCTGGGCCACCTGCTGCGTACAGGCCTCGTCGCTGTAGATGCCGTAGACGGCGCCCTCCAGTTTGTAGCAGGCGTTGCCGCCCGTCAAAGCCTCGTTCGTACTGCGTTTCTGCAGCTCGATCCAGCCCTTCTTGGGCACTTGCTTCACGCGGAACCGCGCCACCTGCGAGCAGGTCTGCCCGCCGTTGTCGCCGCCGAGCTTTGCCATGAAGGCCAAGGTGATGGTCGAGGCCTCGCGGTCTATGGCGACGACCTTGGTGTAGGCAGTGCACACCCCGCCGTCGGCCTCGTAGGAAAAGGGATTGGTGCCGTGCGTGCATATGGCGGAAAACATGCGCACGACAGGCGCCTGCCCGTCGTCTGCCGTCTCCATGAAGCTCCAGTCCAGGCTCGTGATGGCCTCGTTGCCTGCACTTTCGCCCGAGATGCGCAGGCGCTTTGCCACCCAGCCGCCTGCGATGGCGGCGCGCATCTCGCCTGGGGTGCCCAGCATCGTCTCGTTTTCGTCTTCGGCCACGAGAAAGGACATGTTGTAGGCGATGCGGGCACCGGATGGGTAGCGGTCCCCGATGCGCTCGAAGTTCGAGCCGGCGTTCATGCCGTCCCAGGTCTGCTGGCTCACGGACACCCCATCAAGCGGGGTGGGGTAGTAGACGTGGTCGACGTCGCGGCCGGCAAACGCATCGGCGCCCTCGGCGTCCACGTAGACGGCCACGCCCCACTCCCAGCCCTCGCCGATTCTGTCGAGGTCGAGCCCGGCGAACTCGACGCCCGGCACGCACTCCATCTCGGAGACCGCGGACATGAGGGAAGCTTGGGCGCTCGTAAATTCGGCCGCCTCACAGGTGGGGAGCTGCCCGCCCTCGTAGGAGACCTCGATGCGCGCTGCAGCCACGGCGGGCACGGCCACGCCGAGCACGCCGGTCGAAGCGTCGTATCCCGCCACTGTCGCATCCGCCTCCCCGCTCGCGGCGGTGTCGGTCTTGCCGGTCTTGGTGCCGGCGGTGACGCTTGCCCCGTCGTTTAGCGTCACGCTGATGGCTTGAGGGTCTACCCCGGCGGCCGCCTCGGTGCTCACGAGCTGCACGAAGACCTCGTTGCCCGTCAGGCTGCCGGCCGCAGGCACCTCAAAGCTCTCGCCTGTCGTGCGGTTTTTTACCTGTGCGCTGCTCACGACCGTCGTGGTTGCCTGCGCGGCGTCTGCGGTGAACAGGAGCTGGGCTTGCAGGGCGCATCCCTGTTCGTGGGTCTCGTCGGCCGGCGTATATGCGTCCACTGCGGCCTTAGGCACGTAGGCGATGCCGCTGTCCGTGTCGTAGACCACGCCGTCCACGGCCTGCCCGTCGTAGTTGTCGCGCACGAAGACGGCGTCTTTCGTCGCGTCGCAGACCCCCCTCTCGCGCGGCATGTCGAGCTTGGCGGCGTAGTAGTCCGCGTCCCCGAACTCGTAGAGCGCCGACTTCCACTCGAGCTGCCCGAGAAACACCCCCGCCGCCGTCTCGGGGTCTGCCATCAGCGCGTCAATTCCCTGGCCTTGCGCATATTTGGCCGCGTCCACGAGCGTGGCCTTCGTGCGCACGCGCTTGCCCGTGTCGGCCAACTCGGCACGCTCGAAACGGGCGAGAAGCGCCGTCCACCAATCTATGTCCCTACCGCAGGCTGCGCCCGTCGTGTCCACCTCGGCGGCAAGCGCATCTGCCACGGAAAACTCCCGGACTGCCGTGGTCTTCGCGCCTCCGTCTTGCGTGCCCGCGCCGCCCGGCCCTGCCACCTGCGCCAACGCCGTTGCGGCCATAGCGCAGCACGCGACAAGCGCGGCCACGAGAACTACCGCTGCAAGCTTCCTGCGCCCGCACAGCCCGCACATCCCGTGCATACTGCGAAGCCGCGTCGCCCCCAACGACCTGCGACGTCGCGGCTTCACTACTGTGGCCTTCACCCCTCTATGCCGTTTCTTTAGTTGCGTGTTCGCGCGTATGCGCGCCTTCCCCGTGCGCAAATTCATTGTGCGCCCCCTTCGTGTGCATATGCGCCGCCTTCGATGCGGCACGCGGCATGTGTCATCTGGCACACGCGTGCCGGATGCGCCGCCCCGAAGAGACGCTTCTTGGTTGATGATGTGGTTTTATGCGCTTTTTCGCGCAGCTCCGTGCGGACTCTCACCCCGCGCTAGAGCCGTGCGCGCGCTATGAAAAACAGATGCGCGCCGGGCGGTTTTCGGCGCAGTGAAAAACCACGCCTGCGACGGCAGCCCGAACCTCGCGCGCGTCTTCACCGAGTATAGCGCACAGCCCCCTTGCCCCCGCCCGACGTTTTCAGAGAAGTTTCAGCGCTGCCCCCTAGAGTGCGTGGTATAAACCGACGAACAGGCTCGCGAGCCCTTGCGCCGCACGCGCTTCGCACGCTGCCGCACGTGCCCGCGCACGCCGCGCCATCGCATTCCGAAAGCGAGGACGAGCATGAACATTTTGCTGGCAGAAGACGAGCAGCGACTCGCAAACGCCGTGGGGCAGATATTCAAGGAGCACAAATACCAGGTCGACATTGTCTACGACGGCCGCAGCGCGCTCGACTACATCACAGCCGGCGACTACGACGTGTTCGTGTGTGACGTCATGCTGCCCGGCATGGACGGCTACTCCATCGTGCGCGAGGCCCGCCACGCCGGGGTGAACACCCCCACCATCATGCTCACCGCGCGCACTTCGCTGGCCGACAAGGTCACCGGCCTAGATGCCGGCGCCGACGATTATCTGACCAAACCCTTCCAGCCGGCCGAACTGCTCGCCCGCATCCGCGCCCTCACCCGCCGCGTGGGCGAGGTCGTGGTCGACGAGCAGAAGAAGGGCGACCTAGAGCTGGACCTGTCAACCTACGATTTGTCTTGCGGCGACAAGACGGTGCGCCTGTCCTACAAGGAGTTCGAGGTCTTGGAGCTGCTGATGGAAAACTTCGGCCGCACCGTCTCCAAAGACACGCTCATCAGCCGCATCTGGGGTGTCGAGTCCGACGCCGGCGACAACAACGTCGAGGCCTATATATCTTTCCTGCGCAAAAAGCTCGACTTCCTCTGCTCCACGACCAAGATAGTCACCCAGCGCAAGGTGGGCTATCGTCTGGAGGGCGAGTAAGATTCTCAAGCACTTCCGCAGACGCTTTATCCTCATCACCGTCGCGCTCGTGGGCGTCATTTCGCTCGTGGGCTTCATCGTGGCGGGCGCGGCCCTGTGGCAGGAGCTGCGCTCGGAGGTGGACGTGGCCTTGGAGCGCGCGGTTTCGGCCGGCGTCGACGACGTGAGTTTTCCCCATCTGGGCTTCGGTTTCTTCAGCTCGGCCGGCTCGACATCCGGCTCAACATCGGGCTCCACCTCGGGCGCATCCGGCTCCGCGACCGGCTCCACGTCCTCTTCGGGCACGGGCGCGGGCGGCACCGACGCGCTCGACGCCCAAGGCACCCTGGAAAACAAAGGCTCCAAAGACGACAAGGAAGGCGAAGGGGAACACGCATTCACGAGTGTGCCCGTCTGCGTGATCTCCATCGCCACAGACGGCACCTTGTCCGTGGCGAAGAACAGCACCGCCTCCATCTATGCGGACGTGCGCGACGCGGTGGTCGCCGAGGCGCTGGCCTGCGGGACGCAAGGCGGCGAGCTGCGCGACTACGGCCTGTACTACCGCATCGGCGAGACGGGCATCGACGGCACGAAGCGCATCGCGTTTGCCGACATGTCCGAGCTGCGCGACGACGCGGCGGGAAAGGTCGCCGCCCTGTTCGTTGGGTGGCTCGCGCTCATGGTGGCCATATGCATCATCAGCTTCTTTTTGTCGCGCTACGTCTCGCGCCCCGTCGTGCGCGCCTGGGAAGACCAGCAGCGCTTCATCGCCGACGCGAGCCACGAGCTGAAAACGCCGCTCACCGTCATGCTGGCCGACACGTCTATCTTGCAGGCCAATCCCGACAAGACGGTGGGCGAGCAGCGCGCGTGGGTCGAGAGCATCTCGGTCGAGGCGCAGCGCATGCAGCAGCTGACCGAGGACATGCTCACCTTGGCGCAGGCAGACGCCGGGGTCGACACGCGGCAGATTATGGGCGATGTTGATTTCAGCCGTGCCGCCCAGGGCGTGGGCCTGCAGTTCGAGGCGGTCGCGTTCGAGCGCGGGCTGCAGCTGGCCTGCGAGGTCGAAGACGGCCTGCACGTCGTGGGCGACGAGCGCCGGCTCGAGAGCTTGGTGAAGACGCTGCTGGAAAACGCCTGCAAGTACGCTTCGGAGCATGGGCACGTGGACCTGCGCCTTTCGCGGGTGAAAAACCACGCGGTCCTTTCCGTGCACAACGACGGCGACCCCGTGCCGCCCGAGGACCTGCCGCACCTCTTCGATCGCTTCTACCGCTCGGACAAGGCGCGGGTGAGCGAGGGTGCGAGCGCGAGTTTTGGGCTGGGGCTGTCCATCGCGAAGGCGACGGTGCAGGCGCATGGCGGCGACATCTCGGCGGCCTCCGGCGCATCCGGCACGACGTTTACGGTGAAGTTGCCGCTGGCAAAGGCCGCGCGCGCAAAGCAGTTGGTCGCGGGATAGGGTGAAGGGGGAGGCCGTGCCTTTTCCGCTCACCGCCCGATGGAAAATTGTAAAGGACGCGCCTGCCTGCGCACTCTTATAGTGTGGACGCGAAACGGACCTGAAGAGAGAGCGGGTCTGTGTGGAAACGAGCCGGGCTTGCGCACAGGCGCGGGCCTGCCTGAAGGAAGGGAGCCTGTTATGGCCGTGAACATCAACACCGACGAGTGCATCGCCTGCGGCGCGTGCGCCGATGCCTGCCCGGTCGAGGCGCTGAGTGTCTCCGATGTGGCCGTGGTGGACGAGGACGCTTGCATCGACTGCGGCGCGTGCACCTCGACCTGCCCGGTCGACGCGCTGAGCCTGTAGGCGGCTACGCCCGCCGCCACGAGTTTGCACTTCGGCGTTTTTCGGTGCTTGACCGCGCGGCGGGTAATGGTACACTAGCGCACGCCGTTCACCCGCAACGGCGCATCAACGAGGCCAGATAGCTCAGTTGGTAGAGCAGGGGACTGAAAATCCCTGTGTCAGGGGTTCAAGTCCCTTTCTGGCCACCATACACACGACAGGCTGGAGGATTTCTTCCAGCCTGTTTGCTATTAGGGCGCGTGCCGCCTGGCCAAAGGCGCGGCGCGGCGGAGCTTGGAGTACGAAAAGGGACATGAGCGAGAACGGGAACTTGACGGTCGTCTTGCAGGCCGGAGGCGAGTCGCGGCGCATGGGGCGCTCGAAGGCGACGGTGCCCTTTTTGGGCGAGCCCCTCATCTGGCGCGGCATCCGGCGCCTCATGCCCTTGGCCGACGAGTTCATCGTCACGACCAACGAGCCCGAAAACCTCGGCTTTCTCGACGAGCTGGTGAAGGCCGGGAACCTGCGCCTCGAACGCGACGTCTACGACGAGCGCGGCGCCTTGCGCGGCGTGTGCACGGCTATGAAGGCTGCGACGAAAGACTACGTCGCCCTCGTCGCCTGCGACATGGTTTTTCCCTCGCCCGAGCTGCTCGCCGCCGAGCTGCTCGCGCTCGAAGAGGGCGGCGCGGACGCGGCCTTGCCCAAGACGCAGCTGGGATACGAGCCCTTTCACGGGGTCTATCGGCGCGCGACCTGCCTGCCCGTGGTCTGCGCGGCCGCCGAGGCCGGCGAGGCGCGCGCGACGGCGTTTCTCGACGAGGTGCAGACCTGCTGCTTCACCGAGGAGATGGTCGCGGCCATCGTGCCGGAAAAGAACTGCTTCGTGAACGTGAACACCCCCGACGAGCTGCACGAAGTTGAGCACATGCTCCTCGCTTCCTAGACCTCTCTTAACTTTTTCTGAAAAGAAACCTTCTTTTTCCTGAAAACGCATCGTTTAGCGTATGCTTTCACTTGGAAGCGACATGGACACAAGCGCCCGCCTTCGCATTTGGCCGACAGGCGGCACGCGAGAGGAAGATGCGTCATGACTGATTCAGCAGGAAAACCCGTTCCGCCCACGGGGGCGTCGCCGTCTACGGCGGCAAACGCCTCCCAGCAACCCGCAGGCGCGCAACCTGCAGGCGCGACCCAGCAGGCAGGCAGCACAAGCGCCCAGGCCACGGCAAGCACCGCGAGCAATGCAAGCACCGCAAGCAGCGCGGCCGCGACGCCCGTGCAGCCGGCAGGCGCGACCCAGCCCGTGCAACCGAGCGGTGCGCAACCCGCAGGTCAGGCCGCAGGCCAGACCGCAGGTCAGGCCGCAGGCCAACCGGCCGGCACAACCCAACCCGCAGGCGCGGCGCAAGCGGCGGGCACCCAGCCCATGCCGGCGTACGCGGCCCAAAAACAGGCTCAGGCGCAGGCAAAGGCCGCCAAGGCTAAGGCGAAGGCCGACATGAAATCGGCGAAGGCCCAGGCCAAGCGCGCGAAGAAGGGCGGCGGCTTTTTCCGCGGTGTCTTTGGCGGCATCGTCGGCACAGTCGTCGTGCTCGCGGTGCTGGCTTGTCTGTGGACCTACACTCCGGTGCTGAACTCGTTCAAATCCGGCTCGACCGGCACGAACGCCGGCGGCACCATCACCATCAACGGCTCGGACGAGGCCACAGTCGCCGAGGCCGTGGCCGCCAAGGACCTGAGCAGCGTCGTCACCATCTACGTCTTCACCGACACGGGCTCGAGCTGGAGCCAGCTGTTCGGCAACTCCGGCAACTCCGGCAGTTCGTCGACGGCTAGCGCGCTCGGCTCCGGCGTCATCGTGAAGAAGGACAACACCTACAGCTACATCGTCACGAACTATCACGTGGTCGAAAACATCTCCCGCGCGGTGGTCAGCGTGGGCGGCGAGCAGGTCGAGGCCGAAAGCGTCGGCTACGACGAGAAAAGCGATCTGGCCGTCATCAAGATAAAGAAGACGGACACGACGGTGGCCGAGTGGGGCGATTCTTCCGATTTGGCGGTCGGGCAGTGGGTCGCGGCCATTGGCAGCCCCTACGGCTACGAGCAGACCCTCACCACCGGCATCGTCTCGGCGCTCTACCGCTCTGATGTGCTCTCCAGCAGCAGCAGCGGCCTGGGCGGCACGACGGTCTACACCGACATGATCCAAACCGACGCGGCCATCAACCCCGGCAACTCGGGCGGCGGCCTGTTCGACGACGAGGGCAAGCTCATCGGCATCAACACCTATATCTCGTCTACGAGCGAGTCCTCGGCGGGCCTCGGTTTTGCCATCCCGCAAAGCACCGCCCAGTCCGAGGTCGAGACCCTCATCTCCGGGCAAAGCGTCACCCACGCCTTCCTCGGCATACTCATGGGCAGCGACACCACGTCGGGCAGCTCCGGCATCACGGTCGAGGCCGTCTACAAGGACACGGCGGCGGCGCAGGCCGGTTTGAAGACCGGCGACGTCATCACAAAGATTGACGGCAACGCCATGTCGAGCGCCTCGGACGTGCGCAAGGCGGTCGCCGCGAAGAAGGTGGGCGACGAGATATCGATCACCTACACGCGCAACGGCCAGGAGGCCACGGGCACGGCCAAGCTCGGCGACGACAGCAGCTCGAAGAGCGAATATGCCGACGGCGGCTCGCCTGCCACCAACAACAGCTCGAATGGCAGCTCGGGCAACAGCGGCAATTCTGGCAACTCCGGCTCGAACGACTGGGGCTACAGCTGGGGCTACGGCAACAGCGGCAACTCGGGCAACTCTGGCTCGGGCAACCTCTTCGACTTCTTCAACAACTCGGGCAATTCGGGCAGCTCCGGCAACAGCGGCAACTCGAATTCCGGCAATTCGGGCAGCTCCAACTCGAACTCCGGCAGCTCGAACAGCTCCGGGAGCTTCTGGAAGTAGCGGCGCGCACACAGCACGACACGACGGGAAGCCGGGTGAAATGCCCGGCTTTCGTCTTTTTTGGATGAAACGTGCCGCCCGCCCGCCTGCTTGGCCGTACAATACCCCCCAAGGTACAGGCGGCTTTTTGCAGGGAGCAGGTTCATTCATGGCAAAACACATCTTCGTGACCGGCGGCGTCGTATCCTCGCTGGGCAAGGGCATCACGGCCTCCTCGCTGGGGCAGCTGCTGAAAAGCCGCGGCTACAAGGTCACGATGCAGAAGATGGACCCCTACCTCAACGTCGACCCGGGCACGATGAGCCCCTTCCAGCACGGCGAGGTCTTCGTCACCGACGACGGCCTTGAAAGTGACCTCGACCTCGGCCACTACGAGCGCTTCATCGACGAGAGCCTCACGCGCGAGAGCAACGTCACGCAGGGCTCCATCTACCAAAGCCTCATCGCCAAGGAGCGCCGCGGCGATTTCCTCGGCGGCACCGTGCAGGTCATCCCGCACGTCACCAACGCCATCAAGGAGCGCATACGCCGCATCGCCGAGCAGACGGCGGCCGACATCGTCATCACCGAGATAGGCGGCACGGTGGGCGACATCGAGTCGCAGCCCTTCCTCGAGGCCGCGCGCCAGTTCCGCAAAGAGTGCGGCCCGCAAAACGTCGCCTTCATCCACTGCACCCTCGTCCCCTACATCGCGGCGGCTCACGAGCTGAAGACCAAGCCCACGCAGCACTCGGTGAAAGAGCTGCAGTCCATCGGCATCCAGCCGGATTTTCTTGTCTTGCGCTCCGACCACGAGATATCGGATGCCCTGCGCGACAAGATTGCGATGTTTTGCGACGTGGACACCGGCGGGGTCTTCGCCTGCGAGGACGCGCCCAGCATCTACGAGATCCCCCTGCGCCTGCACGGCCAGCACTTCGACGAGCTGGTCTTGCGCCGCTTGGGGCTTGATGCGCGCGACGCAGACCTCTCGGATTGGCAGGCCTACCTGGACGCGTCTGCTGCCTGCGACGGCGAGGTCGACATCGCCATCGTGGGCAAGTACGTGGGACTGCCCGACGCGTACCTCTCCGTGGTCGAGGCGCTGCGCCATGCCGGCGTGGCAAACGGGGTGAACGTGAACGTGCACTTGGTGGACGGCGAGGAAGTGGCCTCGTGCGACGCCGCGGCGACGGGCGAGGAGCTGGGGCGCTTCGACGGCATACTCGTGCCCGGCGGCTTTGGCGAGCGCGCCTTCGAGGGCAAGATAAATGCGGCACGCCACGCACGCGAGGGCAAGGTGCCCTTCCTCGGCATATGCCTGGGGCTGCAGGCGGCCGTGTGCGAGTTTGCCCGCGACGTGGCTGGGATGGCCGGCGCGTCGAGCGCGGAGTTTTCCGATGCGCTGGAGTTTCCCGTCATCGACCTCATGCCCGAGCAGGAGGACGTGGACGATAAAGGCGGCACGATGCGCCTCGGCGCCTATCCGTGCAAGGTCATCGAGGGCACGTTGGCCGCGCAGGTCTACGGCGATTCCGTGGTCTACGAGCGCCACCGCCATCGCTACGAGGTGAACAACCAGTTCCGCCAGCAGCTCGTGGACGCAGGCCTTGTGGTTTCGGGCGTCTCGCCGGACAATCGCCTGGTCGAGATGGTCGAGGTGCCGGACCACCCCTACTTCATCGCCAGCCAGGCCCACCCCGAGTTCAAGTCGCGTCCCACGCGCAGCCATCCGCTGTTTGATGGGTTGGTGCGCGCCGCCGTCGCCTATCGCGCTGCCCGCTAGGGGCGCATGGGCGCAGGGGCGCATGGACGCATGGGCGGCTTGCGGGTGAAGGCGAAAACGGGCGGTTTCCCATGCCGCGCGAGATAAAGCGCACGCTCGACGCCGACCCGGGCGCCTTTGCCGACGACCTCGACGAATACCTCGGATACCTGTCGGCCGAACGCGGCCTGTCGCGCGCGAGCGTCGATTCGTATGCGGCCGATTTGCGCGACTACCTCGGTTTTCTCACGAAACGCGGCGTGCGCGCCTACGAGGACGTCACGCGCGATGCCATCGTCGACTACATCGCCGATCTGCGCGCGCGCGGCTATGCGCAAAAGAGCATGGAGCGCCATGTGGCCGCGCTGAAGGGCTTTCACCGCTTTGCCGTGGCCGAAGACCTCACGCGGGCAAACCCGGCTGCCTCGGTGCCCCTGCCCAAGGTGGACCGCACGCTGCCGCAGACGCTTTCCGTCGGGCAGGTGGGCGCCTTGCTCGACCAGGCCTTTCCCGAGACGCCCGCCGGCCTGCGCGACAAGGCCGTGCTCGAGATGCTCTACGGCTGCGGTCTGCGCGTAAGCGAGCTGGTCGGCCTCGATTTCGCCTGTCTTTTGCGCGACAGCGAGCTGGTGCGCGTGCGCGGCAAGGGCGGCAAGGAGCGATTCGTACCCTTTTTGGGCTGCGCTGCCCGCTCGCTTGACGCCTATCTGGACGCAGGCCGCCCTCATCTTCACCCGGAAGCGCGCCTGTCCCAAGACCCGGACGCGGTGTTTTTGAACACGCGCGGCGGGCGCATCAGCCGGCGTTCCGTTTTCACCATAGTCGAGAAATACGGGCGCAAGGTCGGTATCGAGGGGCTGCACCCGCACCTGCTGCGCCACAGCTTTGCCACGCACATGCTCGAAGGCGGCGCCGACCTGCGCTCGCTGCAGCAGATGCTCGGCCACAGCGACATATCGACGACGCAGGTCTACACGCACGTGGACCGCAGCCACATCCGCGAGGAGTACCTGAGCACGCATCCCCGCGCCCGCAAGCGCTGAGGCGGGCTGCACGAAGGCCACCCGCCCGTCGCTTTTCCGTTACTCGACAGTCTGGCAGCGCACACGGAAAAAGGGGCGTGTGCGGGGGGGGGAATGCGCCTGCTGTAGCATCCTGTGGCAACAGCGTGGCAAAGGGGCGCTCCTGATGTCGCATGGTCTGGATGAAAAACGCGATACCGGAAAAACCTCTCGCCGTCATAGTGTGGCTCGCCACGTGTCCAAAGCCCGAAAATTGCTCTGAGGCCAAGGTGAAGGGGAAGGTGGGACCGTGATGAAGACTCAAAGACGAATCGCGAAAGCCGTCGCAAGAGGGGGCGCGAAAGCCCTGGCAGCCGCCTTGTGCGCATCCCTTGTCGTGGCGCTGTTTCCCGCAGGCGGGCTGCTTGCGCAGGCATATGCCGCCGGCGCCTCGGACGCAGCCGCCGGCACCGCCACTTCCAAGGAGCTTTCGGAAGAGCCCGTCTCGCTGCAGCCGGGCGAGTCGGCAAACGGCGTGCGCGTGAAGACTGTGGAGGAGCTGCGCGCGCAGGCAAGCAACGGCTTCATCCCCGAGCTGGTCGAACAGGAGCGCAAGACCGACGAGGAGGCGGCCGCAGACGCTGCGGCGCTCGCCTCTGAAAACGGCTTCGGGAATGGCTCCGGCGCCAGTGTCCTGCCCTCCAGCCTCGACTTGCGCGAGCGCGGCGTTGTCTCTTCGGTGAAATCCCAGAGCCCTTGGGGCGATTGCTGGGCGTTTGCCGCGAACGCCGCCGCCGAGACCAGCCTGGCCAGCGCCATCGCGCAAAAAACGGGGGAAACGCCGAAGGCCCTCGATTTCTCCGCGCTGCAGACGGCTTGGTTTGGCTACACCCCGCTGTCCGAGGACGCGTCCACGCTCTCGGGCACGGCCGCCTCGCAGGCAGGCGAGGGCACGACGCCCAAATCCGCAGAGACCAACAGGCTCAACATGGGAGGCAGCGTCCATTCGTCTGCCTCCTGCTTCATGCAGGGCATAGGTGTCTCGTGGCTGGCCAACACTCCATACGAAAACTCCGACGGCACCCGCGATGCAAGCGGGGACTGGTCGATTTCCGAGGACACGCGCTTCAACAGCATCGCGCGCCTGAAGAAGGTGAACTACCTCGACTTTTTGCATACCGCAAGCTTCTCGCTCGACGAATCCGCACTCGCGGCGGCCAAGGCCGAGCTGAACGCGGGGCGCGGGCTTTTCGTCGCCTATCGCGCCAGCGACACCCCG
>CAVECB010000017.1:0-37222 GCA_963614215.1 Ruthenibacterium lactatiformans
ACGCAGGCCATCTCGGCTGCCGTGGAAAAGAAGATTGTCGACGCGACCAAGTAGCAAGCGCGCCGGCGGCGCAAAGGCTGCCGCGCACGTTCGCACGCATGACGAGAAAGGGGCGCTCCCAGATGGGGGCGCCCCTTCTTTTTACCCGCTTCACAAAACCCCCACAAAATTTCTCTTGCTCCAACACTCCACTGTGCTATAGTGCCTTCCCGTAATCGCTTTAGCACACTAGAGCAGTGGAGAGAAAGGACATGACCGTGAAAGCAATCAACTTGAGGAAAAAGGCGGCGGCACTCGCGACGACCGCCGTTGCGGTGTGCCTGGTGGCAGGTGCGCTCGTCGGCTGCGGCAGCAGCAACAACAGCAGCAGTTCCAGCAGCTCGACCAGCACCACGTCCGGCTCCGGCGCCGACATCACCACCCTGACGGTCGGCTTCGATTCGGCCTACCCGCCCTACGGCTTCATCGGCGACGACGGCAACTACACGGGCTTCGACCTCGATTTGGCCCAAGAAGTCTGCAACCGCAACGGCTGGACATTCAAGGCCGAGCCCATCGATTGGGATGCCAAAGACGCGCTGCTCGGCCAGGGCTCCATCAACTGCATCTGGAACGGCTTTACCATGGAAGGCCGCGAGGACAGCTACACCTTCAGCTCGCCTTATATGCTCAACGAGCAGGTCATCGTGGTGAAGAAGGACTCCGGCATCACCGATTCGGCCGGCCTTGCGAACAAAAGTGTCATCACCCAGGTGGACTCTGCGGCCCTTGAAGTGCTCGAAGGCGACAAGGCCAGCCTCGCCGCGACATTTGCCGGCGGCAAGGCCACCACAATTGCCGACTACAACAACGCCTTCATGCAGCTCGATTCCGGCCAGGTGGACGCCGTGGCCTGCGACCTGTCCATCGCGCAGTACCAGATTTCTGCCAAGCCCGACGCCTACACGCAGCTCTCCGAAGCGCTGTCCAGCGAAAACTACGCAGTCGGCTTCAAGAAGGGCAACACGGAGTTGGCCGACAAGGTGACGAGCACCCTCAAAGAGATGTACGCGGACGGCACGGTGAAGACCATCTGCGACAAGTACGCCTCCTACGGCCTGTCCTACGACAACTGGGAGCTGAAGTAGGGGAAGAACCAAAGCCGGGCGACGGCGGCCACGCGCCCCTTCGCCCGCCTTCTCGGACTGCTTTCGCGCATCGCCGCGAGCACGCCGCCTGCAGGACATGCAACCTGCGGGCGGCATGCGCCTTTTTCGCACGCCTTGCTCTTTTCTCCCACGTTCTGCCTTTATGTTTCACCCGTTTTTGCACGTGAAAGGATGCGTTTCATGGAATTGACGACGATGATGGGGCTGCTGGGCAGCGGCCTTGTCCTGACGGCGCAGATCTTCGCGGTCACGCTCGTGGGCGCCCTGCCGCTCGGCGTCGTGGTGGCGCTCGCGCGCATGAGCCGCTTCAAGCCGTTGTCGTGGCTGGCCTCCTTCTACATCTCCATCCTGCGGGGCACGCCCCTCATGCTCCAGCTGATGGCGCTGAGCTACGGCCCGTACTACCTCTTCGGCCTGCAGCTGGGCACGGGCTGGAAGTTTTGGGCCTGCGGCATCGGCTTCATCTTGAACTACGCAGCCTACTTCGCCGAGATATACCGCTCCGGCATCCAGTCCATTCCGCGCGGCCAATACGAGGCGGCCGAAGTCTTGGGCTATACGCGCGCGCAGACCTTTTTTACCATCGTGTTTCCGCAGGTCGTGAAGCGCATCCTGCCCGCCATGGGCAACGAGGTCATCACCTTGGTGAAAGACACTTCGCTGGCGTTTGTGCTCGGCATGATGGAGATGTTCACCCAGGCGCAGGCGATTGCTGCCTCGCAGGTGAGCATGCTGCCCTACGCGCTGGCCGCGCTTGTCTACTGGGTGTGCTGCCTGGCTATCGAGTTCGGGCTGCACCGCGCGGAAAAGCGCCTCGACTACTACCACGACTGAAAGGAAGGGGAGGGTGAAGATGAGCGTCGTCTCCCTCGAGCATATAGAGAAGCGCTTCGGCGACAACGCCGTGCTGCGCGATGTGAGCCTGTCTGTGGAGGCAGGCGAGGTCGTCTCCATCATCGGGGCGAGCGGCGGCGGCAAGTCCACGCTGCTGCGCTGCGCCACGCTGCTGGAGCGCTTCGAGCGTGGGGCGCTGTCCTACGGCGAGGTGGAGGTGGCAAAACCGGACGCGGCAGGACGCGCGGTCTATGCGGGCAAGGACGTGCTGGCGGCCGCGCGCGCGAAGTTCGGCCTTGTGTTCCAGAACTTCAATCTCTTCCCGCATCGCAGCGTGCTGCGCAACGTTATGGACGCGCCGGTGCGTGTGCAGGGACGCGACCCTGAGGAGGCGCGGACGGCGGCGCTTGCGCTGTTGGAACGTTTTGGGCTGGCGGGCAAGGAGGACATGGTGCCTTGCGAGCTGTCTGGCGGCCAACAACAGCGCGTGGCCATCGCGCGGGCCATGTGCCTAAACCCCGAGGTGCTCTTTTTTGACGAGCCCACCTCGGCGCTGGATCCGGAGCTGACCTTTGAGGTGTTGAAAATCATGCGCGGGCTGGCCGAAGAGCATATGACCATGGTGGTGGTCACGCATGAGATGGAGTTCGCACGCGATGTCTCCGACCGCGTCGTCTTTATGGATGCCGGCGTGGTGGTCGAAGAGGGTGCCCCGCGCGAGGTGCTGGAACACCCCGCCCACGAGCGCACCCGCGCGTTTTTGGCGAAATACGCCTGACGGGGCGTGCATTTCCCTTTCTTCGTGGAAGGGCGGGCGTGTGCACGTGAAGAACCGGGCGCTTGCGGTATCATCGGGGGACTTCAGCGCAAACGAGCGGAAAAGCGAGGTGCAGGGCACATGGGTCTTTTCGGAAAGAGCAAAAAGGCGGCCGCCGAGCCGCAGGCTGCGCAGGTGCAGGGCATGGCCGCGCAAGGCGCGCAGGCGCAGGCGACGGGTATGGCCGCGCAGGGCATGCAGGGTGCGCCCATGCAGATGCAGGGCATGGCCGCGCAGATGCCGAACGCCGCGGCTTTCGGCGGGGCTGCGCCTGCAGGCGACGTTGCCGTGCAGGATGCGACGCAAGCTGCAGGCACCGTAGGCGCCGTGCCGGCTGGCGCGGCGTCTGCGTTTGGGACGCCGGGGGCTGCGATGGGCGCCCTGCAGCCGCAGGATATGGCTTCGTCGCAGCCCGCGACAAGTGTTGCGGCCTCGCAGCAGTTCCAGGACGCTTCTCAGACCCCGCAGGCTTTCCAGTCCACGCAGCCCGCGCAGGCCGAGCCCGCCGAGCAGCCTGCTGCGCAGGCCGACCCGCAACCCGCCGTCCGCCGCACGCAGTCCCTCTCCGAGCTTGCCGCCGCGCGTGAGCAGCTCATGGCAAAGCTAGGCGAGAGCGTGTACCCACTGCTCAAAGAGGTCCCCGAGGTGCAGATTGGCCGCGAGGATCTGTTCTCGCGTATCGCGAAGCTCGACGAGCAGGTCGCGAAAGCAGAAGCGCGCGCCGCCTACGAGCAGGAGACGCGTCGTCTGCAGGAGCTGCAACGCCGCCAGGCCCAAGAGCGCGCGCAGCGCGAGGAGGAAGAGCGCCAAGCACAAGCTCAGGCTCAGGCCCAGCAGCAGGCGCAACAGCAGGTTCAGGCCCAACAGGCTTTTGCCGAGCAGCAGCCCCTCACGCAGCAGCAGGAACCGGCACAGCAGGCGTTTGCCTCCCAGGCGCAAGATCAAGACATGGCGGCGCAACAGGCCCAGTCCTTCTCGCAGCAAACCGTCTCGCAGCCGCAGACGAGCGCGAGCTATCCCGGGTTCGGCCAGCAGCAGGGTATGCAACAACAGACCGGGGCGGCCATCCAGCAGCAGGGTATGCAGCAGCAAACCGCCGAGCAGCCCCCGGTCCAGCAGTACCGCTGCCCGCGCTGCGGCAATCCCGTCGACCAGCACGCGCCGTTTTGCGGGTACTGCGGCTGCCTGTTCCAGACCTCCGAGCAGGCCTAGAACACGGGTAAAAGCGAGGGGGCGCACGGTCGCATTTTCTTTGAAAAACCCCCTTGCACGCCCCGGTTTCTTTGCTATGATGTTCGCCGTGCCTGACGCAGGTACGACACCCGTGGGGGTATAGCTCAGATGGGAGAGCGCATGACTGGCAGTCATGAGGTCAGGGGTTCGATCCCCCTTACCTCCACCAACTAGAAAACGAAAGGCCGCTTCAAGAGCGGCCTTTTTCGTGCAGGGTGCTTGCCGGGGATCGAACCCGCGAGAGCGCGACAGCCCTGTGGGCTGTCGCGGGCCGAGCGCGCACGCGCGAGGTCTGCGCGACGCGCAGCGCCGCAAGGCGCGAGCAGGCGCGGATCCCCCTTACCTCCACCAACTAGAAAACGAAAGGCCGCTTCAAGAGCGGCCTTTTTCGTGCAGGGTGCTTGCCGGGGATCGAACCGGCAACAGCCCAGCGGGCTGTTGCGCCTCGCCCTGCGGGGCGCTAGAAAACGAAAGGCCGCTTCAAGAGCGGCCTTTTTCGTGCAAGGTGCCTAGCGATTCGCCCGAGAGCGCGTCGCCCATAACCCCTTTCTTTACAGCGAGCCGATGCGCTCCATGGCGCGCGCGGTGTCCTCGGCGCTGCCAAACGCAGTCAGGCGCACATACCCCTCGCCGGCAGGCCCAAACCCGGCACCCGGCGTCGTAATCACATGCGCGCGCTGCAGCAGCTCGTCGAAAAATTCCCAGCTAGACACCCCATCAGGCGTCTTGCACCACACGTACGGGCTGTTCACCGCCCCATACACGCTCCAGCCGCAGCCCTCCAGCGCCTCCTTTATCATCCGCGCGTTCTCGCGGTAGTACGCGATGCCTGCGTCCGTTTGGCGCTTGCCCGCCTCGGTGTAGATGGCGGCCGCCCCGCGCTGGATGATGTAGCTCGCGCCGTTGAACTTCGTGGTCTGGCGGCGCAGCCACATCTTGTTCAGGCTCTGCCCATCGCGCTCCAGCTCGCGCGGCACGACGGTGTAGCCGCAGCGCGCGCCTGTAAAACCGGCCGTCTTGGAAAACGAGCGGAACTCGATGGCGCAGGTGCGCGCCCCGTCTATCTCGAATATGCTGTGCGGCACGTCCGGCTCGACGATGAAGCGCTCGTAGGCCGCGTCGAACATGATGACCGACCCGTGCTCGTTGGCGTAGTCCACCCAGCGCTGGAGCTGCTCGGTGCTCAATACGGTACCTGTCGGGTTGTTCGGCGAGCACAGATAGACGATGTCGACCGGCTCTTCGGGGATGGCCGGCGAGAAAGCGTTTTCGGCGGTCGTGGGCATGTAGCGAATTTTCGTCCACGCCTGCGCGCCCTCGCTCCAGTCGCCCGCGCGCCCGGCCATGGCGTTTGTGTCCACGTAGACGGGATACACCGGGTCGCACACGGCGATGGAGTTGTCCACCGAGAAGATGTCGCCGATGTTGCCGCAGTCGCTTTTCGCGCCGTCGGAGACGAATACCTCGTCGGGGTCCATCTCGATGCCGCGCGCGTGGAAATCGTTTTCGCAGATGGCCTCGCGCAGGAAATCGTAGCCTTGCTCCGGGCCGTAGCCATGGAAGGTCTCGGCATGCGACATGTCGTCCACCGCCGCGTGCATGGCCTCGATCACGGCCGGCACGAGCGGGCGCGTGACATCGCCGATACCCATCTTCACCAGCTCGACGTCCGGGTTTGCCTCGGTGAAGGCCTGCGTGCGCCGCGCTATCTCGGCAAAAAGATAGCTGCCGGGAAGCTTTGCGTAGTTCTCGTTCATGTGGGCCATGTGTCTGCTCTCCTTGCCGGTGAATGCCGCCGCCCCTTCACCGAAAACGGGGCGTGAGTGCCTGGCGCTGAAAACCTTGGCGGCCGAAAGCCGAAACGCCGTCCCGTAAGAAGCGGGCCGTCGAGCCTGCTGGCCGAAAAACCCTCAAGCGGCCTGAAAACTAACGGCCATTATCCCACTTTCCTCGTGCCCCGTAGCGCTCGTAGTAGGCGTCGATGCGCCCCTTCACCGCATCGTCGATGAGGACGTGCCCGTCTATCTCGTGTCCGTGCAGGTAGTCCACCACCTCGCGCATGTCCACAATCGACGAGCAGGGCATGCCGTAGCGCGCCGAGACCTCGTCGATGGCGCAGTCGGCGCCCTCGCGGCCCACCTCCAGGCGGTTCAGCGACACCATCAGCCCGACCACCTCGACGTTTGCCTGCGCCTTTATCAGCGGCCAGGTCTCGTCGATGGATTTGCCCGAGGTGGTCACGTCCTCGACCATCACGACGCGCATGCCGTCTTTAAGCGGCTCTCCCAACAGCACCCCCGCGTCTCCATGGTCTTTGGCCTCTTTTCGGTTCGCGCAATAGCGCGCCTCCTTGCCATAGAGCGCCTCCAGCCCGATGCAGGTGACGACCGACAGGGGGATGCCCTTGTAGGCAGGACCGAAGACCACGTCGAAGTCCAGCCCGAAGGCGTCGTGTACGGCGCGCGCGTAGTATTCGCCCAGGCGGCGCAGCTCGCGTCCGCTGGTGTAGGCGCCCGCGTTCATGAAAAACGGCGAGGTCCGACCGCTTTTCAGGGTGAACTCCCCGAACTGCAGCACGCCCGATTCCACCATGAACTCGATGAACTCCTCTTTGTAGCGCTCCATTCCTGCGTTCTCCTTTCGTCGCGCATCCGCATCGCTTTTTGCGCCATGCCCCGCGGCTTTGCGGGGTCTACAATGGCATCCATCATAGCCAAAGCACATGCGTCGCGCAGGCGGCGCACGTGCATAAACGGAGGTGTTTTCCATGCCGTCGTTTCAAGACTTGCTGGCCAGCTCGCGCAAGAAGGCCTCTGCCCAAGACAAGCGCAACGCCTCGGCGCGTTTTCGCGAGATTTTGAAGATACTGCACGAGCACAAGGTAAACGAGGGTCTCACGCCTGGAAAAGCCGTCGCCGTGCTCGAAGACCTCGGCGCCACCTTCGTGAAGCTCGGCCAGATTGCCTCGACGCACCCGGACATGCTGCCCGTCGAGTACTGCGAGGCCTTCGGGGCGCTGCGCTCGAAGAGCAAGCCGCTGCCCGTCGAGGTAGCGCGCGAAAAGGTTGCCACCGAGCTGGGGCGTCCACTGGAGGAGGCCTTTTCCGAGTTCGACGACGAGCCGCTGGGGTCTGCCTCCATCGCGCAGGTGCACCGCGCCGTGCTCGCAGACGGCGGGCAGGTCGTGGCCGTGAAGGTGCAGCGTCCGGGCGTGGTCGAGCAGGTGACGCAAGATCTCGCCATCATGGAGCGCCTTGTGGACCTCTACGGCAAGGTCGCCAGCAGCTCTGCGCGCCTGTCGGTGAAAGACCTGGTAGACGAGCTGGTGCGCACTTCCAAAGACGAGCTGGATTTCACTGTCGAGGCCAAAAACCTCGAGCGCTTCGGCAAGAACAACGCTGGGCGTGCGGGGGTGAGCTGTCCGCGCTGCTACATGGAGTTGTGCCGCCCGGGGTTGCTGGTCGAGGACTTCGCGGGCTGGCCGAGTGTGGAGGATGCCGATGGGATCGCCGGCTTTGACGCGGACGCTCGCGAGCGCCTGGCCTACCTCGTGGCGGACAACTACGTGCGCCAGATGCTCGAAGACGGGTTTTTCCACGCCGACCCCCATGCGGGAAACGTGCTGGTGGCAGGGGATGCAAAGCGCGGTTTCGGCGTCGAGTGGATCGACTTTGGGATGATGGGCAAGGTCTCGGCCGCCGAGCGCGCAGTGCTTTCAGAGCTGGTAGAGGCGCTGGCGAAATCGGATGCCTACGCGCTGAAACGCGCCTTGCTGAAGGTGGTGGTGCCCACGGGCAGCGTCGATCACGGCAAGCTGCTGGCCTCGTGCGAGGACATGATCGACAAGTACATGAGCGTGGACCTGGCCGACTTCGACACCTCCGCGTTGCTCTCGGACATGATGGGCGGGCTGCAGGCCGACGGTTACGAGATTGCGCCCTTCCTCGTCACGTTGGGGCGCGGGCTGGTCACCCTGGAAGGCACTATTCACTTCATTTCGCCGCAGCTGAACATCATGCGCGTGCTCGTGGACTATATGGCGGAAAGCTTTGACGCCGAGTCCGTGAAGCGGCGCGCGCGCAGGCTCGTGGGGTCGGGGCTGGAAAGCGTCGAGGCGGCTGCGGGGCTGCCCGCGAAGGCCTCGGCGACCCTCGACATGCTGCAAAAAGGGCAGGTGAAGGTGGGGCTCGACTTCGACTTGGAGCGCAAGGCGGCCGGATTCAAGACGGTGCTGGACACCTTCTCGCTGTCGCTTATCGCGGCGGCGCTGTTCGTCGGCTCGTGCATCATGTGCACCACGTCCATGGAGCCGCGCATCCTAGGCGTGCCCTTCATCGGGGCGGCCGGGTTTGCCTGCGGGCTGGCGCTGGCCGTCTACGTGTTCGTGCGCATATTCCGCGACGTGCGCAAACGCTGAAGGGGCGTTGGGGGTTTGCTGAAGGGGGCGCCGGTCGTGGTCGTGCTTTTGGGCGCCTAGAAGCTCGTGGTGACCTCGCCCTCGTCGGTATCGGTGCCGATGCCTGCGCCGCCGCTGCCCTCGTTGTGCACCTGGATGCTGCGCACTTCCTGGCGCAAGAGGTCGAGGTCTTGCTCGGATTTGCCGTTGTCGGGGTTTTTGTGCAGCAGCGCGACGATGTAGGCGAAGTCCTCCAAGATGGCGTGCTTGCGCGCGAAGTTGTCGATGCCGCTCTCGAACAGGCAGGCGTTAAATTCGCGCTCGGCAATCTCCAGCGAGTCGCAGCGGCGCGGGTGGTCGACCTCTTCGGCGCAAAAAAGCGGCTGGCCGTCGGCACCACAGGCGCACTGGGCGACAAACCACGCCTCTCCCGGGGTGTCGGCGATGGTCTCGGTGCGCAGGGACGGCTTGTAGTTGACGCTCATGGATCCTCCTCGAAGGTAGCGGCGGG
Source organism: Ruthenibacterium lactatiformans (assembly GCA_963614215.1). Classification (GTDB taxonomy): domain Bacteria; phylum Actinomycetota; class Coriobacteriia; order Coriobacteriales; family QAMH01; genus CAVAWX01. The sequence goes on from CAVECB010000017.1 coordinate 8,940, forward strand.
TGGATGTGGTGAAACGAGCTTCATTGTAGCGCTCGATGAGCTGCAGTGCGGGTGTTGCAGACAAGCCCGCGCAGCTGCTATAGGTGCGGGTCTGATATAGTGCGGTTTCATCCAAGATATGCGCAAGAGAAAAAGGAGGCGCACTCATGCTCGACAGGCGCGTGGAGCAGATAGCGGACGCGGCGCGAGAAGGGGTCTGCCCGAGCGAAGACGAGCTGGTCTACCTGTGGGGTTTCTCGCCATATTCGCCCGAGGCGGCCTACGTGTGCGCGACGGCGCGCGAGATGACGCGCACGGCATCTCGGGGGCGCGGCTTCATCCACGCGCAAATAGGCGTGGACAGCCTGCCCTGCCCGGTGAACTGCGCCTGGTGCTCGTTTGCCGAGAAGAACGCATGTGGTGAAGTGGGTGGCAGTCCGGCTGTCGCGGGCGGCGGTGCCGATGCCAAGGACGCGGGCAAGGCGAGCGCCGATGCCATCGTGGCAACCGACGAGATAGTCTCCTACGCGCGCATCTTCGATGCCGGCGGTGTGCAGCTTGTCTCGCTTATGGCCACCGCCGCGCTGCCGTTTTCCCACTACATCGAGATGGTCTCTGCCGTGCGCGAGGCCGTCTCAGACGACCTGTGTATCATGGCGAACTACCGCGACGTCAGCGCCGAGGAGGCACGCGCGCTCTACGATGCGGGCGCCCGCGCCTTCTATCACGCCCGCCGGCTGGGGGAGGGGCAGATGACGCGCATAGACCCGGCCAGGCGCTATGCGACCATGGAAAACGTCCGTGCGGCAGGCCTTGCCCTGATGACGGGTATAGACCCCGTGTGGCACAACACGCCGACAGACGAGATGGCCCGCTGTCTGCTCGGGCTGTCCGAATCGGGCGCCTGGTGCGTGGGAGCGTGCGGTGTCGTCGGCTTGGAGGGCCGCGAGGTGCCCGGCCACCTGCCGCCGCAAACGGGCGAGGTGCGCTATGCCGGTGCGCTCGCGCGCCTTGTGTGCGGGACGGACGTGGCCGTGGGTGGCGCAGGCAACGCGGCGTGGGTGGACGCCGGCTGCGACGCCCGCGAGCGCGGCTATGATGCGGGGGCGGCGGGAGAAAAGCTCGCCGCGAGAATGGCGGCCGCGCGAAAGCGCTTGGAAAGCGACGGTTGGACGGTGCCCGCGCGCACGGCGTGGGACGTGTTTGAAAAGACCGCGCGGATAGGCGCATGAGGCGCGCGCGGGAAACGAAGCTGCGCCGAAAACTGCGCAAAAAACGCAGGTGAACGTAGGTGAACGCGGCTGTGTGCAGGTAGATGCAGCCGTGTTTGGGCACATGCGGGAACACATGGGCAAAAGGAGGCCTTCGACATGCCGATGAGCAAACATCAACCCCTGACAGGGCCGGTTATACGGCCGAAACGCGATGCGGGCGAGTACGCGCGGGTGTGCGCCGGCGCCGCCGTGCTCGTCGACGCGCACGATGTGTGCACGACGGCGCTTCGCGTGTGCTTTGAAGAAGAGGAAAAAGAGCCCGTCACCCTAGAGGAGGCACCGCGTCCCCTGCAGATCTACGAGGGGCACCCCTTGCTGTGGTGGGCGTTGCGGGCTGCCGTGCAGGCATGTCCGGCTGCCGTGCGCGTGCTTGTGCACCCCTCGATTTTTGAGGAGGCTGCACGCATCGCGCGCGATATGGAGGGTGAATTCTGCGATGGCGCGGGCGACGGCGCGGGCACCGATGCGGGCGCTGATGTTGCCGGCTTTTGCATAGAGCTTGCCGTCTACGACGAGGCCGCCGCCTACGACGCCGCCCGCGAGATGGCGTTTTTCGACATATGCGACCTCGGTTTTGGGACGATTGACGCGGCGCGTGTGATGCTGTCTGAGCACGCGGGAGCGGATTGCGCCGTCGTCATCGCAAGCGACATGCCGCGCGTTACCTGCGACCACATCTACGAGGTGGTGGCCGATGCTGCAGACCATCCGCAGGCAGAGATTGTCTGCAGCTGGATCAACTGGCTGCGCCGCCCGCCCTTCCTCTTCACCCGCCCCTTCCTCGAGGGGCTGGCCACATCGCCTCTGACGGGCAAAAACGAGCGCGGTATGCGTCCCGTCCCGCACATTGCTTGCCGCGACCACCTCTTCGGCGAGGAGGCCCTGGCGGCAAACGCCACGGTGGATGCAAATGTTGCCGCCTTCACGGGCGGCGTGCGCCTGTCCGCCCTGCAGGCCGTGGGGCTTGCCCGCACGCACCGCGCCGACCCGGGCGCGCCCGTGTGCGACCCCAACGCAACCCAGGCGCTCATAGGCCCTGCCGGCGGCGCGGAGCTGTCTGCCGAAGACACCCTGCTTTTCGAGTGCGCCGAGGCCGTGCTTAAACGCGCGGAGGCCTTCGAGGAGTCCCTGTCCGGGCATGAGCGCGACGAGCTGGCTTTCGCCGATGCCTTTGGCACGCGCAACCGCCTCGATTTCCCGCTGCTCAACGACCCTGCCCACAAGGGGCGCCTGTCGTATCTCGACACGGCGGCCACCGCCCAGCGCCTGGGCGCGGCTCTCGACGCCCAATCCGACTTCGACCGCCACGCCAACGCCAACGTCTACCGGGGCGCCTACGAGCTTTCCGCTAAGGCCACCTTCGCCTTCAACGACGCGCGTGCGGCCCTGGAGCGCTTCATCGGCGCCGAGCGCCGCAGCGTCGTCTATACGGCCAACACCACCGGGGCCTGCAATCTCGTGGCAAGCGCTTGGGGCGAGTGGAATGTCGGCAAGGGCGATGTAATCGTCACCACCATCGCCGAGCACCACTCCAACATGCTGCCCTTCCTCATGCTGGCCGAGCGCAAGGGCGCGCGCATGGTCTACGTGCCTGTGGACGGCGACGGCCGCATCGACAGAGACGCCTGGCGCGATGCCCTTTTGCAGCGGCCCAAGCTCGTGTGTGTTGCGCAGGTGGGCAATGTCTTTGGCATGGAAAACCCCGTGGCCGAGCTGGCCAACGAGGCTCGCGACGTTGGCGCGCGTGTACTCGTGGACGCCGCCCAGTCCTTTCCCCACATGAAAATCGACGTCTCCGAGCTGGGGGCGGATTTCCTTGCCTTGTCCGCGCACAAGGCCTACGGGCCCATGGGGCTGGGGGCGCTGTGGATATCTGCGGAGGCGTTTTCAGAGATGGACCCGCTCGCGGGCGGGGGAGGCGCGGTTAGCCACGTCTCGTGCGAGTCGTGGTATCTGCGCCAAAAGGCCGTCCAGTACGAGGACGGCACGCCGCCCGTCAGCCAGGCCATAGGCTTTGCCGCCGCCATCGAGTACCTAGACGCGCTGGGCATGGACAACATCGAACGCGCCGCGCGCGCCCTCACGCGCCTGCTCGACTATGGGCTTTCGGGCATCGAGGGGGTGACGGTGTGGGGCGACCGCAGCGCCGACGATGGCCTGACGGGGCTTTTGTCTTTCACCCTCTACGGCGTCGCGCCCGCGCCGCTTGCGCAGTTCCTTGGGGCATGCGGCGTAGCCATACGCAGTGGCGGGCATTGCGCGCTGCCCCTGCACGCGTCGATGGGGCTGGTAGGCACGGGGCGTGCGAGCATGGGCGTCTACACCACGAAAGACGATATACTCGCCCTGCTTGCGGCTGTCGAGGCGTGCCGGCGGGTCTATCGGGGGCTGTGGCGCGCGGACGAGACGCACGCGGGCACGGACGCGGCCGCGGATGCGGGTATAGGTGCGGGTGAAAAAGGGCGCCGCCATGCATGAGGGTGCCGACATGCCCGCGCACGGGAGCGCTGCCGCCCCTCGCGAGGACACCGCTGCTATCTCGCATGAAAACGCTGCCGCCGAGCGCGTGCGCGCGCACTACGCCGAGGTCGCCCGCATGGCCGCAGGCGCCGAGGAGACGCCCGGAGGCTTTCGCATAGTTTCCGAGACGCGCGCCGCCTGCGGGATAGACGAGCGCAGCGAGGCGCTGTCCATCTACGACGAGCGGCTCGTGGACGGCATCCCGAAGCGCGCGCTGGTCGCCTCGCGCGGATGCGCCGACCCCGTGAGCCGCGCGCAGCTGCAGTTAGGTGAGCGCGTGATCGACCTCGGCTGCGGCGGCGGGGTGGACGCCATCATCGCCTCGCGCATGGTGGGCACAGACGGGCTGGTCTACGGGCTGGACATGACACCCGAGATGGTGAAGCTCGCACGCGAGAACGCGCAGGCGGCAGGCGCGGGCAACATCGAGTTCATCGAGGGCACGATAGAAGACATCCCCCTGCCAAACGCATGCCTCGACGTCGTGCTCTCCAACTGTGTCATCAACTTCGCCGCCGACAAGGCGCAGGTGTTTTCCGAGGCTGTGCGCGTCTTGCGGGCCGGCGGACGCCTCGTCGCAAGCGACATCGTGTGTTTTTCCGAGCTGCCGCCCGGGACCGAAAACGACATGATGGCCCTCACCGGGTGCACGGCGGGCATCCCCGCCGCAAGCGCCTACCTGCGCATGCTAAAAGACGCAGGCTTTACCCGCGCCGAGCTGGAGCCGAAGACTCTCTACACCATGGAGGTGCTGGAGGAAAAGGCGCGGCGCAAGGGGCGCATGGAGGTCTTTTCGCGCCTTGCGGCCGCCGATGTGGGCGCACATACCGGCTCGGTCGTCATCACCGCGCGGAAATAGCCGCATCGCGTGGTATCGTCTCCGCTTGAAGCGTAAGACGCCGGGCGCGTCTCGCACAGGCACGCTTGCGGCTGCCCGCCCAGGTGCGGCCGACCCGGCGAGAAGAGGGAGGGACGACCCGTGGACACCCCGCAGTTTTCCTGGATAGACTCCTATGTGGCGATTGCCGACGAGCTGCTCTCGCGCGGCCGCGCTGCAGCACCCGACCTGCGCGGCATCCTCGTTGCGGCAGGCGCGCTTTCCGCAGACGCGGATGCCGAGGTGGCCGACCCCTTCACCTTCTTCACCGCCTTCAACCGCGGCGTGCAGGCACCCGACCGCGCGGCGCTCGTCGCCGCCATCTTGAACAGCCTAGGCGTAGACGCGCCCGTGCCGCAGGATTTCGCTGGCCTGCCCACGGCCAACCACGAGCTGTGGCAGTACTTCGATACGAGTGCCGAGGGCACGGCGCAGTGCTGGGACCTCTTCGAGCTGGCGGTGTCGGTGGGGCGCGACCCCGGCAAGGACGGGGAGCGCTTCAAGGCCTGGGGCGCGGCGTTTGACGCGGTGCACGCGCAGCCCAACATCAACAAAGCCAACCTCACGCGCGCGCTGTACTGGATCGCCCCGCGCGCCTACCTGCCTCTCGGCGGAAAGACCCGCCCTTTCATCCACGACCGCTACGGCGTGAACTCGCCGTATTCCATGACCGGCCTGCGCTATCTGCGCCTCTTGCAGGAGCTGCACACCGTCGTCGACGACCTCTCTTTTCCCGAGATCGCGGCCAAGGCCTACCTCGCGGCGCACGCCGACAGCTGGTGGCCGCCCGAAGGCGATTTCGACCCCTGCCTCTCGTCGGCGCAGCTCGAGGGCTTTTTGGCCGACGACGCGACCATCGACGACGACATGAAGACCGCCCTGCGCCGCCTGCGCGACATCGGCGGGCAGGCCACCCCCGAAGAGCTCGCGCACGAGTACGGCAAGACCCGCGACTTCTACTCCGAGCAGCTCCAGGCGGCTGCCGCGGCCGTGTGCGCGAAGACGGGCTCGAAGGGCTTCAAGGGCTCGATGTGGCCGGTCTTGTTCACCGGACAGCCGGCAGGCGAGGGGCGCCGCGGCGATTATGTGTGGAAGATGCGCGCGCCGCTTCTCGAGGCTGTGCGCGGGCTGTAGGAAAAGCGGCGGTCTACGCAGAGAAGGCGGCGCCCCGTTTCACCAACTTTCACGCAAATGAGCGCCTGCGCGCGTCGGCCGTGATGAAAGCCGCGATGTGGCGCACGCGCCGAAAACCCAGCTCCTCGATTTCTGTGGCCGCCTGCTCGATGGCGCCCGGCAGGCTGCGGCACAACTTGCCGTAGTAGTCCCAGGCCAGCCGCTCGCCCACGCCGCATTGCACGCCGGCAGCGCGTATGTCGTCGGCTCGCACGTCGTCGATGCGCGCCTTGCCCAGCCCGATGTCCATCACGCGCAATTCGTCGTCGTAGATGGTCGTGCACGCCAGGTCGTAGGCCGGTGCGAGTATGCAGCGCTTCCAGTCGGCGTCCCACAGCAGCGCGTGCTTTTTGAAGCCATTGTCGCAGTTGCCCACAAGAAAGCTGAAGAGCAGGCGCTTGAAGAAGCGTATGCGCGCGGACAGGGGGTTGCATGCCGCCGCGTTGACGATGCGCATCGCTCGCTCCAGCCCGCCTGCCGGCGCGGGCTGCCCGGCAACGGCGGGAAAGATGCCGGCTGCCTGGCAGAAGTCTTCTTGATGCAGGCGCGCGGGCAGCTCGTGGCCATCGAGCAGGGCGGGCGCGGACATGTAGGGCCTGTCGAAACGACGCACCGCCAGCAGCGGCTCGCGGGCCGTCAGGGCTATGAGCGCGGTGTCGGCCACGTGTAGCCCCAGTAGCCGCGCCGCCCTCATGCACAGAGCCTCGTTTAGGGTGTGGCCCGGGTGCGCGTCGGTGGGCGCCTTCACGATGTGGGTGGAAGGCGCGCCCAATGCGGGCAGGTACCAGCGCGTCTTTGGGTCGTCGCCCTCGTGGTAAAGCGCGAGCTTGAACTGCCCGCCGCCCAGCGCCAAATGCGACTTGCACGCCATGCGCACCCCGAGCAGGTGCGGGTGCGCGGCAAAGGATTCCAAATCGGAGGTGTGAACCCGGTCCAGGCGCCCCTCTTCGGGCAGTGCCTCGCCCTCGGCGCAAAACATCAGGGCGCCGGAGCTTGCAAACCCCAGGCGCGCAAGCATGGAGGCGTAGTCGGCCTGCGGGACGCCGATGGCCGCCGCAAGCATCTTGCGCGAGAGGCCGCTGGGGGAAAGCTCCGAGAAAAACAGGCGCGTCTCCTCTTCGGAAAAGGGACTGGGTTTTAAGCGCAGGCGTGTGCCGATGGGCGCGGGGTCGTCGCTTCGGATGTAGGAGAAATCGTAGGAAAAGCGCCCGTCCACGCTGCGAAATGGCTGGGGTTGTGCGCCCGTCTCGCGTTCGCAGACGTCGTTTTCGGTGTGCGCCGCCTCGCCGGCTGCCTCAAGGCCTGCGTTTGCGGCAGTGTTGTCTGCGGCGGTGTCGTTTGCGGTAGCAGCACCCGGGGCGGGAGAGGGGTCGATGCGCCCCACGAGCTGGCGTGCGCCGTGGAAGTCGCGGTAGACCGAAAGCGCACCTTCCATGGTCTTGCCAGCTCCCCTTTCACCCCTCGACCCTTACGTGTTTTCGGATGCGAACTATAGCAGAGAGCCACGCCTTTTCATCTATGCAGCTCTTTCGCCTTCGGGCAATCCCTGCCGCGCCGCATGCTCCTTGCGCGTGAGCAAGTAGAAAAACGGCGTGTCGGCGGCGGCCAACACGAACTTGCACAGGTACTGCCCGACCATCATCGCGGCAAGCGTCGGCCACATGGCCGCATCGAAAAACCAGCCCATTCCCAGCCCAAAGGCGATCGAAATGTAGACAAGCGTGTCGATGGCCTGGCTGGTCATGGTCGAGGCGTTGTTCCAGATCCAGCGCTTGGACACGGCAGCCTCGCCGCGTGCCAAAAAGTGGTTGCGAATTTTGTGGAAGACGAAGACGTCCCAGCTCTGCGAGAGTAGGTAGGCGCCGAGCGAGGCTGCGACGAACACGGCGTTTTGCCCCAGCAGCGCGTCGTAGGCCGCACCCATGGATGCATCCGCCGCCGGCAGCGCCTGCCCGAGCGCCACGAGCGCGGTCGAGAGCAGCTGGCACACGAAGCCCGCCCACACGATACGTTGCGCCTCGGCGCGCCCCCAGATCTCGCCCACCACGTCGGTCATGAGAAAGGTCAGGCAGTAGCACAGCACGGCCGCCGGCACGACGATGGTGGTGCCGAACAGCGGTATGCCTGTCTGGATGGTTTTCGAGGCGATGACGTTGGAGGTGACGAGCGCGGCAACGAAAACCATGCCGCACAGCATCAGGTTGCGTTCAGTTCGTTTCATGGTGCATCACGTGTCCTTAGTTTTTTTAGGTTGGATGTTGCGAACAACCCCCGCACGCAGGCGGGATGCCTTTTCCATGCTTGGCCGCCGCCGCGCGTCCGCCGCCTGCCCGACTCGATTGGGCGAGGGCGGTACGGACTGCGACATAAGCCGCGCGGGAAGAAGGCGGGGTGAATCCTAGCGCGCCCCGTCGCCGTTGTCGAGGTCGGACAGCTGTGCGAACATGCGGCGCGCCGCCAGCTCCTCGTAGCCGGCGCCCGGTGCGGCGTAGTTGGCAAACGGATAGATGGAGATGCCGCCGCGCGGGTAGAACATGCCGCGCACCTCGAGGTATTTCGGCTGCATGAGCGCCGCGAGGTCGTCGCAGACGATGTTTACCACGTCCTCGTGGAAATCGCCGTGGTTGCGAAACGAGAACAGGTAGAGTTTCAGGCTCTTGGACTCCACCATGCGCGCGCCCGGGATGTAGTTGATGTAGAGCGTGGCGAAATCGGGCTGGCCGGTGATGGGGCATAGGGTGGTGAACTCCGGGCAGCGGAAGGTGACCATGTAGTCGCGGTCCGGATGTTTGTTGGCAAAGGTCTCCAGTACACCCGGGTCGTAGTCGCTCGGGTAGTCCGTGTGCCCGGCGCCCAGCTGCGCCAGCTCCGCGCGCGCTTCCTGCTCTGTTCGCGCTTGTCCCGCCGCGCCGCTTGTCCTTGCCTTTTCCATGCGCAAGCCTTTCCTTTCGTCTGTGTCTGGAGGTTTTCATCAAGTTTTGCTGATTTTTGCGGCTTTTGCAAACTTTTCTACATACCCTTTCATCCTTTACGCACACCTTGCGATTTCGCGTCTTCGAGCCCGCGCACCCCTTCGTTGTGATAGTCTGTTTCATCGGCGTTTTTCTTCGGAAACGACGCCTTTTCTATCGAAACGGAACAGAAAAGAGGACAGCGAAATGGATGCACTTGTATACATCCTCGTCGCCATCGTGTGCCTCGCCGTTGGTTTTGCTATAAGCCGTGTCCTGTCCAAGTCCAGCGCAAACGGCGCGGCGGCACAGGCGCAGCAGACCATCGACGACGCGAACAAGGCGGCCGAGACCATACGCCGCGAGGCACAGGTGGAGGCAAAGGACGAGGCGCTCAAAATCGTCCAGGCAGCCGAAGACGAGCACCGCGAAAAGCAGGCGCAGGTAAAGGAGCGCGAGGACCGCGTGCGCAAGAAGGAAGACGCCTGCGACAAGCGCGCCAGCTCGCTTGACGAGCGCGAGAACCAGCTTTCCTCGCAGGCCAGCCGCCTGAACAGCCGCGAGCGCGACCTAGACGACAAGATGGCCGCCATCGACGAGAAGCTCTATGCCGTGGCCGCCATGAGCCGCGAGGAGGCTCAAGACAAGGTGCTCGCGCAGGTGCGTGACGAATGTGCCCACGAGGCCGCCGCCATCATCCGCGAGTCCGAGGAAAAGACCAAGGGCGAGGCCGACCGCAAGTCGCGCGAAATTTTGTCCGTGGCCATACAGCGCCTGGCCGCCGACTACACGGCCGAGCGCACCGTCACCACCGTGACGATTCCTTCCGACGATGTGAAGGGCCGCATCATCGGGCGCGAGGGGCGCAATATTCGCGCCTTCGAGCAGATCACCGGGGTGAACATCATCATCGACGATTCGCCCGAGACGGTCACGCTGTCCGCGTTCGACCCCGTGCGCCGCGAGGTCGGCCGCATCACGCTGGAAAACCTCATCGCCGACGGGCGCATTCACCCGGCCCGCATCGAGGAGATGTTCAAGAAGGCCGAGCGCTACATCGACCAGCAGGTTCAAGAGGCTGGCGAGGCGGCTGCCTTCGAGACGGGCATCCACGATTTGGCGCCCGAGCTGGTGCGCACTTTGGGGCGCCTTAAATTTCGCACCTCGTTTGGGCAAAACGTGCTGCAGCACTCGCTGGAGGTGGCCTCCATCGCCTCGTCCATGTCCTCCGAGCTGGGGCTCGATCCGCTGCAGGCAAAGCGCGCCGGCCTCTTGCACGACATAGGCAAGGCCATCGACCACGAGGTTGAAGGCTCGCATGCCGTGATCGGCGCCGACCTTGCGCGCCGCCAGGGCGAGTCTGCCGCCGTGGTGCACGCCATCGAGGCGCACCATGCCGACGTCGAGCCCTCGACGGTGCTCGCGGTGCTGGTGCAGGCCGCAGATGCCGTGTCTGCCGCGCGCCCCGGCGCCCGCCGCGAAAGCTACGACGGCTACATCAAGCGCCTAGAGCGCCTGGAGGAGATTGCAAACAAGCACGACGGCGTCGAGCGCACCTACGCCATGCAGGCTGGCCGCGAGATTCGCGTGATGGTCGCGCCGGAGGTCGTCGACGATGCGAAGTCGACGGTGCTCGCGCACGACATCGCCAAAGAGATCGAGGCGACGATGCAGTATCCCGGCCAGATTCACGTGGTCGTCATACGCGAGTCGCGCTCCGAGGCTCTGGCGAAATAGCGGCGCCGCCAAAGACGCGAAGCGCAACGCGCATATGTCCGCAGAGATGTCCGCAGACGAGCTGATCGACTTCGTCTCCTCGGTGCAAGGAGACGCGCATCTGGCCATCGAGGAAAACCTCGGGGACGGCTTCGTGCGCCTGCGCACTGCCGAGGCCGAACGGCGCCAGGCCAAGCACGACATACGCTGCGTGGAAGACATCGTCATCGAGATGCTGCGCAACGCCCGAGACGCGCATGCGCGCCACATCTACCTCGCCTCGTGGCGCGAGGACAAGCTGCGCCACCTCACCTTCGTCGACGACGGGGACGGGGTGCCGGCGGCGCTGTGGGAGGCCATCTTCGAGCCGCGCGTCACTTCTAAACTCGAGACCATGGTCATGGATCGCTGGGGCGTGCACGGCCGCGGCATGGCGCTGTACTCCATACGTCAAAACGCCCTCGACGCGCACGTTGCCGACGCGCGGGAAGGGGAGGGCTCGTCGTTTTGCGTGGAGGTGGACACCGAGGCGCTGAGCGAGCGCACAGACCAGTCGAGCCTGCCGAAGCTGCAACGCGATGCCGAGACCGGGCAGCTGTCCGTGGAAAGCGGCCCGCACAACATCGCGCGCACCTGCGTGGAGTTCGCGTTGGAGGAGCGCGACCATGTGAGCGTCTATTTGGGCACGCCCGCCGACATCCTAGCCGCGCTGGTGGTGCAGGGGCGTCGCCTGCTCGACGACGAGCAGCTGCTGTTTTGCGACGACGTGTCCGAGCTGCCGGTGTGCATGCGCGCGGCGGCGGCCACGGATGCGGCCGAGCTGTGCGAGGTGGCCTGCGCTTTGGCGCTGCCCATCTCGGAGAGGACCGCGCACCGCGTGCTGGGCGGGCAAATCGCGCCGGCGAGTGCGCCTTTGTCTAGGCTTGTGGGCACGGCGCGGGTGAAAGAGCCCAAGGCGGGCAACATCTACAAGGACCGGCGCGGACTGAAGGTGGGCAAAGAGGATCTCGACGCTTTCTGCCGGCGTTTGGAATCGTCGTTTGACGTGCTCGCGCAGCGCTACTTCATTCAGCTGAAAGACAGCCCGAAAGTGCACGTGGGCTCGGATGCCATCACCGTGCGATTCCCCATAGAAAAGGAGCTGTGATGCGCGCGCCCATGCCGAATGCAGATGTCGGCTCCTCGCGCGTGTTTGCCGACCTGCACACGCATTCCACCTGTTCGGACGGGGTGCTGAGCTGCGAGGAGATGCTCGCGGCGGCACGGCGCGACAGTCTGCCCGTCCTCGCGGTGACCGACCACGACACGATGGAAGGGGCGACAGGACTTGCCGCGGCTATCGCTGCTGCGCCCGTCGCTGCTGCGGCGCCATCCGATGCGGACGTGACAGGTGAAGCGAGGCTTGGCGCTTGCGGTGCGGGGGTGGACAGCGCCCTTGGAGCATCGGCGGGCGCACGGCAGGTGAAGGCCGTGCCTGGCATGGAGCTTTCCACCCAGTGCGACGAGCGCCCCGTGCACATCCTCGCCTATTTCTGCGGCGGGCAAAACGCGGCGCTTGCAGAAATTTGCGCGCGCACGAACGAATCGCGCACCGAACGTGCGCTGGCAATCGCGGAGCGCCTTGAGGCGGCCGGCTACCCTGTTCACCCCGAAGAGCTCGCCACGTGCGGCAAGGTGGTGAACCGCTCGCTTGTGGCCCGCGCGCTTGTGAAGGCGGGTGCCGCGCCCGACACCGACACGGTGTTTAACACACTCATAGGACTCGACTGCCCCTACTACGTGGACCGCGCCGACATTGATAGCTTCGAGGCCATCGCCCTTGTGCGCGAGGCGGGTGGGTTTCCCTTCATCGCACACCCGGCCGCCTATCATGTGACGGACTTGATCGCCGGCTTCGCAAAAGAAGGGCTTGCGGGCGTGGAGGCGTTTTACCCGCAGCACACACAAAAAGAACGCGCCGAGCTTGTGGTGCTGGCAGGCGAGCTGGGCCTGGCCGTCTCGGGTGGCTCGGATTGGCACGGAGACGCTACGCACGGCTCGTCTCTCGGTGCAGCCGGGCTGGATCGTGCGCAGTTTGTCGCCTTTATCGAGGCGTGCGGGCGCGACGCGCGCGAGTGGGGGGCGCTTTGATGGAGGATATGGTGAAAGGATTGGGGACGGGGGCCGGCACCGGGGTCGGAGCCGGCGCTGGAGCTGGAGCCGCCGTCGAGCCGGACAGCGCGGCACAACAGGCGCTTATCGGCGCGCAGACGCTCGTCGGCATGAGCTATGCCCTCGAGGTGTTCGGCTGCCAGATGAACGAAAGCGACGCCGAGCGCATCGCCGGCCTGCTGGAATCGAGGGGCTGCATCCCTGTGGCCGCGCTCGAAGACGCCGACTTCGTCATCTTCGTCACCTGCTGCGTGCGTGAGAAGGCCGACACCCGCCTCTACGGCCGCGTTGCCTCTATAAAAAACCTGCCGCCCGCCACCGCCGGCCGCCCCCGCATTATCGCTGTGGGCGGTTGCATAGGCCAGCGCGACGGCGAGCGGCTGCGTGCGCAACTACCCCACGTGGACGTTGTGTTCGGCACGCACAACATCTCCGAGCTGCCCGAACTGGTGCAGCGCCGCCTCGAGACTGGAGAGGCGGTGGCGCAGACCGTAGAAGACGCGCCGGCTTCCGAGGGTGCAGACCTGCCCGCACACCGCGCGAAGAGCTGGCACGCATGGCTTCCCATCATGAAGGGCTGCGACAATTTCTGCACCTACTGCATCGTGCCCCATGTGCGTGGACGCGAGAGCTCGCGGCCCATCGAGGCGCTTTCCTTCGAGCTGGGAAAACTCGCCGCGCAAGGCGTGCAGGAGGTGACGCTGCTCGGCCAAAACGTAAACTCCTACGGGCGCGACCTCTACGGCAAGCCGCGCTTTGCCGAGCTTTTGCACATGGCGGGAGAGTGCGGCATCCCGCGCGTGCGTTTCGTGACGAGCCACCCTAAAGACCTGAGCCCCGAGACCATCGAGGCCATCGCCGCGCACGAAACCATCATGCCCCAGCTGCACCTGCCCGTGCAGTCCGGCTCGGATGCGGTGCTGAAGAAGATGAACCGCGGGTACACAGCACAGCGCTACCTGGAGCTGGTCGAGGATTTGCGCGCTGCCGTGCCGGGCATCGCCTTGTCCACCGACGTGATAGTGGGCTTTCCCACCGAGACCGATGAGGATTTCCGCGCGACGTTTGAGCTGGTGCGCGAGGTGGGATACGCGCAGGCTTTCACCTTCATCTACTCGAGACGCGAGGGCACGCCTGCCGCGGAGATGGATCCCGTGTGCACGCGCGAGCAGGTTCAGGAGCGCTTCGACGCCCTAGTCGAGCTGGTGCAACAAGGCGCGTGGGAGGCCAACCAGGCCGAGGCAGACGCGGTGGTGCCCGTGCTTTTCGAGGGCGTCTCGAAGCGCGACGCGCACGTGCTGGCGGGCAAGAGCCCCAAAAATCAGACGGTGCACGTGCCTCTGCCTAAAGGGGGTGCGCCGTCGCAGTTTGCCGGCCGCATACTCGACGTGCGGATTGAGCGGGCGCGCACCTGGTATCTGCAGGGAAAGCTCGTGTCGTGAGCGCGGACGGCCCTGGGTTTCGCGTGCAACTTTCCATGCCCCTCTTGTGCCTGGAAGGACCCACCGGCTCGGGCAAGAGCGCGGTGGCAGATGTGGTGGCCGCGCGCATCGGCGCCGAGATCGTTTCGGTGGATTCCATGCAGGTGTATCGCGGCATGGACATAGGCACGGCCAAGACCCCTGTCCACGAGCGCTCGGTGCCCTACCACTGCATCGACATCCTCGACCCCGGACAGGAATATTCGGCGGCACTGTTCCAGCGCGATGCGCGCCGCGTCGTTTGGGAGCTGGATGGGCGCGGGCTTGCGTGCGTTGCCTGCGGGGGCACGGGGTTTTACATGCGCGCGCTGGTCGACGACCTTGTTTTTGCGCCCGACACGAACGACAAGGCGGCCTTCCGGGAGCGCTTCGAGGAAATGGCACGCGAGAAGGGCGCCGGTGCGGTCCATGCGCTTTTGGCCGAACGCGACCCAGAGTCCGCCCGCATCATCCACCCCCACAACCTGCCGCGCGTGATACGGGCGCTTGAGATGTGCGAGGCAGGGGAAAGCTATGCTCGGCGCAAGGAGGCGTTTCGCCAGGTGCCGCCCTATTATCCGGCGCTGCGCCTTGCCCTGTCCGTGGAGCCGGCGACGCTTGCGGCGCGCATAGATGCCCGCGTGGACGAGATGATGGAGGCCGGGCTGCTGCCTGAGGTGGAGGGGCTGCTTGCGGCGGGCTATCGCGGGGCGGCGACGGCGTCGGCGGCCATAGGATATAAGGAGCTAGTACGCCATCTGGATGGCGAGTTGTCGCTTGACGAGGCGGTTGAACTGGTGAAACGCGACACCCGGCGCTATGCGAAACGGCAACGCACCTGGCTGCGCGGGCAACGCGGCATCGTTTGGATCGAGGCAGACGACGGCGATGTCGTACGCATGGCAGACGAAGCCGTGTCGCTGTGGGAAAAGGCGCGGCATACAGGCGGCAGGGGAGAGGGGCACTGAGGAGGCGGCGTGGCACGCAGGGAATTCGAGGTCGAGACGGCGGAGGTGCCCGAGCGCGCGGTGCTTGTCGGCATAGAGCGCCCGGGGGCGCCCGTGCCGGCAGAGGAGTCTCTAGCCGAGCTGGAGCGCCTCGCGCACACGGCCGGCGCCGAGACCGTCTTTATCATGAGCCAGCGCCTTGATGCGCCCAACCCGCGCACCTTCATCGGCAGCGGCAAGGCCGAAGAGCTTGCCTCCATTGTGCGCAACATGGATATCGACGTCGTGATCTTCGACGACGAACTCAGCCCCTCGCAGCAAAGCAAGCTAGAGGAGCTGGTGGGGCGTGGGGTGAAGGTCATCGACCGCACCGCGCTCATCCTCGACATATTTGCCCTGCATGCCACGAGCCGCGCCGGGCGCCTGCAGGTGAAGCTCGCGCAGAACCGCTATCTACTCCCGCGCCTGCGCGGGATGTGGAGCCATCTGGCGGCGCACCGCATGGGCGGCGGCGTGGGCTCGCGTTTCGGCGAGGGCGAATCGCAGCTGGAGGTAGACCGCCGGCTCGTGCGCCACAGGATCGAGGTGCTGCGCCGCGAGCTGGCAAGCGTGGAGAAAAGCCGCGACACTCAGCGAAAGGAGCGAACACGCTCGGGCGTTTTTCGCATCGTCTTGGCCGGCTACACTAACGCGGGCAAATCCACGTTGATGAACCGCCTGACCGGCGCGGATGTGCTTGCCTACGACAAGCTCTTTGCCACGCTAGACTCCACGACGCGCCGCTTCACCTTGCCGCAGGGCACAAAGGCGACCCTCACCGACACGGTGGGCTTCATACAAAAACTGCCGCACAGCCTGGTCGAGTCGTTCAAATCCACCCTCGACGAGGTGCGCGAAGCCGACCTGGCCGTGGTCGTGGTGGACGCGTCGAGCGCCATGTGCGACGACCAGCTCGACGTGGTGTGCGAGGTGCTCGCCGAGATAGACGCCGACAAGGTACGCCGGCTCGTCTGCTTCAACAAGATGGACATGGTTGCCGAGGCGCAAGCCGCCCGCCTGCGCGCCCTGCACCCTGATGCGGTGTTTGTCTCGGCGCGAGACGGCGCTGGCGTCGATGCGCTCGTGACGGCAGTCGAGGACGCCGCGCAGGAGGATTCCGTGGTGATGGACTTGCTTGTTCCTTTCAGGCAGGCAGAGGTCGCCTCGTGGGCGCACGAGCACGTCGAGGTGCTGTCGCAAGAGTACCGCGACGACGGCATCGCGCTTCGCGTGCGCATACCGCATGGGGCGCCAAGCTCCTGCGCCAAGCTCGAACCCTACATCTTGAAGTAGTTTTCTAGGTGCGGTTGCGCCTGCCGCGCCTGCCGCGCCCACCGCCACCGGCAGCCGCAAACCGCCCGCAAGACGATTGCAAGACGATTGGCGACGGCCACAAACCGAGCGCAAACGGCAGGGCGCGACGGGCAAAGCGTCGCGGGTTTGCGCCCTACATGGTGCGGAACAGGCCCGTGACCACGCCTATGACCTGTGCATCCGTGGTGTAGATGGGCTCCATGGCCTCGTTTTGCGGCTGGAGGCGTATGCAGTCTTTCTCGCGGTAGAAGGTCTTCACCGTGGCCTCGCCGTCGAGCAAGGCCACCACTATCTGGCCGTCGTCTGCCGTGTGCTGCTCGCGCACCACCACGATGTCGCCGTCGTGTATCCCCGCATCAATCATGGATTGGCCGTGCACGCCTAAAAGATACGAGTTCGCGTCTCCGAACATTGAGCGCGGCAGGGGCACCTGCTCTTCCACGTTTTGCTCTGCGAGTGTCGGCGTGCCCGCGGCGACGCGCCCGACGAGCGGCAGGTTCACCACATCGGCCCTTTTAGCAGGCAGGGTGCCGCCCGCTTTGTTCGCATCCGCCCCGCCCGGCGCCGCACCGCCGCTTTCGCCCGGTGCCACAGTGCTGTTGTGCACCACGGACATCGCACGCGATTTCGCGCCCTTGCGTTGTATGTAGCCCTTCTGCTCCAGCACGCTCAGGTGCGCGTGCACGGTGGAGGGGGAGGCCAGGCCGACCGCCTGCGCTATCTCGCGCACGCTAGGCGGGCACTGGTTTTCCGTGATGCACTTCTGTATGTAGTCGAGAATCTGCTGCTGGCGTTGCGTCAGCTCCTCTTTTGCCATGCCGCGCCTCCTTCTCCTCGCCGCGCCTGCGTTCGTCTTTCATTGGAAAGAGTGTAGAGCGCCCCGCGCCAAAAAGCAAACATTTGTTCGGATTTTTTCTTGAAAAGAACAGATGTTCGTGTACTATGTAAATAGAACAAGCGTTCGGTCGCGGCGCGGACGCGAAAACCGTGTCCGCGGGTGCCTGTATAACGACAAGCATGCAAACGGCACCAAACGATTGAAAGGACGAGGGATCATGGAAAAGCTCGAGATGCTGCGCGAGAAGTGCGAGGATTTGTATTGGAGCGTCCGTTTGGAGTTCATCGACGCCGGCACATGCGACGATGTGCGCCTCACCCTAGACGACATGCACGGTGCGCGCTTGTGCGCCACGCGCGGGCAAAGAATGTTTGCCGCCGCGTCGTCTGCTGCTGGCATCGCGGCGGTCTTCGTCTGCAGCATTCCCGGTATCTTCTAGAACCTAAAGAGCTGTTGTCGCCGGCAAATGGCGATGTCTGAAAAACGAGGTCGCCTTGTCGCGTGGTGCATGGTTGCCGGAAGGGGTCGTGCGGTATCGCTTGGGGCATGTGCTGACAAAACAGGGTATGCCTCATCATGTGTGGGGCGCATGTTGAAAACATGCAAACAGGGAATCGAGCGAAAGGGTGAAAGGGGGATGTGCCCGCATGCAAGCTGCCGCGTTGCAAGAAGGCTACTCTGCTAGACTTATCTCTGCATTTGTCGATATGGGTACGCGCATCACGGAGGTGAGTTCGTTGCTGTGTCCAAGTTGCGGCACCACGGAGTCGAAGGTGGTCGATTCCAGGTCTTCAGACGACGGGGCGAGCATACGCCGCAGGCGCGAGTGCCTTGCGTGCGGGGCGCGTTTCACCACCTACGAGCGCCTGGAGGAGATGCCGCTCATCATCGCGAAAAGCGACGGCACGACCGAGCCGTTCGACCACGCGAAGATGCTGCGCAGTCTGCTCACGGCCACCATTAAACGCGACATTCCCCTTGAATCGCTTGAAAATCTGGTCTCGGACGTCGAAGAGGGCTTGCGCGACAAATACCGCGGCGCGGCCATCCCGTCCTCGGAGCTGGGCGACCAGGTGCTCATACGTCTGCAGGACCTGGACAAAGTGGCGTACGTGCGCTTCGCGTCCGTCTATAAGGATTTTAAAGACCTCGGAGAGTTCAATCTGGAGCTACAACGTCTTGAGGAGGCGCAGGAGGCATGAGCGAGATACAGGTGCAGATACAGCGTCTCGACCCGGATGTCGAGCTTCCGCGCTATGCGCGCCCGGGCGATGCGGGCCTCGATTTGCGGGCGTCCGAAGACGTCGAGCTTGCGCCCGGCAAGCGCGCCATGGTGCCCACAGGGCTTGCCATCGCGTTGCCGGAGGGGTATGCGGGCTTCGTGCAGCCCCGCAGCGGGCTTGCGGCGCGCGAGGGGCTGTCTATCGTGAACACGCCTGGCCTTGTCGACTCGGGGTATCGTGGCGAGCTGAAGATTATCGCCATCAATACCGACGACGAGCACGCCATCCACATCAAGCGCGGCGAGCGCATAGCCCAACTTGTCATCCAGGAGGTGCCCGTCGTGCATCTAATTGAGGTGGACGAGCTGGAGGCGTCAGAGCGCGGCACTGCGGGTTTTGGCTCGACCGGCAAGTAAAACGCGCCTTAAAACGGCGCTCAGAGCTTCATTTTGGTAGCAGACGTCAGGTCTCGCACATTATGGAGTGGGCGCCGGGTCTCGTACATTATGGTAGTAGGTGTCAGGTCTCGTACATTAAAATACGATAATGTATCTTATGGGAAGTTGAGTGTTGGAACGCATCCGGGCGGCTCAGCTCGAAATCATCAACACGTTTCGGCTTATAACCTCAACCCTATAGCGTTCTCTGACGAAGTGTGGGACGAAGAACCGCTGAAGCGAGTCTCGGCTTATGCCCGGATGCATTGCGTGGACGACTCGGCGGCGGCCTGATTGCGGCGATTTTGCTTGACGGTAAAGCCGAGGGGTCAGACTGCGGCATTAGACCCGGTGGCAAGGCCGCGATGAAGGCCTTCCCCGAAAAAGCGAAGAGCCCGGGTGTCTAGGCCGGACTCTCCAAAACGTGTGTCCTAAGGAGGGGATCAATCAGCGGTCGGATGTACCGCTTTTCAATCAGAACACGTGTATGTTATACAACCTTGAAACCTGAAAAGGAATATGAACGGGCACAACCCCACGAATCCTTCAAAAATGGCAGGTCACATAGGCTGTTTTTCGCCCAAATATGAAGGAACGGTGAAAATCCGCCCGCACTTCTCCATCGTCTGCACACGGAGTTGTGCGTCTTGAAAAATAGACTTTCACGCGGCTAATTTTCCCCTGCCGCGGGCTGCGCGCCGGCGTCCATGCTGCCCATGCGGTAGCCTTCCATGTCGAGCGCTACATGGGAAAACCCCAGCCCCTTCAGCGCCGTGGCCACCTCTCCCCTTGCGGGCTCGGCAGCAAGGCACGCGATTTCATTCGCATCCACCTCGATGCGGGCAAGGTCACCGTGGCAGCGCACGCGCGGGTTGGAAAATCCCCGCCTCAAAAGCTCCAGCTCGGCGCGGTCCACGGCATCGATTTTCACTGGGTCGAGAAACGCCCCGGGCGCAAAACGCGTGTACAGGCACGAAAACGACGGCTTGTCCCAGGTGGAAAGCCCCTCCTCGCGTGAGACAGCGCGCACATCAGCCTTCGTGAACCCCGCGTCGGCAAGCGGGCTTTTCACCCCGTGCTCGGCAACAGCCGCGGCGCCGGGCCTGTGCACGCCCCCATCGTCGATGTTGGAACCGTCGAGCAGGCACGAAAGCCCCAGTTCGGCCATCTGCTCTTCCATCTGGCTGAGCAGCGCGTCTTTGCACAGGTAGCAGCGCTCGGGCGGATTGTGTGTGAAACCGGCAATCTGGCGCTCGCGCGTGGAAAAGACGACGTGCTCGACGCCAAAGCTCGCGCACAGCCCGCGTGCCGCCTCAAGCTCGCGGGCGGGCAGCGCAAGGGTGTCGCCCGTGAGCGCCACGACCTTGTCCGTGCCCAGCACTTTTGCCGCCTCCCACAAGACGAGCGTCGAGTCGACACCGCCGGAAAACGCCACGGCCACTCGTCCGAGCGTGGAAAGCCCGGCCTCCAGCTCTTCTTGCTTCACGAGCAGGTCGGCTCCCAGATGCTGTGTTTGCTCCATATCGCGCGTCTCCTTTATCAGCGCGTCTTCTTCACCGTCAAAATGCACGGGCGCACACCCGGCGTACACCGAGCGCACACCCGGCGTACACCGAGCGTACACTCTTTGCGCACGCCTCACATATGCCTCGCGCATGCCCCGCATACGCCCCGCGCACGCCCACATCATAGCGTGACGCGCCAACCGAAACGCGGGTGTTCGTGTGCGCATGGGGAAAAGGCAGCTCGAACGCGCCCCTTTAGTGCTAAAGTCTCGCCCCATGGATATCATCTCTTTGCTCGAATCTGTAGACGCCTTCCTGTGGGGTCCGCCCATGATCGTCGTGCTGTTGGGAACGCACCTGTTCCTGACCGTGCGCCTGCGCGGCATCCAGCGCAAGATTCCGAAGGCCATACGCCTGTCCATCGCCGAAGACGAGGGTGCGGAAGGCGACGTCTCCAACTTCGGCGCGCTCGTCACCGCGCTGGCCGGCACCATCGGCACTGGCTCGATCGTAGGCGTGGCCACGGCCATCATCTCGGGCGGACCGGGTGCGGTGTTTTGGATGTGGCTCACCGGCGTCTTCGGCATCGCGACGAAATACACCGAGGTCTATGCCTCCATCAAATACCGGGTGAAGGACCACCGTGGCGAGATGATCGGCGGCGCGATGTATGCTTGGAAGCGCGCCTTCGTCCGCGACGACGGCTCGACTCCTTGGTGGGCAAGCCTCGGCGCCATCGCGTTTGCCCTGTTCGCGGCCATCGCCACTCTCGGCACGGGCTCGGCGGTGCAGTCCTCTGCCATGACGGGCATCATATGCGGCAACATCGAGGGGCTGCCCACCTGGGCGGTGGGTCTGGTCATAGCGGTGCTGGTCGCGCTTGTCATCTTCGGCGGCGTGCGCTCCATCTCGCGCGTGTGCGAGCTGCTCGTGCCCATCATGGCCGTGCTCTATGCAGGCGGCTGCATCGCCATTATGGTGTTGAACGCGCCCTATCTGGGCGAGACC
Source organism: Ruthenibacterium lactatiformans (assembly GCA_963614215.1). Taxonomy (GTDB): domain Bacteria; phylum Actinomycetota; class Coriobacteriia; order Coriobacteriales; family QAMH01; genus CAVAWX01. Next base: position 30,352 of record CAVECB010000017.1, read on the forward strand.
TTCGCGACCATCTTCGAATGTGCCTTTACCCCCAAGGCGGCCTTCGGCGGCGCCGTGGGCTCGGGCATGATTACGGCTCTGCAGTTCGGCTGTGCGCGCGGCCTGTTCTCCAACGAATCCGGCCTGGGCACCGCGCCCATCGTGGCCGCCGCCGCCAGCTCGAAAAACCCCGCCCGCCAGTCGCTGATTGCCTCGACGGGCACCTTCTGGTCCACCGTCGTCATCTGCCTCATCACCGGCATCGTGCTGGTCTCGACCATGCTCGCGCACCCCGACATCGTCACGAGCGGCAACCTCTCGCAAGGCGCCGATTTGGCCAATGCGGCGTTTGCGACTATCCCTTGGATTGGCGTGCCCATACTCGTTGTCGGCATGGTGAGCTTTGCCTACTCGACAATCCTTGGCTGGAGCTATTACGGCAGCCGCTGCGTCACCTTCTTATTCGGCAAGCACGCGGTGCTGCCCTACCAGATTGTCTACGTGCTCGTGGGGCTGCTTGGCGCGGTGGGCGTGGGCGACGTGATCTGGATGGTGTGCGACATCGGCAACGCACTCATGGCCATCCCCAACATCATCCTCATCTTGCTGCTGTCCGGGCAGATTGCCCGCGAGACCAAGCACTTCGTTTACGACGGCCACCTCGACGAGACGGTCGTGCAGGACATCCCCCGCTACGAGGACAAATAGGATAAAGATTTAGTGCATGCGCGCGGCCACGTCGGCTTCCAGCGCATCAAGCAGCGCCTCGCCGTCTGCGCGCGTATCCCCGTTGGCGAAAAGGTAGGCCTTCACCTTGGGCTCGGTGCCGCTCGGACGCAGCAAGACCTTCGCTCCGCCGTCCAAGCGGTATTCAAGCACGTTGGCCGCCGGCAGGGTCTGGGGCTGTCCGTTTTGTTTGCCCGCATCCGCGCCGCCCACGACGGGCATCTCGCGCCCAGCCTCGTAGTCGAGCGTCTCTGCCACCGCGACCTGCGCGAAGGCGGCAGGCGGATTCGCGCGGAACTCCCCCATCAGCTCCTTCATCCGCGCCGCACCCGCCGCGCCTGCAAATTCGTAGCTCAAGGTGCGGGTGAGGCGGTAGCCGAACTGCGCGTAGAGGGCGTCCATGCGCGCGAGCAAATCGATGCCCTGCTCCTTGTAGAAACGCGTCATCTGCGCGATGAGCATGCTCGCGTTCACCGCGTCTTTGTCGCGCACGTGCACACCCGACATGTAGCCGTAGGACTCCTCGAAGCCAAAGATGAAGCGCTCGGGATGCCCGGCAGCCTCTAGCAGCGCAATCTGCTCGCCTATGTATTTGAAACCGGTCAGCACGCGGCGCAGCTCGAAGCCGTGGAAGGCAGCCAGCTCGTCGGCCAGCGTTGTCGAGACGATGGTGGTGACGGCGACGGCGCGCGAGAGGTCCTCACCGCGTGCGGCGCGGCGCGTGCAGATGTAGTCGAGCAGCAGCGCACCCATCTCGTTGCCCGTGGGTAGGCGCCATCCCCCATCGTGAAAGACCGCAGTGCCCACGCGGTCGCAATCCGGGTCGGTGGCGATGAGGATATCCGGCGACACTTGCGCGCACAGCTTCAGGCCCTCGGAGAGCGCCTCGCGAATCTCGGGATTGGGATACGGGCAGGTGGGAAAATCGCCATCCGGTTCCTCCTGCGAGGGCACGACGGACAGCTCGATGCCGCCCACGCGCTCGAAGATGGCGCGGCAGCACTCGAGGCCACTGCCGTTTAAGGGCGTGTAGACGACCTTCAGGGGGGTCTGCGCACCGTTCGCTACGGCGCCGTCCGCGCCCGCCTCTCCCCTATCGCCCGCGAGCGGCTCCAGCGACTGCGCGGCCACGGCATCCACGAAGGCCTTCAGCACCTCCTCGCCCATCCAGGTGGCAAGGCCTGCCTCGACTGCCTCTTCGAAGGGCACGGATTTCACGTCGGCAAACGCGTCGAGTGCGTCGATGGCCTGCTGTATAGCGTGCGCCTGCTCGGTCTTTATCTGGCAGCCATCGGCGCCGTAGACCTTGTAGCCGTTGTAGGCGGCCGGGTTGTGGCTGGCCGTGACGTTGATGCCGGCGTCGGCGTGCAGATGGCGCACGGCAAACGAGAGCGCCGGCGTGGGCTCGACGCGCGGGTAGAGGGCGCTGCGCACCCCGTTGGCGGCCAGCACGCCCGCGATGGTGCGCACGAACTTCTCTCCCCCATGGCGGCTATCGCGGCACACGGCCACGAGCGGCGCTTCGTCCGCGTCCGCCTTCTGCGCGTTCAGGTAGTCGGCCAAACCCTGCGTGGCCTTGGCCACCGTGTAGACGTTCATGCGATTGGGGCCTAGGCCAAGCACGCCGCGCAGGCCCGCCGTGCCGAAGGCGAGTTCCTGGAAAAACGCATCCTCGCGCTCCTCGTCCGAGAGCGCCTGGAGTTGTGCGCGCTCGTCGGCGTTCACGCCAGACAGCCATTTCTCGAAGCGTTCCTGCGTCGTCGTCATCTGCTTTGCCGTTCCTTTCGTCGTGTGCGCCATGCGCGCCCCTTAAAACTCCGTCCTCAACGCGCGTCCCATCAAAAGCTCGACCGCCTCGTAGGCGTCGACCTCGTGGTCGATTGTCTTTTTCACCACGGAGATGATGGGCATCTCCACGCCCGCGCGCTCGGCCAGCGCCAGTAGCGGTCCTGCGCTGTGCGCGCCCTCGACCACTACGTTTTTTGCATGCTCGAAAGCTGCAACGTCGGCGCCTTTCGCAAGCGCCTCGCCGAAGCGGCCGTTGCGCGAATGCGGCGAGCAGCAGGTGACGTTCAAATCGCCGATGCCGGCCAGCCCAAGGCAGGTGCTTTCGAAGCCGCCGCAAGCCAGCACTAGCCGGCGTATCTCGGCGATGCCGCGCGTGATGAGCAAGGCAACTGTGTTGTCGCCGTATCCCAGCCCGCGCGCCACGCCGGCCGCGATGGCGATGACGTTTTTGGCCGCGCCGCACAAACTGACGCCCGCGACGTCGGTGCTCGTGTAGATGCGGAAAAACGCAGACGAGACGAGGTCTTGGAAAAAGGCCGCGCACGTGTCGTCTGTCGAGGCGACGACCGCTCCGGCATACGCGCCGCGCACGAGCTCTTCGGCGTGGTTGGGGCCGCTGAGCAAGGCAATGCGCTCCGGGTGCCCCAAAATTTCACCTGCCACCTCAGGCAGCAGGCGCCCCGAGTCTGCGTCGAGGCCTTTAGACAGCAGCAGCACCGGCGTATCCGACGCAAGCTCGGCTGCCACCACGCGCGCAAGGCCTGCGACAGCAAAGGAGGGCACCGCCACGACAAGCGCGCGAGCCCCCCGCACACATGCGGGCAGATCGGCGCTCGCATGCACGTTTTCCAGCTCGACATCCGGGAAGCGCCGCGGGTTTTTCCCTGTGGTGTTTATCGCCTCAACGTCGTGCGGGCTGTGGCACCACAGTGCGACGGGCAGCCCCTTGCTCCCCAGCAAGAAGCACAAGGCGGTGCCGAACGCGCCTGCGCCGGCGACGGCTATGGGCTGCTGTTTCATGGACGCGGGCTGCGCGAGCGCGCGACGGCGCTACGCTTCTTCCTTCACGTCGTTGAGGTACTCGTCTTTCTCGGAGTCGTAGAAAACCGGCTCGCCGTTGTTCCACGTGCGCCAGCGCACCTTCCACAGGTTTTGGTCGCCCTCGCCGCATATCGCAGTGTTCGGTCCTGTGAGTTTGTTGGGAAACGCCAGGCTCGTGACCGTGTGGCCGCGGTCGAGCTCGGCGCGGATGTATTCGTGGGCGCGCACGACGGTCTCGACGAAGTTCTTCGGCATGGCCTCGAACTTGCCGTCGTGCATGAGGTTAATCTCGATGTCGTTGATGTCGCGCACGAGGCGAATTTGCGACAGCCACCCCTCCTGGCCTGCGTTGCTCAAGAAGGCCTCGCGAATCTCGTGGATGGCGGTCTTGATGCAGTAGGAGGTGAAGTCCATGGTGGCGCCCACGGGCATGTCCAGCGTCAGGGCCACGCGCAGGTCCGGGTCGGTCTCGTCGGTCTTGTGGCCGCGCGAGATGACGACGAAATCGTTCGAGATCGCGTCGCGCACCGCCTGCTCCAGCTCCTCGGAATATCCCGCGCCCGTCACGTCCAAGACGAGCTTGACGTTTTGGTCGCGCAGCTCCTTGCGCTTCTTCTTCTCGGACTTGTCGACTTTCGCCATGGTGAGGCCTCCGCCCTTCCTTGTCGTTTTCGTGAAGCGTGCCCGGCGATTATACCTTGCGCCCGGCCTTTGCCTGCGTCTGCGCCCCGCGACAGCACACAAGCCCCACGCAAACGGCCGATGCGGGGTGGCAAGGAGGGGCGTGCGGGCAGCGCGGCGCTTTGATGTGGCGCTTTGAAAAGGCGTCGAAGGCACCCCAGAGCGAGGCGGCGCTTCGACGCGACAGATGCGGCTAGGCGCGCGCGCCGTCCCAAGGCGCGGCGGGCATGCGCCACTCCATGACGGTCTTGAAGGGGTTTTTTTCGTCGAAGGCAAAGGCCGCCTGCACGTCTTCGATACACTCCACACAGGCGACGTGCTCGACGACCTTGCGCACGCGCCCCGCAAAACTCGCGTCCGCAAACAGTTCGACAGCGCGCTCGAAATCGCCTTTCGAGCTGCGGCTGTTGCCCTGCAGGGTCAGCCCCTTTTCCAGCACCATGCGCGTGTTCACGGGCACGGGCTGCTCGGAGACCCCCATCAGGCTGACGACCCCCTGCGGGCGTATGCAGTCGATGATCTGCTCGATAGCACTCGTGCACCCGTCCATGCCGCCCACGCACTCGAACGCGTGATCCACAGCCGGCACGCCGCCCGCGAACTCCTTGCGCACGTTGTGGCGCTCGTCCACGAAATCGAACTTGGCCATTTTGTGCTCGTGCGCGCCAAAGAGCAGTAGGCGCACGTCGGGTAGCTCGGCGCGCAGCACACAGGCCATGAGGTAGCTGACCGCGCCATCGCCCCACAAGCCAATCGTCTCGCAGCGATCCACGTGGCGCACTTGCCCGAAGGCTTCCCAGGCATTGCAGCACACGCTGGTCAGCTCGGCCATGACGGCAACGAGCGGGTCTATGGCGGTGAAGGGCACGAGGCGCTCTGCAGGGATGACGACGTAGTCGCGCATGAAGCCGTCGGCACTCGAGCTGGCAAACTTGCTCTCCCGCGCATAGTTTTCCTTGCTGGCCTTGTCGGGGGCGGCCGCGTCGGGCAGGTTGGGCACCATGACGACTGTATCTCCGGGAGAAAACGCGCCCGTCGTGTCGGCCACCACCTCGCCAATCGCCTCGTGGATGAGGGCCATGGGCAATTTTTCGCGCAGCGCCTTTGGGTCGCGCCTGCCCGACCAGTAGCGTTGGTCGGCTGCGCATATCGCGAGGTGGGTCGGCCGGACCACTGCATGCCCGCAAGACATTTCGCGCCCTGCCTCGTCGATGCGAAAAGCGCCGGGCTTCACCAGCTTATAGACCGCGTTTTCCATGGACGCCTCCTATCCTTTCCGCGTTTGCGCGTGCGTGTCGCAGCCGTCTTGTGCGCGCGCCCCGTCATGCACCCCGTCGCAGCCGCTTTCGCCTTGCGCTGCCAAGATGCTCTCGCAGGTGCTCAGGTCGCTTTTCGTGGTGATCTTGATGTTGGAGTACTCCCCCATGACAAGGTACACCGGCTTGCCCGCGAGCAAATAGACCTTGCAGGCATCGGTCAGGCTCTCGCGCTCGGCTTCGGACAGGGCGGCAAAGGCCGCACGGTATTCCGCGATGCGAAAGCTCTGCGGGGTCTGCCCTTGCCAAAAGCGCCTGCGCGGTGGGATGTCGTCGATCGAGGCGCCGTCTTCGGAGACGACGATCGTATCCGTGGCGGGCACCACCGTGTCCACGCAGCCGTACTCGCGTGCACCGGCGATATTTTCGGCCAAGATGCGGCCGGTGACGAAGGGGCGCACAGCATCGTGCGAAACGAGTATGTCGTCGTCGTGCAGCCCGAACGCCTCGTCGATGAAATCGCAGATGCGGGCAAGCGACTCGAAGCGCTCGGCGCCGCCTTCGACCACGTGCATGCGCCCGCGCTCGGTTTCGGTGAAGTTCTCGGAGAGGAGTACTTCCGTGTACTCAATCCAAGCCGCGGGACAGGCTATGACAATCGGGCCTATGCTCGGACAGGACAGGAAGGCCGCAAGCGTGTGGACGATGACGGGCTTGCCCTGCGCGCCGAGGCGCAAAAACTGCTTGGGACGCTCGACGTTTCCCATGCGCGAGCCTGTGCCGCCCGCCAATATGCCCGCGTAGTTCATTCGCGCCTCCTCGCCGTTGCGATTCGCGTTGGGGGGAAGGAGAGCTGTTTCTCCTCCCCTGCTTTCATGTTCGGCTATCATAGCGCATGCATTGCTCACTCGAAGCTCTAGGGAAAACCGGTCGGCGTGCCTTTGCCCCCAGCAAATTGAAGAATTTGCGGGTTTGGCAACCCTGTGCTCAGCGATGCGGTCGGACTGTTGTGTTTGACGGGCGCAGCGACTTCACTATAATGCGCCCGTGGTTTTCTCCTCGACGACATTCCTCTTCTTCTTCATGCCCATCGCGCTGGGGCTTTACTTTGCCTTGCCTTGGCGCAAGGCCAAAAACGTGTGGCTGCTCGTGGTTTCGCTTGTCTTTTACGCGTGGGGCGAGCCGGTCTACGTCTTGCTGATGCTCGCCTCCATCGTCGGCAACTGGCTATTTGCCCTCGGGATGGGCGACAGAAGCGACGCGCGCCGTCTTGAAAAAAGCGCCGCGCGGGCATCCTCACAGCGAGCGCGTGAGGATGCCCGCGCGAAGGCGCTGCTCGTCGCGGCCGTCGCCTTCAACGTCTGCGTCATAGGCTTCTTCAAGTACGAGGGCTTCCTAGC
>CAVECB010000018.1:0-10009 GCA_963614215.1 Ruthenibacterium lactatiformans
TCAGCCCGTGGCCACGCCCCAGACAGTGCAGGCCGCGCAGGTTTCGCAACCCACGCAGCCCGTCAGACCCGTCAAGCCCGTGCAGTCGCACTCCGGTGCCACGGCGACTTCTGCGCAGCCCGCGCAATCCGCGACGCCCCAGACGGGCAAGGAGGTCACCCAGCGTTTCGCGCCTGTGACCACCGCCTCGGGGATTGCCGAAAAGCCGGCGTCTGCGCAAGGCGACGCAGGTTCTGAGGAGCGCGCGGCGCAATCCGAGCAGGCGGCGCACTCGCAAGAAGCGGAGCAGACGGCGGTGCTCGAACCCGTGCGGGCGCAAAGCGCGGCGCAGGAGGGCGGCGCGTCGAAGGATGCGTCGGCACAGGCGCATCAGCCCGCGCAGGCGCAGCCGACGGCGGCGCAACAGGATGCCGATTCCCCGCAGGCGAAAAAGGCGCAGGCCGAAGAGGCGGCACAGGTTCAACAGACCCAGCAGGAGCAGCAGCCCGCGCAAGGCGCAGCTACGCAATCTGCGACGGCGCAGCCCGCGCAAGAGACGCAACCCGCGCAACCCGCGCAGCCCGTGGAGGAAACGCAGCCTGCAACCGCGCAGCCCACGCAGACTCCCGCACAAGATTCGGCCTTGCCCGACCCTGCCGAACCCGGCATCGACGAGAGGGAAATCGCCCGCAGGCGTGCCGCGCAGGAGGCTTCGCGCCGCGCGTCCATCGCCTATGCCGACCGCAAGGCCAAGGCCGAGGCGTTTCGCTCGAAGGGCAAGTACCTGATCGCGGCCGGGCTGTTCGAGAAGGCCGCCGAGACGGCGCCGAACAAGGCGAGCCGCCGTACGGTCGCGTTCGAGCAGCTCTCTTGCTACGTGAAGGCGGGCAAGACCGACAAGGCTCGCGAGCTTGCCATGGTGCTGCGCCGCGAGTCGACCCTCACGCGCGCCGAGCGGGTGAAGCTCAACGCTATCCTCTCGCAGGGCTAGCGCCTCCGTCCACGCTGGATTGCAGGCCGGCAGACCTTGCCCGAGGATAGCAACAGTAGCCACGGAGCCGCCGCCTTCCCGGGCGCTCACGGCGTGTCCGCTGCTGCTCCTGCAGCCATCGCTTCAGCTGCCAAGGGCGTAACTGCCGCAATTTCTCCAGCCGCCACTGCCGCCAGACGCAGGCCTACTGCCCGCCGCCGCCCTCCCCGCCGGCCCGCCCCGCAGGTCCCCGCCCGTGTTGTGGCGTGCGCATTTTTCACCGCTTTCACCATGCTGCTCGCGGGCACCTTCGCCCCCATCGGCCCGGACACGGCCTCGACGCCCTCGTCTGAGGTGCAGGCCGACGCGAGCTATACCCTGGGCACCTACACGGCGATGTCGCAATCCACCGACGCCGCGCGCATCTCCAACATGGCCATCGCTGCCCGCGACCTCGACGGCACGCAGATTGCGCCCGGCCAAACCATTTCCCTAAACGAGCTGCTGGGCGATACCGGCGACGACAGACGCTACTCCGAGGCGCCCGCCTACAACGGTGAGGGGACGGTGGCCGAGCGCGGCGGCGGCGTGTGCCAGGTCAGCTCCGCCGTCTATGTGGCGGCCTTGCAGGCAGGGCTGGCCATCGTCGAGCGTCACGCGCATAGCGTCGCCGTCGACTACGTGCCCGTGGGGTTGGACGCGACCCTCAGCTACGGCACGTACGACCTGCAGATTCGCAACGCCTACACCCATCCGGTCGCACTGCGCGTTCACAGCGACGGCCAGACGGTGGCCGCCTCCGTCCTCAGCGCCGACCCCGAAGACAGCGGGGAAGTGGAGCGCAAGGCCACCTCGGAGGTGACGGGCCGCTATAAGGGATACGCGGATGGCTCGACGCGCGCGGACTACTACGACGTAACGGCCTATCTGGTCACGTATCGCGCGGGGCAAAAGGAGGGCAAGGTAGAGGTATCCGCGGACACCTACGAGATACTCTCGGGGTCGAACACGCAGGCGGCGACGGAGTAGGCGCCCGCAGAGTAGGGCGCGGGTGAAGGACTATTCCGCGTCGTCGGCGAACGGGTCGTCGACGTGGATGCAGTCGGGGCGCTCGGGCACGTCGATGCCCAGCGCGACGCACGACAGCGCGCGCAGCTCCTCGATGGAGGCCGTGTAGCAGGCCAGCGCGTCCACCCAGCGGCGCAGACAGGCGCGCCCCTCGTCGGTGAGGGAGTAGACGCGGCGCGCGGGCCCGGACTCCGAGGTGTCCCATTCGCTCGTGACCAGCTCGTTGTTTTCCATCTGCTTGAGGATGCGGTAGACGCCCGTCGGGTCGGGGGTGCCGCCGCCGAACATGGGGCCGTCCGTCATCTGCTGGACAATCAGATAGCCGTGCATGGGCTTGCCGGAGGCGGCCAGCACGGCGAGGATGGAGGGCTGGGTCAGACGGCTTAGAGTCTTTCCCAGCTGGGCGCATTCGCTCAGGTCGCTTTCGGACTTGGGGTGGCACGCCGACCACATGTGTGTTGCCTCTTGTCGTTTCATGGGAGGTATTTTAGCGCGTAAACCGGGCGCAGCGCGGAAAAGTCGCGCACGAATTTGCAAACAGGCGAATTTGCAGGCAGGTGCATCCGCGCGCAGATGCAGTTGTAGGCAGGCGCATCCGCGCGTAGGCACAGTTGCAAAAAGGCATATTCGCAGGTAGGCGCAATGGCTTGGCACGGTGCGTCCCGCCGGCGCTGCGCTGCGTGTGGTGAAAAGGAGGAACATCGGGGCACCGTGGGAAGTTTGAAATCAAGGGGAACTTCCCGCGGTGCCCCGATATGGAGACGACCTGCAAACCGTCTCCGACACCTGCATACGAGGTGAGTTGACGCAAGCTAGTATAGGACACATGCAAGTAGAAGCGCAAGACAATTTCCAAAAAAATTTTGCCGCGCCATCGCGTCCCCCGCTATCCTCTGGCGTTTTCCCGACGCTGCCCTTTTGCGGCCCCGCCCCGCGCCAGCTTCTTAGTATCATGGGCGCCATGCAGATATACGAAGACATCCGCATCGAGCGTCTTGCGTTCGGCGGCGACGGCATCGGGCACCTGCCCGACGGGCGCGTCGTCTTTGTTGCGCTCACCTGCCCGGGCGACACGGTGGACGTGCGCGCCCTCGTCGAAAAAGACAGCTTCGTGCGCGGCCGCGTCGAGCGCCTTGTGCGCCCGGGGGCAAAACGCGTGGCGCCTGCCTGCGCGTATGCCGCCGACGGGACTTGCGCCGGCTGCCCGTGGGCGCACATCTCCTACGAGACGCAGCTGGCATGGAAGCGCCAGTCGCTCGTGGACGCGCTGACCCGCATTGCCAGCTTCGACGCTTCGCGCATATCGCAGGTGGTGCAGCCCATAGTGCCGAGCGCGCGCGAGTGGGGGTATCGCAACAAAGTCGAGTTCGCGTGCGGTACCGACGCCCGCGGCAAGCACGCCCTAGGGATGCACGATGCCGACGGCGCCTTCCATGCGGTGGACGGCTGCCTGCTCGCCTGCGAGCGCTTTCGCGGCGCTCCCAAGGCCCTGACCGGCGCCATGCGCTACGCACTGGGCGAGACCTTTGCGAGCGTCGAGCGCGTGGGGTTGCGTGTCGCGGCCGCGACAGGCGACGTGGAGCTGGCCATATGGTCGCCACCCGGGCGCTTTCCTCGCAAGCTCGCAGCGCAGGTGGCAAAAGACGCGCTGGGGGCGAAGGGTGCGGGGGTCGTGCGCGTGCTGTTGAAGGGCACGCCCAAGCAGCGCAAGACGAGCGGCGTCGAGGTACTGGCCGGCCGCGGCTGCTGGCGCGAGAAGCTGGCCGGCCGCGAGTTGAAGCTGTCCGCGCCGAGTTTTTTCCAGGTGAACACAAAAGGTGCCGAGCAGCTCGTGCGCCTGGCCATGGAGGGCCTCGAGCCCAGCGGCATCGACGTGGTGGCCGACCTCTACTGCGGCGCCGGGGCCTTCACCTTGCCGCTGGCCGATGCCGCGCTGCTCGTGCACGCCGTCGAGATGGAAGGCTCGAGCGTGCGCGACCTGCGGCGCAACCTGTCCGACAACGGGCTGTCCGCGCATGTCGTCGGTGGCGACGTGGCACGCGAGCTGCCTTCGCTGGGGCGTCTGGACAAGGTGGTGGTCGACCCGCCACGCAGCGGGCTGGACGCGTCAGTGGTCGAAGCCCTGGCGGCATCCGGGGCCTCGCGCGTCGTCTACGTCAGCTGCAACCCCACGACTTTCGCCCGCGACGCCAAGCGCCTGGAGGGGCTGGGTCTGCGCCTAGCGAAGGCGACGCCCGTGGACCTCTTTCCCCAGACCTACCACGTCGAGACGGTCGCGCTTTTCACCCGCGCGTGATTTGCGCGTTAGGCGCCATGCCGTCCGTGGATGTGGGGAATCGCGCTTTTTATCTGCGCGTGATGTTTTGCGGTGAATTTCATGGTGAATCGGCGGCGTGCCGTTTGCGCGTTGTGGTGTCCCCTACAGGATTCGAACCTGCGACCTTCTGCTCCGGAGGCAGACGCTCTATCCAGCTGAGCTAAGGGGACACATCGCGTCGATGCGCTCTGCGTTGCGCTGCGTTGCGTGCGGCCACGTCGAGCCGCCGCCACGATGCGCTGCAGCTTTCGCGTCGCCCATTCTAACCCAAAACGCCCCGTTCGCCGCCCGCCGCACGCCGCAAATGCCGTCTCCCGACTTCCGCTCCTCGCCGCTGCCCAGGTGCCTGCCTTTCATACCAATGCTTTACCCCTTTGCGGCGGGCATGGAAAGGGGGCTCTTCGGAGCCCCCTTGCGTGCTCTCTTCGCGGTGTGTGTGGGCGCGTTAGCCGGCGGTCAGAAAATCCTTACCGTAGCGTTTCACGAGGCCGTCTTTCAGCTGCTGGAAAGCGGGTATGTAGCGGCTTATGACAGCGCGGACAAGCTCGCGTTCCTTTGCCTCGTCGTATACGTGCGCGATGGTGTTGCGGTCGCGCAGCATGGAAAGCCATATGTCCTCGTCCACAAAGTCGAACAGGGCATATGCGGCCTTGAGGATGTCGCGCGGAGATCCGGTTGCCGCGACCGCCTCGCCCTCGTAGGCCAGAAGCGCCTTGAGCAGCTTCCACCCAAGCTCGAACTGCAACGAGAACTTGTCGACGATCCCGCTGAGCACGAACTCGTTTTCCAGATCCTGCTCGGGCGCCTTCTCCAGCACCTCCAGTGCGCTGGCATAGCTCTCATAACGCTTCATACAGCACCACCTTGTCCTGCTCGATCTCGCGCCGCAGCTCGTCTGAGGTACAGGAATCGAGGTCGACTATGTCGAGCTTAAGGAGGCTCCACAGCTCGTCTTGGAGCCTGTCGGAGAGGGTGCCGAAGTCGGGGCATCCCTCCACGGCGAGGTCGATGTCGCTTTTCGGCAGGTTGTCGCCGCGCGCGCGAGAACCAAAAAGGAGCACGCGTCGCGCCCCGGCATCGGCGGAGAACTCGCCGATTTGCTTGTAGACCGCGTCAAGCGACATTGCGCACCTCCCGTCTTTCGGTCGAAGAAAATCCCGCCCTCAGTATAGCCGCTGCCGTGAAAATGTAGGTGGTCGCCGGTGTGCGCGGCTAGCCCAGCAGCTTGGCCAGGAAACGGCCCGTGTGGCTGCCGGGCGTGGCCGCCACCTCCTCCGGCGTGCCGCAGGCCACGATGGTGCCGCCTTTGTCGCCGCCTTCCGGCCCCAGGTCGATGATGCGGTCGGCCGCCTTGATCACGTCGAGGTTGTGCTCGATCACCAGCACGGTATTGCCCGCGTCCACGAGGCGCTGGAGCACGGCGAGCAGCTGGCGCACGTCCTCGAAATGCAGGCCGGTCGTGGGCTCGTCGAGTATGTAGAAGGTCTTGCCCGTCTGGCGCTTCTGCAGCTCGCTGGCCAGCTTCACCCGCTGTGCCTCGCCGCCCGACAGCGTGGTGGCCGGCTGTCCGAGCTTGATGTAGCCCAGCCCCACGTCCACGAGGGTCTGGAGCTTGCGGTGCACGCCGGGCAGGTTCTCGAAGAAGACCGCCCCCTCGGCCACCGTCATGTCCAGCACGTCGGCGATGGACTTGCCGCGGTACTTCACCTCGAGGGTCTCGCGGTTGTAGCGCGCGCCATGGCAGACCTCGCAGGGCACGTAGATGTCGGGCAAGAAGTGCATCTCAATCTTTATCTGCCCGTCGCCCTTGCAGGCCTCGCATCTACCGCCCGTCACGTTGAAGGAGAAGCGCCCCGGCCCGAAACCGCGCGCGCGGCTGTCGGGCAGGCTCGCGAAGAGCTGGCGTATGTCGTCCCATACGCCGGTGTAGGTGGCGGGGTTCGAGCGCGGCGTGCGGCCGATGGGGGACTGGTCGATGTTGATGACCTTGTCCACGGCCTCCAGCCCCGAGATCTTGGTGAAGGCGCCGACGCGCTGCTTGGCGTGCATGATGCGGTTGGCCATGGCCGGCGCGAGTGTGGCCGTGACAAGCGAGCTTTTCCCCGAGCCGGACACGCCCGTGACCACCGTCAGGGTGCCAATCTCTATCTCGGCATTCACCCGCTGCAGGTTGTTCTCGGACGCACCCGTTATCTTTATCTTGCCGCGCTTGGGGCGGCGGCGTGCTTCGGGCACGGGCACGCAGCGCGTCTGGGCCAGGTACTGCCCGGTGATGGACTCCTCGCAGGCGGCGATATCGTCGGGCGTGCCGGTCGCCACGACGCGCCCGCCGTGCACTCCGGCGCCCGGCCCTATGTCGGCCACGAAGTCGGCGCTGCGTATGGTGTCCTCGTCGTGCTCGACCACGATGACAGTGTTGCCCAGATCGCGCAGGCGGCGCAGCGTCGCGATCAGGCGTTCGTTGTCGCGCTGGTGCAGGCCAATCGAGGGCTCGTCGAGTATGTAGAGCACGCCCATCAGCCCGGCGCCTATCTGCGTGGCCAGGCGTATGCGCTGCGCCTCGCCGCCGGAGAGCGTGGCCGTGGGGCGGTCTAAGGTCAGGTAGTCCAGCCCGACGTTGACCATGAACTCGAGGCGCGCGACGATTTCCTTCACGATGGGCGCGCCCACAAGCTGCTGGCGCTCGTCGAGGTCGAGGCCGGAGAAGAATTCGAGCGCGCGGGCGGCGGGCAGCTGCGTGGCCTCGTGGATGTTCTTGCCGCCCACTGTGACGGCCAAGACGTCGGGCTTCAGGCGGCTGCCGTTGCAGGTGCGGCAGGGGGTGACGGACATGTAGCCCTCAAGGCGCTCGCGCGTGCGCTCGCTCGTGGACTCGCGCGCCTTGTCCATGACGGCGCGGCATATGCCCTCCCAGCGTATGTACCAGTAGGTGTTGCGTCCGTCGCGGGTGACGTAGTCCACACGCACCTGCTCGTCGCCCAGCCCGTAGAGCAGGCCGTCGCGCACCTTCTTCGACAGCTTTTCCCAGGGCGTGTCCACGCTGCCTCCGAGATGGCGGCAGACGGCGGCGAAGACCTGCGGGTAGTAGTTGCTCGACGGGCTGAAGCTGGCCACCGCGCCTTCTTCCAGCGACAGCGACGGGTCGGGCACAATCAGCTGCGGGTCCACCTCCTTGCGCGCACCCAGACCCAGGCAGTCCGGGCAGGCGCCGTAGGGGGCGTTGAAGGAGAAGTCGCGCGGCGCGAGCTCGTCGATGGAGTAGTCGTGGACGGGGCAGGCCAGTGCCAGCGAGAACGCGTATTCGCCCTCGACGCCGGCCGCCGCCAGCGCGCCGCTCGAATGTTGCCCGGCCGCCGCGCCGTCGTCGCCTTTACCCTCCAAGACCTTCACCACGACGTTGCCCTTCGACAGGGTCGTGGCCGTCTCGATGGCCTCGGCCAGGCGCGCCGTGGCGCTTTCCTTCACCACGATGCGGTCCACGACCACCTCGATGTCGTGCTTTTTCTTCTTGTTTTGCTTCAGGTCGCCCTCGTCGAGGCGGTGCACCTCGCCGTCGATGCGCACGCGGGTGAAGCCTTCGCGGGCGAGATCCTCGAAGAGCTTCACGAACTCGCCCTTGCGCCCCCGCACGATGGGGGCCAGCACCATGATGCGCTCGCCCATCGCGTGCGCGAGGACCTTGTCGGCCACCTGGTCGGTCGTCTGTTTCTCGATGACGCGCCCGCACACGGGGCAGTGCGGCGTGCCTACGCGCGCGTAGAGCAGGCGCAGGTAGTCGTAGATCTCGGTGACGGTGCCCACGGTCGAACGCGGGTTTTTGCTCGTCGTCTTCTGGTCGATGGAGACGGCAGGCGACAGGCCGTCGATGGAGTCGACGTCGGGCTTGTCCATCTGCCCGAGGAACTGGCGCGCGTACGAGCTGAGCGACTCCACGTAGCGGCGCTGGCCCTCGGCGTATATGGTGTCGAAGGCAAGCGAGCTTTTGCCCGAGCCGGACAGGCCGGTGAAGACGACGAGTTTGTCGCGCGGTATGGTCAGGTCGACGTCGCGCAGGTTGTGCTGGCGCGCGCCCTTGATGACGATGTGCTCCGATGGCATGTGTTGTGCGCTTTCCCTATCTTGTTCGCGTGCTACAATACAACGCGAGGATGCCCCGCCACGGCCGGGCAGCGTTCTTACGTAGAGCCGGGGTTTAACCTAGGAAATTAGCCCCGGCTCCTTGCTTGACCCATCCCCCGCGAAGCTCGATTGTACTCCACCGTCTTTCACCCAAGCCCTATAATGGCGGGCAAACCAAACCCGCTTTCGTTCAGGCCGGCGCCCGTCTTGACGCCGCAGGCACCGAGCCATATTCAAGAGGAGGCGCCAGTGGATTTTCTCGATCCGGTGTTTTTGTCGCGCGCGCAGTTCACCTTCACGGTGCTCGTGCACTTCATATTCGTCCCGCTGTCAGTGGGCCTCGGGCTGGCCGTCGCCATCTTCACCACCCGCGCCGCGCGCTCGGGCAATCCCGCCCACGAGCGCCAGGCGGCCTTTCTCGTGAAGCTCTTTGCGCTGGTCTTTGCCTGCGGCGTGGCCACGGGCATCACCATGGAGTTCAGCTTCGGCACGAACTGGGCCGACTATTCGCGCTTTGTGGGCGACATCTTCGGCGCGCCGCTGGCCGCCGAGGCCCTGCTGGCATTTTTTCTCGAGTCCACCTTCCTCGGCGTGCTCGTGTTCGGGCGCGGCCGCGTGGGCAAGAAGCTCTATGTGGCCAGCGCGTGGCTCGTGTGGGCGGGCTCGGCGCTGTCGGCTCTGTGGATCATCATCGCGAACAGTTGGATGCAGTCGCCTGCCGGCTACACGGTCGACGGCCAGACGGGCACCGCGCAGCTGACGGACTTTTTCGCCGCGGCGCTCAACCCCGAGACCTTGCCCACCTACGCGCACACCCTGCTCGCACTTCTCATCATGGGCGCGTTCACTCTCGTGGCCATCGCGTGTTGGCATAGGGTGCACGGACGCAACGCCGATTTCGCGAACTGCGCCTTGCGTGTGGGGTCGATCGTCGCGCTGGTCGCCTGCGTGCTGATGATGCCGGCCTCGCACTGGCAGGCCGTCGTCGTGGCCGAGCAGCAGCCCACGAAGCTAGCCGCCATGGAGGGCCAATACGAGACCGGTTCGGCGGACATGACGCTGTTCGGATACGTGGACACGCAGAGCAAAGAGGTGGTAGGCCCGTCCATTCCTGGCCTCACGAGCTTTTTGGCCTCGGGCGATTTTGCCACCGAGTACCCGGGCCTTGACGAGCTGGAGGCGGCAGACCCCGGCTCGACGCCCGGCAACCTGATGGTGCAGGCCACCTTCGTCAGCTACCACATGATGCTCGCGATGATGGCGCTCGTGTGCCTCGGGCTGGTCTTCTCGCTGGTGCTCGCGTTTTCGCGGCGCGGCGGCCCGCGCTGGATGGCGCAGGTCATGCGCTGGGGTTGGGTCGCGCCCTTCGTGGCCATCATGGCCGGCTGGCTTGTGGCGGAGTTCGGGCGCCAGCCCTGGATTGTCTACGGCGTGTTGAAGACGGCCGATGCCTACTCGAAGGCGGTGCCGGCCGAGCAGGTGCTCGTTACGCTGTTCGTGTTCGTGGTGCTCTACACCATCATCGTTGTCGCGTTCGTGCGGCTGTTCACCAAGTT
>CAVECB010000018.1:10169-36320 GCA_963614215.1 Ruthenibacterium lactatiformans
GCCGCGACGCATGCGCCTGCCGCGGGGAAGGGAGGCCGCTCATGACGGCACTGGGCATACTCTGGTTCGTCCTCATCGCGGTGCTGCTGGCCGTCTACTACGTGCTCGACGGCTTCGATCTGGGCGCCGCCGTCCTCTCGCCTATCGTGGCAAAGACCGAGCAGGAAAGGCGCGCGCTCGTGCGGGCGATAGGGCCTGTGTGGGACGGCAACGAGGTGTGGCTGCTCACCGCGGGCGGCGCCTTGTTCGCGGCGTTCGCCCCCGCCTACGCCTCGGCGTTTTCCGGCTTCTACCTGGCCATCATGCTGGTGCTGTTCGGGCTTGTCGTCCGCGCGGTCGCCATCGAGTTCTCCGCCCACGACGAGGCCCTGCGCGGACTGTGGAACGCGCTTTTTGTCGTCGGCAGCCTCCTGCCCGCGCTGCTGTTCGGCGTCGCGCTGGGCAACTGTCTGCAGGGCGTGCCGCTTGATGCCAATGGCGACTACACGGGCGGCCTGCTGGGCCTGCTCGAACCCTTCCCGCTGCTCTGTGGCCTGCTGGGCCTTTCCACGGTGCTTTTGCAGGGTGCGGCCTGGCTGTCGTTAAAAATAGAGCGCGGCTCTGCCCTGCAGCAGCGCGCCCGCCACGCCCGCCTCGTCTTGCAGATTGCCACGGTCTTGCTCTTCGTTGCCGTCGCGGCCTTCTTCTTGCTCGAACGCGGTTTCCAACTCAACGAAGGCGCGGCGCTCGTCGCGCAGGTGGCGGCTCTTGTGGCCATCGTCGTCGGCATCGTCGCGGGTTTTCTGGCCGGCGGCCGCGGCAGCGATCTGTTCCCCTTTCTGGCTGCCTCGCTCGTGTGCGTGGGGCTTGTCGCCTTGTTCACCGCGTCGATGTTTCCCAACTTCATCGTCTCCACGGGCACAGGACCGTCCATCTCCATCGCCAATGCGCAGGCCTCCACCCTCACCCTGACGGTGATGAGCATGGTCGCGTGCGTGGGCGTGCCGCTCGTTGCCGCCTACCACATCGTCGTCTACCGCGCCTTTTCCGGGCGCATCGCCATCGGGCGCTAGAGGGCTTGTCCCCGGGCGCGCAGGTGCGGCTTTTCTGAAGGTACGCGAGATGGAAAACGAGACGGTGAAAAACGAGGCGATGCAAGACGAGGCGGCGGGCAGCGGCTCAGCAAAGGACGAAGCGGCAAAGGGCGAAGCGGCGAAGGGCGGCTCGACAAAGGACGAAGCAGCGAAGGGCGGCTCGACGAAGAGCGGCTCGACGAAGAGCGGCTCGACGAAAGGTAGCGCGGCAAAGCGCGGTGCGGCGCCTGCCGACGCCCCCGAGCTGAGCGAGGCCGACCGCGCCCGCGCCCGGCAGGTGGCGAAATCCACGGCCACCATGTCGATGGCGACCCTAGCATCGCGCGCCACCGGCTTCATCCGCACCTGGGCCATGGCCTTCGCGCTGGGCAACACGGTCCTGTCCGCGGGATTCAGCTTGGCCAACAACCTGCCCAACATGATCTACGAGCTGGTGGCAGGCGGCGTCCTGTCCACGGCCTTTTTACCCATCTACCTGCAGCAACGCAACCGCCGCGACCGCGACGCGGCCAACCTCTACGCGTCCAACCTTATCAACATCACCGTCGTGCTGCTGGGCGCAATCGCGCTTGTCGCCTCTATTTTCGCGCCGCAGGTCATGGTCACGCAAAGCCTCTTCTCCTCGGCCTCAGACGAGACGGTCGAGCAGGCCGTGTGGTTTTTCCGCTTCTTCGCGTTCCAAATCGTCTTCTACGGGGCGTCTGCCGTCTTCGGCGGCCTGCTGAACGCCGAGCGCCGCTACTTCTGGCCGGCCGTCAGCTCGATTTTCATGAACGTCGTCTCCATCGCCTCGTTTTTCTCCTATCCCTTCATCAGCGCCGCCGACCCTATGCTTGCGCGCGTGTGCCTGGCGTCTGGCACGCTGCTTTCCATCGTCGTCATGGCCTGCGTGCAGATCCCCGCGCTGGTGAAGGCGGGTTTTCGCTTCAAGTTCTACATTGACCTGCGCGGCGAGGGTTTCTGCGACACGCTGCGCTTGGCCTTGCCCGCCATGGCCTGCACCGCCATCAACCTCGTCTCGCTGAGCTTCATGAACAGCTGCGCCCTGCACGTCTCCGACACAGGGCCGGCGTCGGTCAGCTACGCGTGGATGTGGTACCAGTTCCCCTACGGCGTGCTGTCCGTCGCGCTGTCCACCGCCCTTTTCACCGAAATGAGCGAGTGCACGACCCGCGGCGATTCCCACGGCTTCAAAAAGCACCTCAATCTCGGCCTGCGCACGACCTGGCTGCTCATCATCCCTATGGCTGCGCTGCTGTTTGCGTGCGCCCCCGAGCTGATTGGCCTGTACGCGGCGGGCAAGTTCAGCGCCGACGACATCGCCCCGGTGGCCGCCCTGCTGCGCGGATGGGCCGTCGCGCTGCCGCTGTACGCCGGCTACATGTTCCTCTACCGCGCGTTTTCGGCGATGAAGGACCTGAAGACGCTCGCGTTGTGCAACCTCGTCCTGACGTTTGCGCAGGTCTCCATCTACATGGTGGCGACCGGCGTGATCGACGCGGGGGTAAACCTAGGGCTGGTTGGCCTGCCCGTGGGCGACACCGTGTTTTACGGGCTGATGATCGTGGTGCTTTTGCTGGTGCTGCGCCGGCGCGTGGGGCCGTTTCACTTCGGGCGGCTCGCGCGCTCGACGGCCAAGGTGTCGGCGGCGTCGCTTCTGGGCGGCGGCATCACCTTCGCGCTCGGGGCATGGGCGCGCAGCTATTTCGAGGTGTCGGGCATGCTTTCGTCGTTTGCGCTGCTTGTCGTGCTCGGCGTGGTGGGCTTGGCGCTCGTGTTTTTGCTGTGTCGGCTGTTCAGGGTAAACGAGATCGTCGATCTGCTCGTGAAGGTGAAGGAAAAACTGTGACGGTGAACTGCGAAGATGGGAGATGACATGAGCCGTTTGTTTGGAACCGACGGGGTGCGCGGCGTCGCGGGGGAAGGCGAGGCGCTCGACCGCAGCCTGGCCGTGGCGTTGGGGCGTGCCGCCGTGCGCGTGCTTGGCCCGCGTGTGCTGGTGGGACGTGATACGCGCGTGTCCGGTCCCATGCTCGAGCAGGCCATCGCCGACGGGGTGCGCGCCGAGGGCGGGACCTGCGAGACGGCAGGCGTCGTGCCCACGCCGGCCGTGGCCTTGCTGTCTCGCGAGGGCGCTTACGATTGCGGCGTCGTCATATCGGCCAGCCACAACCCGCCGGAATACAACGGCATCAAGTTTTTCGACGCCGACGGTTTCAAGCTGCCCGACGCGACAGAAGACGAGATGCAGCGCATCGTAGAAGAGCTGCGCGGCGAGGACGTGGCGTGCGGGATTGCCGTGCCCGTGCTGGAAGGTGCAGCGCAGCGCTACGTCGACCACGCTGCCCGTGCGGTTCGCGCCCTCGGCGTCGATTTCTCCGGGCTAAAGGTGGCGCTCGACTGCGCCCACGGCGCCTCGTGCGCGACCACGCCCGTGGCCTTGCGCGCCCTCGGCGCCGAGCTTTTCATCATCAACGACGACCCGGACGGCGCACAGATCAACGTCGGCTGCGGTTCGACGCAGCTTGCGCCCGTCACGGAGCTGCTCGAGCAGACGGGCGCCGACATCGCCCTTGCCCACGACGGCGACGCCGACCGCCTGCTGGCCGTGGCGCCGGGCGGCGCGGTGGCAGACGGCGACTTCATCATCGCCATATGCGCGCGCGACATGGCCGAGCGCGACGCGCTGCCAGAAAACCTCGTGGTCGGCACCGTCATGGCCAACCTCGGCTTCACACGGGCCATGCAAGCCCTCGGCATCGAGGTGGCCTCGACACAGGTGGGTGACCGCTACGTGTTGGAGCGCATGCGCGCGCGTGGTGCAGCTTTGGGTGGCGAGCAATCCGGCCACATCGTCTTTTTGGAGCACAACACCACCGGCGACGGCCTGATGACGGCCTGTCGCCTGCTTGCCGTCATGGCGCGGACCGGAGCTGGGTTGCCCGAGCTGATGGGCGTGATGGAGAAGCTGCCCCAGGCGCTGGTGAACGTGCGCGTGCGCGACAAGGCGCTCTATGCGGACAACGAGGCAATCGCCGCCGCCGAAGCCGAGGCGGCAGACGCGTTGGGAGAGGCGGGCCGCCTGCTCGTGCGCCCGAGCGGAACCGAGCCGCTCGTCCGTGTGATGGTCGAGGCGCAAACCCAGCAAGAGGCCGAAAAATATGCCGCTCGCGTGGCAGAAACCATCGCATCCGAAATAGGCGCGTAACCTAGCGCTAGTATTCTCGGCAATTCGCACGTTTGGAAGACGCGGACACGTGCGCGCGAGCATGCGCGGCGCGCCCGCAAGGGGTACGAGGAGACGCAAGATGGCAACACAAGAAGCACCGCAGCGCGCGAAATGGTCCGGCAAGTGGGCCTTTATCCTCTCGGCTGCCGCATCGGCAGTCGGGTTGGGCAACCTTTGGCGCTTTCCCTACTTGGCGGCCAAATACGGCGGCGGCACTTTTCTGCTCACCTACTTCGTCCTCGTCTTCACCTTCGGCCTGAGCCTACTTTTGCTCGAAATCGCCTTCGGCCGCAAGACGCGCCTGTCCGTGTTCAGCGCGTTTCGCTCCTACGGCAAACGCTACGCGCCCATCGGCTTTCTGGCCGTGGCCGTGCCCTTCATCATCACGCCGTACTACTGCATCATCGGCGGCTGGGTCACGAAGTATCTGACGGCCTACGTCACGAACTCGGCGGCCAGCATCGCCGACGTGGGCGGCGAGTCCGGCACCTTCTTCACCAGCTTTATCACCTCGCCGGTGGCCAGCCAGGTCTTCATGCTGGTATTTATGGCCATCACCGTGGGCGTCGTGGCTCTCGGGGTGAAAAACGGCATCGAGAAGGCGAACTTCGTGATGATGCCCGCGCTGATCGTCATGGCCGTCGCCATTGCCATCTTCACCATCGTCCAGCCGGGCGCCATGGAGGGCGTGGCCTACTACCTGTGCCCCGACTTCTCGAAGTTCAGCCCCGAGCTGGTCATCAATGCGCTGGGGCAGATGTTTTACAGCTTGTCGCTGGCCATGGCCATCATGATCACCTACGGCTCCTACGTGGACAAGAAGGATAACCTGCCCACGAGCGCCGCGCGCATCGTCAGCTTCGACTTCATCGTCAGCTTCCTCGCGGGCATCATGATCGTGCCGGGCGCCTTCATTGCGCTGGGCTCGGCCGATGCGGTGGCCGCCAAGGCAGGCCCCTCGCTCATGTTCGTCACCTTGCCGCAAGTGTTCTCCGACATGGGCTTTGCTGGCCAAATTGTGGGCTTCGTCTTCTTCTTGCTCGTGCTGTTCGCGGCGCTCACCAGCGCAATCAGCCTGACCGAGGCCTGCGTCTCCAACATCCAAGACGCGACCAGCTGGTCGCGCAAGAAGTCGCTCGGCATCTTCACTGTCTTTCTCGTCGTGTGCGGCATCGTGATCAACGCCGGCTACAGTGGACTGTCCTTCATCCAGCCGATGGGCGAGGGCTCGACCCTGCTCGACTTCTTCGACTTCATCTCGAACTCGGTGCTCATGCCCATCGTGGCCATCTGCACCTGTATCTTCGTCGGGTTCATCATCAAACCGAAGGCCATCATCGACGAGATCCGTCAGTCCTCGACCTTCGGGGCGGCCGGTGCGTGGGCGTTCATGATCAAGTTCGTCGCGCCCGTGCTCGTGCTGGTCATCCTCGTCACGAACATCCTGCCCTATCTGGGCATCGGGTAGCCGGCCGCGGCAGGCGCAGGCGCGAGAGTGGAGCGCAACATGGGTGCGGGCACCGACAGCCGTGTGGATGCGCGGGACGCCGTGGCTGCGTCTGTGGACGCGCGTGCCGGCGCGGAGCTGGAGTGCAAAGCCGAAGCCGTCGCGGTAGCCAAGGCAGGCCAGCCGGTGCGAGCGACGCTGGCGCTTGGCTTTCTGGCGGGGTTGTTCATTGGACTGGGCGCGCTTCTCATGCTCTTCGTGAAGTCGGACGCGACGTTGAGCTTCGCGCCCGCTCAGCTGCTCGGCGGCCTGTCGTTTTCGCTGGGGCTTTTGCTGGTTGTGGTGGCCGGCGCCGAGTTGTTCACCGGCAACACACTCATGGTGTGCGCGGCGGCCAGCGGGCGCATCCCGTGGCGCGCGATGCTGCGCAACTGGGCGCTCGTGTGGCCGGCCAACCTCGCCGGCGCGCTGTTCCTCGTCTTTCTCGTCTATATGGCCGATGCCGCGTCCATGAACGGCGGTGCGGTGGGAGACGCGATGGTAAATGTCGCCTATGCGAAGATCGATCTGCCGGCGCAGGTTATTTTCTTTCGGGCCGTGCTGTGCAACGTGCTCGTATGCCTAGCCGTGTGGATGGGCTTTGCCGGGCGCAGCGTCATCGACAAGGTGTTCACCACCATCTTTCCCGTCGTAGCCTTCGTGGCCTGCGGTTTCGAGCACTGCATCGCGAACATGTTTTTCTTGCCCGCAGGTATCGTGGCGGCCAGCCTTGGCGGGTATGTGGGCACGGGGCTTGACGCGGCGGCGGTGGCCGATGTGGTGAACCTGGGCGGCGCGGCCTACAACATCCTCATCGCCACGGCGGGCAATATCGTCGGCGGTGCCCTGGTCGTCGGCGGCATGTACTGGCTTGCCTTGCACCGCGGCGCGAAGCGCGGCTAGCCCAGCAGGGACGCGGCTCTGATTCACGAGCCTCTCATCGCCAAGATCGGCGAAGGCTACAGCTCGGTGAAGGAGATGCTCGCGGCCATGGGGGTGTAGCGCATGTGTGGGGGTGTAGCGCACGCCGACAGCCCGTGCAGGTCGATGCGCACATGAATTGACGGCGGGCAGGTTTGCATCGGGCAGGCCGCCAGACAAAACCCGCGGCGGCCACGTTCATCGCCGCCGCCGAAGCGCGTTTCGGGATACAATGGACGCGCAAGCGAAACTTCACGGATGGAGGTCTCCATGTACAAGCATATCGTCGTCGCCATCGACGGCTCCGACAACGCCATGCGCGCGCTCGCGCAGGCAGCCGACATCGCGAAAGCCTGCGACGGCGTGCAGGTCGACCTCCTCTCCGTCATCGCCATCGACGTCTACTCCGACATGGTCTACGACCCCATCGAGGCCCACGGCGATTCCCAGCGCGAGCTGCTGGACCCGGCTGTGCGCGTGCTGAAGGAAGACGGCATCGACCCCGAGGTGGTTCTCATGCACGGCCGCCCCGCCGACGAGATCATCCGCTATCTGGACACGTCCGGCGCCGACCTCATGGTCATCGGCAGCCGCGGCCTGAACGCGCTGCAGGAGTTTGCCATCGGCAGCGTCAGCCACAAGGTCATCAAGCACGCGAAATGCCCGGTCCTGGTCGTCAAGTAGCCGCATGATATTCGAGGCGATGATAGCCGACGACGAGGCGCCGGCCAGGGTCGAGCTGCGCCACCAGCTCGAAGACACCGGGCGGGTGAAGGTGGTGCGCGAGGCCGTGAGCTTTCCCGAGGCCGTGGCAAAGATGGAGCGCGGCGGGCTGGATGTGGTGTTTTTGGACTGGGACATCGCCAGCCCCGACAACATGCTCTTGCACGACGCGCTGCCGCATATGGAGCACGTGCCACTGATTGTGTTGATGAGCGCCTATGCGGACTACGTGCCCGACGTCTTTGGCATCAAGCCGCTCGTGCATCTGGCAAAACCCACCGACCGCGGCCCTCTCGACGAGTGCATCGCGGCCATCGAGCGGCGGCACCTGGAACTGGTGGAGGGGCGCGCGCGGTGAAGATATTGGTGTTCAACGCGGGGTCGAGCTCGCTCAAGTTCAAGCTCTTCGATGCCGCTAGCGTGGGCGAGGCCCTGGAGGGGCGCACCCTGCCCGAGAGCAAATCGCTGGCAAAGGGCGTGGTGGAAAACATCGGCACGGACAATGCGCGGCTACATTGGTCGTGCGCGGGGGTCGCGGCCGACACGGCCGACACGGCGCGCGCAACCGGCGTCGACGTCGGCACCGAGGCCGATTCATCCGCCGGGGCCGACGAGGTTTGCGAGGTCGCCGCGCCCGACTACGACGCGGCTCTGTCCTTGGCGCTTGATGCGCTCGTGCACGGGCCGGCCGCGCCGCTATCCTCGCTCGGCGAAGTGGACGCCGTGGGGCATCGCATCGCGCACGGCGGCGACGAGTTCAACAGCTCCGTGGCCATCGACGCGCACGTCATCGAGGTCATCGAGCGCTACGCCGACCTCGCGCCGCTGCACAACCCCTACGCGCTGAAGGTGATCGACCGCTGTCGCGAGGCATTTCCCCGCGCGTTGCAAGTTGCGGCCTTCGACACGGCGTTTCACCAGACCATGCCGCGCCGCACCTATATCTATCCCATCCCGTACCGCTACTACGAGAAGTACCACATCCGCAAGTTCGGCTTCCATGGCATCTCGCACAAGTATGTCTCGCGTCGTGCAGCCGGCTTTCTGGGCGCGGATCTGCGCGAGCTGAAGATGATCACCTGCCATTTAGGCGCGGGCGCCTCCATCTGCGCCATCGACCACGGCTACAGCATGGACACGTCCATGGGCTACACACCGCTCGACGGCATCATGATGAACACGCGCTCCGGCTCGGTGGACCCGGCCATCATCACGGCCATCATGGAAAAAGAGGGCCTGAGCGCGGCCGAGATGGACCGCGTCTTGAATCGCGAGTCGGGCTTTTTGGGCGTGTCGGGTACGAGCGGCGACCTGCGCGACCTGAAGGAAGTCATACGCTTTGGCGATACGCAAGCCGAGCTGGCCTACGACATCTTCCTCTTCTCCATACGCCGCATGATCGGCGCCTACGCCTTCGAGCTGGCCGGGGTGGACGCCATCGTGGTCACGGCCGGGGTGGGCGAGCACGACGCCTACGCGCGGCGGCTGATCTTTCGCGGGCTGGAGCCCTTCGGCATCGAGATCGACGAGCAGCGCAACTACGGCGAGGCCAACGTCGAGCGCCTCATATCCACGGACCGCGCGGCGGTGAAGGTGCTGGTTATCCCCACCGACGAGGAGGCCGAGATCGCCCGCGACGTGGCCCTCGTGGCAAGCGGCGCAGACCTGAGCGACCCCTGGGCGGTGTAGGCCAAGCCCTCTTTCGGGGCCGGCCGCTTTTGCCCGTCGTGCCTTGGAAAAATGTGGGATTTGCCGCCTAAACCCCTTGGAAAAATGTGATGAACGCCCTATTTCCTGGCAATGTTTGCGAGGGGTTTTCTGCGGGAGAGGTGAGGGGGCGGCGCACCTGTTCGGCGCATGTTCGACGCATATTCGGCGGTCTGCTATTATGGGCGGTCTTGAAATGCGTGAAGGCGCGTGGACGCATGGCGAAGATGTGCGGCGAGGGTGCGAGCCAAACGAGGCGAAGGAGACGGCGATGCGGCATACAGAGGAGAGAATCGAGGGGGGGGGGCTTTCACAGCCGTCTTCCGCGCATCGTAAGCTCTTTGGCGGAGGCGACCCGGTGACGGGGTCTGCCCGCGCGCAGCGTCGCGCCGAATCGGGCAAGCGCCGCTCCCGTGCGCTCTTCCTTGCCGGTCTGTGCGCGGTCGCCGTAGCTGTGTGCGCCTTTTCCGCAGGTCCCGTGCTGGCCTATTTTCAGGCAAGCAGCATGATCCCCAACCCGGTGAGCTACCAAGTGGTCGGGGGCACGCCGAAGACCGCTTTTGCCGTCTACAGCGCCGACGACAACAGCCTGAACTTCTACAACCGCACCAGTGTGCCGGCCGTAGGCGACACCTTCGAGGACAAGGCCGTCACCGCCGTCTACACGGGTTTCGACACCGAATGCTACGACTACTTCAGCGGAACCATGGCACCATGGCTCGAGGCTTACGCCGAATCCATCGCGTCCACCGCGGTGGTAGACGACGGCATCAAGCCCGCGAGCCTTTCCACGTGGTTTCTTTGCTGCGAAAACCTCACGAACGTCTCCTTGGAGAAATTGGATACTTCCGCTCTGACGGACCTAAGTCTTACGTTCATGAACTGCACCTCGCTCGCGGACATTTCGAGTTTGGCCAGCTGGGACGTCTCCAAGGTTGAGAACATGACCGGTTTATTCAACGACTCTACGTCCATTGCCGACATCTCGCCCCTTGCAAATTGGAAGACTTCCTCGCTGACGAGCACGTGGACGATGTTTCACGGAACTGCCATCACGACTTTGTCGGCTCTCGCGAACTGGGATGCCTCGAAGCTCACGAACATGGAGGACACGTTCCAAGACTGCCACTCCCTCGAAGACATCTCTGCTCTTGCGAACTGGGACGTCTCCCAGGTGACGAACATGAAGAAGCTGTTCGATAGCTGCGACCCCCTTGCAGACCTTTCGCCGCTCAAGGGGTGGGTCACCTCGAAGGTCACGGACATGCGTGAGATGTTCGGGCGTTGCTCCATCACGGACCTGTCACCCCTTGCTGGGTGGGACGTTTCTTCGGTGATGAACATGAGCGGGATGTTCAAGGGTCTGCCTTCTCTTGCAAATGTATCGTCGCTTGCATCGTGGAACACCTCAGAAGCGACGGATATGAGTCAGATGTTTGCCGACTGCACGTCTCTTGTAAACATTTCGTCTCTTGCGTCTTGGGACACGTCCAAGGTTACGGACATGAGCGAGATGTTCCGTAGCTGTCGCTCCCTTTCGGATTTTTCGTCCATTGCTGGGTGGACCACCTCTGCGGTGGCGGACATGAGCCGCATGTTTGAACACTGCGAGCAGTTGCAAGACACTTCGGCGCTCGCGAGCTGGGATGTTTCTTCGGTTGCAGACATGAGTCAGATGTTCCGCAACTGCAATGCTTTCACGAGCATCTCTGGCCTTTCCGGATGGAACACCTCTGCGGTGACGAACATGTATCAGATGTTCGTTCAATGCCAGCAGCTGCAGGACATCTCGGCGCTCGCGAGCTGGAACGTTTCTGCGGTCACGAACATGGGCGAGATGTTCAACACCTGTTCTCAACTTGTCGACCTTTCGCCCCTCGAGGGCTGGGACGTCTCCTCGGTGACAAACATGCACTCTATGCTCGTTGGCAATGCGGATGCTACGGGCAACTTCTCCGCATGGAACGTCGCGGCCGTGACCGACCACGAGAATTTCTGCAGCTCTGCAGGGGTCGTGCAGCCCAACTGGGTCTCGTAGCCCAAGAGCGTTCCTGTGTCCGACGGCTATCTCCCACTTCGGGCACCCTTGCTCGGTTGGGCGGCCGCGCGGGCGGGTTTGCCGTGTTGTTGTGCCGCGCGGGGCGGCGCGAATGTAGTACCATGGGGACAGTTTTGCAGCACGGTCGCGCGTGCGCGTCGCACGTCGGGGCACCACCTGCGCTTCCATTCGCCCGATGAACGAGAGGACCTGGTATGGAGACGAACGAATCGATTTGCAAGCTCAAGGTCGTGGGCACCGAAGACCACGCCGTCTTGGGCCAGATCAGCGGCCTGCGCGTCGACTGCGACAAGATGGTGGTCGACAACTACATCATCGACTCGGCCGAGGCCACGCACCGCCCGCTTGTCTTGCCGTTCAACTCCGTCATCGCCGTGGGCGACGCTTTCGTCACGGTTCCTGGCCGCAAGGACTTCCTGCGCCCCGGCACCGAGGAGGAGGAGAAGGCCGTCGACGGGTACGACCTCGTGGGTGCGCAGGTCTACTCGCGCACGGGCAACTCGCTCGGCAAGGTCACCGGATACGAGTTCGACACGGTCTTCGGCACGGTCGAGGGCATCACGCTCGACGACGGCTCGCACTACGCCGCCGCTGCTTTCCTGTTCTTCTCGCCCGAGTTCGTCTTCGTCGACGACGGCTCGCGCGATGCGGCCAGCCTGCGCGGCGCGGAAAAGGAGCGCCGGGTGGACGAGGTGGAAAAGCAGGCCTATTCGGGCTACGGCACCGAGAGCGCCCCGCGCCCCGTCGAGTCCAGCTCGCTGTCTGACGAAGAGCGCGAGCTCGTGGGCGTGCTGCTCGATTCCGAGCTGACCGAAGACGTGGTCTCTGAAGACGGCGCCTTCCGTTGCACGAAGGGCACGAAGATCACCCAGGAGGTCGTGGCCCAGGCGCGCGAGCACGACGCGCTGCTGGCGCTGGCCATGAGCGTCGAGTAGGGCCTGCCAAGTAGGGCCTGCACTCCGCCGCTCGTGTGCGCCCTTTATGTGCGCCCTTTACGAACGCGCATCCAGTCACTACAATGAAAAGTCGCATTGTCCGCATGCGCTGCGTGCGGTGGGCAGGCTTCCCTTGCGAGGCCACGGCACGGCTTTCAAGCCGCCGGGTGCGACAGATGACCGTTTTCATCGAGAAAGTGGGCATTGACCCGCTTTCTTTGCGTTTGGGAAAGGATGCGCAGGTGGCGAACAAGGCCGACAAGATGATCGAGCTGCTCGAGCCCATGGCGGATGCCCACGGCCTCGACCTGGTCGATGTCGAGGTGGCCGGCACGCGCAAAAACCCGATTCTGCGCGTTTTTCTGGACCTGCCCGAAAGCGGCATCACCCTCGACGATTTGGCCGAGGCTCAAGAATGGGTGGACGCCGCCGTCGAGCAGGCCGACCCCTTCCCGGACGGCTACACGCTGGAGGTGTCCAGCCCGGGCATCGACCGCCCGCTGCGCCGTCCGGCCGATTTCGCGCGTTTTGCCGGCCAGCGCTGCAAAGTGCAGCTGAAGCCCGGCGAGGCGCAGTCCAACTTCACAGGACAACTCAAGGGGATGGACGGTGAAGACGTGCTCGTCGAAGACGACGAGGGCGCCTGCCATCGCCTGCCCCTCGCACGCATAAAGAAGGCGCATACGATCGGCGAAGTCGACTTCTCCGCGCGGGATGCCCGCGACGACGAAGATGCAGACTTGGCCGGCGCGACAACCGAATAGGGAAAAGGAGTTTCACGCATCATGGCACAAGAGGAAACGAGCGCACCGTCCGAGCTGATTTTGGCTCTGCAAGAGCTGGCGAAGGTGCACGGCATCGACGAGTTCGTCATTTTGGATCGCCTTGAAGAGGCGCTGTCGGAGACCTACACCCGCGCGCTCAAGCTCGACTGGGACGCGCGCGCGACCATCGACCGCGACACGGGGCGCATCTACGTCTACGAGATGGTGGGCGTCGGCGACGAGGACCCCGAGACGGGCGACTACCCCGACTACGAGATGCAAGACGTCACCCCCGACGACGCGAGCCGCATCGCCGCGCAGACGGCCAAGCGCGTGATCAACGAGATTGTGCGCGACGCCGCCCGCATGAACATCTACAAGGAGTTCGCGGGCCGCAAAGGCGAGCTGATCACCGGCACGGTCTTGCAGTCCACCAAAGACTTCACCATCGTAAAAATCCGCGACGGCGTGGAAGCCGAGCTGCCGCATTACGGCTCGCGCCGCTTCGCCGATTCGGACCGTCCGGCCAACGAGAAGCCGGTCGGCGAGTACTACCAGCACAACCAGCGCATCAAAGCCGTCATCATCGACGTGCGCGACCCGTCTGCGGCCCGCGAGACGCCTGATGGCAAGCGCCAGTCGCGCAACGAGGCGTCGCGCCCGACCATCGTCGTCTCGCGCACGCACCCCGACTTGATTCGCCGCTTGCTCGAGCTGGAAGTGCCCGAGATCTACGACGGCGTGGTCGAGGTGAAGTCCATCGCCCGCGAGGCCGGCGCGCGCTCCAAGATTGCCGTGGCCAGCCGCGAGTCCAACCTGGACCCGGTGGGCGCCTGCGTGGGGCCGAAAGGCAGCCGCATCCGCATGGTGGTGGGCGAGCTGCGCGGCGAGCGCATCGACGTCATCCAGTGGAGCGAGGACCCGTCGGTGTTCGTGGCCAACGCGCTGTCGCCGGCCAAGGTCTCCGACGTGCTCATCGACGAGGACACGCAGTACGCCACTGTGGTTGTCCCCGACGACCAGCTCTCACTTGCCATCGGCAAGGAAGGCCAAAACGCGCGCCTGGCCGCGCACCTCACGGGCTGGCACATCGACATCAAGGCCGCAAGCCTCGTGGGCAGCGGCGGGCTGTCGGCCGGCTCTCTCATCGACGACGAGGAAGACGAGGCGGCATCCGAGGGCGCGGACGCGCAATGCGCCTACGTCGGCGAGTCCGGCGTGCGCTGCCGCAACCACGCGCGTCCCGGCTCGCGCTTCTGCGGTGTGCACCAGGGCGCCGAGGAAGGCGAGGGCGCGGACGGCGCGGCGGCCGCGGGTGAAGCCGGCGTGGTCGATGCGGCCGACGACGAGGACTCCCTGATCTAGGGCGTCTTGAAGAGAACGGACGCGAGGAGAAGCGAAGCGGACATGGCGGGCATGGGACATACGGACAGCGCAAAGGGGGTAGGCGCCGCACGGGCGCCGCATCCCACGCGCGTCCGCACCTGCATCGCCTGCCGCAAAAGCGCGGGCAAGCACGAGCTGTGCCGCGTTGTGCGCACGCCCGACGGCGCCGTAGAGCTGGACGCGTCCGGCAAGGCTCCCGGCCGCGGTGCCTACGTGTGCTACGACGGGGATTGTTTTTCCAACGCGTGCAAGCGCCGCCTTTTTGCGCCGCGCTTGAGATGCAAGATAGACAAGGCGTGCTACGAGCGCCTCGAAAGCAGTTTTGCCGCAGCATGTGCGCGACGCCGCACGCGGCAGGTAGGGATGGTGTAAGACATGGCAGGTATGCGCGTACACGAGTTGGCCAAAGAGTTCGGGATGACCTCCAAGGAGTTTCTGGCGAAGCTCGCGGAGATGAAAATTCCGGCCAAGAACCACGCGTCGACGCTGGTCGAGGCCTACGTGGACAAGATCCGCAAGCAGCTCGGCCCGGAGCTTGAGGCCAGGCAGGCGGCCCTTGAAGAAGAGGAGAAGGCCCGCGAGGAGGCCGAGAAGGCCCGCGCCGAGGAGGCCAAGCGCAAGGCCGAGGCCGCGCACAAGGCTGCCGTGGAAAAGGAGCGCAAGCGCCGCGCCGAAGAGAAGAAGGCCGCCGAGGAAGAGCAGGCTGCCAAGGAGGCCGAGAAGAAGGCCGCCGAGGAAGAGAAGAAGAAGGCGGCGCCCAAGAAGCCGTCGGTCTTCGACGGGCTGCTCAGCCAGATCGCAGCCGAGAACAACCGCCTGTCGGCCGAGCGCGCCCAAAAGGACGCGGAGCGCCGCTCGCGCATCGGCCAGACGCCCGCCGCGGCCGATTCCCCCTACAAGCAGCACGGCAAGAAGAAGCGCGGCCGCGGCACCGAGGTGGACTCGCGTTCTGAAGACGACCGCTACCGCCAGATGGCCCAGGCGGCCGAGCAGCTGCAGCGCGACAAGGTCCTCGAGGAGGCCCGCGCGTCGATCGCCGAGGCCCAAGGCCAGCCCACGGGCAGGCGCAAGAAGCGCAAGGAGCGCCGCGAGGAGGAGCGCCGCCGCCGCGAGGAGGAAGAGGCGCAGAAGCAGGCAGAGATTACGGGCGTTCCCGTGGGCACCGTGCAGGTGGCCTCGGGCGTCACGGTGGGCGAGTTCGCCGAGGCTCTCGGCGTGCCCGGCAACGAGATAGTGAAGCGCCTTTTCCTGCTGGGCCAGCCCCTCACCCTCACCCAGACCATGAGCGACGAGCTTGTCGAGCTGATCGCGGTGGACCTGGAGCGCGAGGTGCACGTCGTCTCGCAGGAAGAGGAGATGTCGTTTCGTTTCCACGACGACGAGGCCGACCTCAAAGGTCGCCCGCCCGTCGTCACCGTCATGGGCCATGTCGACCACGGCAAGACCTCGCTGCTCGACGCCATACGCCACACGGGTGTGGCCGAAGGCGAGGCCGGCGGCATCACCCAGGCCATCGGCGCATCGGTCGTCCACATCAACGGCAAGCAAATCACCTTCGTCGACACGCCGGGCCACGAGGCGTTCGCGGCCATGCGCGCGCGCGGTGCCCAGGTCACCGACGTCATTGTCTTGGTGGTAGCCGCCGACGACGGCGTCATGCCGCAGACCATCGAGTCCATCGACCACGCGAATGCGGCCGGCGTGCCCGTCGTCGTGGCGGTGAACAAGATAGACAAGCCCGGCGCGAACCCCGACAGGGTGAAAAACGAGCTGGTCGAGCACGGCATCGTCCCCGAGGATTGGGGCGGCAAGAACATGTTCGTCGAGGTGTCGGCCAAGCAGAACAAAAACATCGACGAGCTGCTCGAGACCATCATCTTGCAAGCCGAGGTGCTGGAGCTGAAGGCCAACCCCGACGCACCCGCCTCTGGTTTCGTCATCGAGGCCAACCTGGACAAGGGCAGAGGACCGGTGGCCACGGTCATCGTGCAGCGCGGCACCCTGCGCGTGGGCGACACGCTCGTGGCGGGCACCCACTACGGGCGCGTGCGCGCACTCATCAACCCGCTGGGCGAGACCGTCTCCGAGGCCAAGCCCTCCGACCCGGTCGAGATTCTCGGTTTGAACGGCGTGTGCAGCGCAGGCGACGAGTTTGCCGTGTTCGAAGACGAGTCCGAGGCGCGTTCTCTGGCATCCGAGCGCGAGATGAAGCAGCGCCTGAAGGCGCAGGAGCGCGGCCACGTCAGCCTGGAAAACCTCTTCGAGCGCATGGAGGCCGACAAGCTCTCCGAGCTCGACCTCATCATCAAGGCCGACACGGTGGGCTCGATCGAGGCCTTGCAAGGCCAGCTCGACAAGATGGACCAAAGCGAGGTTCGCATCAACGTCATCCACTCGGCGGTCGGCGGCATCACCACCACCGACGTCAACTTCGCAGCCGGCTCTGATGCCATCATCATCGGCTTTAACGTGCGCCCCCAGCCGGGTGTGCGCCAGCTGGCCGAGCGCGAGAAGGTCGACATCCGCCTCTACCGCATCATCTACCAGGCCATCGACGACATCAACGCCGCGCGCGTCGGCCTGCTTGCCCCCGAGGAAGTCGAGGTCGACACGGGCACGGCGCAGGTGCGCGAGCTGTTCAAGGTGCCCAAGGCCGGCACCGTCGCGGGCTGCCTGGTCGAAGAGGGCGTCATTTCGCGCAGCGACCATGTGCGCGTGGTGCGCGACGGCGTCATCATCCACGACGGCTCTGTCTCCTCGATGCGCCACTACCGCGACGACGTGGACGAGGTTCGCGCCGGCACGGAGTGCGGCATCGGCATCGCGGACTTCCAGGACGTGCACGTGGGCGACCACATCGAGGGCTACCGCATCGACCATGTCGCGCGCAAGGAGTAGCGCATGAAAAAGACTGCATCTTCGCGCAAGGCGGGAGAGGAGCTGCGGGCAAAGGTCGCAAACGTGCTTTTGCTGCACGTCTCCGACCCGCGTCTGTCGCTCGTCACCGTCACCGGCTGCGACGTCTCGCCCGACCGCGAGGTGGCCGACGTGTTCGTGGCCGCGCCCAAGGACCGCTACGACGAGGTCGAGGCGGGGCTGGCCGCGGCGTCCGGGCGCATACGCGCGCTCGTGGGCAAGAGCCTGTCGTGGCGCGTCACGCCGCAGTTGCGTTTCCACATCGACAAGACGGCTGATGTCGCCGAGCGCATATCCGAGGTGTTAAACGAGGAGGAGACGTGCAGCAACTCGACTTCACTCCCGCAATAGATGTGCTCGAAGGCCGACAGAACGTCTGCATCTGCGGCCATTTGAACCCGGACGGCGACTCGCTGGGGTCGGTGCTGGCGCTCACGCTCGCGCTGCGCGACCGCGGCTATACGGTGGTGCCGCTGCTGGCCAACGAGGCCAAGGCGCGCATCTTCGACTACCTGCCGCTGTTCGACGAGCTGGTCTACGCGAAGGACTACCACGAGACGCCCGACGTCTTCATCAGCGTGGACGTACCGGGCATCGAGCGCACGGGCGCCGCCGTCGAGGTGTTTTCGCGCGCGGAGGCCTCGATTGCCATCGACCACCACCTGGGCACGGCGGCCTTCG
This sequence comes from Ruthenibacterium lactatiformans, assembly GCA_963614215.1. Lineage (GTDB taxonomy): Bacteria > Actinomycetota > Coriobacteriia > Coriobacteriales > QAMH01 > CAVAWX01. Next base: position 28,050 of record CAVECB010000018.1, read on the forward strand.
CGGACGCGGCTCTGGTCGATTCGCAAGCGCCGTCGTGTTCCATGCTCGTGTGGGACTTCATCGCGCAGATGGGCATCGCGCGCACACCCGAAATCGCCACCTGCTGCTATACGGGGCTGGTCACCGACACGGGGCGCTTCCAGTTCCAAAACGCCGACGCCTCCGCGCTGTCGTATGCGGCCGAGATGGTGGAGGCAGGCGCCGACCCCGCCTTCATCTGCACCCAGGTCTACCAGCGCAAGACGCGCGAGGCCCTCACGTTGGAGGCGCTTGCCATCTCCCGCATGCGCTTCATGTGCTCAGGCGCGGTCGTCTTGTCGTGGACGCGTGCGGCCGACCTGGCCGAAATTGGCGCCGTGCGCGACGACACCGACTCGCTCATCAACGTGATACGCCGCCTGGACGGCGTGGAAGTGGCCGTCATGCTGCGCGAGGAGCGCGAGGGCGTGACGCACGGCTCGATACGCTCGAAAAGCGCGCGCGACATCTCGCAGGTCGCGGCGGCGCTCGGCGGCGGCGGACATGCGGCGGCGGCAGGATTTACGACGGACAAGACGCTGGAGGAGACCTTGGCCGCGCTCAAGCCCCTGCTGGAACGCTCGTTTGCCGAACAACCCGCCGAAGGGCGCGCGTCCCGATGAAGCGCGGGGCAAGCGGCCTGTCCGGGGTCCTCGCCATCGACAAAGCGCAGGACATGACCTCGCACGACGTGGTGAACCGCGTGCGCCGTCTGAGCGGCGAGCGGCGCGTGGGCCACGCCGGCACCCTCGACCCCATGGCAACTGGCCTGCTCTTCGTGGGTGTGGGGCCGGCCACGCGGCTGTCGTGCTATCTGAGCGGCGCCGAGAAGGGCTATCGCGCCCGCATCGTCTTTGGCGTGGCCACCGACACCGACGACGCGCAGGGGCGCGCGCTCGGCAAGATTTCCGATTCCCTCGACGTGACGGCTTTGACCGACGAAGGCGCGGCGGCAGCGGCGCTCGCGGCACTGGAAGGCCCGGCGCTGCAAATGCCGCCCGCCTATTCCGCCATCAAGAAGGGCGGCGTGACCGCCTACAAGGCCGCCCGCGAGGGCAAGGCCATCGAGCTGGAGCCGCGTCCGGTGTGCATCCACGAGGCCGCGCTTATCGCCACGGGCGCAGACGAGTGCAGCGTGGCCGACGGGCAAGGCGGGCGCCTTGTCGCAAAAATGCCCTGGTGGGACGTCTCGTTTCGGGTGAGCAAGGGCACCTACATCCGCGCGATTGCCCGCGATTTGGGCGCACGGGTGGGGTGTGGGGCGCATCTGGGCGCTTTGCGCCGCACGGCCGTGGGCGCCTTTGCCGTGGACGGCGCCTGCACCCTAGAAGAGCTGGAGGAGCGCGTCGCAGGCGGCGGCGAGCTGCCCTGGGTGGATCCGGCTGCGGTGCTGGGCTTTCCTGTGCTGGAGTTGACGGATGGCGCGCGCGCTGCCGTCTCCAACGGCGCCGCCATCCCTGTGCCTGCGGGTTTTGGCGAAGATGCCGCGCCTGCGAGGCGGGGTGAAAATGCCGCGCCTGCAGGGCAGGGTGAAGCGGGCGCCGCGGGTGAAAACTCGTTTGTCTCCTGCGTGGCAGACGGACGCCTGCTCGCCGTCTACGAGCGCAAAGGCGCGACCTTGCGCCCCGCGACGGTGCTGCCGGGAGGGGTGGCAGGCGTTGCCTGATTTTTCGTACACGAAAGCGCTGGATGCGATACCTGTTGCAGACGCACAAGATTCGCACGGTGTGGCGTCCGTGGCGTCCACGACGCCTGCGACGCCCGTACCCGACACCCTCGTCCCCTTCAACCCCGCAGATGAAACCGCCGCCTGCCCGCAGCTGGGGCCTGCCGTCTTGAGCATCGGCGTCTTCGACGGCGTGCATCTCGGGCACCGCGCCCTTCTTGCCACGACCCGCACGCGTGCGGCAAAGCGCGGGGCGCGTCCCGTCGTCGTCACTTTCGAGCGCGACCCAGACGAGTTGTTTTGCCGCGACGGCGCGTCCTTCGGCAAGCTCCTCTCCAATGCGGAGCGCTTGGACACGCTCGCCGCCCTCGTCACCGACGCTCCCGACACGTCCGACGTTTTCCCTGCATCCGGCACCCCCGGCACCCCCGGCGCCCTTGCCGCGTCCGCCCCCCGCGTCCTCGTGCTGCCCGTTTCGCCGGATGCGCTCGCCGTGCCGCCGACCGCCTTCCTCGACGCGCTGGCCCGCGTGTGCGAGCCGCTCGAACTGCACGTGGGCGAGGGTTTTCGCTTCGGGGCAAAGGCGGCGGGCACCCTGGCCGACGTGCGCAGCTGGGGCGCCTCCCGCGGCCTTTGCGCCACCGAACACGCGCTCGTAGAACACGACGGCACCCCCGTCACCTCGACGCGCGTGCGCGCCCTTTTGCGAGAGGGCGACGTGGAGCAGGCCGCGCAGCTGTGCGCCGGCCGCCGCCACGCCGTCTCGGGTATGGTTGCCCACGGCAGGGGCGCCGGCACCGGGATGGGGTTTGCCACGGCCAACCTCGACCTAGCGGCCAACGAGACCATGCTGCCCGCCGAGGGGGTCTATGCCGCGTGGGCCGAAGTGGACGGCGCGCGCTACCCCAGCGCGGTCAACCTCGGCACCGCCGCGAGCTTTTCAGACGCGACTTCGCCCCTCGAGGCCCATCTTCTCGGTTTTGCGGGGGATATATATGGTAAAACGGTGCGTGTCGAGTTCGTGCGCCGCCTGAGGGCGCAGCGCGTCTTCACCGACACAGACGAGTTGGTCGAGACGGTGAAAGGCGACATCGCCTCGGTGCGCGCCATGTTGGGCGAAGGTGGACATGCCCCGTATCAGCGATGAGGACATACAGCGCGTGCGCGAGGCGTCCGACCTGGTCGAGATTGCCGGCACCTACGTCACCTTGCAGCAGCGCGGCCGCGACTTCTGGGCGGTGTGCCCCTTCCACGACGACCGCAACCCCTCGCTCAAAATCGACCCCGCCATGCAGCTGTGGCACTGCTTTGGCTGCGGCAAGGGCGGCGACGTCTTCGGTTGGGTGAAGGAGGCGGAAGGCCTCGACTTCCCCGACGCGGTGCGCGAGCTGGCCGAACGCGCGCGCATCGAGATCGTCGAGGTGGGCGGCAGGCGCGGCCCGTCCCGCGACGCCAAAGACCGCCTGATGCAGGCTTGCGAGGCGGCCGCCGAGTTCTTCCACATGCAGCTCATGCGCTCGAAAGCCGACGACGCAGCCCGGGCGCGCGCCTATTTGCACGGGCGCGGCTTCGGCTCGCAACCGTCCAAGGACTGGACGCTCGGATACGCTCCCGGCCGCGGCAGCCTCGTCGCCCATTTGCGGGGCGCCGGTTTTACCACGCGCGAGATGGTAGACGCGAATCTTGCCGTCGAGCGCACGCCGGGCCGCCCCCAGGACCGCTTCTTCGAGCGCGTCATGTTTCCCGTGCGCGACCTGCGCGGACGCGTCATCGCGTTTGGGGGCCGCGTCATTGGAGAGGGCACGCCCAAGTACCTGAACAGCTCCGAGACGCCTGTCTTTCATAAGTCGGACAACCTCTTTGCCATCGACCGGGCAAAACCCCACATCGTCGCTGCGAGGCGCGCGCTGGTCGTCGAGGGCTACACGGACACCATTGCGCTGCACGAGGCCGGGGTGAACTACGCGGTCGCCACGCTTGGGACCGCGCTTACCGCACGACACGTGAAGATGCTCAGCCGCTTCACCTCGACCATCATCTACCTCTTCGACGGCGACGCCGCAGGCCAGAAGGCCGCCGACCGCGCCGCGTCCTTCATCGACTGGAGCTCTGCGGTGGAAAGCGGACGCAATCCCATCGAGCTGAAGGTGGTCGTGTTGCCCGATGCCCTCGACCCGGCAGAGTTCCTCGCCGCGCACGGCGCCGACGCACTGGTGAAGCTGCTCGACGCGGCGGTGCCCCTGCTGGAGTTTTCCATCAAGCGCCGCCTGGCCGCCTTCGACGTGCGCTCCCCCGAGCAGAAGGTGGCCGCGATGAAGTCCGCGCTCGAGGTGCTCTACCCGCTTAAAGGTAGCGTGACGGCAACGGATTACATCAACCTCATAGCCGACACATTGGGGCTTGACTATACTGATGTGTTCCAGGCTTTGAACGCGATGAGGGCTCCTGTGGCCGCCCGCCACCAAGCAGACGACGCCCCGCCTCAAGACCAGGCTCGGCCGCGCGACTCGGTCGAAGAACGCATCATCAAGGCAGATAGACAGTCGATGCACAAGGAGCACGAGCTTTTGGGGCTCGTCGTGTGCAACGCGCATGTCCTAGACACCATCGGCGAGGACATGGCGCGCGTGCACTGGACGGGCGCGGATGCCGAGCGCATCGCCGCGGCCTTGCAGGAGCTGCCGCACACGGCAAGTCCTGCGGAGTGTTTCGCGGCGGCCCAGGGCGCGAGCGACGCGGCGGCCCAGCTGCTCTCGTCGGCCATGTCGCAGGCAGATGGCGAGCAGGACATGGCCTACCGGGCGGGCGTTTTGGTGCGCTCGCTTCGGGAGCGCGACTTGGAGCGGCAGATAGCCGCAGGCAAGGCGCGCTTGCGCGAGGGGGGCGCGGACGCGGCGCAGGCGGCAGACGAGTTGTTCGAGGAGACGACGCGGCTGCAGCGCGAGCTTGCGAACCTGCGCCGCTCCATGAGGGCATCGGATACGGTGGCGCACGAAAACAGGGAGGCTGAAGGTGGCAAGCACGAAGACTGACAGCGCGAAGAAGACAGCGGCCAAGGCAACGTCGAAGACGACGGCGGCCAAGAAGGCGCCTGCGAAGAAGGCGGCGTCGAAGTCTGCGGCGGCGAAAAAGGACGCGGTGAAGAAGGCGGCCTCGAAGACGGAGGCCAAGCCCGCGGCCAAGGCGGCTGCCAAGTCCGCGGCCAAGTCCGCCGAGAAAAAGACGGCGTCCAAGACGACGACGAAGAAGGCCGCGCCCGCGAAGAAATCCGCCACCGCGAAAAAGGCGGCCGCGTCCAAGAAGGCATCCGCATCCAAGAAATCCGCCGCTGCAGCGCCTGCGACCAAGGCGCAGCTTGCGGCCGCACAGGAAAAGGATGCGGCGGCCGAGGGCGTGCTCGATGCCGAGACCGTCGACAAAATCGACGACCTGCTGAAAGACTGCGGCAAGAAGCTTCAGCGCGCAAAAATCGACGAGGCCTTCGACGGCGACGGCTTAAACGACAAGCAGCTGGCCGCCGTCCTCGAATATATCAAGGCCAACGGCGTGAAGGTCGAGGGCATGGCGGCTGCCGAGGCTGCACGCGTCGCGCAAGACGACATCGACCCGAACATGTCCGACGAGGACATCATGGAGGGCATCCCGGACGCCGAGCTGGGTGTGGCGCCTGCTGCCCCCGCGCCGTCCGCGCCCGAAGAAGACGCGGCCGAGCCGGAGCACGAGGAGACCGAGGCCGAAAAGCACAAGCGCCGCCTGGAGGCTCGCCACCAAAAGGCCGAGGCAGCCAGCGTCTCCATGCTCACTGGCGACCCCGTGCGCATGTACCTGAAGGAAATCGGCAAGGTGGATCTGCTCACGGCCAGTGAGGAAGTGGACCTGGCCATGAAGATCGAGGCAGGCCTTGCCGCCACCGCCGAGATCGAGGCCGCCGAAGACGAGGGCCGCGAGCTCACCCGCCGCGAAATGCGCCGCCTGACACGCATCGAGCAGGTGGGCCTCGACGCCAAAGACGACCTGATCGAGGCCAACCTGCGCCTCGTCGTCTCCATCGCGAAACGCTACGTGGGGCGCGGCATGCTCTTCCTCGACCTCATCCAGGAGGGCAACCTCGGCCTGATTCGTGCGGTCGAGAAGTTCGACTACACGAAGGGCTTCAAGTTCTCCACCTACGCCACCTGGTGGATTCGCCAGGCCATCACCCGCGCCATCGCCGACCAGGCGCGCACGATCCGCATCCCCGTGCACATGGTCGAGACCATCAACAAGGTCGCCCGCATCCAGCGCGAGCTGCTCCAAGAGCTCGGCCGCGAGCCGACGCCGGAAGACATCGCGCGCAAGATCCTCATCGACCAGGCCACGCGCGACGATCCGGATGCCGAGGTGGACATGACCGAGATCGAGGCCAAGGTGGACGCGCAGGCCGAGCGCGTGCGCGAGATTCAAAAGATCAGCCAAGAGCCTGTCAGCTTGGAGACGCCCATCGGCGAGGAGGAAGACTCGCAGCTCGGCGATTTCATCGAGGACCACGACGCGGTGCGCCCCGACGATGCGGCCGGTTTTTCCATGCTCCAAGAGCAGCTGGGCAAGGTGCTCGACGGCCTGGCAGAGCGCGAGCGCAAGGTCATCGAGCTGCGCTTCGGCCTAAAAGACGGCCACCCGCGCACGCTTGAAGAGGTTGGGCGCGAGTTCAACGTCACGCGCGAGCGCATACGCCAGATAGAGAGCAAGACCCTGGCCAAGCTGCGCCATCCCAGCCGGTCGAGCAAGCTCAAGGACTATCTGGAGGAATAAGGGTATACTATCCCGCGCGATACGCCTCGTCCGCACGCAGGCACGAGGGACGGCGCGCGGTTTCATGGCCCCATGGCGCAATGGTTAGCGCGATCGACTCATAATCGACAGGTTCCGGGTTCAAATCCTGGTGGGGCCACCAACGACACGGCAGGCCGGCGGGCACGTTCCCGTCGGCCTTCACTATATAATCGGCGAAAAGGGAATGCGGAAAGGCGGGCATGAGGGCTGCGATACGCATATTGGCGGGCTTTCTCGTGCTCTCCGTCGCGCTGGTCGTGTTCTTGCGGGCACCCGCGCCCGTTTCCCCCGACGCCGAGACCACGCCGTATGCCCAGGTCATCGACGTGCCAACAGGCGTCCAGACCGAGATGGAAAACATCAAGCGCTTTGCCGCCGACGCGCCGTCCAACTCGCTTGACCAGGTGCTGGCCGTCTACACCTACTTTTGCCTGAACTACGAGTACGACTACACCTGCACCTACCGCGGCGTGGACGAGATTATGGAGTCGGGCACCGGCCTGTGCGAGGCCTACGCGCTGGCGTTTCGTTTCGCGATGGACGAGCTGGGCATACCGTGCGCCTATGTGGAAGGTGACACACCGGCGGTCTATCACGCGTGGAACGCGGTGCAGCTCGACGGGCAGTGGTACTGGCTCGACCCTACCTTCGACGACTACAAGGCCGACGGCTACCGCGTGGACAGGCAGTATTTCTTGAAAAGCGACGAGGTCTTTTTAGCCACCCACACGCCGCGCCTGTGGTACGGACCGTCCGGCGAGCGCGAGGTGCAGTCCTGCACGTCCACGCGCTTCGACTCGTGCTGGTGGAACGGCGCCGATGTGCGCGCGCACGATGCGGTCGTGCCCTACGACGGGGGATGGGCCTATTTCTCGCGGGACGCCGGCGCGCTGGTGAAGCGGGGCAGCGCCTCGCAAGACGCGGGCGTTTCACCTCTCGCGGGAGATGTGCAAGGCGAGGTGGGCCTGCACGTGCGCGGCAACAGCGCCCTGCTGCCCCTCGACGACGTGGAGGCCTCGCCGACAATTGCGGGCATCTCCATCGACGGCGGCGACCATGTGGCGCTGGCAGCCGGCGAGAAGCTCTCCGTCAGCTTCGCGGACGGCTCGACTGGCACCCTGCCCATAGTGTGGACGACGAGCGACCGCAGCGTGGCCGACGTGCAGCCGGACGGGCGTGTCGTGTGCAAGAAGCCGGGCAAGGTCACGGTGAAGGCGGCGACCTGCGATGGCACGGCCGAGGCGCACATAGAGCTGAGTGTACCGGGCTTCGACACCGTCACATGGCGCGAGTGCGGCATCGAGGCCGGCGCGACGGCAGGCGAGGGCACCCTGTCGTGGGAGCCGGTGGAAGGCGCCGTGTCGTATCGCGTGGTGCTGACCCCGCAGACGGGCGGCCTGCGCTTTATGCAGCACGACATCGTCCAGATCGAGTCGCAAGTCACGCAGCTCGAGCTTGTGGACATGAATTTTCGCCAAGACTACTACTTCGAGGTGCACCCAGTTTTCGCAGCTGGGATGGGCAATACGAACATACTCGCCACCTACCACCGCGACAGCTGATGCGCGTTTTGCCGTGCCGGGCGGCCACCTGTGCCTGCCTTAAGGGTGAAAGGATTGCGAAACCACGTGTTTTACGAGATAATGGAGGGTGCTTGAAACTAGAGAGCTGAGCAGGCTTTTTCCAAAAGGAGACGCACGACATGCAGCAACGCGGACACCACTCGAAACCCCGCGGGGGGGGGCGCTTCATAGCCATCGCGGTGGCGGCGCTTG
>CAVECB010000019.1:0-34712 GCA_963614215.1 Ruthenibacterium lactatiformans
TATGGCGCGAGGGGATGCAAGCGGCGCTCGAAGCTGTGAAGCCGAAAACGCTACTAATACAGATGCGAAAAGCAAGGCGCTGTATGACAAAGTGCGTCGGGATTCGGCGGCAATTGATGCCGAAATTCAAAGCGCGGCAAATAAAGCTGGGAAGGGTCTGTCTGCGACCAGTAGAAGGCAAATCTATACCGGGGTGCTTGACCGCTACTACTCGGAGACGCTCCCTAAGTATGGTTTTGACTATATAACCCGTAACAAGAGGTATAATTACAACAGATAAGCGCAGATAGGAGGCTACATTATGGACGACTCGGGAACCGTACAAAATCCTTTCAACCTCCCCGACATGAGCTTTGAGGAATATCGAAACCAAGAGGTCGTCGAAACCGGAGACGGCGCTTTTTTCGATATGCTGGATAAGATTGTCGGCGTTGCCCCAAGAACCGACCAGTTGCTCGAAAGCAACGCGGATTAACGTCCGCTTTTAAGTTTGTGGCCTAGCCGTCCTTTCGAGGGCGGCTTTTTCATTGCCTGAAAGGGGGCGCATATGGGTAGCAGGGGTGTGAGCGGCGCAACCTACAACCGCAAAATGAGCTTGATGCGGCGTATCTCGAAACTAGACCGCGAGATAAAGGACGCGCGGGCGAGCGCGGAAATACCCTTCTAGCAGGCGAGGGGGAGAGTGTTTCGGTCGTGGGCGCTCCTTCTTTTTGTTGTCCCTTGGGCATTCCCGCCGCGTGCAACGCCTTAGAAAGCCTCTTATTGCGTCCCGCCCTCTTTTTGTCCGACCCCCCGCCAAATCATCCCAGCGGCTAGGGGCGGATTTACCCCCGCACACCCCCCCCTTCAAGGCGATCCTCCTCTCACCTCAGTGGGCGCTCCCAAAGCGTGGGGTAATTCGGCGCTTGCAGTCTTATCGAGAACGATTACTATTGTTTCTGAGAAAAGCGGCGCATGGAGGCGCCGGGGTGTTGGGAAAGGACGGTGAAGCGCAGTGGGGGCGAGGAGGAACACGCGGCAGCGCCAGCTCGTGCTCGACGTGGTGCGCTCCCGCCGCGACCATCCGGACGTCGAGCAGATCTACGAGGCCGCCCGCGCCCGCGATGAGCACGTCAGCCGCGCGACCGTCTACCGCAATCTGCACCTTTTGGCCGACGAGGGCGCCATCTTGTCCATCAAGGCGGACGGCAGGGAGCATTTTGACCTGCGCGCCGACTGCCATCCGCACATCGTCTGCACCGAATGCGGCAGTGTCGCCGACATCTGCCTCGATTTCGACGACGGCCTCGACGAGCTTGCCCGCGCGACGAGCGACTGGGCCGTCTCGTCGCACGCGGTCGTCTTCGAGGGCGTGTGCCCCGCGTGCCAGCGCGCGCGGACAAGCGGGCGGGACAGGCTGTAGGCCGGCCGCGAACCGAGGGGGGGCGTGAGCCGGGCAGCCCGTCCCGAAAGCCGGATGGGCGTGAACCGGACGGCCTGCCCCGAAGTCGGATGGACGGGGGGTTAGTCCAAGACCTCGCCTTCCAAGGAAATGACGGCGACGCTCCACGGGATGAACTTCCCGCTGGCCTGCAAGGCGGCCTTCACCATGTGCTCCAGCCCCGCGCAGCAGGGGACCTCCATGCGCGCGACGGTCACGCTCTGGATGTCGTTTTCGCGGATGATCTCGGCGAGTTTTTTCGAGTAGTCGGTGCCGTCGAGCTTGGGGCAGCCCACGAGGACGATGTGGTCTTTGATGAAGCGCTCGTGGAAGGCTCCGTGGGCAAACGCCGTGCAGTCGGCGGCGACCAGCAGCTTCGCCCCGTCGAAGTAGGGGGCGCGCGTGGGCACGAGCTTTATCTGCACGGGCCATTGCTGCAGGCGGCTGGGCTGCTCTACGGTCTGCGCTTGTGTTTGTGCCTGTGCCTGCGCCTGCGCGGAGTGTTGCGCGTGCGAGATTTCGCGCGAGCGGCTCCCGGGGCAGCCTTGCGACACGCCACCCGCCGCCGCACCGGACATGGTGCCGCTCGGTGTTTCGCTGTGGGTATGCGCGTTTTTGGCTGCCAGCACCGCGGCCTCGTCGTAGGCGGCAGCTTCGCGCTCCACGAAGGTGATGGCGCCGGTCGGGCAGGCGGGCAGGCAATCGCCCAGGCCGTCGCAGTAGTCGTCGCGCAGCAGCTCGGCCTTGCCGTTCACCATGCCAATCGCGCCCTCGTGGCACGCGCTCGCGCAGGCACCGCATCCGTTGCACTTGTCGCGGTCTATCTCGATGATGCGCCTCTTCATGGCGGCTCCTTTCCTCGGTTTGCCGGCATCGGCTTGGCTTCTCTTCCAGACTTCGGTGTCCGGATTTCCGGTTTCGCCTGCGCCGGGTGTTGCCGGCCTGTGCCCTTTCGGCTTTAGCTGCCGGCCTTTGTTTTCCGGAATTTTATACTGCACTTCGTCCAAGCTGTTTGTTGTAAATACAACACATCGCGCGTTTGCCCCATGCGCCATGATGAAGAGCGCGAAAAGTGTGCCCGCCGCCGGCTCCCGAGAAGTTCGACTTCATGTGCTTTTGAGAAATCCGAGCTGCACTTGCTTTTACTATCGCCAATGCCCGTGAGCAGCACAAACTCTGTTTCAGCTAAAAAACTAAGCTCAGCTAAAAAAACTAAACTCGGCTAAAGAATCTGCGGGAATACCTCCCCGAATATTGCGCGTGAGGCGCGGGCGCTTCATGTTGAAGAAGGCGGCGACTTAGTGGAGGCGGAGGGAATCGACGCAGCGCTGCGCGCTGCAAGGCCTCGCGCTTGCGCGCTCGGCCCGCAACAGCCCGCTGGGCTGTTGCGTCCTACAGGGTTCGATTCCCCTTGTGTTGTATCTTGTGGAGACGGGTCGCAGCTCTGCAATCCGTTCATTTTTTTGGTGGAGGCGGAGGGAATCGAACCCTCGTCCACGATAGCCTCCCGAGAGGTGTCTCCAGGCTCAGTCGCCTTTCGGTGAGGGCGCGCTCGGAACAGGCGACAGACGTCGCGCGTCCTTGCCGGTTCAATCTTGGGCTACGGCATACCGGCTACGTCCGCAGCTGCAATCCCCTGAGTTTGATCCCGCACAGCGCCGCGCGGGGATTTACGCGGCGGGCGAGAGGGCTGAACCTAAATTAGGCAGCCAGGGCGACAGGACGAGCCTGCGCACCCTTGAAAGAAACAACTTTGTTGCCGTTTAATTGGCGGTACCCCTGTTTTGCGTGGTGAGGAGACCACGGCCTGCTGCCCCTCTCGAAGCTATCAGTGTCGAAACCAGTCGCCCCCGGTTGTCGAACGTTGTCAACGCGCGCATCCCGCCGCAGCTGCAAGTGCGATACAGCGGCGGTGCTTCACCACGAAAAGACGGTACGCGCCCCGCGCCCGAAAGGCAAGCCGCACCGTGCAAGCGTGAACAAGTCGCCATGTTCGCGGAGCCTCGCATACCGCGACAGCCGTGCCACACCTTTACGCCCATTTCCCTTGTTGTACGCCGCAGCGACTGCGTCGGATTTCCGTTGCCGGTGAAGCCCCGTGTCCCTGTGTGCTTTTCGCCCCCCCGCCTTTCGTGCCCGCTATAGAATGGGCGGGTGAAGGTGAAGGCGCCGGACCCGCCCAAAGGGGGCGCGGGACACGGTGAAAGAGGCGGGGCGCATGGTGAAAGGAGAGGGCAGGCAGCGCATGGACGCGGCGGAGAAGGCAAAGAAGCTGGAGCGCGCGCGGGCCTATCTGGCCGGCAATACGCAATTGCGCAAGGCGCTGGGCATCGCGATGTGCGCAGAGCTTGCCTGTACGCCGCTCGGCGCCGGCGAGCACAACGACAACTACGTTTTCTCCGTCGTCGACGGCGCCGCATCCAACGCGGCGGCTTCGCTTGACGCTGCCCCTGTGGGCGCGGCTTTTGGCGACGCGCCCCTTGCCGGCGCATCCACAGTGCCCACGACATCTGCGGCGCCCACGACATCTGCAACGTGCTACGTCTTGCGGGTAAATGTCGCACCCCAGCCCTTCCACGCCGACCAGGTGGCCTACGAGGAAGCCGCCTTGCGCGCGCTCGCCCCAAGCGACCGCGTGCCGCGCGCGCTCTATCGCGACAGCTCGCCTGAAGCCTTGGGCGCCGGTGTGCTCGTCATCTCGTATTGCGCAGGCCAGACCCTCGATTTCGACGCGCTGCGCCCGGGCGATTTGCGCTGTGCGGCAAAGATAATGGCCGATATCCACGCCGTGCCCGTCGATGCCGCCTGCTCCCTTCACCGTCCCGCAGACCCCCTGCGCGAGCTTTTCGACGAGTGCATGGCTCGCTACGAGGTCTACCGCGCCTCGGGACATGCGGACGTGCGCATCTCGCGTCATGCCGAAGAACTCATCGCCCGCGCCCGTGCCCTCATGGACGCGGCGCCCGCGCCCGACACGCCACCCTCCATCGTGAACACCGAGACGCTGGCCGCGCATTTCCTTATTCCGAAGGCAAGTGCCGAGGCAGCCGCGGCCGCCGACACATGCGCCCCCTTCACCGGCGACCCCGGCTCCTTCGTCGATTGGGAGCGCCCTCTTGTGGGCGACCTCGCGCAAGATCTCGCGTATTTCACCGCGCCCACGACGACCTTTTGGGACAGCGAACGCTTCCTTTCCGCGCAAGAGGAGGCCGACTTCATCGAGGCCTACTGGCGCGAGGTGGCAGGCCGCATCCCGCGCGGCAATTTTGATGCGCGCTATCCGGTGTGGCGCGCGCTCACCGCCCTGCGCTCGACGAGCTGGTGCTGCAAGGCCTGGGCGCAATGCGCCGGCCACCCCGACACCCACCCTTCCGCCAAGGCGCGCGAGAAGCTTTCCGCTTATCTTTCCGACGCCTTCTTCGAGCGCCTCCTGGCCTGAGGCGCCCGGCACTTCACCAAGAAAAGCACAGCTTGCAGTCAACAGCACTGCGCCCGCATTCTACCGTCCTGCGCTTGCACTCTATCGTCGGCCAAGCGTCACCTCGTCGCTAACTCACCCCCGTTCCCGCCCCCATCTCCGCTTCCGCCTGCGCCGCCGGCTCTATACTTTCCAACATTTCATTTTCGGAGTGTTTCATCTACAAGTAGGCTAAAATACGTGCCCATGTGCATGTGCCGCGCCACGTGCGTGCTGCGTGCACACCGCGTGCGCGCCGTGTTGTGGTACCGCGCGACAGCATCGTCTCTATCCGACGGAGGGGAAGAAACGGTCATGGACGATAGAAGAACGGAACAGGCACGGCCCGGCATATCGCGCCGCCGGTTCATGGAGTGCTCGGCGGGTGCCTTGGCCGCGACCCTGTTGGGCGGCGGGCTTGCGGGCTGCACCTCGGATCTGGGCGACGAGATATTCCGCGGCAAGCGCAAGATCACCGACCACGCCGGCCGCGAGCTGACCATCCCTACGGCAAGCGAGCTGAAGAAGGTCTACTACACCTCGCCGCTCGCGCAAATCTACGTCTTCTCGCTAAACCCCGACGTCATGGGCGGCACCTGCGCGAAGTACAACAGCGACCAGCTGGAGTTTTTACCCTCGAACATGGCCGACCTGAAGTCCATGGGCTCGCTGTCCAACGGCGGCCAGATCGACCAAGAGCAGCTGATGCAGGAGGGCATACAGGTCGTCTTCAGCGTCTCCGGCGTCGAGCTGTCGGCCTCCAACATCTCTGATGCCGAAAAGCTCCAGGGCAACACCGGCATTCCTGTCGTGCTCGTGGACGGGTCGTTCACCAACATCAAGGAGGCCTACCGCTTCTTGGGCGACATCTTGGGCTGCGAGTCGCGCGGCAACGAGATTTCGTCCTACCTCGACCGCGTCTACAACGACGTCACCGCGGCCGTGGGCGACATCCCCGAAGACCAGAAAAAGCGCCTCTACTACGCCGAGGGCACGTTCGGCACCTCGACCGAGCCGGAGTCCTCGCAGCATGCCAAGGCCTTCCAGGTGGCCGGTGCCTACAACGTCGCGACTGTGCCCGAGGCCACGGGCAGCTTCGGCATGAGCAACGTCTCGCTCGAGCAGATCATCGAGTGGAACCCCGAGATCATCATCTCCTGGGACGAGGAAACGCGCGGCGGCGCCGTGAACCACATAAAGACGAGCACGGACTGGGCCTCGATAGACGCGGTGAAAAACGACCGCGTCTACGCCATGCCCAACCTGCCCTTCGCCTGGTGCGACCGCCCGAACGGCGTGCAGCGCTGGCTGGGCATACAGTGGCTCGCGAACCTTATGTACCCGGACCGCTACGACGTGGACATGGTCGAGGAGGCCAAGTACTTCTACAACCTTGTCTATCACATCGAGATAAACGACGACCAGGCCAAACGCATACTCGGGGACAGCTACCCCGTGAGGAGATAGAGCAAGCGGCAGACATGTGGCGCGGCGCGAGGAAAAGCGCGGCGCGGAAGGGAGATTCATGGAAAACTTCGTGCAGCAGATGACGGACACCTACCTGCCCGACATACTCCACGCCATCTCGCAGGGGCTGCTCATCCCGACCATGGTGGCCTTGTTGCTCCTGCTGGCCGTCACGCTCTTTTTCTTGGGGCAAATCATCTTCGAGTTCTTCACCGAGCGCCGCGCCTACAAACAAAACATGCCGCAGATCGTCAACGACATGAACGACGCGGGCTACGACAGCATCGAGCGGGTCGTGTGCGACTCGAAGCTCTTGCGTTTCCAAAAGGCCGCGCTCCTCACCTGCACACGCAACATGGGGCTTGACGACGAGGCGCTGTTTTCGCTTGCGCAGATCGAGATCGGCAAGGCCGAGAAGCGCTACCGTTTCAAGCTGGCCTGGACCGACACCATGTCCAAAATTGCCCCGCTGCTCGGCCTGATGGGCACGCTCATCCCGCTAGGTCCGGGCATGGTGGCCTTGGGTAAAAACGACGTGACGGCGCTGTCCTCGTCGCTTCTGCTTGCCTTCGATGCGACGGTGTGCGGTCTGGTCTGCGCCATCATCTCGCTGGCCATCTCCAAGATCCGCTCCGGCTGGTATTCCGCCTACATCAGCACGCTCGAGTCGCTGATGAGCGTGGTCGTCGACCGGGCGGCCCAGGCGCGCGCGGCCGGCATCGCCTTGCCCAAGGGGTATGCGGGCGACGTGATGAAGGAGTTTAAGGAAGCCGAAAAGCAGCAGGTGTCGAGCGCTGCGCCGCCGAAGGCAGTGAAGGCGAAGGTGGAGCCGCTTGAGGCCGGGCGGCCCGCCAGCGGGCCTGCGGGCGCGGCGGTGACAAAGCCCGTGGCAGCGCAGCCCGTGGCGGCAAAGCCCGTGTCTGTGCAAGTCGCAGCTGCCGACGCTCCTGCTGAGGCGGGCGCCGAGAAGGCGCAGGGGGGCGAATAGGCATGGCGCGCTCGTTTCGCGAAAGCCGTTTCCGCTCGCGCAAAGAGGTGGGCGAGGACGTCAACCCGTCGGCCTACATCGTGAACCTTGCAGACTGCATGCTCGTCTTGGCCTGCGGCTTCATGGTGGCGTTGATGGCCTTTTGGAACATCGACTTAAGCTCGGTCGAAGACGTCGAGGAATCCGACCTCGAAGAGGTCCAGCCCGAAGACGCCGAAAGCGAGATCCAAAACGGTGGTTCGTCGTACGTGCAGGCGGGCACGGCCTATCGCGACCCGAAGACCGGCAAGGTCTACATCGTCACCGACGAGGAGCTGAAAAGCGACGAGTCGTCTGAAAGCGGCCAGTAGAAAAGAGGCGCCGTGGACGAGCGAGACGAGCAGATGGGAAAGGGCGGGCAAGGGGCGCAGACCCGCGAGCCCGAGAACTCCTTTTCCGAAGAGGAGGTCAACTCGGTCTTTCACGCGAAGGTCAAGCGCTCCGTGAAGGTTGCGGTCGCGCTGTTCGTGGTGGGCGCCGTCTTCCTCTCGCTGTTTTTGGGGCGCTACAGCATGAACCCCGTCGAAGTTGTCGCCGCGGCCGCCTCCTACATCCCGAAGCTGTGCCTGCTTGCGTGGACAAACCTCAACATACTCGTCGACTTCATCGGCTCTGGGCTTTCCGGCGCGTCGGCAGGCGCCGGTCCTGTGTTCTACACGGTCGACGACATCAACATCACCGACCCCGAACGCGTGCTTTTCCTCATACGCCTGCCGCGCGTCATCGTTGTCATGCTCGTGGGCGCGGGCCTGGCCGTGGCCGGCGCGAGCTATCAAGGTATGTTCAAAAACCCGCTGACCTCGCCGGACCTCCTCGGCGCGTCGGCCGGTGCGTCGCTGGGTGCATGCCTTGCCCTGTTGTGGAACTGGGGCGGCACGGGCGTGCAGATCGCCGCCTTCCTCGGAGGCCTTGCCGCCGTCGGGATGGCCGTGTGGCTGAACAAGCTCGTGGACTACGACCCGACGCTGGGCCTTGTCCTGGCGGGCATACTCGTGTCCACGCTATTCCAAAGCGGCATGTCCATCGTGAAACTTTTGGCCGACTCCAACGACAAGCTGCCCGAGATCACCTTTTGGCTCATGGGCTCGTTTCACGACATCACGGTGCGCGACGTGCTCGTCTTCATCCCCATGGCCGCCGGGTTCATCTTGCTGCTCGTACAGTCGTGGAAGCTCAACGTGCTGTCGTTTGGCGACGAGGAGGCGCGCGCGATGGGCGTGAACACGAAGCGCACGCGTTTTTGGGTCATACTCGGCTCGACCCTGCTGGCCAGCGCCTCGGTGGCTGTCGCGGGCATCATCGGCTGGATCGGGCTGGTCATCCCGCATCTGGCGCGCGCCGTGGTCGGCCCGAACTACCGCGTGCTCCTGCCCACCTCCATGCTCATCGGCTCGGCGTTTCTGCTGCTCGTGGACAATCTCGCGCGCATGATGTTGTCCGTCGAGATCCCCATCGGCATACTCACCTCGATTCTGGGCGTGCCCTTCTTCATCTTCATCTTCAAAAAGAACATGAGGGGGTGGAACTGATGGCGCACGACGGGTTCAAAGCCGCAGGCGCACGCGGCGCGGACGGTGAAAGCGGCGAGGCGGGCGTGCTCGACAAGACCAGCGCGCAGGCCGCGTCCCCCGTGCTGCTATCGGTTTCTGACGTGCGCTGCGGCTACGGCAAGAAGCACCCGGTAGAGATTGTGCACGGTGTGAGCTTTACCGTGCGCGTCGGCGAGTTCGTGTGCATCATCGGCGCGAACGGCTGCGGCAAGACGACCACCCTGAAATCCCTCATGGGGCTGCTGCCGCTGCTGGGAGGCTCTGTCACCTTCGACGGCGAGGAAGTCGCCAAGATGGACGAGCGGTCCCGCGCGCAGCACTTCGCCTACATCCCGCAGGCGCATACGCCGCCGTTTCCCTTCACCGTGGCCGACGTGGTGATGATGGGGCGCACACCCTACGTGAACCTGCTCGCCCGCACGACGCGCCACGACCGCGAGGTGGCCATGGAGGCCTTGGAACTGCTCGGCATCACGCACCTTGCGCACACCGATTACACGAGCCTATCCGGCGGCCAGCAGCAGCTCGTCTTGATCGCGCGGGCGCTCACCCAAGAATCCGACATCCTCGTCATGGACGAGCCCACCGCCGCGCTCGATTTCGGCAACCAGCAGCTTGTGCTTTCGCGCATGCACATGCTCTCGCGCATGGGAAAGTCGGTGATCATGGTCACGCACGACCCCGACCACGCGCTGTTTTGCGCGGACAAGGTGGTGGTCATGGACGAGGGGCGCGTACTGAAGGAGGGCACGTCCGAGGAGTGCATCACGACCGAGGTCTTGCGCCACATCTACAACGCCGAGGCCTACGTCATGGACGTGCAGGTGCCGAGCGGCCAGACGGTGCGCGCCTGCGTGCCACTCAACGTCGCGCGCTAGGGACGTGGCATAGTTTCGCCCCATCCCCGCGCTTCTTTACGAGCTTTTCTCGCGCAGCATCTGCTGCAGCTTCGCGGCTGCCTCGCCGCCGATGCGCGACCCCAAGGTGCGCTTACCCGCCGCCGCCTCGCGCGCCTCCTCGTGCCATTCTTGCTCGCCGGCCTCGCTGGCCGTGCCGAAGCCTAAGGCGCTCATGCGCGTGACGCCGCCGCCGAAGACGGTGGTCTGTATGGTGTAGTCGCTGCTGACCACGACCACTTCCAGCCCGGCCTCGCGCGCCTCGTGGGCCAGCCGCTCGATCACCGTATCGGCGCTCTTGCCGGCAGGCGAGAAGACCACGTCGATGCCGGCCACCTTGCGCGTCTGCCCGGTCGAGGCCGCGTTGCCCGCCCCGTCGAAGACCACCGTGCAACGCTCGTAGCTTTCCTTTGCGAGCAGGGCCGCGTCGTTTATCAGCGTCTGACGCGCCTTGTTCCACGCGTCTTCGCTGCTCCAGTCGTCTTGGCCGTCGACCTGGTAGCGCGCGTTGTTGCGAATGACGTTGTAGCCGTCGACTATGAGGGCGAGCCTGCGCTGCATTGCCGCATCCATTCGTAGGCCAAGACGGTGGTCGCCTGCGCGACGTTCAGCGACTCGACCTTGCCCGCCTGCGGCAGCTTCACGAGCAAATCGCAGGTTTTCTCCACGAGCGGAGCAAGCCCCCGCTCCTCCGAGCCGACGACGAGCGCGACGCGCCCGGACAGCGGGGCGTCCCAGGCGCATTCGGCGGCGTGCTCGCTGGCGCCAACCACCCAAAATCCCTCGTCTTTCAGTCGCTCTAGGCTGCGCGCGAGGTTTGCCTCCATGGCGATGGGCAGGTGCACGACGGCGCCGGCCGATGTCTTGTAGGTGGACGCCGTCACACGGGCGTTGCGTTTGTTGGGGATGAGCAGGCCGGTCGCGCCCACGACCTCGGCGCTGCGCACGATGGCGCCCAAGTTGCCCGCGTCGGTGATATGGTCGCAGGCCACGACGAGGGCGTTTTCAGCCCCGGCCGCGCGTTTCACCAAATCAGAGAGCTTTGCGTAGGGGTAGGGTGCGACGGCGGCGATGATGCCTTGGTGCGCGCCGTGGCTCGAGTGCTCGTCGAGCTGCTCGGTCGTGGCGGGCACGATTTGCGCCCCCTGCTTGCGGGCGCGTTCGAGCAGCTTGGCGACCGCCTTGTCGCGCGTGGCGGCAGAGCCTGCCCACACACGTTCGACGGGCATCTTCGCCGATAGGGCCTCGGCCAGCGCGCGGCGTCCCTCCAAATACTCACGCTCCATAGCTCACCCTCGCTCCGTTGGCCGTGTCCTCGATGGTGAACCCCAGCTCGGCCAGCCCATCGCGTATGGCATCGGCGCGGCTCCAGTCTTTTTCCGCACGGGCCTGTGCGCGGGCGGCCAGCAAGGCGTCTGCTGCCTCGTGCGCGTCGTCTCCCGCATACGCGGCCAGGCGCGCGGCCAGCTCGCAGGTCTCGGCAGGCCAGTCGGCCTCTTCGATGGGCAGCTCGATGCCCAGCACGCCAAGCAGGCTCTCTATTGTGTCGGCTGCCCCGCGCACAGCCTCGCGCGCGTCGCCTGAGAGCTGCGGGTGCTCCTCGATGAAGGTGTTGCCCTCGCCCACGAGGGTAAAAAGCGCGCCCAGGGCGCCTGCCGTGTTGAAATCATCGTCCATGGCTGTATGGAAGGCCGTGTCCGCGTCATGTGTTGCCTGCACGAGCGCCGCCGCATCCGCATCGCACGACTCGCTTGCCGCGTCCGCGTTGCTTGCCGCGTCCGCACTATCGTCTGCGTCCCCCGCATGCTCTGCCGCCCAGCGCAGGTTGCGCACCGCGCCGCTCACGCGCTCGTAGCTCCTTCCCGCCTCGGCCAGGCGCGCGTCGGAGAAATCAAGCGGGCTGCGGTAGTGCGTCTGCAGCATCAACAGGCGCAAGGCCATGGGCTCGCAGGCGTCCAGCACGTCGACGAGCAGGAGGAAGTTGCCCAGGCTCTTCGACATCTTTTCCTCGTTGATGCGCAGCATGCCGCCGTGCAGCCAATATTTGACGAAGGTCTGACCCGTGGCGGCCTCGGTCTGCGCCTTCTCGTTTTCGTGGTGGGGAAAGACGAGGTCGGCGCCGCCGCCGTGTATGTCGATGGGCAGCCCCAGGTATTTCTCGCTCATGGCCGAGCATTCTAAATGCCAGCCCGGCCGCCCGGCACCCCAGGGGCTTTCCCAGCTGGGCTCGCCCGGCTTTGCCGTCTTCCACAGCGCGAAGTCGAGCGGGTCGCGCTTGCGCTCGTCCACTTCCACGCGCGCGCCGCTTTGCAGCTCGTCGATGTCGCGGCCGGAGAGCTGGCCGTATGCGGGAAAGCTGCGCACGGAGAAGTAGACGTCGCCGTCTGCCTCGTAGGCGTGCCCCGCGTCGACGAGCTTTTTCACCAGCCCGATCATCGGACCTATCTCTTTGGTGGCCTGCGGGCGCACGTCGGGGTCGAGTATGCCGAAGCGGTGCATGGCGTCGACGAAGCGAGTGGTGTAGTCGCCGGCCACCTCGGCGGCGCTGCGCCCCTCCTCGGTCGCCCGCGCGATGATCTTGTCGTCGACGTCGGTGACGTTTTGCACGAAGGCGACCTCGTAGCCGCTGTGCGCCAGGTAGCGACGCACCACGTCGAAGGTGAGGAAGGTGCGCGCGTTGCCGATGTGGATGTGGTTGTAGACGGTCGGCCCGCACGCGTACATCGCGACCTTGCCCGGCGTCCGGGGGACGAATTCCTCTTTGCTGTGCGTCGCGGTGTTGTAGATCTTCAGCATGGACTCTCGCGTCTCGCTTTCGGGTGCGGCATGGACAATTCGCATCATATTAGCGCAAGCGCGGCGCAGTGTTTGCCCGTGGGGAGGCGTCCACGTATCATCTGCCGAGAGAAGGGGCCGGGCGGTGCTTCACCGTGAAAAACCATGCAGGACCTGCGATGTCCAGGCATGGGGTATAAGTGGCAACAATCAATTCACCAATGTAAAAAGAGACTGTGAACGCTGCAATTGTAACGTTTTATTGTTACAATTGCAGCATGAAAGCTTTGGAAGCCTTGAGCATAATCAACGAGATCAGTTCCTCGCAAAAGGGGTTGTTTACCTCTGCCCAGGCGGCGGCTTTGGGGGTTGGCAGGATGTCGCTTTCGCGGCTGGCTGCGCACGAGCATATCGAGCCAATCGTCCGCGGCGTCTTCAGGGCTGCGGGAGCGCCGTCGACGCGCGAAGAGGACGTGTACGCTGCATGGCTTGCCACCGAGCCTGCGACTTTTGCGTACCTCAGGCCTTTTGACGCAAGTAGCTGCGTTGCCTCGCTTGGAACTGCAGCGTGGCTGCACGGTTTGGGAGAACTTAAACCGGAGCCCATCACGTTTTCATGCCCCAGAAGGAAGCAGTCAAGAAACGCCTCGCTGCGATTCCTCAAGCGCGCGCTTTCAGATGAAGATGTGTGCGTGATTGCGGGGATTCCTGCGACGACGCCGAAGCGCACGGTTCTCGACCTGATCGATTATGGAGAAGATCTAGGCCTGGTGGGCGCCGTCTTGCGCGATGCCGAGCTTGCCGACCCGGAGATGAGGATCGACGAAGAAATCAACTCGCGCGCGGTGAAATGCGGATTCGACAAGAGCTTCGACCTCTATGCGTTTCTCAAAAGGAAATGAGATATGGAGCATGCATACGCATCGCCTGACGCGTTTGACCGGGCGGTCAAGAAGGCGGTGAAGCAGTCCGGCGCAGAACCGGGCGCCGGATACCGTCAAGCACTTCGCGACAGGTTTTTATGCCGCGTGTTCTCCGGAGGAAACGAGGCGTTCGTCCTCAAGGGCGGAAGCGGTCTGCTTGCCAGAATCCCCGATGCGAGAACGACGAGGGATTTGGATTTTGCGATCAGCGGGAAGGGGTCTGCCGCCGAGGCCCTTGTCGAGATGGAGAGGGTCGCAGCCATCGACTTGGGCGACTGGTGTCGGTTCGTCTTGACTAGGCACGAGGAATCGATGGATGAAAACGGGTACTCCAGGCTTTTGAGACTGAGGTTTGCCACCTTTGTGGGTGCGGAGGAAAAAGACCCCCGTGCTCATCGACCTTTCGCTCGACTGCACCACCACGCTGCCTCCGGATCGAGTTACGCCCGCCAATCGGGTCGCAATCGCCGGTGTCGTCGGGTGCGACTATCTCATGTACCCTCTGGCAGACCAGCTGGCCGACAAGTTGTGCGGCATCATGGAGCTGCAGCCCGGTGGATACCCGTCATCGCGCATGAAAGACCTTGTGGATGTGGTGACGTATGCGACTCATGAGGCATTCAACCAAGGAGAGCTAAGGCTTGCGATAGAAAGCGAGTGTTCGAAGCGCGGCATGGACGTCCCCGACCGATTCGTTGCGCCCGAGTCTTGGAGGAATCGCTTCGCCTCGTTTTCAAAGGGCAAGATGCCGGGTGAGTTTGCAAGCTTTGCCACGGCGTGCGATATGGCATCGCATTTCTTTGATGTCGTGCTGGCATCCG
The DNA here is from genome assembly GCA_963614215.1 of Ruthenibacterium lactatiformans. GTDB lineage: Bacteria > Actinomycetota > Coriobacteriia > Coriobacteriales > QAMH01 > CAVAWX01. The sequence continues at coordinate 14,337 of CAVECB010000019.1, forward strand.
AGGGCGGCGACATGTCGTGGAATCCGCAAACGCGCTCATGGGGGACCGGCGGCAGGTGAGACGGGCGCTCATGGAAATATCTGAGCATCGCACTGTTTAGCAGGACGATTGTCTCGCTTGTAGGCGCGCAGTGTTTGCCCGTGGGGAGGCGTCCACGTATCATCTGCCGAGAGAAGGGGCTTTCAGGCGGTGCTTGCCCGCGAAAAGGGAAGGAATCGAAGATGCGCATGAAGATGAATGCAAAGGCCGGCATGCCGGTGGAGGGTCGTGCGGGGGCGCGTGGGGCGCGTGGGGCATATGTGCGCGGCCGTGCGCGAACCCATGTGCGAACCCGCGTGCGCATGCTGCCGTTTGCCATCGCCGCGCTGTCCGTGCTGTTTGTGGCATGCCTTGTGGCGGGCTGCACGTCTGGCGGCGAGGGCGGCGGGCAGGAGGGGCAGGACGCGCAAAGCGGCGCGCAGGCCGCGAGCGTCTCGGGCACGGTGACCAAGCACGAGCGCTACGATTCTGCCATCACGAGCCTTTCCGCCGAAGATCTCGCGGCGGCGGGCTTTTCCTTCGGCGACAGCTGCGACGTGGCCTTTTCCAACGGCTTCACTGTAAACGACGTGCCCTATTTCGACGGCTACTACGTGCGCAAGGGCGAGCCTGTCGTCGTGGCCTACCCCAGCGACCAGTATGTGTGCGTCGCGAGAAACAATAGCGGGTTTTGGACGAGCGCGGGCCTGTCCGAAGGCGATACCGTGACCATTACCGTGAGCGATGCGGGAAAGTACCGCTCCACCTACGAGGCTCTCGCGCAGAAATACTCGACGGAGCGCACCGACTACGCCAGCGACGAGCAGTTCTCCAACTTCCGCGCTCTGTCCGGCGGCAAGCTGAAGGAAAACTTCCTCTACCGCGGCGCCTCGCCGGTCGACGACAGCAGAAAGCGCGCCGCCGTCACCGATTCTTTGCTCGAGCGCTACGGCATCGTCGATGTCGTTGACCTTGCCGACACGCAGGCCGACATGGAGGGCTATTTTGCCGCCGAGGGATTTTCGTCTGCCTACACGCGCGGCCTTTACGAGCGCGGCGCCGACGTGACGCTGGGGATGTCGTCGGACTACGAGGCCGACGCGTACAGAACAGGCGTCGCGACCGGCATGCGCCACCTGGTCGAATACGGCGGCCCTGCCTACATCCACTGCATGGAGGGCAAGGACCGCACCGGTTTCGTGTGCGCGCTTGTCGAGGCGCTGGCTGGCGCGAGCTACGACGAAATGCGCGCCGACTACATGACCACCTACGCCAACTACTACGGCATCACGGCCGAGGGCACGCCCGAGCGCTACGAGGCGGTGGTTTCGCTGTATTTCGACGCTTTCGCGCGCTACCTGCTGGGGCAGGCTGAAGGAGGGGCGTCGTTTGCCGAGGCAGGCGAGGCCGAGCTGGCCGGCGCCAGCTACGAGGCGGGGGCGCGGAGCTACCTGCAAGGGTGCGGTATGTCTGCCGAGGAGATAGACCGGCTGGTGGAAACTATTACGAAGTAGGTTGGCGCGGCGGCGTTGCCTTGGGCGGCGTGCGATGTGCGGGGAAAATCAGGCGGCGGCGAAAAAATGGAGCCAGCGACAGGAATCGAACCTGCAACAAACGGTTTACAAAACCGCTGCGCTACCGTTGCGCCACGCTGGCATGCCATTCGCGTCCGTGGAGTGTAGCACGAAGAGGCGCATTGGCACGAAGAAGGTGTGCTTCAAAAACGCGCTTCAGGGGTGCGCCCGGCGTGCGATTTACCTATGCACCTCGCCTGTGCTTCACCCGCGTGTGCCTTGCCCATCTGCCCCTTGCCTAAAGCCTGTTCACGCGCCCGGCTGGCAGTTCGCCTCGATCAGGTCGCGCAGCGATACGCCCTCGTGGCGATAGCGTGCCTGCGGGTTGGCCTCGCCGCCCGGCATCTCGATGGCGTGGTGCGGGCATGCGTGGATGCAGGCCAGGCAGGCGGTGCAGCCCTGGCCCGTCGCCGCATCGCGCACCGCCCGCCCGCTGTTTGTGCGGATGCATCCTGCGGGGCATACCTTGGCGCAGGTGCCGCAGCCTGTGCAGTTGTCGCGCACGCGCAAAAGGGGTTCGAGGAAATCCATGTCGCACAAAGTGGCAAAGGAAAAGCCCTTCGAGAAGAGATCGTCGTCTGCCGCGCGGTCGGCCTCGGTTGCGGGGCGCACGCGGCATGTGCGCGCGGCGACCTCTGCGGCGATACGCGCGAGCTGCCCTGCCTCGCCTTTTTCCATCTTCTCCTGCTCGTGCGCGTCGTAGCTTGGCAGCCAGTTGTCCACCATGAGCAAGGTCTCGGCGTAGTCGAGGTGCGTGCCGGCGTTTGCCAGGCGCCGCTCGCAGGCCAAAGTGGCGCAGCCCGCGCGGTTGCCGTAGGTGAGGATCGCAAAGACGTAGCCGGCCGAGAAGCTGCTTTGATCGATGAAGCGTGCCGCGAGCGGGGCGAGGTCGTGGGCGTAGACGGGCATCACAAAGCCGATGGCCTCGTCTTCGTAGCGGCGCTTGTTTGCGCGCCCGCCGCCCATCTCCTGCGGGATGCTGTGCAGCGTCTCGCCCGTCACCTCGGCGATTTTTCGCGCTGCATGCAGGCTGTTTCCCGTCGAGGTGAAGTAAAAGATCATCGCCTTGTCCTTTCGTTGCCCGGTTTTGCCTGCATCACCGCCCGCCTTTGCGAGATGCCGGCCGCTGCGTTTCTTTTCGTTTTTCGTTTTCTGGCGACATGCTGCCCACATGGGGAGGGCGTCGCCGTCGTCTGGCGTCGATTCTATCCCGAGCAGAAATTTTCTCAAAAAAAGTTTGCATCGGCTAACTTTTTCGTGTAGAGTGCTCCTTGAAGTTAGGAACAACTAACTTTCCTCTCTCTTAGCGGCTCGCATTGCGCCTACCCCCTTCCGGGCGCGTTGCGGGCCCTCTCGTTTTTGCGGGGCACCGCGCGGCGGACTCTGTCTCTTGTCCTGCGTCTGCGTTTTCAAAAGGCGCCGCCGCATGCATGCGCCGCTCTTGTGTTGCTTTCGTCGTTTGAAGAAACGCGTGCATTTACGCGCCGGGTTCGCGTACTATAGTCGGCACCGAGGGATTGGACCGTCGGCGCACGCATGCACGCGCGCCTGCACGAGCTGCGGGGTCGACGTTTCATGGCCGTGATTTGCACGCGGCGGAACATAGACGCAAAGGAGCGCATGGTGAAGGAACAACTGGCGGATTTCGGCATCAAGTCCGCAATGAAGATGGTTCACAAGAACCCGGACAAGAACATGCCCAAACTGCTGAACCTGCTGATAAAGCTCGGGAAGCGCACCTTCCCCTCGCAGATGGACATCCTAAACGACTATCTGGGCAACCCCGAATCCAACGTCTACCAGTTGGTCTTGCGCGCCCTGAAGCAGATCGACCCCGCGGTGCTCGACCGCATCATCGAGAACTTCTACCTGCACGTCAACGTCGAGGGCTGGCAAAAGCAGGTCGAGCTGCGCCAGAAGTACGACTGCAATATCCCTTGGGCCATCCTGCTCGACCCGACCAGCGCCTGCAACCTGCATTGCAAGGGCTGCTGGGCGGCCGACTACGGCAACCGCATGAACCTGTCCTTCGACGACATGGACAGCATCATCTGCCAGGGCAAAGAACTCGGCATCTACATGTACATCTACACCGGCGGCGAGCCGCTCGTGCGCAAAGACGACATCATCGCCCTGTGCGAGAAACACAGCGACTGCATCTTCTTGTGCTTCACCAACGCAACCCTCATCGACCAGGAGTTTTGCAACGAGCTTTTGCGGGTGAAGAACTTTGTCCCAGCCATCAGCCAGGAGGGCAGCAAAGAGACCACGGACTTCCGCCGCAGCGAGGGTGTGGACTACAGCGTCTACGAGCGCGTCGAGCAGGCCATGGGTCTGTTGAAGGACGCGGGCCTGCCTTTCGGCATTTCGTGCTGCTACACCTCGGAAAACTACGAGGCCGTGTCCAGCTCGGACTACATCGACCAGCTGATCGACTGGGGCGCCATGTTCGTGTGGTACTTCCATTACATGCCCGTGGGTTCGGACGCCAACGTCGACTTGATGTGCTCGCCCGAGCAGCGCGAGGGCATGTATCACAAAATTCGCGAGTACCGCGAGCAGAGCAAGGCCATTTTCCCCATGGACTTCCAAAACGACGGCCAGTTCGTGCAGGGCTGCATCGCTGGCGGGCGGCGCTATCTGCACATCAACGCGGCCGGCGACATGGACCCTTGCGTGTTCGTGCACTTCAGCGACTCGAACATTCACGAGGTCTCGCTGCTCGAGGGCCTGCAGCGCCCGCTGTTTAAGGCCTACCACGACGGCCAGCCCTTCAACGACAACATGCTGCGTCCGTGCCCGTTTTTGGAAAACCCAGACGCGCTGCGCAAGCTCGTGCACGAGACGGGGGCGCACTCGTCCAACCTTGAAGCCGTCGAGACGGTCGACGATCTGTGCGACCGTTGCAAAAAATACGCGGCAAACTGGCAGCCCACGGCAGAAAAGCTCTGGGAGGCCGACCACAGCATGGGGACGTTCAGCCACTAGGCGCACGTTGTGGTGAAGGAGAAGGCCGCATGATAGACAAACCTGCGGGCGCGGCGCGCTCGCGCGTCGTCGCTGGCGAGCTGCGCTGCTACGAGCGCGTGGCTGAGCTGCGCTTCATCGAACAGGGCTATCCCCATCCGGATCCGCGCTCGGCCGCGTATCGGCCCGTTTCTGGCGGCGGTCAGCTGCGCCTGCGCTTCAACGAACCGGAATGCCACGACGAAGAGCTCGACGAGGCGGCCGCGCGCGCCTACATCGCGGCCCTCGATGCGCACGGCGCCTTCGACCTCGACCGCGTCTACCGCCCCGTCCAGGGTAGCTTCTCGCTTTCCCCGCAGGAGTGGCGCCTGGAGATAGAGTTTTCCGCAGATGCAGCAGGCGAGGTGCCCGAGCCGTACGTGGCCGAGGGCGAAAACGCCTGGCCGGACGGCTACGAGGAGCTGGTCTTGGCGCTGCAAAACTCCCTGTAGCGCTTCTCGGCACCGCAGTGCTGCGCCCGCAAATCGGACGCGACTCCACGCGCATCTGTCGTTTTTTGTCGCATGCATGTGACATGTGGACGCCTGCTTTGCTTTTCGTGAAGTATTGATGGGTGCGCCCCGGCGCGGTCTACAATATGGCGCGAGATAAAGAGAGCTAAAAGGGAACCTTTCTTTTGGGGGGTGCGCGGCACAGCCATGGTCGAGCACGTGGGCAAAAAGAGGCGCAAGGAAGTCCAGCGCGCGGCATCTATGCAGGCGCAGCTGCGGTCTGTCACGTTTTCCATCATGATGCTCGCGGCCCTGCTGGTTTTCGCGCTCGCGGCCACGGGCGTGCTCGCGGCACGCGGCCTCCTCGAGATGGACAGCGCCATTTTGCAGGCCAGCCGCCTCGCGCTGCTCGTCTTGCTCGTCGCCTGCCTGGTGAACCGCGCCCTGCGCTGGAAGGCGTTAAACGAGAAGTGCCGCCGGCATTGCGCCGAGTTCAATATCACGCAAGAAGAGATTGCGGCGCTGAAGACGCAGAGCACGCAAGGCACGCAGAACGCGCAGAACGCACAGGGCACGCGAAGCTAGGCCGCCCCGCGCTTTTTCCCTAGTTTTTCCTGCGAGCGCGCCTGCCCTCGCTTTTTGCCGGCGCCGCCGTGCCGTTCAACGTAACGGTTTGGCATTTATTTTAATTCTAGATAATTCACGCCGAAACACGGGTGAGATAATCCGCGCAAGGAAAAACCGCCCACGCCGCGCCGCTTCCCGCAGCGCTTGCCCGCGCCCGTCTTCGTCTTTTGTGGATGGCGCGCGCGGACAATCCTGGGAGATGAGGCGCGCTGCAGGCGACGAGCACGAGGGAGATTGGCACAATGGCAGGATGCGGCGCGCGCGACTACGACGACTACTCGATTCACCCAAAAGACGAAGGCCCGAAGATGAACGAGGGCAGCTCGGCGCAGCGCGTCATTGCTGTTGCCAGCGGCAAGGGCGGCGTGGGCAAATCGCTCACCACCTCGCTTCTGGCCTGCGAGCTTGCCCGCCGCGGCTACACCGTCGGCATACTCGACGGCGACATCACAGGTCCTTCCATCCCGCGCTCTTTCGGCATTCACGAGCCGCCTGCCGTCGACGAGAACAACAAGCTCGTGCCCGCCACCACCAAGACGGGCATACGCATCGTATCGACCAACATGCTCACCTCCGACGAGGCCCAGCCCTTTTTGTGGCGCGGGCCTGTGCTCAACAGCGTGCTCAACCAGTTCTACAGCGACGTGGCTTGGGGCGAGCTCGATTTTCTGCTCGTGGACATGCCCCCGGGCACGGGCGACATCCCCATGACGGTCTACCAGCAGCTGCCCGTGAACGGCGTGGTCGTGGCGACGGCGCCGCAGGTGCTCGTGAACATGATCGTGGAAAAGGCCATACGCATGGCCGAGGCCCTGGAGATTCCCGTCGTGGGGCTGGTCGAGAACATGTCGTATTACGAGTGCCCCGACTGCGGCAAGAAGCACGAGATATTCGGCGAAAGCGAGGTCGAGTCCATTGCGGAGAAGAAGGGCATCGCAGCCTGGACGCGCGTGCCCATGGACCCGCAGATCTCGGCGCTGGTCGATGCGGGCAAGGCAGAAGACATCGAGGGAGAATGGCTGGCCGGCATAGCCGACGAGCTGGAAAAACTGTAGGGGAAGGACGCAAGATGGCCGACGAGAAGAAAACGGGCGCGAAGGCGGGGCAGGCTGCGATGGAGGTGCCGGTCTACGAGCTGTCCTCCTACGAGCCCGTCGAGTTCGAGATGCCCGCGCTCGAGATAGACGACGAGCAGGTTGAGGCCCAGATGCGCGCCGCCGTCGACCAGATGGCCGCGAACTACGTCGAGGCCGCGCCCCGCGAGGCGGGCGCCAAGGACACGGTGAAGATCGACCTGGAGGTCACGCGCGACGGCGAGACGGTGAAGGGCATCAGCTCGGACGGGCGCCTGTTCACCATGGGGGAGGGCTTTATGCCCATCGGATTCGACCGCGCCTTGCTGGGCATGCGCCCGGGCGAGGAGCGCGAGTTTGACTTCGACGCGCCCGACCTGTCAGACGGCGCCGATATGGCCGAGCGCTCTTTTCACGCGAAGGTGAAACTCGTGGCCATCATGGAAAAGGAAGACCCCGAGTTCACCGACGAGTGGATTCGCGAGCATTTGCCGCTGTTCAAAGGCGTGGAAGAGTTTCGTGCGCAGACGCGCCACCAGATGGAGATGCAGGCCGCCCAAGGCATCGAGCAGGAGAAGAACATGCGCGCGGTGCAGGCCTTGACCGAGCGCTTCGACGGCAAGATAGAAGACCGCTTCTACGAGGCCACGCGCGAGGAGATGCGCCGCGGTTGGGAGGCCCAGGCGCGCCAGCAGGGCATGGATCTCGAGGACTTCATCGGCAAGCAGGGCATGAACGAGCAGCAGTTCTCGATGATGATGATGATGCAGGTGCGCGAAACCCTCGTGCAGGGGTTTTCGCTGGACGCGTGGGCGCGGCACTACGGGATCGAGCCGACGGACAAGGATGTCGAGGAGCTGGCGAACATGATGTCGCAGGGGCATGCCAAGGAGTTCATCGAGCATGCGCGCACGGAAGACCCCGAGCTTGAGGGATTGAAGATCGCGGCCAGGCGCTACGTGGCCAACAAAGACCTCGTGGCCCGCGCGAAGATCCGCTAAGCACGCTGCCGGCGCACATATCGACCTTCGGGGGCATGTCGCATATGCGGCATGCCCTTTTTGCTGTAAGCTTTTGTCCTTCCGACGGGGTAGATTTCCCGGCTTGCACCCCCCTGGGCATTTCGACGCCACGAAGAGGGGCAGCAGCAGAAGGGCGAAGAGAAAAGAGCGGGCGGCGATGAGAAGAAGGGTGCATGTGCTTGCGCGCGTCGTGTTGGCCGCGTCGCTTGTGCTGCTCTTGTGCCCCTCTGGCTTTTCCACAGCGCTCGCCGATACGGTGCCGGCAAATGCAGGCGGCAACGGCGGAAACACGGGCGTGGGCAGCTCCGCAGAACCGGTTGCCGCGTCTGGCGCGGATGATGCCGCAGGAGAAGGCGCTTCGTCCGGCGCGGATGCCGAGTGCGTGGACGACGAGGTGCTCGTCGTCTATGAAGCAGATGCGACGGCGCAAGAGGAGCGCCGCATCGACGAAGTGGCGCATGCCAAGGCGACTTCGGCGACCTCGGAGCTGTCCGAGAGCTTGGACCTGTCGGACAACCTCGGACGCGTCGTGAAGATGCAAGTGGACGAGGATGCGGCCGACGAGCTTATCGACGAGCTGAACGCCACGCCTGGTATCGCGCATGCCCAGCACAACTTCATCTACCGCATGAGCGAGGGGCTTTCCGACGAGGGCGCGGACATCGAGAATGCGGACACCGCGGGCGCGGGCAGCGAAAGCGCGACCGCAATCACCTCCTCCACCACCGCGCCCGATTGGGCCATCCCCGACGACACGAAGCTGTCCAAACAGTACTACCTTGAGCCATGGGCCACATCGACGACCACTTCCGGCGCAAACCTCTACAACGCCTGGACGTTGGCGCGCGCCGATCAAAGCGTCTCTATCGCAGTGCTTGATACGGGCGTCCTGACGACGCACGAGGATTTGGCCGCCAACATCGATACCACGCACATGGCCGACCTCGTGCGAAACAGAGACGGCTCCGTGACGGTCAACCAGGGCACGATGACGATGACAAGCGGGCACGGGACGCATGTGGCTGGTATTGCGGCCGGTGTGGCCAACAATAGCAAGGGCATCGCCGGGACGTCCTACAACGCGCGCATCGTCCCCCTGCAGGTTTTCTATTACGACAGCTCCTATGGTAGCGAGCCGGTCACGGACTCGGCGATGCTGTTTTCGGCCTACCGGTACCTGAAGGGCTTGATCGACGCAGGCGAGCTGACCGACCTGCACGTCATCAACATGAGCCTCGGCGGCTACGGCGAAGACGAGGAAGACGTCGCCTTCCAGAAAGCCGTCAAGACCATGCGCGACGACTACAACGTCTTGACCGTTGCGGCAGGCGGCAACGGCGACGACTACGGCAATGCCGTGACGGACAAGTCCTGGCCGGCCGATTTCGGCGAGTGCATGAGTGTGACGGCGTTGAACCAAAACGGCACGAACGCGAAGTTTTCCGACTACAACGAATACAAGGACATAAGTGCGCCGGGCGTGGACATCTATTCGACTTACAACGCTTCGGATGGGAAATCCGATGAAGACTCGAGCCCGGAAAGCAGCTACAAGAAACTGAGTGGCACCTCGATGGCCACGCCGTTGATGGCCGGCATCGCCGCCCTGCTGTGGACGGTGCAACCGGACTTGACGGTGTCTCAGGCGTTCGAGGCGCTGGAAAAGACCGCGCATACCCTCGACCCGAACGGTGCGAACTACCACGACGCCACGCAGACGGGCAGCGCGGGCGCGGTGGATGCCTACGAGGCGGTGAAGTACGTAATCGGCAATTTTGGCGGCATGGCCAACGTGGACGATCCGAGGCCGCTCATCACGGAGGCCGACGTCACGCTTGCAGGCGACACGACCTACACGGGCGCGGTCGTCACGCCGACGGTCACGGTGCAGGTGGACGGCACAACCTTGGCCGAGGGCAGCGACTATACGCTTGAGTTCAAGAACAACGTCGAGGTGGGGACTGCGCAGGTTGTCGTCACCGGCATTGACAACTATCGGGGCAGCGTGACCAAGAGCTTTGTCGTGGGCAAGGCCAACGTCGCATGGAAGCGCCTGGCGGGCAACACCGCCATCGGCACGATGAAGCAGATCGTGAACGAGGGGTGGACCTCTGGCAGCAAGTACGCCATCGTGGCCACGACAGCTGGCTACTACGACGCGCTGTCGGCTTCCGGTTTGGCCGGCCTGCTGGACTGCCCCATCCTCATGACCGCGCCGGACAAACTCACCGACGCGACCTCGGCGCTCATCAAGTCCAAGGGTGTGAAAAATGTCATCGTCGTGGGTGGCACCTCGGCGGTCTCGGCCAGCACGTTCAACCAGATAGAGAAGCTGGGCGTATCCGTGGAACGCGTGTGGGGCAACACCGCTATTGGCACTGCGAACAAGATTTACGCGTACGGCAACACGCTGTTGAAGGCGGGCAAGATAAAGAGCGGCTGGGGCACAGACGCCATCGTGGCCACGTCGTCTAGCTACCAAGACGCGCTGTCCATCGCGCCCTACGCCTACGCCAAGAAGGCGCCCATCTTCCTTACGAAGGGCAAGCCCGGCACGCTCATCGACACCAGTGCCAACGCCATCAGATACGGCGGCTTCACCCGCACCATCATCACGGGCGGCACGGCGGCTGTGGCAAGCTCGGTGGAAAGCTCGCAGCTCGCGGGCAAGAGCTGCGTGCGCCTTGGCGGCAACACCGCGTACGGCACTTCGAAGCTCGTGGCGAACTGGTGCATTTCGCAGGGCATGAGTGCGAACAAGGCCGGCATCGCGACGGGCAAGAGCTACTATGACGCGCTGACCGGCGCGGCGCTGTGCGGCAAGAATAACGCGGTTCTTTGCCTGGTCGATACGGGCAAGGAAGCGTGCGTTTCGGGCGTGCTCGCGCCGAATAAGAACAAGATGCTGTCCGCCTACGTGTTCGGTGGCACGCAGGCCGTGCCCGATTCGGTGCTGACGACCTGCAAAAACGCCGTGAAGTAGGCATATTGCGCTGTGGCGTGCGACAATGGGGCGCATGGCAGCGCACGCGGCAGATATCGGCATCATGGGGGGCACCTTCGACCCGGTTCACCGCGGGCACATCGCCTGCGCGCGCCGAGTTGCCGACGTGCTGGAGCTGCCGCGCGTGCTCTTCATCCCGACGGGCAACCCGAACTTCAAGCAAGACGCGCACGTGACCCCGGCCACCATGCGCGTGGACATGCTGCGCCTTGCGCTTGCCGAGGCAGGCGACGCGCGTTTTTCAGTGGACACGCGCGAGGTCGAGCGCGGCGGCGTCACCTACTCCGTGGACACGCTCGAGGAACTGGCGGGTGAAACCGGCGGGCGCAAGCCGCGCTTCATCATGGGCGCCGATGCGGCCGCTACCCTGCCGCATTGGAAAGGCGCCGCGCGAATCGCCGAGCTGTGTCATATCGTCGCCGTCTCGCGCCCCGGATGCGATTTCACCGCGCTGCAGGCGGCTTTGGGCACATGCGCTCTGCCGTTTACCATAGAATACGTTGAAGCCGACATGCCCGATGCGTCTTCGACGCAAGTGCGCGCGCGTGTAGCAGCCGGCCTTTCCGTGCAAGACCTGGTTGGCGGCGCCGTCGCGGCCTACATCGAGGAGCATGGGCTGTATGGGGGCGATGCGCACGCGGCGAAAGAATCGCACGGGTGAAGCGCCGGGCATGAGAACTACACGGATTGCGTAGGCTGCGCGGGGCGCATGACGATGAAACAGGGCGCACCGCGCGGCGCTGAAAACGGCACGCCGGCGCATGCGCCGCACACAAAGAAGAGAGGATACGGCCATATGACGGGAAAGTACGACGAGTTGTACGCACGCTGCGAGAAGGCGGTCGATGCGCGTCTGTCGGGCAAGCGCCTCGCGCACGTGCATTCCGTGGCCGATTACGCGGCGCAGCTCGCGCAGGTCTACGGCGCAGACGCGGACAAGGCGCGGCTTGCCGGCATCCTGCACGACTGGGACAAGCTCATCGTCGACGACGAGTTTCCCGCCCGCTACGCCGAGCTGGGCATGGAGCTGCCCGAACGCTACGAGCTGATGTGGCCGGTGCTGCACTCCTTCACGGGCGCGGCTGCGGTGAAGCGCGAGTTTCCCGAGCTGCCCGACGATGTGGTGCAGGCCATCTCGCGGCACACCTTGGGCGGTGCCGACATGGACCGGCTCGACATGGTCGTGTTCGTGGCCGACCTCATCGAGCCGCTGCGCAACGCCGAGAAGCGCCACGGGGTGAAGGAGCTGCGCGAGATGGTGGGCAAGGCCTCGCTCGAAGAGCTCTACTTCGCCGCCTATACGGAGGTTATGCACGCGCTGATCGCCCGCAAGCGCTTCATCCACCCCGAGGCCTTTAGGATATGGAACGAGCTGGTCGCACGCTATGCCGACCACAGTCGCCAGAAGGAAAACCAGGGCAATCCGAACGTCGTGCTCTAGCGGGGGCGCGCGTTTTGCGGCCGCGCGCGCAGGGGAAGGCGGGAGGCGGCCGGCCGGTTCGCGTTTCCTCATGCCTGCCATGCGCGCCCGTGTCCCCCGCTTTTTCGCGTCTGTCCGCGTTCACTCGCTTTTGCCACGCCGCTACATCGTCGCGCCAACACATGAATCGCGCACCGCTGCACGCGGGCGGTGAAGTATCATAGCGAGCACATGTGAAACACGAGAAGGCGCGTGAAGTGCACGTCGCGGCCGAAAGGGAAGCGCCGCGTGCCGCACAAACGCCTTGAGACGACGGGTAAAGGAGCCTGCCAAGTGCCAAACGACCAAGATTCGAAGCAGCTCGCCCTTGCGGCGGCGCGTGCCATCGACGACAAGAAGGGCAGCGACATCGTCATCCAGTACGTGGGCGACCTGCTGAGCATGACCGACTGGTTCGTCATCGCGACGGCGGCCAACAAGCGTCGCGCCGACGCAATCGCCGACGAGGTGGCAGAACAGCTGCGCGAGAAGCTCGACGCGCGCCCCGTGAGCCGCGAGGGCGTCGAGGAGGGCACGTGGATTTTGCTCGACTACGGCAGCGTCGTGGTGCATGTGTTCCAGCCGGCCGAGCGCGACTTCTACCGCCTCGAGCAGCTGTGGGACGAGGCGCCGACTTTGGGCGCGGCCGCGGCGGGCATCGAAGACCCCGTCTACTCCGAGCGTATCGCCGCTTTGCTTGCCCGCCAAGACGGGCAGGGTGAAGGTGGGCAGGGCGAAGAGGAGCCGGCAGATGGCGCGTCTGCAGACGATGCTTCGGCCGCCCCAGCCGCCCCGAATGCTTCGGCCGCCCCGGACGGCGAATAGGACGCGTCTATGGGCCTGCGCTGCATCATAGCGTCATGCGTGTGCAAGACGAGCTACCATCTCCTGCGCCTGCTCGGACGCGGCGCCACCTCCTTGCCGGGCAAGCTTGCCCTCAAGGTGGATCCAAACTACCTGGCTACGCTCGGGCGCGGCGTGCGCACCATCGTCTTCACCGGCACGAACGGCAAGACCACCTCGACGCACATCGCCGCCCAAGCGCTCGAGAACACGGGCAAGCCGGCGTTTTACAACAGAAGCGGCGCCAATCTCGTGCAGGGCATCACCACGGAATTCGCGCTGCGTAGCTCCATCACGGGCAAGGCGCGCTGTGCATATGCGGCCATCGAATGCGACGAGGGGGCGCTCGGTCGGGTGTGCGCGGCCCTCGACCCGGACGTGCTCGTCGTCACCAACGTCTTCCGCGACCAGCTCGACCGCTACGGCGAGGTCATGCACACGCGCGACAACATCGCCGCCGGGGTGAAAAATTCCCCGCATGCCACGCTCGTCTTGAACGCCGACGACTCCATCGTGGCTTCCCTGGCCGACGAGGCCCGCGACGAGGCGCGCATCGTATGGTACGGGGTGGACTGCGAGCTGTACCCCGAGCGCGTCGCCGATCTCTCAGATGCGTCGCGCTGCATCCGTTGCGGTGCCGAATACGAGTACGCGCGGGCGACCTACGCGCATCTGGGCGATTGGAGCTGCCCTTCCTGCGGTTTTGCGCGGCCGGCACCCTCCATCGCCGTTCGCGATGTCGTTTCGCGTGCAGCAGACGCGTGCACCGTCGAGTTGTCCGTGGACGGCGAGACGGCGCAGGTACCCCTCGACGTGGCATGCGGCTACGACGTCTACAACTGCTGTTGCGTGGTGGCGGGTCTGCTTTCCTTCGGATTTGAGCGCGCGGACGCCTTTGCCGCCGTGGGCAAGTTCAAGCACGGCTTCGGGCGCGGCGAGGTGCTGCAGGTGGGGCAGTCCACGACGCGGCTCATGCTGATGAAAAACCCTGCCGGCTGCAACCAGATCTTGAACCTGCTTTTAAACGAGCCGGCCGGCGAGACGTTTCCCGCGCTCGTCGTGCTTCTAAACGACCAAGACTGCGACGGCACGGACGTGTCGTGGATCTACGACGCGGCCTTCGAATCGCTTGCACCGCGCGTGGATGTGGTGCTGTGCGGCGGCAACCGTGCCGAGGACATGGCGCTGCGCCTGAAGTACGCGGGTGTCGCGGCCGCCGGCATCTCCATCGAAAAGGACGACACCGCCCTGCTCGATGCCATTGCCGCCCTTGCGCGTCCGACCGTCGTCGTCGCCAACTACTCTGCCATGCTGGCCTTTCGCGGCGCGGCACAACGCAAGCTCGGCCTTGCGGGATTTTGGGAGGGCTGAACATGCGCGTCAAGATTTGCCATCTCTATCCGGACATCTTGAATCTCTACGGAGACCGGGGCAACACCATCGCGCTGGAGCGTAGATGTGCCTGGCGTGGCATCGACTGCGAGGTCGTGGGGCTGGGTGCCGGCGAGGATGCCGATTTTTCCGAGTTCGACCTCTTCTTCATAGGTGGCGGCCAGGACTTCGACCAATACACCCTCATGGACGACTTCGGCATCGGGCGCCCCGGCTCGAAGGCGGCCCGTCTGTGCGAGGCCATCGAGGCCGACGTGCCGGTCTTGGCCATATGCGGGGGATACCAGCTGCTTGGCGAGTACTACGTGGGCGCCGACGGCTCGCGCGTGGACTTCCTCGGCGCCCTGCCGCTATTCACCGAGGCGGGCGAGGGGCGCCTCATCGGCAACATGGTCTTTGCCGCGGATGCCATTGACGGCGCACCCGAGGTGGTAGGCTTCGAGAACCACGCGGGGCGCACCTGGCTGCGCGAGGGGGTGAAGCCGCTCGGGCATGTGCGCGCGGGGCACGGCAACAACGGCGAGGACGGCACGGAGGGCGCGGCTTTCCGCAACGTCATCGCGACCTACAGCCACGGGCCGCTCCTGCCGAAAAACCCCGCCATCGCCGACGAGCTGCTGCTGCGGGCGCTGCGGCGCCGAGATGCGGATGCGCAGCTGCCCGCGCTCGACGACGCGCTCGAGTGCCGTGCCCACGACGCGGCTATTGCGCAAATTCTCTAGCGGCGTACATATCGCTCGCGTGGTGAAACGGGTAAACGTTGCAGCGCGGTGCGGCGGCTGCGGCGCGCGCTTTGCCTACCCCAACATCTCGTCGAGGGCCTCGACAGCCTCGCGCGTGGACATCTTCGTGGTGTCGATGACAAGGTCTGCCCACAGCCGGTAGAGCGGCTCGCGCTCGTCGTAGAGGTCGCGCAGGGTCATCCCGTCGCCGATGGCCACGCCGCGCCCGTCCAGATCGCCTTTCAACCTGCGCTCGAGCACCTCGAGGGACACGTCCACGAAGACGACGCGCCCGATGCGCTTCAGGTGGTGCATCGCCTCGCTGCCATAGACCGCAGAGCCGCCCGTCGCGACGACGGTGTTGGCGCATTCCAGGCCGCGCAACACGTAGTTCTCGTATTCCTTGAAGCCGTCGATGCCGCGCTCGGCGATGGTTTCGGAGAGGAGCTGGCCGGTGCCTTCCTGCAAGAGCAGGTCCGTATCGCAAAAGGCCATGCCCCGGCGTTTGGCCAAGACGACGCCTAGGGTGCTCTTGCCCGCGCCCGGCATGCCGATGAGGATGATGTTGTTGTCTGTAGGCATAATGGCCAGCATTCTACCGCGCCTGCACACGCTTGCGGCGCGATTTTACACAGGAGACATATGACGTGCGGCCCAAGGGCGGGTGCGGACGTGCCGTGCGCGGATAAAGAAAAACGCCCCGCGTGCAGCAGGGCGTTTCGCGTTCGTGTATGTCGCAGCCGTCTTTGTGCGTGCCGGCTGCGCCTTTGCGCGTTTTTTAGCGCTTCGAGAACTGCGGGCGCTTGCGAGCCTTCTTCAGGCCGTACTTCTTGCGCTCGACCATACGGGGGTCGCGCGTGAGGTAGCCGGCCTTCTTCAGATCCGCGCGGTAGTCGCCTGCCTCGAGCAGGGCGCGCGCGATGCCGTGGCGCAGGGCGCCTGCCTGGCCGGAAACCCCGCCACCGTCGAGGTTGGCGTACACGTCGAAGTGGTCGATGGTGTCCGTGACCTTGAAGGGGGTGGTGGCGTAGTCCACGAGCGACTGGCGGCCGAAGTACTCCTTGGCGTCGCGCTTGTTCACGACGACCTTGCCGGAGCCGGGGACGAGGCGCACACGGGCGACCGCGTTCTTGCGACGGCCGGTGCCGCGATAGATTGCTTCTTCGTTTGCCATGGTTTATGCCTCCAGCTCGATCTTGCGGGGATTTTGCGCCTGGTGCGGATGCTCCGGTCCTGCGTAGACCTTCAGCTTGCGGCCCATCTTGCGGCCGAGCGTGTTCTTGGGGAGCATGCCGTAGACCGCGTGCTCGATGACGCGCTCGGGGTGCTTTTCCATGGCCTCGGCAAACGTCTCGGACTTCAGGCCGCCGGGGTAGTTGGAGTAGCGGTAGTAGGTCTTTTCCGTGGCCTTCGCGCCGGTGACCTTGATCTTGTCCGCGTTCACGACGACGACGAAATCGCCCGTGTCGACGTGCGGGGTGTAGGTCGGCTTGTTTTTGCCGCGCAGAATCTGCGCCACGGCGGCGGCCAGACGACCCAGGGTTTGGTCGCTTGCATCGACCAGAAGCCACTCGCGCTGGACTTCGCCGGGCTTCGCGTAATAGGTCTTCACTGATACGTCCTTTCGGTGCTTTCCTTGCATGTTCAGTTGCTACAGTTTCACGGGGCTGTAGAAAGCGAACCGCTAAAGGATACCCGCACGCGCCATGTGGCGCAAGGATAAATTTTCCTACCGCCCGATTCGCCGAATATGTGGCAGGGCTTTGCTTCTTGCGCGGGTATACTCGTGCGCCAGGGGAACCGCGCTGCACGCATGCCGTGCGCGCCCGATACGGCAAAGGGGACGACCATGGCAACGACCGACCTTCCCGCAATCACGCGCCGCACTTTTTTCTTCGGATCGGCCGCAGGCGCGCTCACTTTGCTGGGCGTCGCGCACACTGAATTCGGCCTCGTTGCCGCATATGCGGACGAATCGGACGAGACGTCCTTTTCCATCGTCATGCTCGGCCGCGACGAGATAGCGGTGTTGGGTATCGACCCGTCCACCTCGAAAGTTGTGCCAAATATGAAGGTGCGCGTGACGACGCATGCGGCGGACGCGAAGCAAGAATCTATCGAGCTTACGACCAACGAACAGGGCTTTGCCACCGCCCGCGTGCGCGACATGTCCGAAGACTGCGACGACGACCAGCCGGTGGGCGGTTACGGTTTTTGGGCGCGCGTCGAGGGCAGCGCGCAGGGCTACCGCGATTTCGCTGCCGAGATGGTGCGCGTGCAGACCGGTCCTGCTCCCAAGGGGCAAGACGGCCGCAGGGCTGCGAGCATCACCGTGCCCACCCAGCCCTTCGACGCGGCCAGCCAGCCGGGCTATCTGCGCACCCTGTCCTTCGACGGCAACGACATTCAATACACCGACGCCACGTTTGCCGCGTGCGCGGGCAACGACGTGGACCACACCCTAGAGCTGCAGGTCGTCGCCGCAGCCGGCAAGCGCGTCGCGGCACGCTTCATCTACGACGGCACCGAGCTCGGGTCTGCGGCAGGCACGACGGATGCGCAGGGGTTGGCCACGATGTGCATCGAGGGCGCGTTTTTGAAGAATGCGCAGGCCGGCAAGAAGGCGCAGGTTTTCTTCGAGATTGAAAACGCGCAGTTCGAGGCCCCGTGCCGCCTGGCTTTCCGCGAGGGCGCCGGCGGCCTGTCTGACGCGCTGGACAAAGAGGACGCGACCATCAGCCCGGGCAACCCCGACTCCAACCCCATGGCAGACGGCAACGGCGCTGGCGAGCTGGGCGCCTACACCGTCTTCGTCCCCGAGAAGTTTCCCATAGGCGGTGGCACGAAGTTCGATTTGCCCCTGCCCGATTTTCCCGTCACGGTGCAGTTCAACCCGCTCGGCATGGCTGCCATCGGCCTTGGGCTGGACTTGAAGAAGCTGCTGCCTTCTGCCAACGGGAAAGGCGGCGGCAACACGGGCTGGAAGGCGTTTAAAGCCGAGAGCTGGGAAGACTACAAGGAGCGCCGCTACGAGGAGCAGGTCGCGGCGGTGGAGCGCTACCTTGCAGCCGAGTCCATCAAAAAGGGTAAAGGCGGTTCGGTCGCGCAGACCAAATTCGGCGGGCTGGAGACGAAATTCGACTTCACCCTGCTCGCCGAGGGCGACTGGCAGTGGGGCTCGTCGACGTGGTCGCTGGGCCTGAACGCGACCATCTTGTTCAACCTGAAATACTCGTGGGGCCGCCAGGTGTTCGTCGGCGCCATACCCGCCTACGTCGGCTTCGACATTGCGCTGAACAATTCGGCGGTCTTCTACATCGGCATGGAGATGAACGCCGGCTTCGAGGACATACATTGGACGCCGGACAGAAACGGCGTCACTATCGTCTCGCGTTTCGAGGTGGGCGTCTCGGCCGGCGTCGGCGTCCCCGGCCTGCTTTCTGTGGGCGCGCGCGGCTACGGCTTTTTGCAGGGCACGCTCGGCCTGGTGAAGACAGACAAGCCCTTCCCGCATCTGGCGCTGGGCGCGGGCGCGGGCATCACCCTCGTGTGGCAGGTGCTTTTTGCCTCGGGCACCATCGGCCTGTACAACCACCAGTGGCCGCACATCCTCGACAATTGGCCGTCGGAGTCGTTTACCTTAGGCGAGGAGCGGGAGCTGTCCGTGCCGGCCGCCTTCAAGAACAGCGCGGCCACGTACATGCTCGGCCAAGGAGATGCGCTCGATTTGGAGAGCTGCCCGCCGGCGCTCATCACGTCCGCGGACTTGGTGGGCTTGGCCGAGTTCGACGCGCAGGTAGACGAGGTGGCCGCCGAAGATGGCACGCCGGACCTCTCGCTCGAGTACGGCTATCTCGCACAGAAGGAGACGCTTGCCTGCTTTTCCGAGACCGGCATCGTTTCTGCCGACGAGGCCGCCGCGACCGCCGTGGCAGACGGCGGCGAGTACCTGCCGTCGCTGGGCGCGGTGCCGTCCGTGGATCGGCGCATCTACGAGGGCGTCACCTCCGATTCGCGCCACAAGGTCGTGCGCTCGGCCGACGGCTCGTGGTACCTGTGTCGCCTGTGCGTGGTGAACGTGAAGGTCGGCCTGCTGGCGGGCGCAGATCGCAACATCGTCTTCAACCCCGAGACGGGGCTGTTCGAGCGTCTGCCCGAGCCGCAGACCGTGCTCGTGCAAGAGCCGCAGCCGGCCATCGCCCGCCCGCGCGTCACCGTCTCCAAGCTGCTGGCAAACGGCAGCTGGGGTGCGCCGCAGGTCGTCGATTTCAACGTGGCGTCCAACCCCGTGGACACCTTGCGAGCCAATTTCTACGACTACGATTTCAGCGTGTGCGAGGACCTGGCAAATCCCGGCACCTTCTTCTTCAACATAGTCTCTGGACGCGTCGGCGCGACGGGCGAGGACAGCTTCAAGTACCGCTGGCGCAACCAGTGCGTCACCTTCGTGAAATACCAATACGACCGCGCGAAGACGCTCATGCAGATCTCGCTGGCCGGCAAGCTGGGGACCGAGACCTGCTACGCTCCCTATGTGTTCTACCACGCCGCGACCAAGACACCCCTGTTCACCTGGGTCTCGGCAGAGCTTGGCGACGACGAAAACGCCGGCGTGGTGTATAAGTTGAATGCGAACGCCTACGACGAGGCGCTGGAATACCCTCTCGGGCAGGGGGATTACCGCCCCTATTCGTGGACCGCCGCGCCTGCCTGCCTCGATTTCTACGCCGCCCGCGGGCCGCGCTGGACGGGCGAGGAGGACCGTCCGGTGTTCGTGTGGGTCGCGCCTGCGCTTGATGGCGCGGCGCCTGTCGCGAACGCCTACCAGGTGCACCCCTGCTCCTACGATTGCAAATACCATGCCATGGGTTGGGGTGTGACGAAGCTCAAAGACGTCACGCGCCCGGTCATCGTGCCCGACCGCGGCTGGATCTACACCGACACGACCGACGACGCGCACGGCGACGGTCCAGACGAGCGCACGGGCGATATGCGCGAGCTGACCTTCGTCACGCGGACTGCCGCCGGCAAGAAAGTTGAGCGCAAGGTGGGCATCGCAAACATGACGAGTTTTGGGGCCTCTCCCGACGGTTCACGTTTGTTTGCCGTGCGCTGTGAGGAAGGTGAGCTGCCCTCCACGCTGGCCGCCGATTTGAACCCGGGCGTCGACAGCGAGGTTGTGGG
>CAVECB010000020.1:0-32410 GCA_963614215.1 Ruthenibacterium lactatiformans
CGCTTTCATCTGCGAGCGTTCGTTGCAACGCCTGACTTGTCCCAAGCACATCTCGATGCCCGAGTTCAGCTGCGTGCTCGCGTGCCGCGCGTCCATTGTACGCAGCCAGTTCTTTCAGCGCCCGCAAAACCGTCTCTTGAATGCGCCAATACTACCAGATTGCCACGTTCATCCAGTCCGTGAACTAAAAACCCGATTCCGGGCACGGATTCGTCTCGCGAAAGGCGAGCCACCTCTTCCCTACCCTGCGGCCAGCACGCTCGCGGCCTTCTCGAGTGACGCCCGCCGCAAGAACTCCGACTTCTTCACCCCTTGAGCCTTCGCGGCGCGCTCTATGAGCTCGGCGCCCGACGCGGGGCACTTGAACGACAGGTTCCTGTTCTCCTCCGCCGACAGCCTCGGCCGCCCGACCCGCAGGGCGACCAGGTCGCCTTCCCACGCGCCTTCTTCCCACTGTCTCGCGCGCGCCTCGATCTCTTCGTCGGTGAGCACGTACCCGCTCGCTAGCTTGTATTCCGCCATCTTCACCACCTCTTTCTGCTCGCCTCCACCTCGCGCTGCGTGCGCTTTGACAGTGGCGTGTTCGCGTGATATATGAGGACGCCGTCTGCCGTGGGCGTCCCCACCATCTCGACATCGCGTCCCTTTCCGTCCCTGCCAATCCAGAGATACTCCGGGAAGTTGGGGCTGTCCGGGCGGATGCCCTCGTAGAAGGAATTTTGCCAAGCGTCCTCGATATCTGCCTCCGTAAGTTGCGGATGGCGCTCGCACACTCGAGGATGAATCAGCAGCTTCAAGAGCCCCTTCTTTCTTAGTACTAAATTATACTACGAAACCTTCTTCCAAAAGGCACTAATCATCCGCAATCTCATCTTGGCGCAATTGTCGACATTCGGCGACACCAAAAGTCCCTTTTTGCACGTCAAATGCGCAATAGTAGACTTTGGGCGACAATATCGCCCCCGTTTGCCGTCGCCCAATCTTCCTTTTTGCGCGAAAAGACCTCGGAGACGCAAACGAAAGCCCCGAAACGTCGCCCAAAGTCGCTTTTTGCGCAACGCGGACGCTCTTCGGCACCTTTTTCCGCGCCGCTTCGGGATTTCGGCGCAAGCGTTGACGGCAGCGCACGCAGGCACCGTGCACGCAGCGTCGAAAAGACGCGGGCGCTTTTCGCCGCCTCTTTCCGCGCCCCTGCCAGAGATTCGGCGCTTCCCGCGCCTTATTTCGCGCGGCGTGCGCGGCCGACCTCGCCCTTATTTCGCGCGGCGTGCGCGGCCGGCGCGGACCGAGACGGCCACGCCCGTGGCCATGCCGGCTTTCACGAGGTCGCAGACGATGAAAGGCGCACACGCGACAGCAAAGGCGGCCGCAGGCTCCATCTGCCCCACGACGACGAGGTGCGCCCACCCGAAGAGGTAGGCGACGGCGATGAAGGCAAGCAGCGCCACAAGAACGGCCGCAGCATAGGGCAGGCGCGTGCGCTCCAGACGGCCGCGCAGCGCAGCACCAGCAGCAACAGCGGGCAGAAAGCCGTAGAGAAAGCCGCCGGACGGCCCTATCAGGCGCACGATGCCGCCCACGTACCCGGAAAAGACCGGCGCGCCCAAAGCGCCCAAGGCCAGGTAGGAGGCGACGGCGCAAACGGCCTCGGCGGTCGGCATGGTAGCCACGACGATGCCCAGCACGAGAATCTGCAGGGTGAAGGGCACAGGACCCACGGGCACGGCAAGCCCGGCGGACAGCGAGAGCGCGACGACGGCGACGGCGACGCGGGCTGCCGACACAAGCAGGCGATGCGATTGCGCACGGCCGCCTTCAAGCATCTTGGTATCGGGGGCGTTCATGAAAAACCTCCTCTTGTTCGCGAAAAAAGGGCACACGCGGCGCATGTGTGCGGCGCATGCCGATGTGGCCTCGTAGTATCGCAGGCGGGCGCGGGCGGGCGCAAGGCACGCGGCGCATTTGTGCGCAAGTAGTAACAAAACGGGCGCACGGCCAAAACGAGCACGCGCGGCGGCGGGGTTTTAGCGTATGATGGGCGGCGCTCGTATGCGGCGGTAGTTCAATTGGTAGAGCCCCAGCCTTCCAAGCTGGTTGTTGCGGGTTCGAGTCCCGTCCGCCGCTCCATCTTTACCCGCAAAAGGAGAAGCTCGCACATGAAGCGCATCGCCAGCATCCAAGACATATCGTGCGTGGGCAAGTGCTCGCTCACCGTCGCCTTGCCCATCATCTCGGCGATGGGCGTCGAATGCGGCATCGTCCCCACGGCGGTCCTGTCCGTGCACACGGCCTTCAAGAGCTTCACCTTCGACGATTTGACCGACCAGATCGAGCCCATCAGCAAAAGCTGGAAAGACAACGGCGTGGCCTTCGACGCCATATACACGGGATACCTCGGCTCTTTCGAGCAGCTGGAGCTGGTCAGCGCGTTTTTCGACGAGCACGCAGGCGAAGATAGCCTCGTGTTCGTGGACCCCGCCATGGCCGACAACGGCGCGCTCTACACCGGCTTCACACCCGAGTTCGCCCGCGCCATGGGCACGACGGTGTGCAGCAAGGCCGACGTCATCGACCCCAATATCACCGAGGCGTCCTTCATGCTGGGCAAGGAGTACAAAGCCGACGGCGACTACGACGAGGCCTACGTAAAAGACCTGCTGGAAGGCCTCGTGGGGCTGGGCGCGAAAAAGGCAGTACTCACGGGCGTGAGCCTTCAGCCCGGGCAATGCGGCGTCTACGGGCTGGACGCGGCAAGCGGCGAGTACTTCAGCTACTTCAACCATCTCGTCGACGCGCGCTTCCACGGCACGGGCGACATTTTCAGCTCCACGACGGTGGGCGCGATCATGCGTGGCAAGAGCCTAAAAGACGCGCTGGCCATCGCTGCCGACTACACGGTCGCCTGCATCGAAGAGACCGTCTCGCATCCCGACCACAACTGGTACGGCGTGGATTTCGAGGCCAAGATTCCCTACCTGCTCGAGCGCCTCGGGGCGTGAGAGGCAAAGACAGGCAAGGCGAAGAGGGGCGCGCACAATGTCTGACGAAGAAATGGTGAACGCGGCGGCCGGCGCAGACGCTTGTGGTGAAGCCTGCAGCGAGACCTGCGGCGAGGCAGTGCCAAACGCGGCGGTCCGGGTGAAAGGGGTGCCCGTCGTCACCGTCACGGGGTTTTCCAACTCCGGCAAGACCACGTTTTTGACCGAGGTCGTGTCCCTGCTCGCGGGCGAGGGGCTGCGCGTGGGCGTGGTGAAAAACCACGGACACGCGGCAGGCGGCGTCGACCAGGAGGGCAAGGACTCCTGGAAGTACGCGCAAGCAGGCGCCAACCCCGTCGTGCTGTCCGCCTCGGCGCAATACGCCATCTTCACCAGCACGCCAAAGACGCCCGCGACCCGCGACGAGCTGGTGGCAAAAATCGCCGACGAGGTGGACCTCGTGGTAGTCGAGGGCTTTTCCACAGCCGCCGAAGGCGCAGTGGAGGTGTCGCGTGTGGCCACGGGCAAAGGACCGAAGCTTGCCGACGCCGAGCGCATCGCACTTGTCTCCGACGACGAGGCGCTGCGCGAACAGACGCGCGCGCAAGGCAAGCCCGTATTCGACATGGACGATTTCGCCGGCTTCGCACGCTGGCTGCGTGAATACGCGCAGGTCTAGGAACAAACTCTCGAGGGGAAAGGCGGCGCGGACACCATGCGCGACGGACACGGACGTACCATCGACTATCTGCGCATATCGCTCACCGACCGTTGCAATCTGCGCTGCATTTACTGCATGCCAGAAGACGGCGTCGAGCAGGCCACGCACGACGAGATACTGCGCATCGAAGAGATTGCACGCGTCGTGGAGGTTGCGGCCGCCTGCGGAATCAAGCGCGTGCGCCTGACGGGCGGCGAGCCCCTCGTGCGCCGCGGCGTGCTCGACCTCGTGCGCGACGTGGCGGGCACGCCGGGGATAGAGGAGGTTTCGCTCACCACCAACGGCGTGCTGCTGCCGGACATGGCCGCGCGTCTGGCCGAGGCGGGGCTTTCGCGGGTGAACATCTCGCTGGACACCCTTGATGCGGCTCAGTTCTCCT
Organism: Ruthenibacterium lactatiformans; assembly: GCA_963614215.1. Classification (GTDB taxonomy): domain Bacteria; phylum Actinomycetota; class Coriobacteriia; order Coriobacteriales; family QAMH01; genus CAVAWX01. The sequence continues at coordinate 4,079 of CAVECB010000020.1, forward strand.
ACATCACGCGGCGCGGACACCTCGACGACGTGATGGCCGGCATCGACGCGGCGCTGGATGCGGGGCTAGACCCCGTGAAACTCAACTGTGTGGCCGTGCGCAGCCTGGGCCAGGACTTCACCGCATTTGCGCGCCTGAGCGTCGAGCGCCCCTTGCACGTGCGCTTCATCGAGTACATGCCCGTCGGCCACAGCGTGGGCGTAAACGGCGCGGGCTGGACACAAGACGACAGCATCCCGGCAGAGGAGCTGCGCGCCACGATAGACGCAGGTCTTGCGGCATGCGGCCTGCCCGCCCTCGAGCCGCTCGACGACGGCGAGGCGCCTGGGGGCGCAGGTCCTGCGCGCTACTGGAAAATTCCGGGCGCCGCAGGCACGGTTGGCTTTATCTCCGGCATGAGCGACCACTTCTGCAGCGAGTGCAACCGCCTGCGCCTGACGGCAGACGGCAAGCTGCGCCCCTGCCTGTTCAGCGACGACGAGCTGGACCTGCGCACCGCGCTGCGCAACGGCAAAGGCGCGGCGGAGGTGAGGCGCGTGCTGGAAGAGGCCATCGGCGCGAAGCCCGAAGAGCACGGCGGCGAGACGGAGACGCAGCGCGACATGAGCCGCATCGGCGGATAGGAAGGCGAGGGTTTCAGGCATGACAACGGAAAACGAGACGGGAAAAGTGCCAGGCGGGCTTGCCGCGGGCACGGCGGAACACGAGGGCGCACGCGACGGGCACCTCACGCACGTAGACGAGCGCGGCGAAGTGCGCATGGTGGACGTCTCGGCAAAAGACGAGACGAAGCGCCAGGCAACAGCCGAGGGCTGGATTTTCATGCACCCCGACACCCTGGCCATGATTGTAGACGGCACGGCGGCCAAAGGCGACGTGCTGGCCTGCGCGCGCGTGGCCGGCATCATGGGCTGCAAGCAAACGAGCGCGCTCGTGCCCATGTGCCACCCGCTCAACATCACGAAAAGCGCCTGCGAGCTAGAGCCCGTGGCGGCCGGCGAGCGCGAGGACGGGCGCGTCGGCATCCACGCACGCTTCACCTGCGGCGTCACAGGCAAGACGGGCATCGAGATGGAGGCCCTCACCGGGGTGGCCGTCGCGCTGCTCACCGTCTACGATATGTGCAAGGCCGTCGACCGCGGCATGGAGATATGCGACGTGCGCCTGGTCCGCAAAGAAGGCGGGCGCACCGGACTTTGGACGAGGGAGTGAGACTCATGGACATCAGCTTTGCCATCATTACCTGCTCGAGCACGCGCAGCCTGGCCGAGGACACGGCAGGGGCGGCGCTGGAGGACCTGATTGGCGAAAACGGCTGGACCTGCGCAAGCCACGTGGTGGTGAAAGACGACGTGGACCAGATTGCCGCCGCCATCGAGGGAGCCTGCGCGGACGGCGTCGACATAGTGCTCACCTGCGGCGGATCGGGGCTCAGCCTGGCAGACGTCACCCCCGAGGCCACGCGCAAGGTCTGCGATCGCGAGGTGCCGGGCGTGGCCGAGGCCATGCGCGCCTACTCGATGACCAAGACGCACCGCGCCATGCTCTCGCGCGCCGTGGTGATGCAGAAAGGCCGCACGCTCGTGGTGAACCTGCCGGGGTCGAAGAAGGCCGCCATCGAGAACTGGGAGGGCGTCTACGACCAGTTCGAGCACGTGAAGCAGATGATGGCTGGCGAAGGGCACCCGGGCGCGGACGCAGCTGCGAAATAGCACCCACCGGCGCACGTTACACGCGCTGCAGCACGCGGCGCACAACCTAAAAAATCGCACGTCGGCGCACGTCACACGCATCGCGCAGACACCGGCGCAGGCGCAGGCGCCTTACCCCCCGCCTACGCCCGCACGCGCCGCCGCGCCTGCCCGCGCCTCACCCCTGCTCGCGGAAGGCCACCTTTTCCAGAAGCGAGCCGCCGCAGCTCGACCCGCTGCCGGCCGCGCAGCTGTAGCACACAGGATTCACCCGCACCTCGCGCCGCCCCAGCGGCACCTCGGCGATGTCGTGTACGCTTAAGGCGCGCCCCTCCCCGTCCACGATGGGCAGCCCCAGCACGTGGTTGCACTCGCAGTCGTAGAGCCGCCCGTCGAAATCCACGTTCACCTGCGTGCGGCACATCATGTGCGCCACGACCGAGGCGTTGTAGTTGTCGGAGAGCAGTTGCAGGTAGTAGTCCATCTTGGCCTGGCGCTCCAGCTGCGCTGCGAAGCGCCCCAGCGGGTAGTTGTTGAAGGCGTAAAGCGCGTTGAAGGCCACGCCTTGCGACTTCTTCAGCTGGTAGGCGTAGAACTCTTCCAGCTCGCGCTGGTCGGGCGGCAAAAACGGCCCATCCACGTTGTAGACGAGATCTATCTGCAGCTCGGGCGTTGTGGCATACCCCAGCGCATTCAGCTCGCGCAGCTGCGCGACGATGCGCTCGAAAACGCCGCTTCCCCGCTGCTCGTCGCAGTAGGCGGCATCGTAGTAGGGCAGCGAGGCGACAAGCTTCACCCCGTTGCGCGCGTAGACCTCCTTGAAGTGCGCGTATTTCTCCTGCCCGAGTATGACGAGGTTGCTGCGCACGATGGTCTGCTCGGCGATTTGGCTCGCCTCGTCCAAAAACCACTCCAGGTGCGGGTTCATCTCGGGCGAGCCGCCGGTGATGTCCAAAACCGAGTAGCCGCCCGCCGCAAACGCCTTCAAGCAGGTCGCAAGCGTCTCTTTGGACATGACCTCGGCGCGGCGCGGGTCGCATTCGAGGAAGCAATGCGTACAGGCTAGGTTGCAGGCATACCCGACGTTGACCTGCATGGTGTTCAGCGCGGCGCTTTGCAGCAACTCGGGGTCGTGGACGCGCGCATCAAAAGGCGCGATGCCAAGCCCTTCGCAGCGCTGCTCCAAATCGTGCAGGGTGAAAGCGGATGCCCCGCGCGAAAGCGAAAGCGCCCGTTGCGCCCGCCCGTAGTCGTAGCGGCCCACATGGGTGCCGGCAGGCGCGATGCGAAAATGCGGCGCGTAGCGACTGTTCGCGAGCAGCGCAGCCATGTTGCCCGAAATGGCCACCTCGCGCCCCTTAATGCAGCGGACCTCGCTGTTCAAATCGAAGTAGCGCGGGTTTTCGGGCATGGTGCCCAGGTACGTGGCCGTCTGGCCGTAATCTTCCTCCACATCTTCGAAGGCATCCGATTTCACCGCGCGTATCGTGTAGCTGTAGAAAGTGGCAAACCCCAGCTTCGTCGCGATGCGAAAATCCCCGATGTGCAGCTCCTCTTTGGCCACCTCGTAGCACGCGCGCACCCCGCAATCGGCGAGCATGCGGCGAAAATCCTCGATGTAGAGGGCGCCGGAGAGGCACTCGCCGCGCAAAACAGGGTCGTCGTAGAAGCCTTCCGGCACGCGGCGGTCGCAGAACACGTCCGAGAAAAACAGCTCGCCGCCCGGCTTCAACACGCGGAAAACCTCGGAGAAAAGCTGCTCTTTAAACGGCGAGAGGTTTACCACGCAATTCGATATGACCACGTCCACGCTCGCGTCGGCGATGCCTTCCATGTCCTCGATGAAGCATTGCAAAAACTCGACGTTGCTTTGTGCGTAGCCGAAACGCCGCATGTGCGCGTCCTCGAAGCGGCGCGCGAAATCGAGCTGCGAGGCGGACATGTCGACGCCGATAACTTTGCCCTTCTCGCCCACGAGCTGGCTGGCGATGTAGACGTCGCGCCCCGTGCCGCAGCCCAAATCGAGCACCGTGGCGCCCTCGAGCGCGGGCGGCAGGGGCGAGCCGCAGCCGTAGAAATGCTCGACCACTTCGGGCTCGACGTTTTTCAAGGCGTCGAGGACGTATTTCGGAGGCGCGGCCGTCGCACAGGCGCAGGCGTCCGTGCTCAAATCGTCGCTGTCGCGCAAGACCTCCTCGTAGTAGCGGCGGACCGCCTCACGTATGGCCTCACGGTCTTGCTCGCGGTTCTTGCCGCCAGCCAGCCCACTGCCTTGTCCGCGGCTTTCCTCGCGGTTTCTCTCGTCGCCGTGCGGCATGCGCCCTCCTCGTCGTCGTCATCCGTCTGTGCGCCCGCATGCACCACGCAAAAATGCGGGTGAAACAAAAAAGAGACGGCGCAACATCGCGACGCCATGCATCGCGGTGCTGCGTCGCCTCCCTCTTTACCCTCCTAGCGGCCCTCGTCGCCCATGCCGAAGCATTCGGTGAAGAAGACCTGGACATCCAGATTGTACGCGTCGCACACCGCGTCGAGGGCGTCGTCGACGATACGGGCCAGGGGGCGCGACTCGCACACCGCGCGCGCGTTCACAATCATGGACATCTTCTTGTGGTCGCGGATAAACAGATTCGTGTGCTCGATGTCGTAGTCCACGCCGATGAGCGAGCATTTGTTGAAGTCGCCCGCGCCGGCGCTCGCGAAGGTCTTCAGATGCGGCACGTTGCGCTTCTTCTCGATCAGCCCCATGCGTATCCCCTCGATGAACTCGTCGATCACGGCATTGCAGTCGATCTTGGAGTCGTCGAGCGTCTTGAAGAACATGCGGCGGTTGTACCAGGTGAGCTTCGTCTCGGCCTGCGCAAACTTTTCGTCGTCGCGCACCGAGAAGTTCTTCAGCGCGCTTTTGTGCGTGGTGATGAACTCGGCCAGCTCGGCAATGCCCGTCTTTTCCAGCGCCGAGATGGCCAGCACGGGAATGTCCGGGCAGGCCTCCTTCAAGAAGGCCACGTCGCGCTCCACCTCGGCCGCATCGATCGTGTCAATCTTGTTCAAGACGACGAGGTCGGCCTCTTCCAGCTGGAGCTTCATCAGATAGACCAGCTCTTCGGGCAGGTTGATGTCGGCCTTTTCCGGCAAGAGCATGCGCAGGCGCTCGGGATCCACGACCACGGTGAAGGGGGCGAGCACGACCCAATCGGAGCAGTCCGCGTCGAGGCGGTGGTAGGTGTGGTCGAGCGCCCCCACGCCGCAGCCCGGGATGTCGGACATGACGAAACCGCAGCCGTCGCGGTCTTTCAGGCGGCGAATCTTGTCGATGGTGTTGTCCATCTGGTAGCAGATGCAGCCGCTCGCGATCTCTTCGACCGTGCAGCCGCTCGTCTGGGTGAGGTTGGTGTCGACCAGATTCGCGCCCAGATCGTTGGCGATGATGCCGACATGCTGGCCGTGCTTGTTCATGTACTCGCCCAGCGCGATCATCGTGGTGGTCTTGCCCGCGCCCAAAAAGCCGCTGACCACCATGAAGCGGACCGTGTCGGGGGCATCTGCCGCGAGGCGTGCGGCGGCCTTGGTCTGCCCCGTGTCCTCGTGTGCGCCCGCCGCGCCGGCGAAAGTGGAAAACGAATCGTAGGCCATGTCGTGCGCTCCTTTTCTAGCAGCAGCTCGCCTGTATGGGCTGGTCGTCTTCGTCGCGCACGCCCGTGAAATCCGGGGCGTTCACCACGAGCGCGTCGTAGGCCTTGTGCGTGTCGCCAAAATGCGTCGAGCGGCCACCCTCCACGGTGAAGATCTTCGCGTAGCGACTGTGCGAGGCCACGGCTGTGACGTTGCCGCACACGGGAAAACCCTTGCCCGTGGGGAACTTGATGTTGTGCTCGAAGAGGAAGAAGTCCGGATAGTCGGGCAGGGAGCCGTCGTAGGTGACGACCTCGCCGTAGTTCTCGCACACGTCTTCGGACCACAGCGAGTTCAGGATGCGGACCGTCAGGGTCGCAAAGACCACGTCGCCGTATTTTTCCTGCTCGGCAGCCGACAACGGCGTCTTCCAGTTCATCAGGTAGCGCGGGTCGCGCAGGCCGTTTGCCTGGACGAGGCGGCGGAAGTCGCCGACGAACATGGCGCCTGCCAGTCGGTCGGCGCGGCCGGCCACGTCGTGGGCAAGCTCGACGGGGATGCGCCGATCGGCGAAGACGTCGGTGAAGTACCACTCGCCGTCTTGCTTGAGCACGCGGACAACCTCCTTCACGTAGGCCTCCTTGTCCGGCGAGAGGTTGAAGGTGCAGTTCGAGATGACGATGTCGATGCTGTCGTCGGCCACAAAGGAGAGGTCTTCGGGCACGCCCACGTGAAACTCGACGTTGGGGGTGTCGTAGCCGAACTGCTTCATCTCCTGGTCGAAGTACTTCTCGGCCACAGCGATTTTCTCTGCGTCCGGGTCCACGCCGATGACCTTGCCCTCAGGCCCTACGAGCTGGGCGGCAAGATAGCTGTCACGGCCGGTGCCGCAGCACAAATCGAGCACCGTGCAACCTTCCATGAGGGGCGGCATGGGGGTGCCGAACTCGTGAAAGAGGTTTTTAATCTCGGCCGAGATGTTGAAGAGCTTCTCGCGCGCCTGGCCGGGGATGGTGCCCTCGGCATCGCGCGTGCGTGCCGTGGCCTGCGGGTCGCGCGGCGCGGCTTTTGCCAGCTCGGCGTAGTAGGCGGCCGGCTCCATGTCGATCGTGTACCACTTCTTGTAGTCGATGGGCGTGTCCATGTGCGTGCCTTCCTCTCGAAGAGATTGCGATGCGTCCATGGTATAACCGCTATGCGCAGCTGTCCATTATCAGATTCAAACAAGAATGCCGCAGGCGCGCGCCGCCCAACACATCAGCCAGGCCAAACGCCGTCTCCCGGTTTTTCGTGCGCAGGCCTCAGACCAGCCCGTCGGCGCGCATGAGCTCCATCAGGCGCTCGGTGTTTTTGCCATCGTGAAAGCTCACGATCTGGCGGTAGCGCCGCAGGTGCTCGTCACTTTGCCCACTCGCATAGGCCTGTTCCACCAGGGCGCGCAGCGCGTCTTGGCCACCCTCGCCGCGATACACCTCGCCAAACGCCAGCTCGTCGGTCAGCATCAAGTGCGTGCCCTGCCCGTAAGCCTGCATGCACTCGTCGAGCTCCGTCCAGTCGAAGATGACGTTTGCGCCCCGGTAAAACGCGTCGAAAGTGATGGACGAATGGTCGGTGATCAAAAGCTTCACCCGCCGCAAAATCTCGTCGTAGGGCGTATCGCCTGTCATATACGGCGAGAGCGGCGAGTTCGAGGCGAGGGCATACGCCTGAAAACGCGGATGCACGAGCACACGCAACTTCTCGCGCAAGTGCTCGGGCACTGCCTCGCAAATCCTGACGAGGAAGCGGTAGTAGCTCGTCTGGGTGAAATCCACGCGCGCCGCGCCTTCCTCCCAGGGGCGCCACGTGGGCATGACGGCAATGAGGTCCGCGTCCGCGTCCCAGGTATTCGCGTCGTATTTCGGCATGCCGCACACGTACAGCTCCTCGGGCAGATAGCCGCCCGACTGGATGAAATGCTCCTTTTCAAGCTCTGAGGAGACCACGACGCGGCGTTTGCCTTTCGCGCCGGTCGAGGTGAAAAACGCCATCCCCGCGCTGCCCAAGGTGACCGTGTACGAGGGCCCGTGCTGCAAAAAGACATAGTCGAAGCGGCCGTCTTTCATGTGGCGGCGCACGAGGCGCGAGGCCGGGTGCATGCCGCTTAGGTGCGAGAGGGCCTCGGTACTGATGAAGGTCCTCGCGCCGAAGAGGAGTCGGTAGTGTGCCAGCGAGCAGCGCCGTACAATCTGGCCTTGGTAGGCCGGCGCGATGCGCCCGGCGCGGATGTCGCGGTCCAGCACCTGCCCATCCAAGATGAAACGTGCGCGCTCGTCGCCAGCGTCCACCATATACTCGTAGACACGGCGGGCGCTCTCCTCGTAGCGCGAGGAGAATTTCTCCCACAAGACGATGTTGCCGCGCGCGGGCAAAAGTTTGGACGACGCCCAGGCCAGGCGGATGCGGCGACGCACAGCCGGCGTGTCTGCTGGGTCGGTGTTGCGCGAGACGAGCTGGCAGAAGTTGGCGGCGGTCTGGCAAAGAAAGCAGGTGATGCCGCTGCTCTCGTCCACGAGGATTGCTCCAACGCGCCCCGTGCCGCGCTTGCCGAAATCGCGGCGGCTATAGCGGATGAACGAACGCCCCACCAGACCGCCGGCGGAAAACGCCACAACGAGCTTCGTGTCCAGGGGCAGGCTCTCTGCTTGGCCTGCGTCGAGGGTGAAGGCAAAGGGCATGGTGAAGGCGGTATGGCCGGCCCCAATGCACGCCCGCCACGGCTCCAGATCGGCCTCGGACAAGACGACGCCCTCCGCTGTCTCGAGCCGCAGCGATTCCGGCACGCCGAAATCACCCGCGCCCTTCAAGGCGATGCTGCCCGAAAAATGGAAACCCGCATCGTCAAGCCACGCGCGGCGCCCGAGCAGGGTCGCGGCGATAGCATCGTTGAGCGCAGATGCACGCGCCTCCTCGGAAAGATGCGCGTCTTCAAGGGAGACGCCGCAGGCGCGAGCAGCCGTGAAGCCGAGCAGACGTTGCGCCTGGCGCATCGCGCCCAGCTCGTCTGGCAGCCCTTCGTGAACCAGCACCTCGACGGGCAGCCCGGCCGCCGAGAAGACGTGCGTGAGATATTCGTTGTGGGCTTCCAGAAAAACGATGCGCGCGAACTCGGGAACGGCGGCGGCGGCATCGACGTCAGCATCAGCGCCAGCATCGGCGGCACCCTCGAAATCCGCGCCGTGCAAGCCGCCTGCGGCCAAGTCCTCGCGCGCACGTTTCAGCAAAGCGCGCGCCTCGCGGGCAAGCGCCGGCTTCAACTTTTTTGCGAAAACGCGTGCGAACAACGCATAGCGCTTCGACAACGCGAGCATCACATGCTCGGCAAAGCTCAGGTGCACCCGCGCATCGAAGATATGCGCCGGCACCGAGGTGTCCAGCTGCGCGACCAACTCCTCGGCAGCGGCCATGGTCTGCGCGGCAACCAGCACACATGCCTGCGCGCCGCGCTCTTCACCCGTCGCATCCGCCCCAAAGACACCCGCAGCCTGCAGGCACTCGATGTCGCGCAAGGCCAGCTCCTCGCGCGCGCGGTTTTCCAGCGACGTGACGACGTAGCAGACAAGCGAGCTCATGCGCTAGCATTCCCCCGCGCCCAACGCGTCTTTCACCTGCGTGGTCGATATGTCGGGCGTGCGCTCCAGATATACCAGTTCGCACAGCCCACGCAAGCACTCGAAGCGCGGCGAGCCCGCCCAATCGGCACCCATCACCACGGTGTCGATGTGATACCCGCGCACGTCGTCTAGCTTTTGAGCCCAGCTGCTCTCGGGGATGACCAAATCGACGTAGCGCACGGCCTCAAGCATCTCCTTGCGCGTCTCGAAGGAATAGAAGCTCTCCTTGCCCTTCTCGGCGTTGAACTCGTCGGTGGACAGCGCAACGACCAGGTAGTCGCCCAGGGCGGCCGCACGCCGCAGCAGGCGTATGTGCCCGTAGTGCAGCAAATCGAAGGTGCCGTAGGTGAGCACGCGTTTGAGCGCCGCCATTTCCCCTACCCCTTCTTGGCGGCCGTGCGCTCCAGCCGAGCCTGCTTGCGCAGCGCGCCCTCGACCACGACGCCGTCCACACTATTGGCGAACTTGTAGAACTGCGAGTACCCCGCATCCTTCAAGCTGAAATCCGGAAAGCGCTCGTAGACGGCGGTGGACAGCGAGTTGATGGACATCTGCTTGTTTTTGGTCTTGCCAATCTGCTCGACGACAAACGCGGCCACCGGCCCTGTCGACGCGTCCGTGTTGGCCAAGATCACGTCGTATCCGTTGTCGGTGGGCACGAGCACAAAGCGCGTCATCTCACCCACCATCTTGTAGAGCTGCGAGTAGCCGAAATTGCGCACGTCGAAATCGGGGAATTTATTGTTCAGCGCGTTGCCCGCCTCGGACAGCGAGGTCGCGCGCCCTTTGTTGTCGTTGTCGCGGATCACGCCCGCAAGCACGCTTTCCACCGCGCCGATGGTCACGGTCGTCTCGACGTCGTCGGCGTCCACGTCCACATCATGCGCGTGGGCCTCTTTTTCGGCCTTTTGCTTGGTGCGCGCCGCGTTCTCATCTTCCTTGCCCTGGTCGAGCTTGTAGAGGTACTCGATGTTCACGAATTTCGTGCAGGCCTGGCGAAACGAGATAGAGGTCTGGTTGCGCCCCATCCCCACGACGAGCATGTTGCTCTCGCGCAGGCGCGTGGCCAGCCGGGTGAAGTCGCTGTCGGAGCTGACGATGACAAATCCGTCCACCTTGTCGGCATAGAGTATGTCCATCGCGTCGATGATCAGCGTGGAGTCGGTCGCGTTCTTGCCGGCCTTCTCGCCCTTCTTGTGGCTTTTCACATTGCTGAACTGCTGCATGGGCTGGATGGCGTTTTTCAACAGCAGGGGACGCCACGTGGCCATCTGATTGTCGGTGAAGTCGCCGTAGATGCGCCGATAGGTGGCCACGCCGTACTTTGGAATCTCGTTCATGATGATGGGCAGGTACTTCGCCGAGACATTGTCGGCGTCTATGAGCAGGGCGAGCTTTATCTGCCCCTCGGTCTGTGTCGCCATATGGCCCTTTCTCCTATGTCGTGCGCCGCGCGCCTGCATACGGCAGGCGGCGCATTTTTTCTACAAGGTGCCGGCGGCGCGTGCGGCCTCCACTTCCTCGATGGCTTCGGCAGGCGAGAACTCGCAGGTCCCGTCGCCCATCTTCACCACCTCGATGGGGTCGTCTTCTGCCACCGTACCCCCCTGCAAGACAACGGCGAAGATGCCCTCGCGCGGGAAAATACAATCGCCTGCCTGGTAGTAGATGGCGCAGCGCGTGTGGCACACCTTGCCTATCTGGCTGACCTCGACGAGCACCTCGTCGCCCAGGCGCAGCTGCGTGCCCATGGGCAGCGAGAGCAGGTCGATGTTTTCCGTGGTGAAGTTCTCGGCAAACGAGCCTTCCTCAACATCGAGGCCCATCTCTTGAGCCTTCTCGATGCTCTCCCAGGCAAGGAAGCTGACCTGGCGGTGCCAGTCGCCGGAATGTGCGTCGTTTTCCAAGCCGAACTGCTCGAGGACGCGCTGTGGCTCCTCACAGGGCTCTTTTTGCGTGCCCTTCTTCTTCGAGATGTTGATGGAGATGATGCGCGCCTGCTTGTCGTCTTGCTCGGTGCTCATGGCAGGGTCCTTTCGCTAGTGGTCGTCGTGGGCGGCCTCTCAGTTACCTGCCGAGGCAATGGAGGCATCATAGCACCCCTGCAGGCGGCCTCACCCGAAAACCATCTCGCAAGGCGGGTGCATGGAAGAGGGCCTGCCGCGGGCGCAAAAAAAGGCGTGCGTGCGCATGCAGGCGGCGACGTGCGGCAAGCGCTATACTTGCCCGAACCGTATTCGACCGGCGCAGGCGGCATGCCCGCGCGCTCCAAGGAGGCCTTCATGCTCGACCCCAAGTTCATCCGCGAGAACCCCGAGAAAGTGCGCGAGGCGTGCCTGCAGCAGCACAGCAGCTGGGACATGGAGCGCTTTTTGGAGTTGGACGCCTCCCGCCGCGAGCTGATCGGGCAATCCGAGGCGCTGAAAGCCGAGCGCAACCGCGTGTCCAAACAGATTGGCGAGCTGATGCGCGCCGGCGAAAAGGACGCGGCCGAGAGCGCCAAGGCGCAGATGGGCGAGGTGGGCGACAAGATCGCGGGCCTCGACGAGCAGCTGCGCGAGGTAGAGTCCGAGCTGGACGCGCAGCTTTTGTCCATCCCCAACATGCCAGCAGATGCCACGCCGGTAGGTGAAAGCGAAGACGACAACCCCGAGGTGCGCCGCTGGGGCAGTCCGCGCGAATTCGACTTCGAGCCGGCCGCACACTGGGACATAGGCCCTGCCTTGGGCATTATCGACTTCGACCGTGGGGTCAAGCTCGCGGCGAGCCGCTTTTACGCGCTGCGGGGCGCGGGCGCGAGGCTGGAGCGCGCGCTCATCAACTACATGTTGAACCTGCAGATTGAGGCGGACGCGACCGAATGGTGGGTGCCGGCCATGGCCAGCGCCGAGACCTTGACGGGCACCGGCCAGCTGCCCAAATTCGAGGAAGACCTGTTCAAGACCCGCGAGGGCATGTACATGATCCCGACGGCCGAGGTGCAGCTGACCAACCTGCACCGCGGCGAGGTTCTCGACGGCGACGCACTGCCCCTGCGCTACTGCGCCTTCACCCCCTGCTTTCGCGAGGAGGCAGGTAGCGCCGGACGCGACACGCGCGGCATCATCCGCGTGCACCAATTCGACAAGGTGGAGATGGTGCGTTTTGCCACGCCGGAGGGAAGCGACGCCGAGCTGGAGGACATGACGCACCAGGCCGAGCTCGTGCTCCAAGGCCTCGGGCTGCCCTACCGCGTGATCAGCCTATGCACGGGCGACCTGGGCTTTTCCGCGCGCCAGACCTACGATTTGGAGGTGTGGCTGCCCAGCTACAACGCCTACAAGGAGATATCGAGCTGCTCGAACTGCGGCGATTTCCAGGCGCGCCGCGCGAACATCAAGTTCAAGGGCGCCGACGGCAAAAAGCACCTCGCCCACACGCTGAACGGCTCGGGCGTCGCGGTGGGTCGCTGCATGGCCGCTGTGCTGGAAAACTATCAAAACGCCGACGGCACCGTGACCGTGCCCGAGGCGCTGCGCCCCTACATGGGCTGCGACCTCATCTCCTAGCGGGTTTCGCGCCTACAGCTCAATCAGGGCGAAGTCCTTCGCGTCCACGGCGGCGACCAGCTCGTCTTGCTGGCGCTGGGCCACCGGCTTGTCCACGTTCATCAAGACCGTGGCCGTCTCGCGCGTCTCGTCTTGGGCAATTTGCATGTTCTCGATGCTGATGCCGGCATCGCCTAGCACCGTGCCTATCTTACCCATGCGCCCAGGGCCGTCCACGTACTCCAGCGCGACGACCTTGTGCTCGGGCACGAAATCGACCTTGTAGCCCGCGAAGTCGATGATGCGCGGCATATCGTGGCCAAGAGCCTGCGTGGCCGCCATCGTCACGACGTGGTCGCCGGCGTGCACCGTGACGGACACATAGCTCGGGTAGACCTCCGACAGCGGGTCTTTGTCCACCTCGACGCTCACCCCGCGCTGCTCGGCCAAATACCCCGCGTTGATGATGTTCACCGGAATCTCGCTGCCGCAGGCCATGACACCCGCGAGCGCCGCCGTACCCAGCACCGAAACGTCCGTTTTCGCAATCTCGCCGCAGGCCTTCACCTCGACCTTGCCGATGCCGCCGCGCGCGACCTGCGCCGCGAGCTGGCCGCAGCGCTGCGCCACGGGCATGTACGGTCCCAGCTCGTCCATGACCGCCTCGGGCACTCGCGCGGCGTTCACCACGGTGTTGACCGTCTTGCCGGACAGGCCGGCGATCACGTACTCGGCTATTTGCGTGGCCGCCCGCGTCTGCGCCTCGCGCGTGCTCGCGCCCAGATGCGGAGTCAAGACGACGTTGTCGAAGCGGTGTATGGGCGAATCGGCAACCGGCTCGTGCTCCCACACGTCCACGCCGGCGGCCGCGACCTTGCCGTTTTCCAGGTAGGTGGCAAGTGCCTCGAGGTCGATGATGCCGCCGCGCGCCACGTTCAAAACGATCACGCCGTCTTTCATCTGCTGGAACTCGTGGTTGGAGAACATGTTGCGCGTCTCGTCGGTGAGCGGCATGTGCACGGTGATGACGTCGGCCAGCGCAAGCACCTCGTCGACCGTGTCGTAGAGGGTGATGCCTAGGTGCGCGGCCATCTCGGGGCTGCAATAGGGGTCGTAGCCCACAAGCTCCATGCCGAAGGCGCGGGCGCGCTCTGCCACGAGACGCCCCACGTGCCCGGTACCGAAGATGCCTAGGGTTTTCTCCGACAGCTCGGTGCCGGTGAACTTCGAGCGGTCCCACTTGCCGGCCTTCATGGAGGCCGTGGCTGCCGCGGTCTTGCGCGCCGCCGCAAGCATGAGGCACATGGTCTGCTCGGCGGCCGAGACGACGTTGGACAGCGGTGCGTTGCACACGATGACGCCGCGCTCGGTGGCGGCCTCGCGGTCGATGTTGTCCACGCCCACGCCCGCGCGGCCGATGACCTTCAGCTTTTCGCCGGCCTCGATGACTTCGCGGGTGACGGTCGTGGCGCTGCGCACAATCAGGCCGTCGTAGTCGGCGATCATGTCGAGCAGCTGCTCGGGGGTGGTGTCGGGCTTGAACGTGACCTCGATGCCGGCTGCTTCGAGCACCGCGATGCCGTCTTTCGAGAACTTTTCGGGGATGAGGACCTTCATGGGCGACCTTTCTTTTCTGCGCGCGCGGCCTTTTTGCGCGCGGTGGCGTATGGGCAGGAAGACGCCCGCGCGAAGAGGAAGGCGCCGCTGTCGTATGTGGGGAAAGATTCTAGCTGTCGCGGGCACTTCGGTTCAAGGAGCGCGCGGAATGCTTTACCGTCGCGAAACCTCACGGGCGCAACGGATGCGGGCGGTGAGGCAGGCTACAGGGTTTGTGCGTCGCGTACGACGGGCGAGCGCATGGGCATGAGGGACGCGGATGGTGAAGCGGGTCACAGGGCGACGAGGGCGCAGGCCATGCGCAAATAGGCGGCAGGCGGCAGGGTCTCGGCGCGAACCTGCGGCGCGATATTGCAGGCGGCAAGCAGGGTGTCTATCGTCGCGGCGTCGTAGCGGCTCTTCATCGAGTTGCGTATGGTCTTGCGGCGCTGGGCAAAGGCGGCGTCTGCCAGCGCACAAGCGGCATCGATGGTGGCGGGTTCTGAGGCGGCGGCCAGCTCGGCAGGCGAGAGACCGTCGTCTGCGGTGAAGGCAGCGCCGCGCTCGATACGCACGACGGCGCTGTCCACGTGGGGCGCGGGGGAAAAGCAAGTCGGCGCGACGGCGAAGCGGCCGGCCACGTGCGCGCGCAGGGAAAGCTTCACCGTGTAGGCGCCGTAATCCTTGCAGCCGCACGACGCGGCCATGCGGTCGGCCACCTCGCTTTGCACCATGACGGTCATGGACTTCAGGAAATCGAAGCGTGCGAGCCAGTCAAGCACGAGCGTGGCCGCTACCTGGTAGGGCAGGTTTGCCACCAGGCGGTCCGGCAGCGGCGCGTCCAGCTGTGCGCAGGCCTGCTCCAGCTGTGTGCGCGAAAGCTTCAGGGCGTCTGCCTGCACGAGGCACAGGCGCTCGCCGTCTGCCGCGCAGGTCTCGGCCAGCACGGGCGGCAGGTCCGCGTCGCACTCCACGGCCACGACGCGCGCATGGCGCAACAAAGCGCAGGTGAGCGTACCTATGCCCGGCCCTACCTCGACGACGCAGGGTAGCTCGGCGGACTTGGAGGCGCTGCAGCCGGCATCTCCCCCTTCACCCGGCACGGCAGCACCCTCGGTGGCCGCGTCCGCGCACGCCGGAGCGCCTGACGGGGTGCCTTCTCCCTCGCCGTCTACAAGCCCGGACAGCTCTAGGATGCGCCCCACCACGTTGTCGTCGATGAGGAAGTTTTGGCCGAGCCGGTGCTTGGCGGACAAGCCGAAACGCTCGAGCACCGCACGGGTCTCTTTCGGGCTGGCAAGCGGCGAGTTCATCGCGGGCACCCCGCTATCGCGTCAATTGCGTCGTCTGCACCGTGCCCGGCGCTTTCATCCTCGCTTTCGCCGTGGACAGCGCTTCCAAGCACCTCGCGGGCAAGTGCGGCAAGTGCGGCACCCTCGGGCGCGCCGCAGCCGATGAAGCGCTTCACCCGCCCTTCGATGCGCAGGTTCGCGCAGTTCAGAGCACTTGTACACACGGTTTCGAGGGCGCCCGTGCCGAAAGGGTCGCCCCCCTCGCCCAGCACCACGAGATGCGCCGGACGCGCGGCGGGCAGGGGTGCGTGCAGGCGGTATTTGCGCGTCCAATAGGTCTGGCAGCGATCGAGCGCCGCCTTCAGGTGCGCGGAAGGGCCGGCGAAGTAGACGGGCGCGACCACCACGAGCGCATCGCAGGCGTCCATGTGGCGCGAAAGCACGTGCCAGGCGTCCGCGACGACGCACTCCCCGCTGCCCGCGCAACCCCCGCAGTTGCGACAGGCCGCGACTGGGTGCGCAGACAAGCGCCACAGAGTCGTCGCCGCGCCAAGTCGGGCCAGCTGCGATTCCAGGATTACCGCCGCTTGCTCGGACGCGCCGCCCTCGTGCGGCGAACCACACAAAACGAGGATGTCGGGTGCGGCGCCGTTCACGCGCGCTGCCAGGCGGTCGGCTCGCGGTCGAGCAGCCCGACGGCGTTGTCGTAGAGCTGCCGGGCGAAATCTGCCTCGGACAGCCCCGCCTGCAGCGCCGCGAAATCGGGCGGGCAGGCAAGCAGCTCGGCCCCCGCGGCCACGTCGCTTTCGCGCGGGTTCAGCGCGGACAAGGCCACGTCGACGCCCGCGTACCCGAAGCAGTCGAGCAACTCGCGTGCGACGAAGAGGCTGTAGTCGGGCATGCACAGGGTGCCGCGCAGGGGCTCGGGCGCCATGAAGGGCGCATCTGTTTCCACCAGCAGGCGCGTAAACGGCACGTCGAGGGCTGCACGCCGCGTCTCCCAGCTTTTCTTGAAGGTGAGCGGCCCTCCGAAGGCCACGTGGCAGCCCAGCTCCACAAAAGGCGCAAGCACACGCGCATCGAGGTTAAAGCAGTGCAGTATGCAACCGGCATCCGGCACGCCCTCGCGGCGCAGTATCTCGAGGGCGTCGTCGTGGGCCTCGCGCACGTGCAAAGACACGGGCAGCCCCGTCTCGTGGGCAAGCCGCAGCTGCGCGGCGAAGACCTCGCGCTGCATCTCACGGGGGCTGAGGTCGTAGTGGTAGTCGAGGCCTATCTCGCCTAGGCAGCCCGTGGCTGGGTCGTGCAGCAGCTCCAGCAGGGCATCGAGGCTTTCCTCGTAGTGCTTGGCGTTGTGCGGATGGACGCCGGCGGCAAAGCGCAGGCGCGGCAGTTCAACATCCGCCTCGCCCCAAGCAGCAAGCAGCACGTTGGCCTGTTCGCGCCACGCGTCGGCGGCCGCATAGGCCTCGCGCGCGCCCAGATACCCCTCGTTCGCATCGTCGCGATCGCCCGGGTCGGTCATGCACATGAGGAAGCCGAAGCCGAAATGCGCCGCGCGGGCAAGGGCAAGCGCCGGGTCGGCCAGCATGCCCATATGGCAATGCGTGTCGGCAAACGCAACGCCCGCGGGCAGGTTCGGCGCGGGGCGCTCCTTGCCCTTCGAGGTGCGAAAAGCGCAGTCGCGCGCGCCGAAGTCCTTGAAATCCGATATCGCCATGGTGAAGACGCGCCTCCTCGGAAAGCCTCAGGCTCGGGCGGGCGCGGTGGCCTTGGAGCCCTTGGAGCCCTTGGCACTCTTGGCACCCGCAGTCCCCGCGTCGGCGTCGAGTTTTTCCAGACGAGGAAAGAGCGGCTCGCCCTTCTCCACCGCGTTGCCCGCCGGCAGCCCGCCCCACGCGCATGCCGCCTCGATGTCGCGGCACTCCTGCGGCGCAGGCAGACCCATGCGCG
The DNA here is from genome assembly GCA_963614215.1 of Ruthenibacterium lactatiformans. GTDB lineage: Bacteria > Actinomycetota > Coriobacteriia > Coriobacteriales > QAMH01 > CAVAWX01. Next base: position 21,406 of record CAVECB010000020.1, read on the forward strand.
CCAGCAGCTCGGCGCTCGTAGACGGCATGAAGGGCGCGAGGTAGAGCGCGGCGATGCGGCAGGCCTCGAGCGCGTTGTAGAGCACGGCGGCCAGCTCGTCGGCGTGCGCGGGGTCTTTGGCCAGATTCCACGGCGCGGCCGTCTCCACGTAGAGGTTCGCGCGATGCAACAGCTCCATGACGGCGCCGGTCGCGCCCGCGAAATCGATGTGGGCAAAGGCCTCGTGCCAGCGGGGGTACAGCCCGTCTGCTATCGCGCGCAGGGGGTTTTCGCCTTCATCGCCTTCACCTGCGGCGTCCGCGGCTTCACCCGCCCCGGCGCCTTCACCCGCGCCCGACGCGCCAGACGCACCCACCTCGGGCACCACGCCGCCGCAGTACTTGCCCACCATGTTGCTCACGCGGCTGAACAGGTTGCCGTAAGTGTTGGCCAGGTCGGTGTTGTAGACCTCGGTCATGCGCGCGTGCCCGATATTGCCATCCGCGCCGAACTTCACGTCCGCGCAGAAGTAGTAGCGATAAGCATCCACGCCGTAGCGATCCACCAGCTCGGCCGGATACAGCGCATTGCCCTTGGACTTCGACATCTTCGAGCCGTCGGCGGCCATCAGAAAGCCGTGCGCGAACACGTGACGCGGCAGCGGCATCCCGGCGGCCATGAGCATGGCCGGCCAGATGACGCAATGGAAGCGGATGATGTCCTTGCCCACGAAGTGGAAGTCCGCCGGCCAGTAGCGCTCGAAGTCGGCCGCATCGTCGCTGCCGTAGCCCAGCGCCGTGATGTAGTTGATTAGCGCGTCCACCCACACATAGGCCACATGGTCGGGGTCAAAAGGCAGCGGCACGCCCCAGTCGAAGCTGGAGCGGCTGACGGACAGGTCGTGCAGGCCGCTTTCCACGAAGGCGCGCACCTCGTTTGCGCGTATGGGCGGGTTCACGAAATCGGGCTGCGCGTCATAGAGCGCGAGCAGCCTATCGCCGAACTCCGAGAGCTTGAAAAACCAGTTCTCCTCGCCGTTTTTCTCGTAGCGCAGCGGGCGGCGGCAGTCGGGGCAGCACTTCTGGCCGTCTATCTCGACGGCCTCGGAGTCGGTGTAGTAGGTCTCCTCGTGGATGCAGTACCAACCCTCGTAGGCCGCCTTGTAGAGATAGCCCGCATCCTTCAGACGCTGCATGAACTGCTGGACGCCGCGCTCGTGGCGGGCCTGGGTCGTGCGGATGAAGTCGTCGTTGGATATGCCGAGCGTCTTCCATAGCTCGGCAAACTGCGGCACCTGCGAATCGCACCACTCCTGCGGGGTCATGCCATGCTCGGCAGCCGCCTCGGCCACCTTCTGGCCGTGCTCGTCGAGGCCGGTGAGAAAGCGTACGTCGCGCCCCTCCATGCGCATGGCACGCGCCACCGCGTCGGCGGCGATGGTGGTGTAGGCCGTGCCGATGTGCGGCTCGCCGTTCACGTAGTAGATGGGCGTGGTGATGAAGAAGGGTTCGTGCGTCATGTGCTCTCCTGTGGCCCGCGTTGTCTCGGTGCGGCCTGCGGGCAAAAGCGCACCGCATGCCGCCATCCGGGTGCGCAGGCATCGTGGGCTGCGGCCGGTTTCAGGCGTTGATTATAGTCAAGCGCGCTCGGCGTAGAGGACGAAACGGTGCGTGTTCACGCCGTAAGGATGGCAGGTGATCAAGGTGAGGAGGTCGCGGCCTGCCTGAATGCGTATAGTGTTGGTCGCCTTCGGCTCGATGACCTTCGTCTCGACAACGCGATAAGTGAGCGTCTCGCGGAAATTGTCCACGTAGACGGCATCGCCTATCTGCAGGTCGGGCACGTGCACGAACATGGACAGACCGCGGCTGTGCGCGCGGTGGCCGGCTATGACGGAGTTCGTGTTGTCGCCGCCTATGGGGTAGCTCGTCTGGGTCAGGTGCACGGCGCCGCGCGCCATCTGCTCGTCGTTGGCGCCCAGGCGTATGGGCAGGTCGATGTCGATGGCGGGCACGCGCAGAAAGCCGATGATATTGTCCTCGATGCCCCATGCGGACAGATCCACCGCCGGCTGCAGGTAGCTGAAGGCGTCCACGAGCTCTTTTTGCCCTTCGGTGAACAGGCGCTCGTTTTCGGCGCGCAGATAGGCGTAGAGCCCCTCGACGTCGATGTGGCGACCCGAGCCGTCCGAGCCCGCCCCGCTCGCGCCCGTGCCCTGAGCACGCTTCTCGAAATCTTCGCGCAGGCCGGCGACCTCGTTGCGGTAGAGCGCCTCGTTTATGTAAGGGTAGGCGATAAGGCCGGCGCCGGCCGCCGCCATCAGTCCGGCCGCGCCCACGAGCACGCGCCGCCGCGTGAGAATCGGCCCCTTTTTCGACTCAGACGTCTTCTCCTGTTTTTCCATCGGGCTCGCCTCCCCTTTTCTTTGGCTCGGCATCGCGAGCGTCAAACCCCGGCCAGCCGCGTGCCGCCAGGTCTGCACGTGCAGCCGCCGCGATGGCCGCAATTGCCTCTGCCTTCTGCTGCTCCAGCTCGTCAATTGCCTCGTCGGCCGCTTCAACGACCGCTCCGGCGGCCGCCTCGCCCGCTGCTACGTCTGCTACTGTACCTGCCGCATCGCCCGTTGTTGCCCTCGTCGGTGCGCCGGTTGCCTCGTCGGGCGCCCCTTCAAACGCCTCTTCGAGCGCCTCGTCCACCGCCTCATCGGCTTCCTTCTTGCGCAGGCGCCGCCGCACAAGCAACGCCACGACGACCACGCCCAGCACCGCCCCCACCGCACTGGCGATCAAGATGATTTGTTCATGCGTGAGGCCACCCGCGCCGGCCGCCTCGGCCTCCTCGGCCTCGTCTTCGGGGGTGTAGTCCACACGGTGCCCGCGCACGAGCAGGCGGTGCGTGTTCACGCCGTAGGGCGTGCAGGTGACGAGTGTGCAGTAGTCCTTGTCGGCCACGCGCCGCAGCTCGGCGGTGTCTTCCGGCTCGACTACCAGTAGGCGGTCAATCTCGTAGGCAAGCGTCTTGTCGAGGATTTTCACAAAGAAACGGTCGCCTGCCTGCAACTCTTCCAGATCGGTGAAGAGCTTCGCGTTCACCAAACCCGAGTGCCCCGTGAAGACGGTGTGTGTACCGGTGCCGCCAGTGGGCATCGACGAGCCCTCCAGATGTCCGACGCCCTTGGCCAGCGTGGCCTCGGAGGTGCCGTGGTAGATGGGCAGGTTCACCGATATCTTGGGGATGGAGATGCGCCCCATCAGGCCGCTGCCGTCCAAGTCGAGCACCTGGTAGTAGTTGTCGGCCATGACCATGCCCGAGCCCTCGATGAACGGGTCGTGCACGGGGTTGCCGTAGAGATTCTCGTTGTACTCGACAGCTTTTGCCCACGCGGCCTCGAGGTCTTGCTCGGAGGTGCTGGCCACCGTCTCGTCGTAGCTTTCCGTCACCTGGACGGCGGCACGCTCGAACAGCCAGCTGGCCACGTGGGGATATGCCAGCAGGCACAGGCCCGCGAGCATGACCACGACCAAAAACATCTTGCGCAGCGCAGACATCGAGGCGCCTCCTTTCCGGGTACGGGGCGGGTGTTATGTCGCAAGCAGATGCGACGGGGCGCGCAGGCGGCAGGCGGCGAAGGGGAGGCTGTGCGCCCCTTTACGTCGCAGACGAATACGAGGAGGACGAGGAAGAAGACGACGAATAGGACGGGTAGATGCTGTTGTACCAATCGATGGAAGCCTTCACGTTCGCATTGTCTGTGCCGAGGCGCACGATGGCGTCCGCGACCTCTTCCTTGGAGGTCTTTTTCACCTGCGAGGGCGCGACGCTTACAGGGATGGAGCTGTAGTCTTCCTTGTAGACCTGTATGGTGTAGCCGTTGTCGTTGGTCGCGATGAGCTTGGCCAGCACAATCGCGGTGCCCTTGCAGTAGTAGCCGCTCTTCATGGCGACCTCGTTGGCCTCTGTAAACGAGGTGTCCAGCGTGTAGTAGGAGCCGATGTCATAGGAAATGGCCTGGTACGTGTCCGGCGACTCGACCATCCCGCTGATCATCGTCCCATCCTTTCCCTCGTCGATGTCCACGTCCAGCACAGCGCATATGCAGCGTTGGCCATCGAGGTCGAACTCCCAGACCGTGTCTTGGGCTAGGCTCGCAGCCTTCGGGTAGGCAAAAGTGCTGGAATAGCTGTACGAGTCCGAGCTGTCGCTTTGCGCGCTGTCGCCCGCGGTAATGTGCGAGCCCGAGCTGTGCCCGCCGCCCGGGATGTTCGGCCAGTCGAAAATCCACGACAGCGCGACGAGCACCACCACGATGGCGCCCGTGATGAACGCGGTCTTCTTCGCGATGGAGGCACCTGCCTGTCTAGCGGCGCCTCGCGTGCCCTGCGCGCCGGCTCTTTTCTTCGCGCCCGCGCCGGCCTTCGCCGCGTCGCCCGCCGCAGGGCGCATCGTATCTTTCACCGTAGAGCCGGTCGTGGCCTTCGCCGCAGGCCGCGCCTGCTTCCCGGTGCGTCGCGTGCCCTTCTCCCGGCGCTTTTGCTCCAGAAAATCGTTGTTGTTGTCCCCGAACATGGCCGCGTCCTACCTCACGTCGGCCTCGTGCGCCTGAATGATAGTGTCGCGAATTTGGGCGGCCGCATCGATGTTGCTCGGCATCATCAGCACCTTCGTGTTGTCGCTGGCCGAGATGTTGTTCATGGTGTCGAGGTATTGCTGCGTCAAGATGACGGACATGACCTCGCCTTCGGTCAGGCCCTCCTGCTTCATGTCCACGAGCGATTTGCGCAGGCCGTCGATGATGGCCTGGCGCTGCGCCGCGATGCCCTCGCCGTGCAGCCTGTTTTTGGTGGCCTCGGCCTCGGCGCGGGTGATCATGGTGATCTTGTCGGCCTCGGCCAGCTCCTTGGCCGCGACCCTCTTGCGCTCGGCCTCGTTGATGGCGTTCATGGCGTCGCGCACCTCGGCCGACGGGTTGATATCGGTGACCAGCGTCTTGATGATGATGTAGCCAAACGAGCTCATGGACTCCTTCAGCGTCTGCTCGACGTCGAGGGCCAGCTTGTCCTTTTGCACGAAGGCCTCGTCGAGGATGAGGTTCGGCACGGCGTTGCGGATGTTGTCCTCGATGTAGGACGAAATCTGCGCCTCGGGGTCTTGCAGCTCGTAGTAGGCCGCCTCGATGTTGGCCGGGTCCACGCGGTACTGCACCGAGGTGGACAGCGAGACGAAAACGTTGTCCCTGGTCTTGGTGGTGATGGTCTGGTCGAGCTGCTGGATGCGCAGAGGCACCTTGGCCGCGATGCGGTCCACAAGCGGTATGCGCACGTGGATGCCGGCGGTAGAGGTGCGATGGTACTTGCCGAAGCGCTCGATGATGGCGGCGTACTGCTGCTGGACGACGTAGATGCCAGCCACGAGCAACACGACGACGATGACCGCGACGATGATAAGGATGATGTGCGTGGGCATGCGTGCCTCCCTTTTGAAGTGGTAAATGGTCGGGGAGACAGGATTTGAACCTGCGACATCCTGCTCCCAAAGCAGGCGCGCTACCAGACTGCGCCACTCCCCGACGCAAGCGAACAGGGGCAAGTATAGCGCAGGGCGCGTGCGGTAGATGGTGAAAGCCCGCATGCGCCCTGTTGCGCCGCCGCCCTATACACCGTCCCGCACACCGTCCTGCGCCGCCGTCCCATGCGTCGCCGCACACGTCGCCCTACGCGCCCCCCCGCGCGTCGGCACGCCGCCCCCATGCGGCGCGCCCTCATGCAAATGTCTTGTGCCCGCGTCCTACGCGAGCCGCGCGAACTTGCGCTTACCCACCTGCAGCATCGCGCCGGACAACTCGGCGGCGGGCACGTGATAGTTGCCGGCCGCGACGGCTGTCCCGTTCACCTTCACGCCGCCGCCATCGATGAGGCGCCGCCCCTCGCCGTTGCTGGGTGCCAGACCCGCCTCGGCCAGCACGCGCGGCAGATAGACGCCGCCCTTGTCCGCGTCCTCGTCAAGCGCCACGGCCACTTCCGGCACGTCCTCGGGCGCCTCGTGGTCCTTGAACTGGCGGTCGAACGCGGCCTCGGCCTCGTGCGCCGCGGCTTCGTCGTGGTAGATGGCCACAATCTCGCGGGCGAGCCGGCGCTTGGCCTGGTTGGGGTCGGCCTCGCCTGCCGCCAGCGCGCGCTCCACCTCGTCCATTTCGTCGACAGACAGCGCCGTGGCCAGGCGGTAGTAGCGCGGCATCAGCGCGTCGGGGATGCTCATGACCTTGCCGAACATCTCGGCCGGCGCATCCGTCAGCCCGATGTAGTTGCCGTAGGACTTGCTCATCTTGCGCGTGCCGTCGGTGCCCTCCAGCAGCGGCAGCGTGAGCGCAACCTGCGGCTCCATGCCCTTCTTCTCCATCAGCTCGCGGCCGGCCAGCAGGTTGAAGAGCTGGTCGTTGCCGCCCAGCTCGACGTCGGCCTCGATCATCACCGAGTCGTAGGCCTGCATGACGGGGTAGAGGAACTCGTGCAGCGCGATGGGCACCTGGCCTTGGTAGCGCTTGGTGAAGTCGTCGCGCTCGAGGATGCGCGCCACGGTGAAGTGCGCGCACAGCTCCAGCAAGCCGGCCAAATCGAGCTTGCAGATCCAATCGGCGTTGTGCGCGACCTCGGTCTTGGCCGGGTCGAGAATCTTCATGGCCTGATCCATGTAGGTCTGGGCGTTGGCCGCGATTTGCGCGGACGTGAGCTGCGGGCGCGTCGAGTTGCGCCCGGACGGGTCGCCAATCAGCGCGGTGCCGTCGCCGATGATGAGCGTGACCTTGTGGCCGAGGTCTTGGAACTGGCGCAGCTTGCGCAGGGGCACGGCGTGCCCGATGTGCAGGTCCGGGCTCGTGGGGTCCACGCCCAGCTTTATGTTGAGCGGCGTGCCGCGGTCAAGTTTTTTCTTCAGGTCGGCCAGGGGCACGAGCTGCGCCGTGCCGGATTGGATGATGTGCAGTTGTTCGTCGGTGGAAAGCATCTGACTCGCTGCGCCTTTCTCCTGTTCGTCGTGTGCGTTCGCGCAGGCGCCGCCGTGCTGCGGCCCTCTAGCGCCTACATAGCCTGCAAGCATACCATGCGCCCCGCCGTGCGCGACGGTGAAAGGGGTGGCGAAGCGGCCGCTTCACGCCACGGGGCGGAAGACGTGGCCGCTCGTGGTGCCCTCGCGTTTTTTCTGCGGCTTTCCGGCCACGGCGCGGCGCACGCGGTAGAACTCGTCTTCGGCTTCGCGCTCGCCCATGAGGGTCGTATCCACGGCAAAGCCCACAAGCCCGGCGCCCAGCAGGTCGGGCACGGCATGAGCCACGTCGAGCGGCACGGCGTTGTAGAGATGGCCGCGCCCGTCGGTGCCTGCTGCGATGGGAAACTCGTAGCCCTTGCGGTCGCGCAGGCGCCAGCCGGCCTCGCGCCGCCTGCAGCGCGCGCAACGCCCGTCGCACTCTCCGGCCGCCGTGAAAAAGCAGTGCCCGGACACCATCAGCTCCTGGCGGCCGGCCACGACCAGCCCGAGCGGCAGCGGGCTTTCATCGGCGATGAGCTTCATCTGGTGGATGGTCAGTTCGGGCGACAGCCACACGAAGCTCGCGCCGAGCGCCGCCCACGCCTGCACCGCGTGCAAGTTCGTCGCGTAGAGCTTCGGTCCTATGGCGCGTCCCGGCTCGAATTCCTCCAGCTCGCAGGCTATGTCGGTGTCGGAAAAATCGATGCGCGTGGTGAAGGTGGCCTGTTCGCTCATGTCCACGACGCCCGCAAAGTCGAGCGCGGCCGCAGGCGGGCGGCGCCTACCGGCATCCCAGGCGGCCAGCTTGCGCTCCTCGTACGCGGCAAGCGCGCGGTCGCGCAGCTTGTGCAAGGCCGAAAACCCGATGCCCGCACCCTCGGACAGCCACACGTCCCAACCGTGCGCCGCATAGCAGGTGGCGCCCAAGCGCCCCACATGGGCGACGACGTCATCACGCGAGACGGCCTTCGTGCGCGCGGGCTCGACCGCATCACCTGCGGCACGCCCTTCGACGTCGTCCGCATCGCGCACGCAAATCTCTAACGGCGCGCCAATCTCCATCTTCACCGTGAAGTCCAGCGGCACGCTCCAACCTTGCGCCGTCCGGCGTTCGCACGCCTCGCGCAGGGCCGCCGAGCGCACACGGAACACGCGATCGCCCGTGCTGACCGCCCCTTTCACCCGCAACTCCACGTGCTTGCCGTCCACGACGTCGCCGTCGGCGGCGCCGGCCTCGTGCATGACACGCCCGTGCTGGGTCCATATCTCGAGCAAATCGCCTCGCGAAATGGGCTGCGTGGCCTTCACGCGCACACGCCCGCCCGCAAACCCGGCCACGCGCCCGACGGCCACCCCGCGGTTGTTGGGGCGCTTGCAGCCCATCAGCTCGGATCCGCGCACGCCGGCGAGATATCCACCCGTGAAACCGCGGGTGAACGCCTCGGCCACCTGTGCGCGTTCGTCGTCTGTCGGGGCAAAGCCCTCGGGCGCCTCGCAGACCCGGTCGAGCGCGGCACGGTAGGCGGCCGTCACGCTGGAGACGTACTCGGGGGATTTCATGCGTCCCTCGATTTTGAGCGACGCGACGCCTGCCGCCACGAGGCGGGGCAGCATGTCGAGCGTGTTCAAGTCCTTGGGCGAAAGCAAAAACTCGCCGTCTGTGGGGACAGTGCGCCCGCTTGCGTCGACGAGCGTATACGGCAGGCGGCAGGGCTGCGCGCACACGCCGCGGTTCGCGCTGCGCCCGCCCACCATCGAGCTGAACAGGCACTGGCCCGACTCGCATATGCACAGGGCACCGTGCGCGAACACCTCCAGCTCCATGCCCTCGCCAGCAAGACGCGCCACCTGCTCTACCGACAGCTCGCGGGCAAGGGTCACGCGCGAAAAGCCCATTTTGCGCGCGATTTCCAGACCGCGCAGGCCGCGTATGTTCATCTGCGTCGAGGCGTGCAGGGGCAGTTTGGGCAGCTCGCGCCTGACCAGCGCCGCCAGCCCCATGTCCTGGACGATGGCCGCGTCGACACCCGCCTCGGCGGCATCTGCCACAAGGGAAAGCGCCTCGTCCATCTCGCCCGGCATGACAAGGGTGTTGGCCGCCAGATAGATCGCGCATCCATGCAGGTGCGCATCGCGGCACGCCGCCCGCAGGTCGACCGCGTCGAAGTTGTCGGCGTTGCGCCGCGCGTTGAATCCGCCCGCGCCCAAATAGACGGCATCGGCGCCTGCCGCCACCGCCGCCTCGAAGGCCGCGCGTCCACCCGCCGGCGCCAAAAGCTCCGGTCTTCTTGTCTCGTGTTCACCCATGTCGTGTCGCTTGTCCGTATCGCCCGTCTTGTCCGTATTGTCCGTCTTGTCTGTGTTGTGTAGCCGCCGCGTCTGCCGGCAGACGGCCGCGCCACAGTCTAGAGCATCGCGCCCGAAAAAGGTGTTCGCGTCGACCACGCATGTTGCAAACAGCCCGTTTCGGAAAATCCGACATTTTCAATCGTGATTTTCCGGCATTTTCAATCGAGATTTTCCGATATTTTCAATCGTGATTTTCCGGCATTTTCAATCGAGATTTTCCGATATTTTCAATCGTGATTTTCCGGCATTTTCAATCGAGATTTTCCGATATTTTCAATCGTGATTTTCCGGCATTTTCAATCGAGATTTTCCGATATTTTCAATCGTGATTTTCCGGCATTTTCAATCGAGATTTTCCGATATTTTCAATCGTGATTTTCCGACATTTTCGCCGAAAAACAAAGAGTGAATCCGCCGAAAAATGACTAATGAAATCGCCGAAAAACGTCGGTCCAAACCGCCGAAAAATCAAGAGTTGCCGCCTTGTGCGAGTAGGGGCGCCGAAACAGACCCGGCGCCCTTCTACAAAATACGCAGTCGGCAGCTGCGCCCGGCACCTGATTGGCGGCTATGCCCGGCGCCAAACGCCCGCCTACATCGCAAAGCACAATGGCACTCCGTACTTGCGGCTCGCAGAGCTGGAAGTACTGGTATAAGGACTTCCGCTATCGGGGTCGAGCGTGGCAAAGCAATTATTGGTTGTGTAATACGGTGTTCGCAACCACGTGTAATACGTCGTAAACGATGAGGGGTTGGTTCCATCGCGGCGTTTGAAATTGCCTGTGAGGTTTGCGTTCTTACCCTTCGGATTGGTCACATTCGCTTGGCACCACGCATATTGCGAGCCCTCGTTTTCCAGCGTTCCGTCCGAAATGTAGCCGACGTCTTTTCCGTACAGCTCGCTATACGACGGAATCCAAAACTCGTCAGATGTGGTGGTCGTGGTGATCGTGCCGGAGTTGTTCACGACACCCTCTTTGTTCACGGCTTTGACGTGCCCGGAGCTGACGAGTTCGGAAAGCCCGGTTTTAAGGTAGCCGCCGGCGGTATTCAAAGTTTGCCGCATCGTAGACCCGCTCCAACCCGTTTCATTTGTAGAAGCGGTGTTCATCGCCAGCGCCTCGGTCAATCCGTGCGTGACCATAAAGGTCACGGCGCTTCCATCGCCATCGTGCTCGCCGACTTGGAGGATGCGGAATTCAACCCAGCGGTTTGCGCCCGTGCCCGCATCAGAGCCCTTCCAATTGGCGTACAGGCGCGTGTCTCCGTTCATGTAGCTCTTCCACCTCGTGGTGACGGCATCTTTGTCTTCACCAGAAGATGTCTCCGTTTTCGTGCCGTGCAAAACCGCCAAGTCCTCGTCGATACCAGACTGCTTCTTGATCATGGCCGTCTCGTCGCTCGGATCGGACGCACCCGCCGCGGCAAGCCAGTAGTAGTTGGTCGGCTTGATGGCCACGTAGGTACGGGTCTCGTTTAGGGCGTTGTGGAAGGTGGCGAGGTTGGCCGGGGTGTAGCCCGTGTCGGTGGTCGTGTCGTACCAGTTGCCGTCCGCGCCCGTAATGTAGCTGCTGCTCGGCGCAGGCAGATAGGGAGACGTGCCGCTCGTAAGAAAATCAAACGCCGCGCCCAGCGTCACGCTCTGCAATGTATTGCA